>CAZYKT010000003.1:16348-111561 GCA_964648165.1 uncultured Polyangiaceae bacterium | reverse complement strand
CCATTACCCTGGACGCTGCCGCCGGTTGCGATTCCACCGGCACCCGACACGACTCCTGCGCTACCAACGGGGCTGCCACCAGTGGCACTCGTTCCGCCCGAACCTTGGGAGCTACCGCTCATCCCGCCTGAAGCGGTGCCACCGGTGTCCGAACCGCCTGATTTGTCATCACTGCTGCACGAAATCAGGACGATGCACAGGGCGGAGAGCGAAAGGGCGATCGAGCTTTTCAGGATGGTCATGCCGATTGCTCAAACATACCAGCCCGCAACGGGAAGTTCATGTCCGTGTGACCTGGCATGATGCTGGTGGGGATCGCGCCCTTGGACCGAGGGGCCGAGCCATTCTTTTGAATATTCCACCCCGGGGATGGAGAAATCCTCACGAGGATCCCCCTCGAGTGGCTGGCGGGGTGGGCCGCGGACGGCCGATCTGTTGGTTTGGCGCCGCAGTGACTTCGGGCCGGGTCGTGCGCGCTCGCCTCTCTCTGTGTTGGTACGGCGTAATGACGGCGTCGGGCCGGCACGAGAGGAGCGGCGAACTCGGACGTTGAATGTCGCACCTTGGACACGTCGCAGGCGAGCTGGTCACGATCAGCGCGGTTCGCTATTCAGGCTTGCCCCGAGTCGGGTTGCGCGCGACATCACCTCGCCGCGATCGAGGCGGGCAAGACGTGGGACGACGCCATCGTTCTTCCTCCAGCAGGTCGTGTGCGTGGATCACAGCGAGTGCTCCGGGAGCACCGCGGAAAGCTCCGCAGGTTGCAGCACCCAAGGTAGAGGCGTTGGGCTGAAGAGGGATCTCACGCTCGTTCCAGTGAGCCCGAAAGCTTACACAATCTCGCGCGCGGGCCTCTGTCCGTCCACTTCGTGCTCAATGGTCTCCCATTGCGGCCTCCGGCATGCCCATATTCGTGTCCAGGCCCAGTTGTGTGGTGTGGCTTCATTCCGAGGCGTTCCTGGCAAACAAAACAGGAATGGAGGTGAGCCGAGTTCTACCCCGACACTACACTTGGGAGGATAACGCAGCGAGGAGGCCTACCATGCGCAACACCAAGACACTCATCGCCGTCTCGTTCACGCTGCTTGCGGGATGCAGCAGCAGTTCTGGAACCGGTGACGACTCGAGTGCAGGGCGCGCGGGCGAGCGCAGCATAGACAATGCCGTTGGCGGTCTCGGCAATCCCAACGCCGGCGCCGCCAACCTGGTCGGTGGAGCCGGTGGTGACACGCCTTTGCCGGTTGGTGGCAGTTCCTCGGGGGGAAGTCTCCAGAGCGTTGGCGGGTCAGGCTTGGGCGGAGCGGGCTTCGGTGGAGCGGGTTTGGGCGGAGCGGGGCGTGGAGGGGGTCCGGTGAGCGAAAGCGGTGGCCAAGGCGTGGGCGGTTCAGGGGTGGGTGGCGCCGCGACGGGTGGACTCGGCACTGGCGGTCAAGGATTGGCGGGAGTTCCTTCCGAGGGAGGCGCACTGCCTGGCGGCTCCGCCAACGGGGGGGCTCCCTCCTCGGGTGGAATGGGGCAGGCGGGCAACGGTGAGGCTGGGCAGTCTGCGGCTGGTGCTGGTCAGGCCGGAGCAGCGAACCAAGGTGGGTCGGGCAACGTGGACGACCCCATACCGAGCCCCGGTTGCGAGGCGTCATCTCCGTTCGAGAGTGGGACCTTCGTCATCGATGTCGAGGGGACCGAGCGAACGTACATCCTCAAAGTCCCTGATGACTACGATCCGACTCACCCCTACCCCTTCATCTTCGTGTGGCACCCGCTCGGAGGGTCGGCGGACCAGGTGGTCCGAGGCAACTACGATGGGCTCGAGCCCTTGTCTGACGGCACGGCGATCCTGGTGGCCCCGGATGGCCTGATGGGGACGGTTGGGGAAATCGAGGGCAAGGGTTGGTACAACGAGGGCGGCAACGACCTTTTGTTCCTCGACCAAATGTTGGAGCTCTTCAAGGGTGGTCTCTGCCTGGACGAGAACCGGTTCTTCTCGACCGGATTCAGCTTCGGGGGAATGATGTCCTATACAGTTGGGTGCCAGTATTCGGATGAATTCCGAGCCATTGCTCCGGCTTCTGGCAGCATGATGGGTGGCTGCAACCAATCGTCAGCGCGGCCCATCGCAGTCTTCGGGATCCACGGAGCCAGCGACACCTTCGTCGCCACCTCGGGAGGTCGGGACGCTCGCGACGTGTTCTTGGAAAGGAACAATTGCGGGACGGAGACCGTGGCGGTCGACCCGAGCCCCTGCGTCGAGTATCAGGGTTGCGACGAGGGCTATCCCGTCTACTGGTGCGAGTTCGCGGGTGAGCACCAGCCCTGGTCCGAGGCTCCCGAGGCCATCTGGAACTTCTTCTCTCAGTTCTAGCCAGCGGGCACACTGCTCTTGGAATCGTGACACGGAGGCTCACCCTCCCGTGAGTGCCTCCGCTTCGCGCTTGCCGGTACTGCCAGCTGTTGGGAACGAGGCAGTGGCGTCGCTCATTGCGGGTGTCTTGTTGTCGGTTCGGCGCAGTAGACACGCAATGCGGACGCGAAGCTGCGGCGAGGCGGCCTGGCCCTGCGCGAGTCAGCGTCGTCCAGGTCACAGACAGGAGAACTGGAACTCCAACGTAAAGTCCACCTGCTGAATCTTGTCCAACAAGTCTCCGCACTGCGAAGGACACAGAGTGATGGCGTCGCCTCGAGGTTCTAGCCAGAAGCCGTCTGTGCAGTCCTCGTGCCCCCGTGGCAATGTCAGGATCTGCGTAAGCTCGCCATCTTCCGTCATCCGGAGCGTCACCTGGCTCAGATCGACCGATGGGTTGTCGCGGAGCGCGGGCACATGTATCGTGCAGGCGTAATCGGGAGGGTTGATGGTGGCCAGCAGCCACTCGAAACGGTCCTCCAGCGTCACTGGGTCGCTGGTACCCCCTAAGTCGCACGGCCACGGCATCAGAAGGCCACAATCCAAAAACCTAGCGTGAGCTTCGTCGCTCAGGCTGGTGAGCGACTGGCGCGCCTGCTCGCTGTCTGTCAGCCCGATGATCACGGGGCGACCCATTGTCTGGGAGTAGGCCGCGTCCGTGAGCTCGGAGATCAACGTGTCAGAAGCATCGGCGCCAGAATCGCACTGTGCCGTCGGAGTTGGGACATCGTCGAGCACAAGAACGAGATGGGCCTCCACATCGATGGAAGAGACCCCCGCCACGAGGTCATCAATTGCCACGGCAACCGCTTCGTCGGCAGGCTCCCCACCTGCCGGTTCGATGGCGTCGAGCGCATCGATGAGGCTCTGCGCGTGCTCGGGCGTGGTTGGAGCCAGAGGGGTCTTTACGCTCGCAGCAGAGCATTGGCCATCGGCGGGAATGGTGACAAGCCCCAAGGCCACGGTTGGCGGTACCGACTGAGCGAAGCCGGCGAGGGCATCCTTGACGACCTGCCAGCGAGTGAGCGTGGAACCAAGTGCTGGCTGCTTCATGGATTCGCTCGCCTCTACGACGAACTCGTAGGCGTACCGGAGCGCCCGACTCTCTGTGGTCTCGGACGCGCAGATGGAACGGCCACCCGCGCCCGCTACCGGTCCGACATTCACAGGCATTCCGCCCACGCCGCTCCCGCCGGCGCCCGATTCGTCGATGCCCGAGCTTCCCGCGAGGGCGCGTCCGCCGTCGTCGAGATCGACCTGGCCGCCGCAAGACAGGAGCAACGACAGAACAGCGAGCGATCCTAGGCCCGTCAGCAGCCGGAGCCGTGGGGACGCTTGCTCGTTTCGCATGGTCGAGACCTCATGGCCCCAGGGCAGCGGGGCCGTCGTCTTCTTCACCAGTCTGATACCGCCGGACGCCTTCGGGAAGTAGGCGGCCCGTTGAGTCTTGTTCCTGGCTGCGTAGAGCCGCCCTTCTTTGGGGTTGGTGCGGCGCAGGGACGGGGATGGGGCGGCACGAGGGGAGCCACGGAACGCGGACGTCAGGCGGCCGGTTTGATTTCGACCGTGTACTTGAGTCCAGCCGCTTTCAGGGTCTCTTGGAGAGCCAGCCGAACGAGCAATGCGGGTGGTATTCCGAGGGCTGCGGCAATCTGTTCAGCCTTCTTGGGGCTCACGCCCTTGCGACCCTTCTCGATGTCGCAGAGGTTGGCCACCGATACTCCGATGAGCTTGCCGAATGCCTTGAGACTGAGTTGTTCCGTCATCCGGAAGGTGTGAATCAACTCACCTACCGTCAGCTTGCCCAGGCGTTTCTCCAGGTCCTTCAGTCCCAATGGCTTGCGTCGTTCAGTAGTCATGTTTGTTCACCTCCACGACCTCGATCAACTCCAGCCTGCCGGTCTCGCGTTCGACGTAGATCGCTCGGTAGTCGATGTTCAGACGCACGGATCTCTGACCCTGACGTTGGCCCTTCAATGGCTCGTCGTGAAATCCCTTGTGCTTCCGAACCTCTCGAATGCCGCTTTCTTCCACGAGCGCAACCCAGATCCTGAACTTGCGCACGACCAACTCAGGGATTCGAGAAAGCTGCTTGTCGACTGCTCGACGCCATGTGACCGTGGTCATGCCTTCTGTAGGTTACTGCTTGGAGCAGTAAGGCGCAAGCCCACCATGACGCTCTTGAGGTCAACAGGCCAGTTGCGTGCAAGAGCGCTGGCAAATGAGGGATGCCGTTCAGCTTACCGGATTCGAGCTGCAGGCCGTGGTCCGGGAGCACCGCGGAAGGCTCCTCTTCGAGGCCGCCGGTCCCGAGCGGTCCGTCGAACCAGCCGGGACGGACAGCCCGTGTGGGGCTCACGGCTTCTTGTGCTTGCGCGGCGCGCCCTTCGTCGACCAACTCCTCGCCAAGGTGGGTGGGGGATGAGCCAGTCCTTGGTTTCCCGAAATCGCCTCGCGCGCCTCGGTGGCCAGGAAAGTCAAAACCCTCAGTTCACGGTGGCGTCGTCGTGGGGGACGGTGACCACGACGCTTCCCCGCTTGTGTCCCTTTTCCACGTAGCGATGAGCCTCTGCTAGCTGTTCCAACCGGTAGCGTCGATCGACAACTGGCTTGATAGCTCCGGACTCTACCAGTCGTTTGACCAGGTCGAGGTCCTTGACCTTTTCGGCGCAGGTCCGTTTGCCGGCGGCCGCGAAGATCGCGCGCTTCTTGCTCAGCATCGACGTCCCCAGCATCTGCAGCATGATGGTCAGACTGGGCACCGTGGTCAGATAGATCCCCTGCGGCCGAAGGGCGGCGCGACACCGGAAAAATGAGCTCTTCCCTACGGTGTCGAAGATGACGTCGTAGCTCTCGTCCCCCAGGGTGAAGTCCTCTTGCGTGTAATCGATGACCCGGTCCGCGCCCAGGGAGCTCACCAGCTCCAGATTGGCACCACTGCACACACCGGTCACGTGCGCACCGAAGTACTTGGCGAGCTGGACGGCGATGCTGCCAATGCCGCCCGAGGCGCCGTTGATGAGGACCCTTTGCCCGGGTCGGAGCCCGGCCTCGTCCCGAAGGAAGGGCAGAGCCGTCAGGGCTCCCTCGCAGATCCCGGCGACCTCTTCGTCCGTCAGGTTGGTCGGCTTTTTCACCAAGGCCGCGGTCTTCGGCAGGCACTTGTACTGGGCACAGGCACCCCAGTCCCGAAGAGATCCCCGCCCTTGGTGGAACCACAAACCCGGTCTCCCTTCTGGAACCGGCGGACGTTCTTGCCCGCGGCCACGACCTCGCCCGAGACCACCTCCCCGGGTATCGTGCACCTCGGCTTGAAAAGGCCGATGAAGGGCCGGGCCATGAGCGGCTCGCCGTTGCGCAGGGTACACGCCACCGCGGAAACCGTCGTTGCGTGCACCTTGACCAGAACCTCGTCGTCGCCGAAATGGGGCAAGGGCACCTCGCTGAGCTCGAGCACCGCTGCCGAACCATACGTTCTGCTGAGTATCGCCTTCATGAGCTCCATGGTCAAAGAGGAGCCGTCCGACACCGGTGACATCAGGTGTGAGCATGCCCCGCAACCGGCATGTCGGAAGGGTGTCCGCGGACAGTTGTACTGGTTTTGCCACGGTGTTCGCCGCCGGACGGCGATGACTTGGCACGATGCGCGAATGGACGTCATGGAAAAGCCCGGATTCCGAGTGGCCCGGCTCTTGCTCTGGTGGCCCGGCATGACACATTCATCGCTCGCTGCAACGCTGACTGCGCTCACCGTGACTGGCTTGTCGTCGGCAGCAATGGCTGCTGACCTCGCGCCCCCCGCGGAGCCCGCACCAGCGACAGACCAGCAGTCGACTACGGCGCAGTCCCCGTCCGGCGCTCCCGCGGCCGGCACACCGAGCGCCACCGTACCCGCCACCCCGGCTGCTGGCCCCAAGCCGCCCGAGCAAAAACCTTGTCAGGGACCCTGGGACAAGGATGGCATTCCGTGGATCCGTCTCCACTCGGACGCGTTCGGCCTGCGGGGCACGATGACCCGCCTGCACGGCGTGACCGGCGACAACGAGTGGGGGATGGCGTTCTGGGCCGCCGGCGAGCAATACGAAAACCACCAATACTTCAGCACCCGAGGCGCCTATCGGCTCGGCATCGGCGGAGGTGGTGCGGGCTTCGAAGGTGCGCTCCACGGCAACTGGGCGGGCGGCATACGGATCCCCCTCGGTGCCGACCAGGGTCCGGTCATTCGCCTGGGGTTGAACGGCACCCTGCAAGGCAACAACCGCTACTACGCCTCGCTCCTCGAACTGCCGCAGCTACAGATCGGCTACCAGTACCTGCATGGCCAGACCTTGGTCGAACTCGGTGCCAAGTCGGGAGCGGTGCTGGTGGGACGCGATCGCATCGGCGACGCGAACCGCAAGCTGGGCGAGGGGCTCGAATACGGTGCTTACGCCTCACTTCAGCTCCCCTGGCTGACCGCGAACGCAGAATTGACGCGGCTACCGGGCAACGATGCGGTCTCGGCGCCGGTTAACGTGGCTGAAGGTCGGCTCTGCGGGCGCGCCGCCCCCTTGGCGATCTGCGCCGACGCCCGAGCCTGTTTCACCAAAGCCGCCCTCGACCCAGCCGATCCGGATTCGAGAGTGCGTTCGGTGTATGCCGGGCTCCTTTTGGGATTCAGCGTGCCAGACGAGCCCAAGCACAAGCAGCCCAAGGGGCCCCCGAGCCCACCGAAATAGGCCAACGACTTCGGCGACTATCGGGTGAAACCGGGGTCCCTTCACTCGTCAGTGCTCTGGTCCACCTCCCGGAGATCTCTTGCAGTCGCTCCAACGCCACTGAGCAGGACCTGGTACTGACGGCCCTCGGAGAGCACGCGCTCATCGATCCCTTCCTGATGGGGGACACGAGAACGTGTCAACTGGCAGCCCGGGAGGCAACAGGCCAAGGTGAAGGAAGCGTCCCAGTGCAAATGATCGAGGATAGCATCCACATCGACATGGGCGTGGACGAAGGTCACGAAAACGGGCATCCGAGGCAGGGCATTGAGCTCGTCTGTGACGTCCCGGATGTCCGCCTTGCGCCAGGACAGCCGACGAACGCCGAAGCGCATCCGCCATTCTTCCACCAAGTCGTGATTGATGAGCGGATCCACGCTGATGTTTTCGGCCTCGGTCTTCAAGGCAAACAGGGCCGCCGTTCTGGCGTGGGCCCCATCTCCAACGTGAATCACTCGACAAGGACGGCCTTTGGTCATGAACGGACGAAGATGCTCGAGTGCGGAGAAACTCTCGGTCATCTCCTTGGCGGGTCGGGTGGCCTTGGCGAAGAGTGGCCAAAGGGCCTCGAACGAAGCCCTGCGCATCAAGCGGTCCAGGTAGCTGCTGTCTGCGACGTGAACGGTGGTGCCACTCGGCATGGGAGGCGACCTTAGCAGAGCCTAGAGGATCCGATTCGGTTCGACTGCACACCGCCCGAAACCCCGTTGCTTGCGAGTGGTCGTCGGCAGCGCATTGGGGGGATTGTGGTCTGGTCACGCGCAGCGTACTCAATGGACGTGAGCCATGAACCGGAGCGCTCAACGCGGCATCCGGGGATGATGCAGCATCAAGCTTGAGCCGTTTAGCTGGAGCGGTAAGGCAGGGCTCGCCGACTACCCGGCGAGCCTCTGCCGGTCCGAAGCTTGTCGGCTAGGGGGTGGGAATATCCGCGAGCCTGAGAGCCCCCGTGTTGCCTTCCTCATTGCGATAGTTGGGTCCGTCTCCGCTCGTGACGTCGAGAGGCTCGGCCGCAGCACCAACCGAATAATGTCCGTCGGCGTCGGCGCCCTGTTGGTCGGGCTCCCAGGTATTCCCCGAAGCCATCACCACGACTCCGTCGGGAACCATGAAGGCGAGGTTCGCTGGCCTATCCGTGGTGGTCGTGTCATTCCCGGTGAAGGTGTTGTTGCCGGGGCTGTCACCGGTCCCCAGATCGATGACGTCGTTGGTGGCTCCAATGACGATGACTCCGGGCAGCTCTCCCCCGGTGATGGTCAAGTTGCGCCCGGTAACGTGGAATCCGTCTCGACCTTCGATGCTGGTGAAGAGCAGACCTCCCCCGCTATCGGTGATGGAGACCGAATCGAGGTTCACGGTCCCCGAACCGATGAGGTAGAAGGGTATACTGGCCGTCCCGCTGACTCGGCTGTTGGTAATGCTGAGCTCGTATGACCCCTGGAGAGACAGGGCAGCTCCGACAACACCGGTCACGGTCAGATCGTTGATCGCTATCTCGGCCGGAGCCATTTCCACCGTGTGCAAGAGCTGGATGGCATCGTTGCCCCCGGTGATCGTCATGCCCTCGATCGCGATTTGGGACGAAGCATCCATCCCGTCGATGGCCACGCCCACGTTCTCGAACTGGGTTCCCCCGTCGATCCGCACTCCAGGAGCTCCCGTTCGGAGAAGGATTCCGGCCTGCGTCTGTTGTTGGAGGTTGGCTTCGGACACGACGGTGACCCCGTGGAGTTCGAGCCTCGCAGTATCCCCAACGACAAAGGCATCTCGTTCCATGGTGAGCTTGCCGCCGTCGACCACCAACTGCCCCTGCCCGCTGAGCACGGCCATGCCCCCCCTTGGCGCTACCAGGTAATCACTCAACTCCCCTGGGCGCAGGGTGACCGCAGCCGTGCCAGCCACGACCAGCGGGGTTGCCTCGACGCAGTTCTCGAAACTGGTGCCCACGACCTCGACAACACCGCTTTGGGCCTCCAGCGCAGAACGCGTCACATCGGAAGCCTCATGGGCACATCCGAAACGAATCGACTCGACCGAACCACCGGACATGCAGATTCCATGATCGCCGGCCGTGACGATCCTGGCGGCTCCAGGGTTCTGGGCGCGAAGCGAGACGTTCTCCCCGAAGAGGATGCCAGAAACGCCATCGCCACAGTTGGCGGAGCTGGTGGCTCCCAGGGGCGCATCGACCGCCCCATCCCAGATACCATCGTGAAGAATGACCGTGTCACCAGGCTGCGCCGAGTAGGCTGCGCGGGTCAGGGTGCGCAGGGGCTCCGCTTCGGTTCCGGGGGCTAGATCCGAGCCGTTGACTGCGTCGACGTGCCATTCGTGGCTCTCACCACCAACCCCAGCAGTCCCCGCCTCGGCCCCTGCCATGCCGCCCGCTTCTTGAGAACCCGCGGTACCACCGCCCGCTTCTTGAGAACCCGCGGTACCACCGCCCGCCAACACTCCACCACCGCCTTCGGGTGCGCCACCCGACGCAACGGCTCCCCCAGAGCCGCCACCCGTGCCACTGCCGCCGTTTGCCGCGCCACCCCGTGCCGCAGCTCCGCCGGTCCCCGTGCCACCGGTGAGAGCGCCCCCCGAGCCCGGGGCACCGCCTCTGGCGTTGTCACCACCCTGTCCCTCGGACGCTCCCCCATTCGCAACCTCGCCTGCTGAGGCCAAGGATCCCCCGTCCTCGCCTGCGCTTCCGCCGTCGACACTGGATGCGCCGCTTCCGGCTTCGCTCTGGTCCTCATCGTTGGAGGTGTTGCCGCCACAGCCAACGCAAAACAGGAAACCCAACAGTGATGCTCTACGAAATGTCATGGTGCACCCTTGCCCCGCTGAAGATGGAACGCGATTGTACCATTTCGGAGGATCGAAGATAGCTTTCGACGAATGCCCGCCCGCCTTTCGACTTCTCCCGCAATTCTGCCCTTGGTCTGTAGCGTCGCAATGACGGAAGTCTCGCTTAGTCACGTGAATTGTGACGTTGGAGGACGAACCGAGGTTTTTGGACCTCTTGATGTCAACCTGGTGGAACGGGGGCCAGCCGGGGCCCGCGCCGGGGAGTTCCCCCGCAGTGATGTCGGTGGGCGGGTCGGGACAATTGCAGGATCTGTCAACGGCACAGCCGAGGCACCAACGCGACAGCAGGCTATTGATGTGATCGCCTCATTCGCCGGTTCAGTCTTCCGCGCCCTGGTGGACAGCGATTCTTTCACGGGGATCTGGCCGCCGGGTGGACCGTGGGACACCACTTCTTCTGCACTTTGGCCGCGAGGGTCACCTACCCCGTCATGGTTGCCCCGGGGTAGGACATCGCCCGCATCCCCACGGGAACTCGAGACTGGCAGGGCAGACAATCCGGTACGCATGCACCTTCTTGCGGCGGGTGAGGGGCATACCTCGCGCACGCGGTCCGGCTAACCTCACCCTCCCACAATCGCTTCCGCGATGGCGGTGCGGATGGACTGCATTGCGTCCTCGTCCGTCCTCCAGTAGAAGCCGTCTTCGGGTTCGGCGCAGCCGTCCCATTCGCAGCCGCCCCACCAGTGGTAGACGGTACTCAGCTGCTCGCGGGCAAAATCGCCGAGATCATGCTGCTCGGCTAGCTTGAACAGGGCAAAATCCTGTAGGCCCATGCGGACCATCTTGAGGCGATAGGATGGGATAGGGCCGTCCATTGCCACGTCAGGCGGAGAGCCTGCGCCTTCCACGAGGCCGTTGTGGTTGCCGGGGTAGATCAGCATCCCGTCGCCGGTCTTGCCGAAGCCGTTGTTGGGTCCCCAGGGATCATCTTCGGTCCAGTAGACGGTATCCCAGTACAAAAAGCCGGTGGCTCGCTCGTAGAAGGAGGCCCACAGCATCATGGTCGATTCCAGGCCATCCAGGGATTGCGAGGCGAAGGTGGGGTAGGGGTAGTTCTGGTTGTTCGACTCGTAGAACCATAGCTGGGTGCCGGCGGTGAACAGATCGGGCCACTCTGCGCGGCCGAAGATCTCATCGTTACCCTGGTACCAGTGGTCGTATTCTTCCGGGGCCACGCAGAAGACGCCGATGGCCGGTCCCAGCGTGTCGATGTTGGACGTGGTGGGCGCGGTGGTCACCATGATGCGAGATTTCCAGTCCGGATCGCCGTTCTGCATCCAGGAGGAATGCTGGGCGATGACCGGATACAGCTCGGCGTCGGGCTCGTCGGAGGCGTAGACGATCGCCCGGTCGAACCAGCCCTTTTCCTTGAGGTGGTCCGCCCAGGCAGCCGCCAGCTCGGTGTACTCCTGTTCCGAGCATTCCCCTTCGGGGCCCCAATCCACGCCGGGGCTGAAGGGTGTGCTCATTCGACCCGACGGCACCCCGTCTTCGAAGTAGCTGCCGTCCATGTAGGGTTCCATGGAGGCGTCGTACTCCGACCAATCCAAGGAGCCTGTGCAATTGGAGGGGCCATCGCCACTGAAGAACTGGCCCGGATCGATGCGGTGGGAGTGGAGGAGCTCCTCGTAGCGCTTGACGATGGTGCGGGCCGCGGGAAGGTTCGCGTCCACCCAGCAGTCGTCGGGGCCGCTGTAACACTCGTACGTGTCGGCGTGGTATTTCTTCACCTCGTCGCCGGACAGGCGGAAATGCGTGGTCACCACGTTCATGTCCGGCAGGGTGAGGTCCCATACCAAAAGCTCGATGGGGACGTCGACTTGATTGGTTCCGTCCGTCACCGTGACGGCTCCCTGGTACGTCCCGGCTGTCGCATCGAGCGGGATGTTCACGTCCACGAACAGGGCCTGGTTTTCTCCGGAAGACACCGCGAAGGGTTGGCCCAGGGCTTCGCCGGTGTACGGATCGAACAGGGGGATCAGCGGATCGGGGACCAGACTGTCTCCGGTGGGAGAGCTCTCGGGCGCGGGCAGTGCCCCACCCTGGGAGTCGACTCCGGCAAAATCGATGAAAGCCTCCCGGAACAGAGTGATTTCGTCGGCTGAAAGGGAGTTGCCAGAGCCGTCTTCAAGGGGGCTGGTGCTGGCCGTCACGGCATCGAGCGGGCCACCGTTCCCGTGGATGATGATCTGGAAGGATTGCACGGAGCCTCGGGCGCCGGCCAGCCGTACCGTTTGCAGGGAACCCACCTCGGTGGTCGGCTGGACCTTCCGCCCCACGCCGGTCGTGGCCACCTGCAGTGCACCGGAGGATTGGCATTCTGCGGTCGTGGACGAGGTCTCGACGCACATCTGGCTTCCGGAACAGGTGGCCTGCGTGACGAACTCACCGTCGGTGCAGACTTGCACCTCGTTGTCCGCACAGTGCTGGTCACCCTCTTGGCATGCGGCCCCCTCTTGGCATTCGGCCTGCGTATCGGAGGTCTCGACGCAACTCTGGGTTTCCGAACACGCTGTCTGCGTCTCCCACTGCCCCTCGTTGCATACGGACACGACGTTGCCGAAGCACCGCTGGGCGTCCTGGTCGCAGTCCGAAGCCTGCACGCAGCTGGCCACGCCCGTGGAATCGTCCACGGAACAGGATTCGCCACTCTCGGCGTCGCACGTTTCCACCGTTGCCCAGTCGCCGTCTTCACAGCGCTGCGCGTAGATCTCCTCGGCACAGCGCATGCTGTCGTCGTCGCTGCACGAGCCCGTGGGTCCACCGCCCGCGCCGCCATCCCCGTCAGAATCGCCATCCTTGCCGTCGTCTCCACAACCAACCAACATCAGGACCGTGGCGAGCAGCGTAAGTGCCTTCATGTGAAGCCTCCCAATTGGATTAGGGTGCGCCGGGACGGGCTTGATGGCAAGCCCCCCCAATTCCCGCACTTGACGTGCATCTGCCCGGGCCCCAGACGGCAAAGGCATGTCCCTTCTGTCGTCCTTGGAATACCCGCGTCAGATCAACGAGCCCGCGGCGAGGGTCACGGCTGGTTTGGTGTCGAGCGCCATCCTCGCCGGCTGGCTCGGCGATGCTCCCTGGGTACTGGCCCTGCTCGCCGCCGATTTCCTCGTGCGGCTCGGCCTGGGGCCTCGGTTCTCCCCCTTGGCGCGGCCCGCGTCGGCGTTGGCCAAGCGGTTCTTCGCGGTGCGCATGGTGGCAAGCTCGCCCAAGCGCTTTGCCCAGGGGTTGGGGGCCGCGTGTCTGCTGATTGCCTGCGGGCTGGTGCTCTGGGGGTACACCGGGGCGGCTTGGGTTGTCGCCCTGATGATAGCGCTGCTGGCCGGCGTCGAAGCCGTCTTCGGCTTCTGCCTCGGGTGTTGGCTGTATCGTCGCCTTCAGGCATTCGGGTTGGTTTCCCCCACGGTGTGTATCGACTGCGTGCGGCCGCGCTCGTCCGGCGGGCCCTCGGAGCCCGCCCCAAACCTCGAATAGCTATGCCGTCGGGTCGAGCCGGGCCGTGATTACGCCGGGCTAGCCATCAGGGGATCCGCCCGGAGATAGGCGATTTTGGGGGGCCTTGGGCGGCGGGGAAGGGCTGTGACTTGTGCGGGCCGACAGGGCGCGTATCCTGCCGGCCAACACCGAGCAGCCGACCGTGTCTGAGAGGACTTCGGAAAACAGGGCCGAGAACCCGTCCCCGGCGCCCGTCGATCCCCGAGCGGAGGTCGCGGAGGTCGCGCGGCAGATGTTCGACCGCCTGCTGCCCATCGCCTTGGTCCTGGGCGGGGCGGCCCTGGTCGTGGCGAGCTACCGTACCCTGGCGTTCGGGTGGAACTGGCTGATCGCCTTGTACGTCGCGTTCTTCGTCCTGTTGGTGGGGACGCTGTCGTTGCAACGCAGGCTTCAGCTGACCTGGGTGGCGGTGCTCGTGTGTGGTGTCGGCTTCGCGGATGCCGTCGTGGGTCTGTGGGGCTACGGTCTGACCAGTGCGGGAATTGTGCTGCTGGCTGCCTCGGTCGTGGGCTTGGGGGCGCTCTTGGGGTTGCGCGCGGGTCTGGTGGCGACTGGAGCCGGTGTCTTGGTGCTGCTGGGTTTGGCTTGGGCGCACCATTCCGGAGCGGCTCCGCTGGAGTTCGACGTCATCGCCTATGTCCGATCCACCGAGGCTTGGGCGGTACACATCGTCCATTTCGTCCTGGCCTCCGTCTTGCTGCACGTGGTGATCCATGCAATTGCCCGGCGGTTGGCGGGCTCGATTGGAGCGTTGCAGCGAAGGACCGCGGAGTTGGAGTCCGAGGTTGTGGCGCGACAGGCCGCGGAACGGGACCTGCGCGAACGGGAAGCGCAGCATCAGTTGTTGACCGAGCACATGAGTGAGGTTCTGGTTCAACAGGACATGAACCTGCGCATCGTCTACGTCAGTCCCTCCATACAGCGCATGTTCGGCTACACGGTAGAAGAGGCCAAGCAGCTGGACATGACAAAGGTCATGGTGCCCGAGTCGCTGGAGCGGGCGCTTTTGACCTTCGCCGAGGCCGCCCAGCAAGCCAATCGGGAACCGGTGGAGGTCGCCAGCCTGGAATTCGAATACATCCGCAAGGACGGCTCCACCTTCTGGGGGGAGCTGGCTGCCAAGTTCCTGTACGACGCCGACGGGGTTCCGACCGGTACGGTGGGAATGGTTCGGGACGTCACGGAGCGGCGCGGGGTCAAGGTCGAGCAGGATCGACTGCACGACCAGCTGCGGCAGGCCGAGAAGATGCAGGTCCTGGGGCAGCTGGCGGGCGGGATTGCCCACGACTTCAACAACCAGCTGACCGGGATCATGGGCTACTCGGAGCTACTGCAGACGGGGCGTCGCGACGATCCCTTGGTGCAGGACGCGGCGCAAGCCATCCTGCAATGCGCACAGCGCTCCAGGGATCTGACCGCCAAGCTCTTGGCTTTTGCGCGCAAGGCGCCTCAACAGCTAAAGCCTGTTGACATGCACCCAGTCGTCCGCGAGGTCGCTGCCATCCTGGAACGCAGTATCGACAAGAACGTCAAGCTGCACGTAGAGCTGGTTGCCGAGCGCTCACAGGTCCAAGGGGATCCCAGTGCGCTTCAGAATGCCCTTCTGAATCTGGCCATCAACGCCCGGGACGCCATGCCCGAAGGAGGTACCATCACCATCCAGACCGAGGTGATTGAGGCCGCTAACGTCAAGGCCTGGGATGGTTCGGCACCGGAGGGGCAAGGGGAGTACCTGGCGATCCGGGTGCGGGACACCGGGGTCGGGTTATCGCCCGAGGCCATGGGCCATCTCTTCGAGCCGTTCTACACCACCAAACCGGTGGGCAAAGGGACGGGCTTGGGGCTCCCAGCCGTCCATGGTACGGCGGTGGCGCACCAGGGCACGGTGGAGGTAGAGAGCCAGGTCGGTCAGGGTTCGACGTTCTCCCTGCTCCTGCCCTTGGACGAAGGGAACCATGCACAACCGCTGGCGCCGGATGTGGGCGTCATTCCGCCGGGAAGTCGGGTCCTGGTCGTTGACGACGAACGGTCGGTTCGCGAGGTCGTCCGGGTCACACTCGAGCAGGCCGGGTGCGAGGTGGTGACGGCTGCCGAGGGAACGGCGGCAATCGAGCTGTTCAGGAACCGTCGCGGGGAATTCGATCTGGTCCTGTTGGACATGGTGCTGCCCGGGATGGATGGGACGAAGGTCTTTCGGGCCTTGCGCTTCCTTCGACCCGAAATCAAGGTCCTGTTGGTCTCGGGCCACAGCCAACCCGGTGCGGTCGAAGCCCTGCTCGAGGAGGGAGCATTGCGGTTGCTGCGCAAGCCGTTCAGCCTGGCGCAGCTCTCGAGCGCGGTGGCTTCGGCGCTGACGCGCTCCCCTCACCTAGGCTCTTCTTGAGGTGCGGCCAGGCTTTTGCTAGGAGCAAGTCACCGCTCGGTCGTGCACATCCTCCTCGTCAATCCCAATCGCGAACAGATGCCCTGGCCGGTGATGCCCGTCGGCCTGTGTGTCGTGGCCAGCTCGCTCCACGCTGCGGGGCATGTGGTACGCGTGCTCGACTTGACCTTTTCGAGCGATCCCCAGCGCGAGCTCCGAGAGGTCCTCGGCCGGTTCACCCCGCAGCTCATTGGGGTGACGATCCGGAACCTGGACAACTGCAACTTCGAGGTCCCTCACTTCTATTTGCCGGAGCTCCGCGATACCGTCATGGTACAGCTCCGCGAGGCGGCGCCGCAGGCCAAGGTCGTCCTGGGGGGGGCGGCGGTCAACATCGCTCCCTTTGGCATCCTCGACTACCTGGGGGCTGATTACGCGCTGTGGGGGGAGGGGGACGCGGTCTTCGTCGACTTGGCCGAGGCCCTGGAGCGAGGCGAGGCCGTCGACCACCTGCCCGGGCTCCTGAGCCGGGAGCTTGGTCCGAGTCGCCAACCAAGCGCGGTCGCGGTGCGCCATGCTGGCTTCTGTCGCGCCCCGTTCCACCAGGCGTACCGTTGGCTGGACATACGGCGCTATCAGCGTGCCGGGGGAAGCTATCCCATCCAGACCCGGCGCGGTTGTCCGTTTCGATGCAGCTATTGCGCCTACCACCTCGTCGAGGGGCACGGGGTGCGCCTGCGTCGTCCCAGCGACGTGGTGGACGAGATCCTCGATGCTTACCAGCACGGGGTTCGGCGCGTCGAATTCGTTGACTCCACGTTCAACGTACCCGTGGAACCCACCTGCGAGCTCTTGGAGGAGCTGCTGCGGCGGGGCCCGCCGGTGACCTTGACCACCATGGGTCTCAACCCCTTGGGAGTCACCGAGAAACTGGCCCGGCTCATGAAGCGCGCTGGGTTCAGCTCGGCGATGTGCGCCCCGGAGAGCGCCTCGGATCCGGTCCTATGCAGCTTGGACAAGGGATTCGATGCGGGCGACGTTCGGCGCGCCTCGGAGGTTCTGGCCCGAGTGGATCTTCCCACCCAGTGGTTCTTCCTGGTTGGGGCTCCCGGCGAGACGATGACCACGCTCCGAGAAACCCTGCGTTTTTGCCAGCGCTTTCTGCCCGCCGGACACATGGCCCTGTTCTCGACGGGGATCCGCGTCTACCCGGGGACGCCGCTGGCCAAGCTGTGCCAAGACTCCGGCTGGTTCGAAAAGGACGATCCGCTCCTCGTCCCCTCGTTCTACGTGTCCCCTGACCTCGACCTGGCCGAGGCCTATCGCTTGCTGGTGGAAAGCGCCGAAGCAAATCCGCAGCTCATGCTCAACGCCGAGACCGTCGCTACGCCGCTCATGCAGAAAATCCTGCACTATGGCCTCGGTTGGTGGGGCCTTCGGGGAGCGTTCTGGACTCACCTGCCGCTCTTGTTCGGTTTCTTTGGGGCCTTGGGTATTCGGCGGCGTGGCCTTCGTCCGTATCTGCAGGCCATGACGTCTGACCCGGAGCTTGCACATCGTGGCTGGGACAGAGCCCAGGGCTTGGGCTAGCGATCCGGCCGCCCACGGAAAGAGCCAAAAACACCGGCCGGACCGTGGGCCACGGGCTCCCGTGAGCGGTTTTTCGTAGGCCTCTTGCCAGCGGAGAATTCGGGGTCAATCCTTCGGTCCTTCGCGAAAAGGGTCACCCGTTGGCCTGCACAAGACAAGGAGCGAGACAGTGGCAATCATCGACTTTGGCGGCGTGAAAGAAGAAGTGGTGACCCGGGACGAGTTTCCGACCTCCAAGGCTCTACAGGTATTGAAGGACGAAACCATCGCGGTGATTGGCTACGGCGTCCAGGGACCTGCCCAGGCTCTGAACATGCGGGACAACGGGTTTAACGTCATCGTAGGCCAGTCCAAGCAGTTTCAGCGCGACTGGGACCGCGCCGTGAGCGACGGTTGGGTCCCGGGCACGACCCTGTTCGACATCGAAGAGGCGGCTAAGAAGGGAACCATCCTGCAGATGCTGGTTTCCGACGCGGGTCAGAAGGCGATCTGGCCGTTGATCAAGACCTGCCTTTCTCCGGGGAATGCGTTGTATTTCTCGCACGGCTTCTCCATCGTGTATCGCGACCAGACTGGCGTGGTTCCCCCCAAGGACGTGGACGTCATCATGGTGGCTCCCAAGGGTTCCGGAACCAGCGTGCGCCGCAATTTCCTGTCGGGAGCGGGCATCAACTCGAGCTTTGCCGTGGAGCAGGACGCAACCGGGCGGGCTCGGGAGCGCTGCATGGCCCTGGGGATCGCCGTCGGCTCCGGCTATCTGTTCCCCACCACCTTCCAGAAGGAGGTGTACAGCGATCTGACCGGTGAGCGAGGGGTCCTGATGGGGGCTCTGGCCGGGATCATGGACGCGCAGTATCAGGTGCTGCGCAAGAACGGTCACTCGCCCAGCGAGGCCTTCAACGAGACCGTCGAGGAGCTCACCGAGAGCCTGATCCGCCTGGTGGGTGAGAACGGGATGGACTGGATGTACTCGAACTGCTCGGCGACCGCGCAGCGCGGGGCGCTGGACTGGCGACCCCGCTTCCGGGAAGCCACTCTGCCGGTGTTCGAGGAGCTGTATCAGCGGGTCGCCTCCGGCCAGGAGACGGCGCGCGTCCTGGCCTCCACTGGCGGGCCCAACTACCAGGCCGAGCTCCAGAAGGAGCTTCAGGAGATGGGCAACAGCGAGCTGTGGCAGGCCGGCAAGGCCACCCGGTCGCTCCGCCCCAAGGAGACGGCGCGCGTGATCACGGCCGACACCAAGGGTGTGGGCGGTCGCGGCCAGAACTGAACCGGCCCGCAATCCCGAGGGCCCGGCCCTCGGGATTCGAGACGCGCTCTGGCGTATGCTGGGTGATGCTCGAGCCGAGCCGTGGCTCGGGCCAGGGAGCCCGGTATGCGCATCTACAATCTGTTCCCCAGGCTGGCAGGTCGCTTCTCGGACTACACGCCCCATCTGGAGCGGGCCAAGGCGATGGGCTTCGACTGGGTCTTCCTCAACCCTGTCCAGAAGACGGGGAGTTCGGGGAGCCTTTACTCGATTGCCAACTACTTCGAGCTGAACCCGGAATTTTCTGATCCGAGTTCGCGTCTCTCTGCGACCGAGCAACTCCGCGAGATGCTGAGGGAAGCGCATGGACTCGAGCTGCGGGTCATGATCGATCTGGTCATCAACCACGCAGCGGCCGACTCACCCTTGGTGCAGGAACACCCCGAGTGGTTCCGTCACGAGCAGGGGCAGCTGGTCCATCCGTTCTGCGTCGAGAACGGGGAGAAGACGGTTTGGTACGATCTAGCCCAGTTCGATCCGGTGGGTTCTCGGGATGCCGAGGGCGTGTACCGGTACTTCGTCTCGGTGGTCAACCACCTGGTCGGGCTTGGCTTCGACGGCTTTCGATGTGATGCCGCGTATCAGGTTCCGCGGCCCCTGTGGCGGCGCCTCTTGCCGGACACGCGTCGTCAACATGGCAGCATCGTGTTCTTGGCCGAAACCCTGGGCTGCACGGCGGATCAGACCCGGGAGACCGCGGAGCTCGGTTTCGACGCGGTGTTCAACAGCAGCAAGTGGTGGGATTTTCGGGAGAGTTGGTTGCTGGAACAGTACAACCTGGTTCGTGACATGGTTCCCACCATCGGTTTTCCCGAGAGCCACGACACGCAGCGCCTCTTCGACGAGAGTGGATGCAACGAGGCGGCGCTCAAACAAAAGCTCCTGTTCACGTTCCTGTTCGGCAGCGGCTGTCTGCTCCCCATGGGTTTCGAGTTCGGCTTCCGCAAGAGGCTCGATGTGGTTCGCACCCGACCCAGTGACTGGGAATCACCGTCGGTGGATCTTCAGGCCTTCATCACCAAGGTCAACGCCTTGAAGGCCAACTATCAGGTGTTTCGCGAGGAATGCCCGACCCAGTTCCTGGACGTGCAGAACCCGAACGTCTTGGCGATGTGGAAGGGCTCCACCCAGTCTCGCGAAGAAGCGTTGGTCCTTCTGAACACGGACGTCTGGAGTCGCCAGGTGGTCGCCGTCGATTCCCTGAGCCGCCTGGTCCAGTCTGGTGCTCCGCTGAGGTGTGTCTCCCCCGAAAACCCCATGGAGCATGTGGCCGAACCCTTCCACTACGAGCTCCGTCCCGGCGAGGCGGTAGTGCTGGTAACCAGCCGGTAACATTGGTTGGTTGGGGCGGCGCAATAATTGCGCATGACGGTGGCAGGCTGGTCGGTGGGGGCCGGACCGCTTGGTTGCGACGGCGGGCTGTGGTAGCGACGGGCTCTGGTTCGACCCCCAAACCAGATGGGTCGAGCCACGGGCTCTCGGGCCTCGCTCGAGGTCCAAGGTCCCACGAGGTTCGTTCAGGAGGTCCCCATGGCGGGTCAGAAGCTCAAGATCAAGATTGTCCGCGAAGAGTGCATCGGTGACGGCGCCTGTGTCGACGAGGCTCCCGGAACTTTTGTGATGGATGACGAAGGGATCGCCGTCGTGCTCGACAAGATCACCGATCCGGCGGACACGTCCCTCAAGGCGGCCCGTGCCTGCCCGACGGATGCCATCGTCGTCATTGACGAAGAAACCGGCAAGCAGTTGGTTCCCGCCTGATATCGATAGGGGCCAGTCCGGCACCACCGCGTGCCGAGGGAGGCGGGGTGACCCGCCTCCTTCGCTGGTTCCTCCCGCTGGGTCGAGATGACCACGCCGCTTCGCGCCTGTACCGTTCTGGCCAGTATCGACCACGCGTTGCTGAACCCCACCCTGTCCGAGCGGGAGCTCCAACAGGGCTGCGCTCTAGCGGCAAGGCTCGGCGTGGCCACGGTCTGCGTGACGTCCAAGGACGTGGGGCGGGCGCTGCAATGGCTCGGTTCCGGAGCGACGGCGGTATCCAGCGTGGTGGGGTTTCCCTTCGCCAACGTCCCCCTGTCGGTCCTGCTGGACGAGGCCCGTCTGGCGTTGGACGCCGGGGCCATCGAGTTGGATATGCCCGTCCCAGTGGGGCGGGTCATCTCCGGCGACTGGGAGGTGGTCAACGAGCAGGTGGCCCGTTGCCAGGCCCTGGTCGAACGGTACAAGGCCCGATTGAAGGTGATCATCGAAGCCGGTTGGCTGCCAGACGACGCGACCAAGGCCAGGCTCTGCCTTCTGTGCAAGGGGCTGGGGGTGGCCTTCGTCAAGACCTCGACCGGGTTCGCCACCCGTCGCGCCTCGTCCGGGGAACTCATCGTGTTGGGGGCCACGCCCCAGGACGTGAAACTCATGGTCGAGACGGTGGGGCCGTCGGTGGGCGTGAAGGCGTCGGGGAACATCCGCACCCTGAAGGATGCTCGACTCCTCTTGGAGCTCGGTGCCACGCGTCTGGGTACCTCGAGCACCGCCCAGATTGCCCAAGAGGTGAGAGCCGAAGCAAGAGGTTGAAACCATGGCATTGCGCGTCAAATCGAGTGACGTACTGGATACGACTCACCTCGTTGCTCGCCCCATTCCGGCCAGAGTCGTGGGGTATTTCCGACGCACGGGTCCCAACTCCTGGGACGACTACGTCTACGTGGACGAGCCGGGCGAGGCCCTGGAGGTGCTGCCCGGCGTGCCCGTCCAGCTGGAGGCCCGAGGCCCCGACGTGCGGCTCCGCCGCCAGGGTCGGGTAGTCCGCGTGCATTTCGAGCCTGACGCTTCGAGCATGGCGAAGCTGGCCGACGACCCCAGCCCGCGCCGCATTCGACGATATTTCGTGGAGACGTTTCTCACCGCCCACACCGAGGACGCAGGCCTGGGTGCCACGGCCGTCGTGGTGAAGAAGCTGTCCGAGTAGCGCATACTGCTCGGGTCTACTTCGAGGTGAGCTTCTTCTCCAGTTTGGCCCAGGTGTCCTTGAGGGTCAGCGTTCGGTTCACGACCAACCCATGACCCTTGGCAGCATCGGGGTCGACGCAGAAATAACCGAGCCGCTCCAGCTGGAAGCGGAAGCCAGCGGGTTTGTCGGCCAGCGATGGCTCCAGCTGGGCGTTGGGGCAGAGCACCAGGGAGTCTGGATTGACTGGCGCGTCCTCGGCCTGGTCCTCCCCCGAGGCCAGCGGGTTCTCGGACTGGTACAGCCGATCATATAGGCGCGCCTCGGTCTTGACCGCGTGCGCTGCAGACACCCAGTGCAGCGTCCCCCGAACCTTGCGTCCGTCGGGTGCCTGCCCGCCCCAGGAATTCGGATCCCAGTGGCCCTCCAAGGCGACCAGTGCCCCCGAGTCGTCGTAGACGGGTCGGTCGCAGGTGACCAGGCACGCCCCCCGCAGCCGTACCTCCTGCCCGGGTGCCAGGCGGTACCACTTGGGGGGAGCCACGGCACGGAAGTCATCCATCTCCACCAACAGCTCTCGGCCGAAGGGAACCTTGCGAGTGCCTTGGTCCGGATACTCGGGATGGTTCATCAGCTCCACCCAATCCACGCGATCCTCGGGCCAGTTGGTCAGGATCAAGCGGAGAGGGCGCAGCACGCCCAGGTAGCGAGGGCAGCGGGCATTGAGATCCTCGCGCTCCAGGTATTCGAGCAGCTGGACGTCGACCAGGCCCTCCCGCTTGGAGACCCCGATCTGCTCGCAGAACTTGCGGAGCGCCTCGGGCGTGTAGCCGCGGCGCCGTACGCCGGCCAGGGTCGGCATGCGCGGGTCGTCCCACCCCGAAACCACCCGATCGGCCACCAGCTTCTGCAGCCGACGTTTGCTCAACACCGTGTAGGTGAGATTGAGACGCGCAAACTCGATCTGCTGCGGCTTTTTGTCGCCTTCGATGCCCAGGGCCAATAGGAACCAATCGTAAAGCGGGCGATGGTCTTCGAATTCCAGCGTGCAGACCGAATGGGTGATCCCCTCGATGGCGTCGCACAGACCGTGGGCATAGTCGTACATCGGGTAGATGCACCACTGGTTGCCCGTGTTGTGGTGCTCGGTGTGCCGGATCCGATACATCATCGGATCACGCAGGTTCTGGTTGGGGGATGCCATGTCGATCTTGGCGCGTAGCACCCGGCTCCCGTCCTCGAATTCACCGGCCCGCATGCGCCGGAACAGATCCAGGTTCTCCTCGACGCTCCGGTTGCGGAAGGGGCTCTCTTTGCCGGATTCGTAGAAATTGCCCCGGGTGGCTCGGATGGTGTCCAGCGGCTGATCGTCAACGTACGCCTTGCCGCTCGAGATGAGCTGCTCCGCCCAGGCATAGAGCTGGTCGAAGTAGTTCGACGCCCAGTACATCCCGTCGTACCGGAACCCGAGCCAGGCCAGATCCTCCTTGATGGCACGGACGTACTCGCTGCTCTCGGCCAACGGATTGGTGTCGTCGAAGCGCAGGTTGCAGGTGCCCTTGAACTCCTCGGCCAGACCGAAGTTGAGCACGATGCTCTTGGCGTGACCGAGGTGCAGATAGCCGTTTGGTTCGGGGGGAAACCGGGTTGCCACTCGACCTCCTGAGCGCCCTGCCTCGACGTCGGCGCGAACCAGGTCACGGACGAAGTTGGGGGCCGAAGCCGATGGATCGGGATCTGCGGGAAGGGGCGGAGAAGGGGGCTCGTGTGCCATAAACGCCAGCCTATATGCGCCGGACAGCGGCCCGGGTCAAACGGAACCGGGACCCAGCCGCGTGGTGACGGCCGCCGCGTGCGCGGTCAGTCCCTCGTGTTTCGCGAAGGTAACGACCGAGGGTCCATCCTGGATCAGGGCGGCTCGGTCGTACGAGATGAGGCTGGACGCCTTCTGGAAGTCGTTGGCCGAGAGCGCCCCGAAGAATCGGGCGGTCCCACCGGTGGGCAGGACATGGGATGGTCCCGCGCAATAGTCACCCAGCGGGACCGGGGTGTTCCCGCCCACGAAAATGGCACCCGCGTGGCGAATCTTGGCCAGACACGCCGAGTCGTCGCGGGTCATGATCTGCAGATGCTCGGTGGCGAATTGGTTGGCAAGCTCGCAGGCTTCGTCCAGATCCCGAGTCCAGACCAGGGCGCTGTACTCGGCGAGGGCCGCGACAATGGCATCCCGGCGGTCCAACCTGGGCAGCTGACGCTCGAGTTCGGATAGCACTCCTTCGACAAGCTTCAGGTCGGGTGAGGCCAGAATGGCGGAACCGGGATCATGTTCGGCCTGGGCCAGGAGATCGGCTGCCACGTGGCTGGGGTCAGCCGAGTCGTCAGCCACGATGAATACCTCGCTGGGTCCGGCGATCGAATCAATGCCCACACGCCCGAAGAGCTGCCGCTTGGCTTCGGCGACGAAGGCATTGCCTGGCCCCACGATCTTCTGGACGGAACGTATGGTCGGGGTGCCACAGGCCAGCGCCGCCACGGCCACCGCTCCACCCATCCGGTACACCTCTTTGATCCCAAGTTCTGCCGCCAGGGCTAGCGCCAGGGGATGGATGTTTCCACCGGTGGGAGGACTGGCCATCACGATCTCCGGAACGCCAGCCACCTGGGCTGGTACCACCGTCATCAGGACGGTCGAGGGGTAGAGCGCTCGTCCTCCCGGTACATACACGCCCACGCGGTCCATCGGAGTGTAACGGATCCCCAGTACGCGTCCGCCGCGCACCAGGGGCTCCGGAGCCTTGACCAGGATATGGCGTTGGTATTCGCGGATGTTGGCTGCGACGGACCGAACCAGTTCCAGGAAGCTCGGCTCGGTCGCGGCATGCGCCTCGGCCAGCTCCCGCTCCGAAACGCGCAGGTCGCCCACCGACAGATTGGCGCGATCGAATCGCGAGGTCAGCTCGGCGATCGCTGGGTCACCTCCCTTTTGCACCTGCTCGATCAGCTCCCGAACCGTTCGGGCGACGTCCAGACCGGAGGACTCGGAAGCAGCCGTCAGTCCACCCCTCTGTAGCTGGGCGCGTCGAACCTGAAGGTCGGTGTGGTAGGTGGGGCTATCGTGGCGAAGGACCGCAAGCCTTGACATATTGGCCCTACTTTGCCGCGGCTCTGCCCAAAACTCAAAATGCGGCCTGGCGGCTGGAATCCCAGGGGGTTTTTGACTAACCTGGACGTCCTGCATGGCGTCACGAATCCTGCGCGTGCTCCTAATTCGGCCTGAATCAGCCAACGAGCGATTCGGCCTGGGGCCGTTCTTCCGGGTCGAGCCCCTCGGTCTGTTGTTGGTGGCTTCCGCGCTGCGCGCCCGGGGGCACCAGGTTCGTCTGTTGGATCTGCGCTTCACCAAGGGGTTGGACCGGGCGCTCTCGGATCTATCGCCGGATCTGGTCGGTATCAGCTGTATGCACGCCGTCGACATCCCGGCCACGCTGGCCGTGGCGGCCCAGGTCAAACGACGGCGACCCTCGTGCCGGGTGTTGGTGGGTGGGCATGTGCCGGCGGTGTACCCAGACCCTTTCTTCGTGCCGCAGCTGGATGCCATCGCCCTGTCGGATGTCGAGGCCCTGGCCGAGGACTGGGCGGAGGCCATTTGTGAAGAGGGAAGGGGTGCGGTTCCCAAGGGTTTGGCTCGGCGTCGGGAACCGGGGAGCGGTCGCGAGCATTTCGAGTTCGCCGACGCCCAACCCATCCCGGAGGATCCCATCCCCAGTCTCTCGCCCGCGGTGGATCTGGCCGAACCCTATCGACACCACTACCTCTGCGTTCACAAGCAGCCGCTCTGGGCCCTGGAGACGGCCCGGGGCTGCCCGTACCGCTGCAATTTCTGCTCCACCAGCCGCAAGTACCAGAGAAAGACGGCGTGCCACCCCATCGACCGGGTGAGCGCCGAGTGGTCACGGGCCGGCAAGAACCTCTTCATCGTGGACGATCTGTTCTTTTTTCCGGAGGAGCGCAGCCTGGAGTTGGCCTTAGCGCTCGGCAAGAAGGGGCTCGGCAAGGAATGGATCCTGGCTCAGGCCCGCCTCGATACGGTCGCGCAGCATCCCCAACTGCTGGAGGCGTGGCGCCCCTTGGCCCAGGGGTTCGATCTGTTCTTCGGCTTCGAGGCGCGCTGCGACGAGCAGCTGCGTGGGCTCGACAAGGATTGCAGCATATCGGCCATCGAAGAGGGGGTCCGCGTGGCTCGTCGCCTAGGCTACGGCGTGACCGGCAATTTCGTCATCGATCCTGACTTCACGGAGCAGGACTTCGACGCACTGTGGGAGCTGGTTGACAAGCTGGGACTTCACCGGGTGGGCTACACGGTGTTGACTCCGCTACCCGGCACCCCTCGGTTCGAGGCGCTTCGCTCTCGAATCGTCGAGTGGGACTGGGCACGCTGGGACATGCATCATCTCCTGTACGAGCCACGCCTGGGCCGGCGTCGCTTCTTCGAGCGGTTCGTGCAGGGTTGGCGGCGCAACATCCTTTCGCCCCGGACGGCGCGGGGTCGATTCCGAGCTTGGGCCAAGGGGCTCACCTTCGCCCAGATGCTCACCCTGCTCCAGCTTCTGTACCGGAGTCGACGCATGCTCGACGTGGAGGCCTACCTTCGCGAAACCTTCCCCCTGCAGCTGCCGTTCGACCTCCCCGGTGACCGCTGAGCCTCGGTCCCGTTCGCGGTCAACCCATCAAGCCGACCGCGTCGCGGCAGAGGGAGCAGGAGCTGCCGCGGCCACCGACGAGGGATCCTGACTCACCACGACGCTGGGGCTGTTCAGTTCGGCCATCAGCTCACGGCATTCGGGCTTGCCCTTGAGGTGCGCGATCAGGAGGCTGGAGGCGTCGGCGAAGGTCTTTTCGTACTTGATGCCTTCGCGGGTCCGGTTGGCCACCTTTTCCCGTCCCGCCTGGAGGTCCTCCTCCAAGGCCTCGGCATACCGAGCCAGCTGGGCCCGCAGCTCTTCGATCTGTCGACGCAGCTCCCGCGCCGTCTCTTCCCTGCCGGCGCGTCGTTCCTCACGCGTGCGCAGCCATTCACGCCGCGCGTCGATGAGCGCCTTGGCCGCCCCGGCGGCCTCGTAGATGGCCCGATTGCCCGTGCCGCTTCGCTCCGCCTGGTCCGCCGTGGCTTGACGATCCCGGGCCACCTGTTGGGCTCGCGCCAGATCCAGGCGAGCCGCCTCCTCTTCCTCTCCGAAGGTGGCCGCTTCGCGGATGTTGCGCGACTCCTCTTGCGCCAGTTCCTCGACCTTGCGCCCAATCTCTGCTCGGAGGGCCCGGCCGCGGCGTTCCAATGCCTCCAGCTTTCGGGTGTGGCTCGCAACCTCTCCCTCCAGGCTGTTGGCCTTGGCCGCGGTGGTCCACAGGGCGTTCTGTGCCTGGGCGACGTCCTCTGGAACGTTTCCGGAGGGATAGGCGCGCGCCACCATCCGGGCGAACAGACCCGCCCGAGCTGCCCACTCGACCACGCCGGGTGAGCGGGGTGGCGGTGGGGGGGGAGGAGCTGCTACTGCCTCGACCCCCTCACGCTCCCAGGAGTTGTTGGGCAGTGAACGCTGCAGAGACTTCAGCTCCTCGAGGAGGTGGTGCCCATCTCGGTAGCGGCGCCGAGGATCCTTCTCCAGGAGCTTTAGCACCAGTTTTTCCGCGACCGGGTGGCAGTCCTTCTTGATGTTGCTGGGCTTGGGGGCAGGCGCGGTGCGCTGCATCTCCAGCAAGGTCTCGCGATCGTTGGACCGGAATGGCAAATGACCGGTCAACATCTCGAAGAACAGGATCCCCAGCGCGTACAGATCGGACTGGGGACCCGCTTGCTCGCCGCGAGCCTGCTCCGGCGACATGTATTCGGGGGTGCCGAACACCGCACCCTTGGGCGCGAGGCGAGGATCATGGGCCAGCGCCGCCAGCCCGAAATCGAGGATTTTGACGAAGTCTTTGCGGCCACCGCGGCTGGTCAGAAGGATGTTGTCGCTCTTCAGATCACGATGCACAACCCCGAGATCATGGGCACGGGCCAAGGCGGCGCACATCTGTTCCAGGATGTCCACGCCGCGTTGGATGGGCATCGGCCCTCGGGCGAGCTCCGAGGAGAGGGGCGTTCCGACCAGGTACTCCATGACCAGGTACAGCTCGCCGTCGTCGGTCTCGCCGATGTCGTGGATGTCGATGATGTGGGCGTGGTCGACGCGATTGGCGGCCCGTGCTTCGCGAAGCATCCAGGCCCTCAGGTGGGTCTCGCCTCGCAGGTCGGGACGGATCAACTTGACCGCGACGACTCGATCGATGAGCACGTGCCGCGCGCGATACACGACGCCCATACCGCCCTCGCCGACTCGCGCCTCCAGTCGATATCGGCCTGCAATGACCCTCCCCAAGGATGGATCGTGGCTGGTGCGACTGCGTGGGGTACCGGCTTTCTGCATGGTTCTCGTGGGATGGCTGAGCGACGGACCCGGGGAGAGCCCAGGCCACGACACAGGATCTTAGGGCGCTTTTTGCCTACCGCAAAGAGGACAGAACGACCCGCTGCCAGATTCGTGAAAGGGGGGCCGCCCTGCCTGCCTAGAAGGCCAGATCCAGCAAGGAAACCCGAAGCTCGGGACACTGCACCAGGCCGTATTTGGCCAGCTCATCCGGCGAATAGGCACCGCCAACCTCGATTTGTGGAACGCCCAAGGTCAACCCAGCTTTACCCATATCCAGGAGTGCTGTGGGGTATTGTGGTCTAACTCGAAGCTGCCGACCGGCTCGCAATCCGCGCGGCGTTCCCCGCGGACGGGCGGACGACGTTGCTGGAGTCGACGCATCCGGCGCGGGCTGGGTGGGAGCTGTCTGTGCACCGGGTGGTGGCACACTGGCTGGGTTGGCCTCGAGCTCGTCGCCTGCGCCTTGGTCTTCGGTCACGTCCGAGGGGGGCTCGTACGCGGTGGCACTGAGCACCGCGACCGTCGTTGGGATGACGAGCAGCATCCCGCTGGCGAGGAGGAACATGTTGGACTTGGCGCTCAGCTCCCCCTCCAAGAAATATCCACCCACCCCGCCGCCAATGGCACCCGCACCTCCCCCGACCCAATACAGCCAGTCAGGGCTGACATCGAAGGCTGCTTCGGTGAGCATGACAGCCTCGGCCCCCAAGAGGGCACCCCCGGTGATGCCCTTGCCGGTGGAGGAAGCCTCCGCCGATTGGCAAAATGACGTACCGGAAAGGGTCGTGATTGCGATGGCCAGGAAAAGAGGCGGAATTGACCGCAACAAACGCATGTTCCCTCCGCGATGAACCCAACGTTCCTGAGAAGAAACCAGGGCGCAAGCCTATCGCCCCCTCGGCGCCCTGGCTACCGCGAACGTTCCAGCTGCGCACACCCCTGGCCCGGCTGGCAGGCCCTGCGCTAGCCTACGGGGAGTGACGCCTCGCCTCCTGGCAACCCCGGTCCTTGCGATTCTTCTGTTCTGGGGGCTCGCACTGCTGATCGGCGGGGCGAGAATCCTGCCCTGGGTGACGGCTCCTGGCGTGCCAGCCGCGGCCGTATGGCCGCTGCTGGTAGCAGCCGTTGCTCCTGCGCTGGAAGCGGGGCTGATGCTCGGGTTGCCAATCGGTGCCAGTTGGGCCTGTTGGCGTGACGCGGGTCCCTCTGCCGACCGCAGCCTCCTGCGGCAGGTTTCGGTGGCCCTGCTCGGCCTGGGGATCCTGGCGGCATTATTGGGGGGCTTCGGGGTCGCGAAACTCGCCGAGCCCGGACGCGTGGTTCGAAACCTGGTCGTCACCGCAAGGCAGGTGTGCCGCGACGGTCATCGGAAGGCAGAGGTTGTCGTTCCCCTGCTGGGGGCCCATTGGGATTGTCGTGTCGACCCACCGCAGCTGATGGGGCCCCTGCCGGGCGCCGCGAAGCACGTCTCTTTTACCGCCGCCAACATATCGATGAACGACGATCTTTCTCGGGTGTTCCTCGACCAGCTCGACCTTTCGACCCGCTCCGAACCGTCGCGTCCAGGGATTCACGTGCGTGTAGCGCGCGCCCGGCTGTCGGGGGTCTGGCCGGGATCCCGCAACGGGATCCTACCTCCCTCGGCTCGCATGGTGTTCCTAGCATCGTGCGCGACCTGCCTGGCTTGGTTGTGCGCATTCTGGGTTCTGCGGGAGCGCCCCGGCATGCGCCGGCTCGGACTCGTGCTGTGCCTTGCCGTCGGATTCGGCTTCGGCCTGCTCAAATGGCTGGACGGGCACCCGTCGGCCCGCATGCTGGTCTACGGACTGGTGCCCTTGGCGAGTTCCTTGCCCCTATTGGTAGCTCTCTTCTCCTCGAGGTGGCGGGCGCGCCGAACCATCCAGACTGGATAGCGTGAGATCTGGCTTGGTGTTTGCCCGGCTCGGTTGGTGGTGATACGGATCCGGCCAAGAGCGTCCGTCCTCTGCGCGGGGTTTCTCGCATGTCCTTTGGTCCCGGCGAAATCATCGTCATCGCGTTGATCGTGCTCTTGCTCTTCGGGTCGCAGCGGCTGGCGGACATTGGCAAGGGTTTGGGGGATGGGATCCGCAACTTCAAGCGAGGGTTTTCCGATGAACCGGAGCCCGAGAAGGCCAAGGCACCGGACGCGCCCCAGCCGTCGTCCGCCCCTGTCGACGAACCCGCGCTGCAGGCGGCGCAGCCTGGTGCCGAGGATGATGTCCCGTCGGACGCGCAGAAGGCCAGCCGTTCTTCGGACTAGCGGTCCTGTCGTCGTGACGCGCAACCGGCCTTCGGCGGAGCCACCTCACGGTGCCGCGGTGGCGGCCTGAGCAGGGGGCTTCGCTTGACGCTGAGCCACCAAGAGGGAGCCCGTTACCAACCACGCCGCGTGCATCGGGATATCCGCTGCGTACCGGGCCATGAGCAAAAGGGCGATGCCGCCGCGCAGTGAGGCATCGTGGAATCGGGGCCTGACGGCCAACCCCAGTGCCAGTCCGCAGGCGCCCAGGTTGGCCAAGTACAGATAGGGAGCAGACAACAGCGGTCGTGGTTCCCGCAGCAGCGCGGTCAAGCTGCGCAAGAAAAGGAGCCGTGCGAACCCCACGGAGTGGCTCCCGGAGGGCCACAGCACCAGGGTGAGCACCACCAGCACCATGACACCCACCACGACGGACCAGAATACTCGGTGTCGTGCGCCGAGGACCAACCAGCGACCCACGACCACCAGGGCCACGCCGTCCAGAATGGCCGCCGCGGTGGTAAGGCTCCGGATCAGTCCGAGGCTTGCCCCGGTGTCCGCCTCCCGCCACAGATAGAGCAGCGAGCGTGCCACCACCTCGGCCAGACAGGCCAGGGCGGTCGTCGACAGGACCAGCGCAGCGGTCTGGTCGGTTCGGCGCAGCAGACACCGGGGAGCGAGGACGACCGCGACCATCGAGCCGAGAAGCCCGAGGATGAGCCCCAGCTCGGCCTCCAGCAGATTGCTCGCCGCGACCACCCAAAGAAAGAGCGCTCCGGTAGCCAAGGGGAGGGCCAGCAGACGGGGCACGAGCCCGAGCGTCTGGTTGGTGATGCCCAAGATCACCAGACGAATGGTCAAGACCGAGAGCAGGGCGACCAGCAACTGTGAAGCCAGGCTGCCCAGGGCGTAGGTGACGACCAGTGTCCGATCCAAGCCGATCCGGGTACCCGGCAGTGCCGGCAACAGCCCTCGATTGACCGCGAAGCAGAACACCGACAGCACGATCGACGCGGGCACCAGGGGAGAATCGATGGACGAAGCCGGCCCCGGTGCACTGTTCCTTGGGCTGGACTCGGGCGCGGGCATGGCCCGCCCACCATAGCTGAAGCTTGCCCCAAGCGGGTGGTACTGTCTCACAGAGACCGGGGGTTCGAGGGCTGTGCCGTTTCCCGCAAGGGACCAAACCCGGTGGGCCGCAGCCGGGGGCCCGGCTCCTGGAAGGGGGTCGGTTCGGGGTTCTCGAGGGGCGGCACGGAAGGACGAGGCTCTCCCTTCAGGATGAAGGGACGAGCGAAGTACGTGGAGCAGGCGAGGTTGGGATCTCGATGGAACTCCCAGTGCAGATAGACGTTCCCATCCGGGGAGACGATCATGGACGGCGGTGGCCCGAAGGGCGACGCCTGCTGTACGGCTTCCAGGGCGTTGATGTCGAACGCGGTCACGCCGCTCGCTCGCGTGACGCCCATCCGGACCAGACTCCCGTCGGTTCGAGACACCACGATCTCGAGGAAGGTGTGCAGATCGGGTCGGTTCAGCGGGTTGTCGGCGGGCAGCCGGTCCAGGGCGCTGAGGAAGGTGTCGGCGAAGATGGGATGCAGTCGGTTGTGGATTTGGTTCAGGTAGCTCGCGAAGGGCACGCGGGCCGTGTTGAGAGCCGTCTGATTCCCGGGCTTGACCCCGGGAACGTAGTTCTCGATAGCCGCTCGCCAGCGGTCGAGCCCCGTGAACTTCCAGGAGCCGACGTGCCGAGCTCTACGCCGCAGCTTGTCGGCTCGGATGTCCTTTTGCAGCTGCTCCGGACCCACCACCGCCAGGGCTTCACTGCGGGTCAGGTTCAGATTGATGCCCCCCGGGGTCAGCGGCAGATTGCCCAATCGAGTCCGATCCTTGGGTGCGGCTCGTTCGGCGCGCCCCTCGACCCGTTCCCGTGCCGCCTGTCTTTGCCAGGTTTCCCCTTCGCCCGAGAGCAGAGGTTCGGACGCCTTCTGCTCCTTCTCGGCCTTCTCGGGGGTTTGGGCGGGCGGCTCGGTCTGGGCGATCCTCTCCGATGACGTCGGTTTCGGTGCTTCCGTCGGCGCTGGAGCCGCCGGGGGTTTGGACTCCTGGTTTGGCATCAGCGCCAGCTCTGGGGGAGGCGGCTTGTCCTCTCCTCGGTCCAGCTCCCCATCCGCGCCCAGGACCTTGGTTTCATCTGCATTTCCGGGCTCGGGATTCTTGCCCTGGTGAGGTGTTCCCGGTGTTGGATTCTGGTCGTCCTTGTCGGTCGAAGTGATCTTGGCGACCTTCTCCTCTTTGACGCGATTGGCTTGGTCGGCGATGTATTTGGCGTCTGGGTTGTCGGGTTGATTCGGATCCTCGACGTGTTGGCGGACGGCGATTCGCCGCTGGGGCTCGAGCTTCAACTCCGGTGCCGGCTTCTCGGGTTTCGGGGGGGGCGTCGGGGCGGGCACGACGGGAACCAGCTGGGGCTTGGGTGGTACGGGAGGCACCAGCTCCTTGGGGGGTTCGTCGAGTGGTTTCTTGTCCGCGACCTGGGGCTTTTTGCGCTCCTTGGGCTTCTCCGGTTTCGGCTCGGGCTCCTTGGCTTCTTGCTCGGGCTGGTTCGCTTCGGGGGCTGGCGGTGCCGGCGCCAGGACGATTTCGATGGGGCGCACGCTGGCCTTGACCTCGCGCTGGATCCGCGCCGCAAAGGCGCGCAGCTCCCGCCGTTCCTCCAAGAAGACCGCTACCCCATGTGTGCTCCCGCCACCGAGCAGATGGACCAGTACCGCAGTGGCGATCCACAGCAGAATCGGGATCTGTACCTCGCGGTGTCGCATGGTCTGTGCGGGGACGGACTGGTTTGTCGGCCGAGGTAGCTTACTCGCCATGGTGGACAGGGCAATTGAGCGATCGGGGTGGCGTCAGAACGGAACCCCGCGGCTCGATGGGAGGGCTCGATTCCTGCCGGTTCCGGAGCCGGTCCCCGAGGTGAGGGGTTCCCGGCGGCAGGATCCAGATTCGCGCTAGGCTGCCGCCACCATGACCCGCCGCATCCTGGTGACCAGCGCTCTGCCCTACGCGAACGGACCCATCCACATGGGTCATCTGGTCGAGTACATCCAGACCGACATCTGGGTTCGCTTCCAGCGCCTTGTGGGCAAAGAGTGCGTGTACGTGTGTGCCGACGACACCCATGGCACTGCCATCATGATGCGCGCCCGGCAGGAGGGGACGACCGAGCTCGATATCATCAGCCGCATGAACGAGGCGCATCGCAGGGATTTCGAGGATTTCGAGATCTCGTTCGACAACTACGGCAGCACCCATTCCGAGGACACGCGGTTGTGCTGCGTCGAGATCTGGCAGGCGCTGAAGAAGGCGGGTCTCGTCGAATCACGCGCTGTCGAGCAGCTCTTCGATCCAGCTGCCGAAACCTTCCTGGCGGATCGGTTCGTCAAGGGGCAGTGCCCGCGCTGCGACTCGGCCGACCAGTATGGGGACAATTGTGATCGCTGCGGGGCAACCTATTCGGCCACCGAGCTCCGCTCACCCCGGAGCACGCTGACCGGGACGACTCCCGTCCTGCGCTCCGCCGAGCACCTGTTCGTGACCATCGAGAAGTGTCACGCCTTTTTGCACGAATACACCCAGAACGGGGAGGTTCTGGAGCCCAGTGTGGCCAACTACCTGGCGGGCCATTTTCTGGCCGAGCCCCTGCGGGATTGGGACATCTCCCGCCCCGCTCCCTACTTCGGCTTCGAAATCCCCGATCACCCCGGCCACTACTGGTACGTCTGGTTCGATGCCCCGATTGGCTACATCGGCTCGACCCGGGAGTGGTGCGGCAAGACTGGACAGGACTTCGATTCCTGGTGGCGTTCGCCCCAGACCGAGCTGCATCATTTCATCGGCAAGGACATCGCCTATTTCCACACCCTGTTCTGGCCGGCGATGCTGAAGACCGCTGGTTTCAATCTCCCGACGCGCATCCACGTGCACGGCTTTCTGACCGTGAACGGCGAGAAGATGAGCAAATCCAAGGGGACGTTGGTGCGTGCCCGGATCTACCTCAACTACCTCGATCCCAGCTATCTTCGGTATTTCTATGCCAGCAAACTCGGGCCCCGACCCGATGATTTGGATCTGAACCTGGACGAGTTCGAGAAGAAGGTGAACTCCGATCTGGTCGGGAAGGTCGTCAACCTGGCCAGCCGCAGTGCTCGCTTCCTGTCGGGGCGCAACCTGAGCGCGGAGTACCCCGCGGATGATGGCCTGTTCGAGGCAGGGCGGCAGAAGGGCGAGGAGATCTCCCAGGCCTACGAAGCGGCTGACCTGGCGCGGGCCATGCGCGCGGTGATGGCTCTGGCGGATCGGGCCAACGAGTTCGTGGATCGGGCCCAGCCCTGGGTCATGGCCAAGGATCCGGCGCGAGCCGAGCAGACCCGAGACGTCTGCACCATCGCCCTGAACCTCTTTCGGCAGCTCGCCGTCTACCTGGCCCCGGTGTTACCGCGCCTGGCGCGCCAGTGTGGGGAGCTGCTCAACGACCCCATCACGTCCTGGGAGCAGGCGAGCATTCCGCTCCTGGGCGCACCGGTGGGGAGCTTTTCGCACATGCTCGCGCGCGTCGAGCCGAAGAAGGTACAAGCCATGATGGAAGCTAGTCAGAAAGAGAGTGAACCGACGACCGAGGCAGCTGCCCCCACCGCCAGCGCGGAGCCGGCCGATCCGGCCCTATTGGCAGGGGAGCCCCTGGCAGCCACTTGCAGCATCGAGGATTTCGGCAGGATCGATCTGAGAGTCGCCAGAGTCGTGGCCGCGGAGAGCGTGCCTGATGCGAAGAAGCTCCTAAAATTGACCCTCTCTCTGGGTGGAGACGATCGCCGCCAGGTCTTTGCCGGTATCAAGTCCGCCTACGATCCCAATACCCTGGTGGGACGCCTGGTGGTCATGGTGGCCAACCTGGCCCCTCGCCAGATGAAGTTCGGGATCAGCGAGGGGATGATCGTGGCGGCCAGTGCCGAGGGCGTGCCGGGCCTGTTTTTGATCTCTCCGGACAGCGGAGCCAAGCCCGGGATGCGCCTGCGCTAGTAGATCTTGATGAGCTCGATGTCGAAGGTGAGCTGACCCGAGGGCGCCCCGGGGCGCTTGGGGGTGTCGCCATAGGCGAGGTTGCCCGGGATCCAGAATCGCGCCTTTTCACCCTCGACCATCAGCTGTACACCCTCGGTCCAGCCCGGAATCACGCCGGAAAGGGAGAAGGTGGCGGGGCTCCCGCGAGTCAGGGACGAGTCGAACATCTCGCCGTCCTTGGTCCAGCCCGTGTAGTGGACCTGCACCCGGCTCGATGCGGTGGGATGAGTCTTGCCCTTACCGGGCTCGAGCACCTTGTAGGCCAAACCCGAGGTCGTCTTCTTCGCACCGGGGGGCGGCTTGGCGACATCGGTGGGTGCCGCCGGAGGCGCGATGATCTCGATCAGCTCCACGTCGAACGTGAGCTGCCCACTCGGTGCTCCAGGCTGCCGCGGCGAGTCCCCGTAGGCCAGATTGGCCGGGATCCAGAGGCGGCATTTCTGCCCCTCCACCATGAGCTGCAGTGCCTCGGTCCAACCCGGGATCACGCCGGTGACCGCGAAGCTGGCCGGCTCGCCGCGGGACACCGAGGAGTCGAACATCTTGCCGTCCTTGGTCCAACCCGTGTAGTGCACGCGAACCTTGTCCTTGCGCGTTGCCTTCTTCTTGCCCTTGCCGGGCTCGAGGACCTTGTAGGCCAGGCCCGAGGCGGTCTTCTTGGCGTCCGCGGGGGGCTGTGCCACATCCGTGGGGGCAGGGATGCTGCCCGGTTCCGAGGCAACCGGCTCGGCGGGTGTTGCCGCCGCGGCCGTCGCCTTGATCTCTGCGGAAGCGGTGGGTAGCGGCGCGGCGCGGTCCGTCTCCTCCTCCGCAGGGGGAGGGCTGGGCGGCGTCTTGCACCCCAGGGCCAACATCGTGAGAACGACCGGAACGGACCAACGAGCGTGGATTGTCATGGCGCCGGGCATCATGCTCAGAAACCTGGCCCCATGCAATCCCGAGCCCAGCGGCCCCAACCGTGGAGCAGTGGTCGCCGGGCCGAGGCATGAGGACCCGCACAGAATGCCGGATCGGTTGGTTGGTTCGGCGCAGTGACGGTGGCGTGGCGACCGCGCAGTCACGGTGGCTTGTCGAAGGGGCGGCAGGGGAGGCGGTGATATCGAAGGGGAGGCAGCGGAGGCAGGGATGTCGAAGGCGTGGAAGGAAGGGGGTCGCAGGTCGTTACCAACGCTTAGTATACATAACAATTGCCGGACAGTTGGAGACGTCCCGCCGTGGCCGCACCCCTTTGGTCCGTTCGGCGCAACCACAATCGGTTGTCGAATGCGACACATCCGAGCAACGAACCGTTGGATCTGGTTGATCGATCGGTTTGGTGGGATAACTCAATCTCGGCCAGAAACGTGCCATGACCACCTCGTCGCGTTGCCAGTGTCCTCGACCAGCCCTCGCACGGGGCAAAACGGGTCCGGCCGCAGGCTGGTTCCTGGTGACGGGCCTTTGTTGCATGCAGCTTGCGGGTTGCGAGGGCACGAGCATGGCGTGCAATATGTTGGCTGCGCGCGACAGGGCGACAATCCAGTTCACGCCGGCCCTCAGTGAGCTTGGAACCTGGAGTTTTGTGCTGGAAGGGCAAGAGCTGCTGTGTCGGACTCGGGTTACGATCGTGGCCGGAGCTGGGGGAGCCGGCGGCAACGGCGGCGCCTCGGAGGGCTCGGTTGGCGGCGCCTCGGAGGGCTCGATTGGCGGTGCCGAATCGGTGGGGGGCGCCGCTCCAGCAGCATGGCCCCAGCCGCTCGCGAGCTTGCCTGACTGCCCCAGCGCTTCCGACGGATCCTTCTCGATTCACGTTGACGGTGATCACGCCGTCGAGGTCAAAGCCGCCTACGACGCATCACTCTTGCTCAACGTGACGGGCCTCAGCGTCTCAGCCACCGAAGGTTCACTGCCAGATCGATTACCGAGGCTGAGTTACCAGGCCTATCTCGAGGACCAGCTGCGTGCTCAGCGAACGGTCGAGTTCGACTATCAATCCAGTGAGCCCAACGGCAAGGGTTGCGGCACCGCCTATTCTGCCGAGGTTCAGACAGCACCCTAGGTGCGCGGTCCGTCCGCCCGCGGATCGACGGGGGCCTTCGGGATGAGGCGCGAGCCAGGTCAGCTGGGCGTGCCCGACGGCCGTCGAGGGACGCGGCACTCTACGGTCACTCTCGCCAATCCGGGCCAAGCCCTCAGATCGCATGCCTGCCTCGATCCATGCTGTCATCACCAACCGAGCTGGAGACCTTCTGACCGCATTTCCAGGTATCCCCTGAGGTGACATCACGGGCATCACTGTTATCCTTGAGACCGAAGATGGAGCACCATTGGAGACCATTGAGGACCCAACGAACATCCTGCTTCGTATCCTGCCTGAGCAGGATGATCCGTCATTCCAGTGTCTCGGTCACATCGACTGGTACGGCGACACGGTCTTCAACCACCTACGAGCACCGCAGCTCCACGCAGAGTGGCTCAGGTCGAGGATTGACGCGCACGATCCCGAGGCCAGAAGAGTCTTCGAAGGCGTTCTCAAGCTTGTGGTGCGACTGCAGGCAGAATGTCACGTCTACCCGAAGTTCTACGGCGATTGACGTGGGAAGGGGCGCGCCTTGCTCGTCGTGATTGGCTGCAACCAGTGCACAAAAGTCCCGCCCTGTAACCAGACCTTTCAGGTGGGTGCCGAGCTCCCCCCAAGAAACGCCAACGCCTCCGGGAGATAGCCACTGTTCCCAAACATCCCTATCCATTGACTGGCCACGGACAGGCCACGGGCGGGCCAAAGTGTCCCCTTTTTTGCTGGAAAGAGCGTTGCTGCCAGTTGTATCGAGCGAAGGGGTTTCCCCCTCCCAATTTGGTCAACGTACTGGGGCGCGAAAACACCGGTGGTGGCCGATACACGGACCTTGCGTGCGGTGTTCCGGTGCAGGCGGATGATGGATACCTGGATTTGGCAGGCGGGTTCGTCGAAATGAATGGACTGCCCAATGGAATGATGGCCGTTGTGGCAGTCAGAGGGGGGCGTCTGAGGACTCTCGAGCTTACCGTATATGGCGGCGACCACTGGGATGGAGAGGAGCGAGCGTGGAGGATAGTGTGATGCCGAACCGCGTTGCACGTGTGAACGTTCTGCTAGTGATCGGGGCCCGCATTGTTGAGGAACCCGCGCGCGGCCTGTGGATGCCAAGTCCCTCGAGTTACGATCGTTTCTTGAACGCTCCTCACGTCCGCCCTCAGCCGTAATTGCGGGCAGCCGACAAACCAGAATCTCCGTTCCCACAGCACCAAGATGGTCCGGACTGGTGCCGGGAGCGCGCAGGTACGGGACTCGCTGGCCTGGCCACGGCCAGCGGCTGGTGGCGGACGGCGAGGACGAGCTCCCGAGGGCGCCGGGCAACGGCGCCGGGGCGAAGGTGGTGGCCGCGGGTTCGGACTCGGGCCAGCGTTCGGTCGAGGGATTTCCCTGTATAGACGCCGGGCCCGCCCTGAACGTCGCGGTCACGAGGGAGAGCGACGAACTCGACGCGGAGGCCACCCTCGAGGGCGCTGCGGGCGGCGCCCAGCGCCTCGCTGATGGCGCCCGAACCCCAGGGGCCGTAAAATGAACCCCGCAATGCAAGCCCTCAAGGCCCACGTCAAAGGCGGCCGCCTCGTGCTCGATGAGCCGACGAACCTCCCCGATGGGGCTGAGGTGCACGTGGCGCTCGTCGATGGCGACGACCTCGACGATGAGGAACGCGCGGCGCTGCACCGAGAGCTCGAGGCCTCCATTGCAGAGGCCGACGCGGGCGAGACGGAGGACTTCTCGCGGATGCTGGCGGAGCTCCGGCAGCAGCTGTGAACTTCGAGATCTCGAAGCGCGCGCGCCGGCAGATCGAGCGGATCCAAGCGTGGTGGCTGGAGCATCGTCCAGCGGCGCGAGACCTCTTCCTCGAAGAACTCGAGCTCGCCGAGCAGCAGCTGCGCGAGACTCCGACTCTCGGCGTCGTGTATACGCAGCATCGCACCGGCGCCGTGAGGCGAGTGCTTCTGCCCCGCACCCATCATCACCTCTACTACCGGTACCAGCCGTCCCGTGACCTGCTGACCGTGCTGGCGGTCTGGGGCGCCCCGCGCGGCTGCGGCCCGCGGCTGTAGCCGGCGCCTGACAACCCGTGAGATCCGCATCGAATCCGCCGATCTCACCAATGTCGTTCCCGCTGAGTACCGCGCGGATCGGGTTATTTTGCTTCTCGATGGCAAGCCCGTGCTCGGGATCGTTGTCGAGGTGCAGCTCTCCCCGGACGAGCACAAGCGCTTTTTTTGGCCTGTCTACGAGGTGAGCCTCCGGGCACGCCTTCGTCATGGCCCATGGCCAGGGCGATGTTCAAACTGCCGTCAACATTGCCAAAGTGGCCGCGATGGCCTCGGCCGGTTTGGCCTCCGACAATCAGGCGCCATACTCCGATTTGATAGAAACCGCGCTCGGAGAAGCTGCCAGAAAGGCATTCCAGATGCTCCCCGAAACCTACGAGTTCCAAGGACCGAGCTGCCTGGGCGGTCGCGCCGGAGGCGAAGTCAAGGGCAGAGCCGAAGGCCACCGGGAGACGTTGAACCGTCTTCTGGCCAAGCGTTTTGGTCCGTTGCCTTCCTGGGCGGTGGCCAGGATCGAGCAGGCATCCATCGCGCAGCTCGAGAGTTATCTCGACAAGATCCTGACCGCACCGTCGCTCGAAGAGACGCTGGAGCAGGACGCGTAGCCCCGCCGACGACAGAGCCGCCCCTGCCCGGTTCGCGTGTCTGTCCGGTGTTGACGGATCCCTGCTCGATGCGGTTGGCGTGGGCGCCAAAGAGGGCTAAAGGGGATGGCATTCCCGAGTGACACTGACTCCCTTCGACTCCCAGTTGCGAACCCTGCGTTGCCCGTCCTGCGGTGCGCCGTTGGTGGCGCCCCGACAAGGTGGGTCGGTGCGGTGCGAGTTCTGTTCGACGACCAGCACCCTGGGTGCACGCGAGCTGGCGCCTGGCGCGGGGCGGCGGTCGTCGCTCGCCGAAGAGACAGCTCGCCTGTCTCGGCTCAAAGCCCAGCTCGAACACCCGGTTGCCGGGCACCCCTACGATCTGTCCCGAGCACCCGCGGATTTTGGCGGTTCGCGGGCAGTCCTGCCGATGGACGTGGCGCGCCTCTACGAGCGATGGGGTCAGGCGTTGAAGGAGCCTCGGCCGACCACCGTGGAGCCACAGCGGCGTGTCTGTTGGATGGCCCTGCAGTCCGCCCACCTTCCGAACCAGGACGAGCCGTTGCGTCGGCGAGCGCACCTGGAGACGACGCTCGAATGGCTCACCGATGAAGGCTACCGTCACCTGGTTCGCTGCCAGTTGGCGATGTTTGCGTTGCAGGATGGCCAGCTCGAGGCGGCCGAGGGTTGGTTGGAGGAATGCGATCTGGCACCCGAGGTGCTGGAGTTGGATAGCGCGTCACGGTTGGTTCGGGCCTGGCTGGCCTGTCGACGGCGAAGGGCGGACCAGCTCTTCGAGCTGCTGGGAGAGGAGGGCGCGGAACCTCCCATTGTCCCCGACCGGGTTGACGAGGCCCAACGTCTCCGCGTGGACGCCCTGGAGGTCCAAGGACGAAGGGAGCAAGCCTACGCCGCATTGTACGGGCTTTTGCGGAAAAATGGCCTCGAGCCCGAGGTGGCCCTGTTTCAGCGTTTTGGGTTGGCTCCCCAGACCGTGGTTCTGGTCGAGCGAGACGCTCGCAGGGAAGCAATGGCCGCTCTTTTGCACCGCCGAGCGGTGGCCGAACAGGAGCGAATCGCGGAGCTTCGCAGCAGGATGTCCCAGGCGGAACAGCAGCGCCTTCGGTACACGGCGCGTTCTGCGACCTTGCCTTTGCGCTGGCTGCCCGTGGCAGCGCTCTTGCTGTTCGTTCCCGTGTTCACGCTGCGTTGTTCTGCCGACGCGGATCCGCTGGGCGGCGTCTACGGCTACCCTCTGTGTCCCATGGTTTGCCCTGAATGCCACGGGCCGACCAGGGTCCACACGACCTGGATTCAGACGGGTTCTTCGGAATGGTCCACGAATGGGCCGCAGTATTACTGCGAGACCCCGACCAACCACGTGGCAGACATGACCGACCAGAGGCTCGAGTCGGGGCAGACCGCTCTGTCCCCCTATGAGCTCGGCGGTTTCTCCGCGTTCATGGCCAGCGTGTTCATCCTGATCCTAATGCTTTGCCCGGTGGGCGTGTGCCTGTCAATCAACAAGGCCATCAAAAACCGGGTCGAGGCCGAGCGCATCTCGAATGAGCTACGGGAACTCGCCCAGACGCTCGGACAGGAGCCTCCCGAGGCGCCCCGTCACCTGTGGCCGAGCCTGGGATTCGCCCTGCTCTCGATCGCGGGGGTGGCGCTGCTGACGGCGTTGCTGGCGTGGTGGACGGCGTAGTCCCGAGAGTCCGGAGCGTTACGGCCTGAAGGTAGGTCATTGAAAACATGGGGCGGCCACGTGGCCAATACAAAGCATGATAGCATAACGCGGCGTTATATGCTGATATGGTGTCCATGATCCGGAGGCGCTTCGAGCTCCCGAGAGCCTCGTTCTTTTTGTTGGGACCGCGCGGAACTGGCAAGAGCACGCTTCTGCGCGCCCTGCTTCCCGAGGCTACGCTGGTGGATCTCCTGGAAGAGGAGAGGTACCAAACCTACCTCGTCGATCCTTCGCGGTTCGCCGCCGAGCTGCGCGGGACAGCACCTGGAAGCTGGGTCGTAGTGGATGAGATCCAGCGGCTTGTATCCCTCTTGAACGAAATCCATCGTGCCATCGAGGGGCAACGATTGAAGTTCGCGCTCACCGGTTCGAGCGCGCGCAAACTGCGCCGGGGTGGAACGAACCTCCTGGGGGGGCGTGCCCGGGTGCTGAACCTGTTTCCGTTCGTCCCCGAGGAACTCGGGGCGGCGTTCAGCTTGGATCGGGCGTTGTCCCTCGGGACGCTCCCTCTGGTTTGGAGCTCGGAGGAACCGAGGCAAACCTTGGTTGCCTACGCTCAGGCGTACTTGAAGGAAGAGATCCAGGCGGAGGCCACGGTCCGAAACCTCCCGGGTTTTGCGAGATTTTTGCCCATCGCTGCCCTGATGCATGGGCAAGTCATGAACGTGGCCGCTCTGGCCAGGGATGCTGGTGTTGCTCGCCAGACCGTGGCCGGGTACCTGCAAATCCTGCAGGACACCCTCTTGGCGCAGCTCCTTCCGGCCTATGAGGCACGGATACGGGTTCGTGAGCGCCAGCACCCGAAGCTCTACTTCTTCGACCCCGGAGTGGTCCGTGCACTAAAGCGCCAGGTCGGTCCGCTTTCGGTAGAGGAACGGGGGCCGCTCTTCGAGGGCCTCTGCTTCATGCTGCTCCGGTTCTACGGTGAGCACACGGGCCTGTTCGACGAGATTGGGTATTTTGCACCACGTGAAGCGCGTTTCACGGAGGTTGATTTCGTCCTGTCCCGGGGCAAAGAGAAGGTTGCCATCGAGGTCAAGACCACTCGGAACATTCGTCCCAACGATCTGCGGGGTCTGCGTGCGATAGGCAGCCTCGACGGCCTGGTCCGCCGCATCCTGGTCTTTCTCGGCCCTCGCAGGGAAGTGACCCCGGACGGCATCGTTGCCTGGCCCTTCTCCGAGTTCCTCGACAATCTCAGGGCCAAGACCCTGTGGCCGTGACCTTCGTCGTCCATCTCACGCAACCCAACCCGCAGCCCTACCGAGGATCCCAGCCGTTCAAGACGACCCCCGCGTCGCGCATCTGTGCCGCCTCCGACTCGTTCAGTTGTCTCGAACCCGCCGTGCGTTGGCTGGTGTTGACGAGGTTGCCGCCCGGGGAGCGGCTCTGGTATTCCCAGAAGCGCAACCCGGAGGTGTTTCCGCCGCCGGTTACCGTCCAGCCCGCCGCCGAGATGTGCGAGCCCATCTCGCAATCGATGTAGGCAACGTGACTGTTGGGGTAGGCCGAAACGTCGATCCGAGCCAGGACGTCACCGCTGATACCCGGGTCGGAGGTGAGCTGGGAATCGACGAACACGTAACCGTAGTTGGAGTTCGAGTTCCGGGCCTGGACGTTGTATCCCTGGCGTCCAATGGTCTTGATCTCGCAGCGATTGAAATAGGCCGCGCCCGTGCCCCAGATGTAGTCGACGTTGCCCTCGATCAGGCTGTCCTCGGCGTAGATCCGACCCGACCAGAGCAGGGTGTCTTGCAGGGAGTGGACCGTGCAGTTGCGGACGATGCACTGGTCGCAGGAAAGCAGCGCCAGGGCCTCGGCTTGGGAGCCACCCTGGGGGGTCTGATTCTCGATGGTGAGGTTCTCGATGGTCAGCGCGCTGATGTCCTCGGTCCCGAACAGGGCGCGCCCGCGGGTGCTCGGATTGAGGTTGTTGTTGTTCACCCCGGCGATGCGGGTCGTTTCGCGGTCCGTTCCAATCAGGCTGAGGCCGTTTTTGCCCTTGAAGTAGACCACGCCGTAATACGCCCCGGGTTCGATGGTGACAGTGGTTCCGTTGCTGGCGGCGGCGTTGATGGCGCCCTGGATGCTGCAGAACTGTCCGGTTCCGTCCAGCGCCACGCGAAGCTCGGTGTTGTTGCTGGGGGCCGAATCCGCCACCGTGAAGCGCCACTGTTCGGGATCGCTGATCGAGACCCCGTCGCCGTTCGGACCGGTGATGGCCCCTTGATCCACCGTTACGTAATAGGTGTGCCCGTACTCTAGTCCCGCCGAGGGCAGCACGAAGATGGCTTCGTTTCCGTCGACGAAGGCTGGTCGTGGCAGGTTGAACTGCGAACCCCCAATGGTGTCGGTGATCTGGGAGGTGCCGAGGTTGACCTGGGCGACGGGGGAGCCCGGGTTGGCCGCGTCGTAGACGCGGATCGAGCCGTTGCTGCCCAGCCTCGGGGTACCATCGAATCGGAGGCGAATCGAGGGATCGGGACATTGGTCGGTGCTGTCCGGGGCGGGGAAGAAAGGACCGGGCTCGGGCGGCGAGCCCCCACTACCCGGCTCGGAACCCGCACTGCCTGCGGCGTCGCCCCCGTTGTTGGCCCCTCCTTGTTCCGAGGTCCCGCCGGCACCATCGCCCCCAACCTCCGGCGAGCCGCCAGCGGAGTCTTCACCGCCTGCCCACGGTGACCAGCCACCGGCCTGCGTTCCCCCGTCGGTGGGAGCTCCGCCCAAGCCCGTACCACCGTTGGCGGTTCCACCCGATTCCGCGCCGCCGCTACTCGCGCCGCCCATACCGATCCCGCCCGATGCCGTGCCGCCGCTGCTCGCCCCGCCGCGGCTCGAGCCACCGTTGCCCGTGCCGCCCGATGCCGCACCCCCCAAGCCGGCACCGCCGAGGCTTGTGCCTCCACTCCCGGCGGCTCCTCCGACCCCGGCCCCGCCTCGTCCCGGCGACGCACCGCCCAACGAGTGACCACCGCTTCCCGGAGTCGCCCCTCCCACAGTCGACGTCCCGCCTGGGTTGGCACCACCCGTAGAAGCGCTGGCTCCCCCCTGGGACGCGCCACCAAGCTCCGCGGAGGAGTTGTCGGTTGTGTCCTCGTCACTCGCGCAGGCCAGCGCCAAAGCAGAGGCAAGCAACGCCACCGACAGAGTGGTGCGTGAGAAGATCGAGTCGGGGTCAGGTTGAGCCAAGAACCGTTGTCGGGATCCCTTCATGCAGAACCAGGTTGCCGCATGGGCCTTGGGTGGTTCATCTTTTGTTCCCCATGCGTGGCCGTTCCCCAGGGATAATGGGTTGGCCAATGGGCTGGCACGCGTCGGGGCGCGTCCGGTCGTGGTTGCGCCGCGCCAACCAGAAGCTGGGCCTGATCCGCCCCAACGTCGAACGGGCTTTGGCTGGGCTATCGGACGCGCGCCCTGGGTTGCTTGGCTTCGCGCCGCTCCAGTATCAGGGTGCGCGGTTGGGGGCGGCGCGCTCCCAGCGAGAAGGCCGCCTGGACCCTGGGGACCAGCGGCTTGGCCTTGCTCGGGTGGTTGATGTGCAAGTAGGCGAGCGGCTGTCCCTTTTCCACTCGCTCACCAACCATCGCTGATAGTTCGATCCCCACGGCTGGGTCGATGGGATCCTCGGCACGGATTCGACCCGCCCCCATCTCCAGCGCCACCCAGGCAAGGACACGCGGCTCGATACCGTGGATCCAGCCGGTCTTCGAAGCGGTGACCGGAACGCGCTGTCGGGTGTGGGGCAGTCGTTCCGGGTGTTCCACCATGGCCGTGTCGCCCCCATGGGCAGCCACCATCTTGACCCATTTCGCGTAGGCGGATCCGTCCGCCAGGGCGCGCTCTAGCATTCGCCTGGCGCGGCCCAGCGACGGAGCCAACCTGCCGAGCACCAGCATCTCGGCGCCGAGCGCCAAGGTCAGCTCGCGCACGTCAGGCGGACCTTCATTCCTTAGCACCTGGATGGCTTCGCGGGTTTCCAGAGCGTTCCCGATGGTCCGCCCCAGCGGCACGTTCATGTCGGTGAGTAGCGCCACCATCTTCATGCCTGAGCGCTGTCCGACGGAAATCAGGCTGTCCGCGAGGCGGCGGGCCTGTGCCTGGGTGCGCATGAAGGCGCCGCTGCCTACCTTGACGTCCAGTACCAATCCCTGGACGCCCGCCGCCAGTTTCTTGGACAGGATGCTGGCGGTGATGAGCGGAATCGACTCGACGGTCCCGGTCACGTCACGCAGTGAGTAGATCCGTCGGTCGGCAGGGGCCAGCTCTGCGGTCTGACCGATGATGGACACCCCGAGCTGACGGACCAGCTGCTGGAATCGTCGCGTGGACAGGCGGGTCTGGTAGCCCGAGATCGCCTCCAACTTGTCCAACGTGCCTCCCGTGTGACCCAGGCCTCGCCCCGCGATCATGGGGACGCTGGCGCCGCACGCAGCCACCAACGGAGCCAGGCAAAGGCTGATCTTGTCGCCGACCCCTCCGGTCGAGTGTTTGTCCACCAGCGGACCTCGGCAGCCCCGATGGGTCAGGATCGTCCCCGAGCGCAACATGGCATCGGTCAGGGCCGACGTCTCAGTCTCGTCGAGGCCTCGGATCCACGCTGCCATGAGCCAGGCGCTCATCTGATAGTCGGTGAGCTTGCCAGCCAGGAAGGCCTGTACGAGCTCTTGGATCTGTTCTGGCGCGTGGGACAGGCCATCCCGTTTGTGCACGAGCAGGGCGACTGGTTGGGTCATGGCCCCTCAGCCTACACCAGCCCAGAGCGTACCCATAGTCCGGGTCGCTGCGCTGGCGTATAAGTCTTGCCATGAAGGCCTCCCGTGGACGCCCTCGTGGTAGCTTCACCCAGCACCGCCGGCTCGATCACCTTCGCGACCTCTTGGAACGGCACCCCAAGGGTCTCAACATCTACCGCCTGGCTTCGTCCTTGCACGTCAGCCCCCGCACCGCCCGCCGTTATCTCAAGGAGGTGGGACGCGAATACGATCTGCTGGCGCAGCGGGTGAGCGGTGGTGGGCGTGTGAACTGGAGCATTTCCGGTCGTGACATGCCGCGCAAGGTCGAGCTGCGCCGAACCCAGATTGTCGCGCTGTTGGCGGCACGGCGTCTGTTCGATCCCTTGAAGGGAACGGCGTTGTACGAGGAGATCGCCCTGGCCGTGCAGAAATTGTTGGGCTTGGCGCAGCGACCCGGACGGGGCCCCAACGCGGGGCTCGCCGACGCCCGTCTCGAGGAGCGGTTCCTATACTTGCCCTTTGCCCCCAAACTCTACGAGGGCAAGGCCGAGGAGCTGGACGACCTATTCCAGGCGGTCGCCGATCTGCGCCCGCTACGGATGAGGTACCGGGGCCCGGGCCAGGCCAAGGACGAACCCTGCACGGTGCTCCCCTACGCGCTGGTTCTGCACCGCGACGCCATCCATGCGGTGGGACACGACATGGAGCGCGGCAAAGTCCGAGTTTTTTTGCTGGACCGGATGAGCGACACCCAATGCTCCACGACGGAGCGGTTCGAACTCCCCGAGGACTTTGACGTCGACGACTATTTCCAAGGGGAATTCGGGATTTGGCACTCGGAGGGACGGCACCGGGTCATGGTCGACTTCGACGCCGAGGCGGCCGAGGTCATGCGAATGAGGAAGGTGCACGCCTCACAACGGCTGGCCTCCTTGCCCGGGGGGGGAGTCCGCCTCACCCTGACCATCGGCGATCTGGGCCCCGTCGCCAACTGGGTTCTGGAATGGGGCCATCGGGCCGTGGTGGTTGGGCCCCCCGAGCTCAGGCGGCTCGTGGCCAAGGAACTGGCGGACGCCCTTGGTGCATACGAACCAGCGAAATCCCCGAAGGGTCGCCCGCGCTCAGACACGGTTGAAGGCAGTGAAACGACGCAGCCAGTCAAACGGGCACGCAGCCGTCGGAGTCGACCCGTCAAAGAGGGATAGTGGGGCGGCCCTAGGACGACGAGAACAGCCGCCGAATGCGGTCCATCCAGGCGTTTTTCAAGTCGGCCGAAGGATCGAGGTCCGTCCCATTCCGGGTGGGAGCTGGGGCCATGCTCTGCTGTCGCGCCGTGATCCGGTCGATCAACTGAGCGGCTAGTCCCGGGTAGGAGCTTATCACCTGGTTGAGATCGGCGAACCCAAGCCGCAATACCTGGCACTCCGTCTTGGCTCGCACGGTCGCCTTGCGGACCCCGCCCAACAGACTGAGCTCGCCGAAGACCTGACCTGGCCCGAGACGAGCCAGGTCCACGTGTTCCCCCGGTGTCGATTCTGCCTCGACGGCTGCCTGCCCTTCGGCCAGGATGAACAGCTCGTTCCCGGCGTCTCCCTCGACCACGATGGCTTCGCGCGCTGCGTAGCGCAACAGCCTGGCTCGGCTCGCCAACTCCCTCATCGCTTCGGGTGGCGCAGGCTCGAGCAGCTCGATGTTGCCCAATAGGGCCTCGCGGGTGCAGGATTCCGCGGTTCGCGTGGCTTCGGCGGCTTCTGCGGATGGGGTCTCGATCCGTACGTCCCGAACCGGGAAGGGAATCGAGATGTTGGCTCGGTTCAGCGCGTACCAGATGCGGGTCCGAATCTCCGATTCGATGTCCCGCTTGATCTGGAAGTTATCCATGTAATAGGCAACCTGATAGTCGATCCCGCTGTCGGCAAAGCCAGCGGTCCAGACCTTGGTGGCGGGCTCCGGCAACACGTCGGGACAGCCACGCAGAGCCTCCAGTACGACGCCCTCGATCCGGTTGGGAGGTACCTCGTAGGGCCCCTGAAAGCTGACGGTGAAACGGGCAACCGGTGAAGGACGACTCAGGTTCTGGATCCCGGAGCGGGCAATGAGCCCGTTGGGGACCACGATCGATACACGGTCGGTGGTCACCATTTTCGTCGCTCGCCAGTTGATCTCGACGACGCGGCCGATGGTGGGTTTGGATTCGTTGCCCACCTGGACCCAATCCCCCACCTCGAAGGGGCGCTCCATATGAACTGCCAGACCTGCGAAGAGGTTGCCCAGCGTCTCCTGCAGGCTAAGACCGATGACCGCAGTCAGGATGGCTGAGGTGGTCAGGATGGAACCCAGATCCACCCCCAGCGCCCGGAAGACCACCATGAGGGCCACGACCGAGATCACACCCTGCAGGATGTCCCGGAAGATTCGGGGCATGGGGTGAGCGATCCACTGCCCAATCAGCCAGTCGACAACCAGCAAGAAGCCAACCCGCACCAAGGCCACCAAGAGCAGCACGATGGCCAGAGCGAAGGCGACTCGCCCCAGATCGCCCGGCAACGGATGGGCTCGCTCCAGCACCTTGAGCAGGACATGCAACACCAGGCACCAGGCCGGGAGCTTCAGCTCCCTTCTGTCGTGGCGGGGCAGGACCACCAACGACAGGAGGATCAGGACCACGGTGGTGAGCGCGGCCAGCCCCTCCAGGGAGTGCAGCTCTTTGACCCAGTGTTCCGAGGTGGCGGGCATAGGCAGGATCCCCGATGGCAGAGCTTCGTTCCGGAATCAGCGCTCCCGATTGGCCTTGAGCTGGCGGTACAGGGAGACCACGCGCGTTACGTATTCGCGGGTCTCCGCGTAGGGGGGGATACCGCCGTGTCGCATCACCGCACCCTCGCCCGCGTTGTAGGCTGCGACGGTCAAGACCAAATCACCATTATACAGATTGGCGAGGATCCTCAGATAGCGCACTCCCCCGAAGATGTTCTGACGGGGATCGAACACGTCATCGACCTGCATGCGCGCTGCGGTGGAGGGGATGAGCTGCATCAGACCCCTGGCGTTGGCAGGGGATACGGCTTGCGGATCGAAACCGCTCTCCACCGAGATGACCGCGCGCACCAACTCCTCCGGGATCTGGTAGAGAGCGGCGGCCTGTCGGATGATGCTATCGAAGCGCCCCGGCTGGGATAGTCCCCCGGTGCTGGCATTGGTTTGGGGCGACGCAGCGGACGGCGGTTTCCCAGGCCGTTGGCTGGTGAGGGTCACCACGCCGTTTGAGTCGACCGTTCGCACGATGTCGGCACGAGCCACCAGAGGCACTGCCCACACCAGAGTCCCCCAAAAGGCCCGCCGGAGCAGCCAAGAGCGAGCCGGTTGGGGAGAAACTGCCATGGATCCTGCTTAGTCTAGCTCGGGTGGGACCCGAATTCCAACGCCAGGCAGGGTGGGCCGTATTCCCCACCGTTGCCATCCCGTGAAACGAAGACCCGTGGCGTTGTCATCGACTCCGACTACTCGTCGCTGGTCAGGTACGTGTACCCGCGCAGGGACTCCTCGTAATGCTGCATCAGGGTCTTGACCTGTTGGTTGGTGAGCTTGCCACCGGCCACGGCGCGTTCGGTCTGGTGTCGCACGGCCTCCACCATGCTTTCCGGGTTGTATCCGACGTAGCGCAGTACTTGGGAGACGCTGTCGCCCTTGACTACGTGCTGGACGGTGTAGCCGTCCTCGGTGAGCTTGACGTGGACGGCGTTGGTGTCGCCGAACAGATTGTGCATGTCACCCAGGATCTCCTGGTAGGCCCCGGTCAGAAACATCCCCAGATAGTAGGGCTGGTTGGAGTCGTAGGAATGAAGACAGAGGGTCTGCTTTTCGTCCTCCACGTCGATGAAATGGTCAATCATCCCATCGCTGTCGCAGGTCACATCGGCCAGACGGGCGTTGATTGAAGGCTCCTCCTCCAGCCGGTGAATGGGCATGACGGGGAACAGCTGGTCGATAGCCCATACATCGGGCGCCGACTGGAAGACGCTGAAGTTGCAGTAGTAGATGGCGCTCAGCGTCCCCTCCAGGTGCTGGAGCTCCTCCGGGATCTGCTTCATCCGGGTGAGGGTTGACTGGAGCTTTTCGCAGCAGTGCCAGTACAGTCTCTCGGCCTGCGCCCTCTCCCTCAGTCCCAAATAGCCGTACTTGAACAGGCTCTGTGCTTCCTCCTTGGCCTGGTTGGCATCGTGCCAGGACTCCTGCACGTTCTTCGGCACGATGCCCTGGTAGGTGTCGTAGAGATCACGCAGGAGCCGGTTGCTCTCGCGATCTGGCTCCGTGGGCTCCCCGTAACGAACCTCGCTCACCCCCACGACCTCGACGACCAACACCGAGTGGTGAGCAGCGATCGCCCTTCCACTCTCGCTAACGATGGTGGGAGGCATCACGTTGGCCTTCGCACAGGCCGTCTGGATGTGAGCCACCACGTCGGCTGCATACTCGTGGAGCGTGTAGTTGCGGGAGGCGTGGAAATCGGTCTTGGAGCCATCGTAGTCGATGGCCAACCCGCCGCCGACGTCCAGGTACCCCATCTTGGCGCCCATCTTGGCGATCTCGACGTAGATGTTGGAAGCCTCCTGCATCGCGTTCTTGATGGGGATGATGCTGGAGATCTGGCTGCCAATGTGGAAATGCAAGAGCTGCAGGCAGTCCAGCATCTTCCGTTCGCCCAGGCGATCCAGGACGTAGACGATCTCCGCGGTGGTCAAGCCAAACTTGGCGCGCTCCCCAGCGGAATCCGCCCAACGTCCCACCCCCTTGGCGGTCAACTTGGCGCGCACGCCCAGCAGCGGAGCTATCCCCAACCGCTCGGAGGCCTTGAACACCAGATCGAGTTCCTCGATCCGTTCCAGAACGACGATCACCGTCTTGTCGAACTGCTGAGCGACCAGGGCGGTCTCGATGTATTTCAAATCCTTGTAGCCGTTGCAGATGATGAGGCCACCCGTGTCGTGCATGGCAGAAAGAGCGATCAGAAGCTCCGGCTTGGAGCCTGCCTCCAGCCCGAATTGCCAGGGGCGACCCGCCTCGACCACCTCCTCCACGAGGTGCCGTTGCTGGTTCACCTTGACCGGGAAGACGCCGCGATAGGTCCCTCCGTACTCGTACTCCCCGATGGCGCGCCGGAAACACTCGTTGATACGCCGGATCCGGTCAGCCACGATGTCGGAGAAGCGAATCAACAGGGGCAGGTCCAGACCGCGACCGGTCAGATCGCCAACCAGCTCGTACAGATCGACGCTGAGATCCTGTCGGGGATCGGGGCGCACCATCACGTGTCCGGAGTCAGTGACACAGAAATAGTCGCTACCCCAGCCCTGCACCTGATAGAGTTGGGAGCTTCGCTCGGGGGACCAGGAACGATTCTTGGAAGGCACCACTTGTTCTTTACACCCGGGACGGGTCCTAATGGGGGGCGAGGGGGGCGAGGGGGGCGAGTTTGCCACGGGCCAGCGCAAACGCACCAGGGTGCCGTGGGCTCGGTGATGGCGCCGTGTGCCGACGCGGCGCCGATAGGGCCCGGATTGGCCCATGGATCGGGGCCCGGCCCCCAGACTCGGGGCGCGCCAACACCCCCGGCTCCGGTGCGGCGCGGGCTGCACGCGGCGCGGCATGTGCCAGCTCAGCCGGGCCAGAAGACGGTGGGTAGGGCGTTGCGATGATAAAGGGCCAGGATGTCCATCGACCAAGCCACCGTCACGTGCACCAGGAACCCAGCGTAGATGCTGCGCGTCCTGGCTGCCAGGGATCCCAGCACCACGCCCGCCACGATGGCGCCATGGACCTCGAGGTAGGGCTTACCATAGTGGATCATGCAGTAGGGCACGGCCATGGCGAAGATGGCCGAAGTGCCCATGCTCCGACGCAATACACCCACGATGAATCCACGGAAGAACATCTCGAGTCCGAAGAACTGAGCCGAATACATCAGTTCCCACAGCAGCCAATCCCAGCCACTGCGCGAGCAATGCTTGTAGAAGGGATAGTAGGTGCCAAAATCGGGTTGGCTTGCCACCAGCAGCATGGCCGGCAGCACCACCCCCAGGCACACCGCGTAGATCCCGAGGTGGCGAGAGAACCCCCGGATCCTCAGACCCAGATCGAGCAGACTGTCCTTGGGGAACAGCAGCTTGTAGACGGGGAAGGGGATGGCCACGTAGCCCAAGAGGCGCGCCATCACCCACCAGGCGTATCCGTACAGTTCGTCGTAGCGCGCAAGCTGGATGAAGCTCCAGCCCGCAGCCTGTCTCGCCTCCAGCCAAGGATGCCAGACGTCATCGTAGAAGGTGCGCCCCCCGTAGTATTCCTGCAGGGTCAACACGACCGCGACCAGGGCGAGGCAGACCAAGGGGCGCGGATCGAAGCGATCAGTCTGTACGAGCTGGGCGCGGTAGTCCGTCGCGTCCTCGTCCAGCCTTTTCCAAGTGTCGCGGAAGAACCACCAGATGACGGGTGCGATCGCGCAGAGGATGGGCACCGGCAGCAGCGCCTTGATGCTGGGCTGCTGCAAGAAGGCATCGAATGCCGAGGGAACCACCAGGCGTTCGACGGGGAGTCGGGGCGAGGGTCCGTCGGATGCTGCCAGTGCCATCCAGGGCAGCCAACTGCCAGACCAGAGGCTCATGGCGCCTAGGGTACCCGCGCCAGAGTCCGCTCCAGCCGATCCAGGGAACGCTCACGCCCCAGGACCTGCATCACCTCGAACAGGGGGGGGCTCGCGCTTCTGCCGGTCAAGGCGACCCTCAGGGGTTGTGCCAGGTCCTTCATGGGGATGCCCTGTGCGTCTGCGAAAGCGCGCAGGCTCTCCTCCAGTGCGGGGGCCTGCCACTGCGGTGCCTCTGCCAGAACGTGCCGCGTGCGTTGGAGCAGGCCCAGGGCAGTTCCCGATAGGTACTTGGCAACGGCTGCCGCATCGACCTCCGGGACCTCCCGTAGGAAATAGTCCACCGCGACGGCAGCATCCGCGAAGGTGCGAGCTCGCTCACGGATCAGGGGGACCGCTGCATGAAGGACATTGCGGTCGACCTCGGTCAAACCCCGGGCTAGAAGGAAGGGCAGCGTCTGACGGACGTAATCCTCGGCGGGCGTCAGCTCCGGCCGTTTGAGGTGCTCGAAAGCGACGTCGGCGAACTTCTTCTGGTCGAACTTGCCGTCACTCTTGTTGACGTGGTCGAAACAAAAGGCGTCGACTAGCTCACTTCGGCCGAAGATTTCCTGGTCTCCGTGGGACCAACCGAAGCGAACCAAATAATTCAGTACGCCCATCGGAGAGTAGCCTCGTTCCCGATAATCTCCGACCCCAACCGCCGCGTGCCGCTTGCTCAGCTTCTCACCGTTCGGATTGAGGATCATGGGCAGATGAGCGAAGGCCGGGGGCTCCCAGCCGAAGGCACGGTAAAGCAAGATCTGCTGGGGCGTGTTGCCGATGTGATCGCGACCCCGCGCCACCAGGGTGATGCCCATCGCATGGTCGTCCACCACCGCGGCCAGGTTGTACAGAGGGAACCCGTCTCGGCGCACCAACACGAAGTCCTGGAGCTCCTTGTTGGGGGTGCTGATCAGGCCGAAGACCTCGTCTTCGAAATCGACTGACCCCTCCTTGGAGGTTTTCAGTCGCACCACGTGGGGCCGACTGGGATCGTCGGGCTTGTCCCGGCAGGTGCCCGGGTAGGTGAATTGCGCCTTCGGATCGCTTTGCTTCAAGGCCTGCCGTTGGGCGTCCAGCTCCTCCTTGGAGCAGTAGCAGCGATAGGCTTTCCCCTCCTGAATCAGTCGCTCCACCGCTTCTCGGTAACCGGCCTTGCGCTCACTCTGAAAATACGGTCCATATTCGCCGCCCACCTCGGGTCCCTCGTCCCAGTCGAGCCCCAGCCAAGTCAGGGCATCCAGTATGGCTCGCACACTGTCCAGGCTGCTGCGTTCCTGGTCGGTGTCCTCGACGCGCAGGACGAAGGTTCCATGGTTCTTCCTGGCATACAGCCAGTTGAACAGGGCGGTTCGGGCGCCTCCGATGTGGAGGTAGCCGCTCGGAGAGGGGGCAAAACGGACCCGTGGTGCGATCATTGGCACCGGGCGCGTAGCACGGTGGCTCGTCGGGCGGAACCAGAGCCGGCCTGGACGGCGCGGGCCCAAGGGCCGGTCGTCCCTCTGGTTGCGCGGGCCGAGCGACACTGCTAAACGAGGCGCCCTCTCGATTCCGCCGGCGAAGTAGGCTGGGAGATCTCCGATGAAGAAGACGCCGCTGAACGCGGTAAAAGACCAATTCCAGTCCAAGGAGCAGCTGATTGCTGCGGTGCGAGCTCTGGCAACCCCGGAACTCTGGCTCGACCGGGTCAGCAAGACCAAGGGCTTGGAACGTATCTCGAACGGTAAGCTTTTGCGTTTGCACGAGCATCTCACGATGGCCAAGGACCGGTTCGGTAGCCGAACCAAGCTCATCGACGCCATCCTGGAGCTCAGCAAGCGCGCCAAGGACCAGGGCTGGCGCAGCCGCCTGGAGTCTTTCCCGCTGCCGCGGTTGCTCGATCTGCAAAAGTCCTTGGCTCAGAAGGCCAAGGCTGCGGTCAAGTAGCGCCAAGCGGGGTCTCGGGGGGATGGGCGCACCCGGTCAGGTTGCTTCGCGCCCTCGGTCCTTGAGGTGTTGGGCGATGAAGGCTGCCCCTTGTTCGAGGCTCGTCCTGAGATCGGAGACGATTCGGCGCTCCAGGATCCCCCCGACACCGAAGACGCGGGCGGCAACCTCCAGTTGAAAGACACGACGGCAGCACCCCGCGCCGGCTGGTTCGCAGTGGATCTCGCCCTTGATAGTGAGTCGATCGGCCAACTGAGTCGGAATGATTCTTACCGTGTACACCTCGGTGTTCCGGTCGAAATGCCCCAGCTCTCGATAGCCGAGACCCTCTCCCACCAGGGATTTCAGGGGTCCTGGGATGTCCTGTACCTTGGGGACGACCTGGAGCGTTCGGTCGATGGCCTCGTTGGTATCCCTGCGTTCCACGACCTTCCAATCCGAGAACCTCAGGTGCTCGACGAACAGCCGCTGATTGAACGCGTCGTCGAAGAAGACGTACTCCCAGAAAGTCTTGGGACTGCAGGCAAACTCGTGGACGAGGCGAACTGATTCCATGGGACAACTCAGCCTAGCCCACGCGGGTCGTCCTGCCGAGAGGTATGGGTTCAAGTCGGAGGGGCTGGTTCCCCGGGCCGGACGCGTCTACCATGTCGGGGTGGCTGCTTCTGTGGTTTCTGGCCGGCCAGACTCCATCCCGTCCTTCTGGCGGCAGGCCCTGGTCATCCTCGAGAAGGATCTGCGAATCGAGGCCCGCACCGGGGAGGTGACGTTGGTCAGCGCGTTCTTCGCGGTGCTCGTGGTGGTTCTGGGCTCGCTGCTCCACCAGGGAGGGAGCTCCAGTCGCCCTGTGGCTGCAGCAGGGACCCTGTGGCTGACCCTGGCCTTTTCCGCGATCCTCGCCCTGTCGCGCAGCTGGCACGGGGAACGAGAGGACGGAGCCTTCGACGCATTGCTGGCCACCCCCGTGGCCAGGAGCGCTCTGTTCCTGGGCAAGTGTTTGGGCTTGGTCGTGTTCCTGATCATCGTGGAGGGGGTCGTCTTTCCCCTCACCGCGTTGCTCTACGGACTCGATCTGCTTAAAGTGGCGGGACCTCTGGTCATCCTCGTCGTGCTGGCCACCCTGGGCATTGCGGCGGCTGGCACCTTGTTTGGTGCGATGACGGTCAGGACCCGGGTCAGGGACATGGTATTGGCTATCGTCTTGTTCCCCTTGTTGCTCCCCTCCCTGCTGACGGCGGCGGTGGCCACCCGGGAGCTCCTGGCTGGAACCGAGCTGGCCGGGCTGTCCGACTACCTGTTGTTGTTGGGGTCGTTCGACGTCCTGTACGTGACGGCGGGGTTGGGACTCTTCGGGACTCTGGTCGACGAATGAACGTGGCATTCTACGGTGGCAGCTTCGATCCCCCCCACGTCGGGCACGTGTTGGCTGCCGCCTATCTGTTGGCGGTGGCCGGGTTCGACCGAGTGTTGGTGGTTCCCGTCTTCGAGCACGCCTTCGCCAAACCGCTTTTGCCCTTTGCCGATCGGCTGTCCCTTTGCCAACTGGCCTTTGCCCGACTGGGTGGCGTACAGGTGAGCCCCATCGAGTCGGAATTGCCTCACCCCAACTACACGCTCGACACACTCAGGGCGTTGCAGCAGGAACACCCCGATTGGCAGTTACGCCTGGTCATCGGGTCCGACGTGCTCAAGGAGACGGGGCAGTGGCGAGCTTTCGACGAGGTCAGAGCGTTGGCTCCGCTTTTGGTGCTGGGTCGGCATGGCTACCCAGCTCCGGAGGCGCCGCTTCCCGTGCTCCCCGACATATCCTCGTCTCGGCTCCGAGCGGCGCTTGCCACCTCCTCGCCAGGGGCGCGTCCCCCGTGGGTCCGCGAGTCCTTGGTTGGGTCAGTGCTAAAGGCCATCGATCGATGCGGCCTTTATCGTTGAGGGTGACCCTGTTGGGCAAGGGCCAGATGGGGCAGGCCCTGGCGCGGACGCTCCGCCACACGCCTCACCAGGTCAGTCTTCGCGCCTGGCGCTCGGGCATGCCTTCTGCTCCCTTCGACGCGGATCTGTTGCTTCTGTGTGTCAGGGATCGGATATTGCCCGAGGCGGCAGGGATTTTGGCTCGTTCGGGACGCGTACGGGACTTCACCGTCGTGGCTCACCTGGCTGGTGCCGCGGGTCCGGAGTTGCTTTCGGGGCTTCGCGACCACTGTGCGGGTATCGGACGGATCCACCCCTTTCTCAGCGTGACCCAAGCCTCGGAGCCTCGCTGTTTCGAGGGGGCGTTCTGCCTCGTTGACGGAACCCCCGTGGCACGCCGTCGGCTCCGGCAGGTGTTCGGCCCTCTGGGTGTCGGGTTCATTTCGGGTCGTGGTATACGGAGCGCGGACTATCATTTCGCTGCGGCATTGATGGCGAACGGCGCGGTGGCGTTGGCCGCGGGTGCCCGGTGCCTCCTTCGCCAGGCGGGGATTTCCTCACGTCGGACCACGCCGATGCTGGCCAGCCTTCTGGGCTCGGTGGCCCGGAACCTGGCTCAGCAAGGGCTCCCCGAGGCCCTGACCGGTCCCGTGCGTCGCGGTGACGTCGAGACGGTCAGGCGGCAGCTGAGCATCGCCCGGGCCGCCGGGGCGACGATCAACCAGCTGTTCTTGGCGTCGCTCCGAGGTCAGATCGAGTTGGCCTCGGAATTGGGCGAAGCGACCCCGCTCGAGCTCATGCAGCTGACGCGCCTTGCCCGCCGGGGCCGCTCCAGCTAATCAAGATCGACGGGTTGGGTTACGGGGCGACCGTTCTCGTCGAACCCGAGCAACTCCTCGACCCTTCGTTCCGCGGCGTCCAGGCGCTCCTGCGCCTCGCGCGAGAGTTTCACCCCACGCTCGAACAGATCGAGCGAGTCCTCCAGCGGCAGATCACCCTGCTCCAATCGTTCCACGATGGTTCCCAGCTCACGCACCAACACCTCGAAGCTCTTGACCTCTGGCTCCGGGGTCTCGGGGGCAGGTGGTGCCTTTTTCGGACTCACGACGCGTCAGCCTAACAGCAGCCTAATCGCCAGTCCACGGCACAATACCAATCCCCTCCGTGCCCGCCGCCGGCGAGAGCAGGATCCCTTCCGGATCAGCGAAGGTCGGTAGGGCAAGGCCTTGCAGCCCCACGATGAGCATGAGCCGGTCGCCCTGCCCCTGGGGCAAATCCTCCACTTCCAGGCGCATCAGCCGGGGCCGCCGCCGACCCGGTCCCGAGGAGCGCGGCGCGCCCGGATCTTCCAAGCACAAAAGGCCGAAGGGGTCATGACTGAAATCGGGACAGGCCAGGCGTTGGCGGCCGTTCTTGGCCCGCTGGCGAACCAAGGCATGGGGGTCGAAAAGGGAGGCGAGTGCCAACGCATCGCGCGCCGAGGGATGATCGTGCCGCGACAGGGCATCGATCAGGGCGAGCCGCACCCGGGGATCGGGCTCCTGCTCGTAGTGTTCCCGCAACCAACCCACCACCGACGGCTCACGGCTCCGGCCCAGGCCGATGGCCACTGCTGCCCGCAGCAGCGGGTGGGATGCGGTCAGGAGCGTGCGCAAGACGGGGCGCAGGGATGGTGTGTCGCGTGTCCCCAGGGCCAGTCCCGCCGCGGGGGCACAGGCGGAGCTCCCTTGCGCCCAGTTCAACAGAGCCTCCAGAGGGATCCGATCGGCCAGGTTTGGGTGGACCAAGGCGCCGCAGAGCCGCTCTCGGTCCCGATCGGATCGCGATCCCACCAGACGGGGCACGACCCAATCCAGGACAGCCTCGGGCAGAGGGGCCAAGGGCAGAACCACCGTGGCGCCGTTTCGGATGTTCGCGTCGGTGCTCCGCAGCAGCTCGTACCAGCGCGAAGGGTCCGAGCGGGTGATGGACACCGCTGCAGCCCACCGCTCGCTGGGTCGCGTCGAGGACAACCCCTTCTCTGCGACGCCCAGCTCAGCCCTGGTCAACGCCTGATCGGTCAGCGCCCGCAGGGCCAGCACCCGGAGGCTGGTTGAGCGAAGTCCGGCAGAACGACTCGCCTCCAAGACGATGGGCTCCCGGATGAAGGTTGCCGCTTCGGCCAACGCCTCGACCGCTGGCCCGACACTCTGGGGATCGACCAGGCGATGCAGCCACCGACGGGGGCTCGGGTTGGGCTGCGCTTGGCGAGCGTGCCAGAGCTCGCGCAGTTCCGGGGCTGCGCCCGGATCATCATGCCAATGACGAAGTACCGCAAGGATCGCCGGGTCTGAAAGCTCGATGAGAGCCCGGGCGGCAGCCAGGCGCTGTTCCGGGGTGCCGTGGACGACCAGAGCCTCGAGGGGGCCGATGGCCTCGCGGTTGCCCAGACGACCCATCACGGTTGCCCAGTTGGCGCTGCGCGGCACGGAGTTGTCGAGCAACCTCGTCCAGGGTCGTGGCGGGTGAGCCAACAGAGCGAGTCCGGCGGCCTCACCCCTTGATCCGTCCAGGCCCAGGCTTCGCACCAGGTAACCGAAGGACTCGGGTGTCCTGGCCGCGGCCAAGCCCAACAGCGACATCTGCAACGCCATCCCTCGCCACGGATCCGAAGGGGTATTGTGGGCCTCCAGCTGCGCAGAGAGCCAGAACAAAAGCTTGGCAGCTTGGGGGTGGCCAGCCCGCGGCAACAGGGCCCTGACCAGGGCCAACTGTTCTCGCCCCGAGCGTTCCGCGAGCTTCGTCCGGTCCAGCGAGGCCAGACGAAGCAGGCCCTCCGAGCCCTCCTGTCGAGCCAGGATCGCGTAGGCTGCCACACGATCCGACACGGCGTCGCTGGACAACCTTCGCTCCAAGACCGTGGCGACGGGTTCTGGGTGATGCTCGGCCTTTTCGGCCCTCGCCGTCTGGATCGCCAACAAGACGGCCCAGGCGGCCAGGTAGCGACGCCGCGACGGCCCAGCCGGTTTGCCCAGCGCAGGACGGCGGTGCGGTCGACTCATGGGGTTGGGGTTGGAGCTTTACCGGGGGAAGCAGGGGGCGGTGTGGGTGGGTTGCGCGGTGGGGGGCTCTTGCGTCGAGCCCCGAGCTGGATGGCCACACCGATCCCCGATGCGTTGGCGCCGGGCGCTTCGGCGACGGCGGCGAAACTGACCGCCGTGGCGGCGTTGTCCCGCATGGCCAGTCGCCGCAAGAGGTCGACCAGGGTGTTGGCATCCTGCAAGGCCTGCTCCGCGGCGCCATCGGCCGTGCCCTTGGGGCGCACGCCGACAAAGGCGGTCCAGTCTGGATGGAACTTCAGCTCACGCCCCAGGGCGCGCCATACCATGGAGGGTCCCGGCGGCAGCGGGAATGCCATGGCTCCCTCGGTCCGCGGTGGCTTCAAGAAGCGCACGCTGCCCTGGTTACCGGAGAGCTCCACCCGCAACAACGGCTCGTCCCTCATGCCAGGTCGACTGGGATCGGGACATCCATCCTCGTCCCGGTCGCCGTCGAAGTCTTCAGCCTCGTCCGGACAGCGGTCGCGCGGTCCGGGTTCGGATTCGGCGGCTTCGGTGAGCCACGTCCCCAGAGCGAAGGCATCCTGGTGTGTTCCAAAATAGGTGTCCGCGTCCCGGTCCGGATCGGGGCAACCGTTCAAACCCGGCACCGGCCGAGCCACGCCCCGCTTCTTCGGGCAGTCGTCAACCGTGTCCAGTACCCCATCTCCGTCGTTGTCCGGATCGGGACAGCCGTCGTCGTCATGGTGGCCGTCCTGATCCTCGGGACGGTTGGGGCACAGATCCCGGTCATCCGGGATGCCATCGGAATCCGAGTCGCCGATGACGCAGCCACGATGGGCCTTGGACTTGGACGGCTGCCCCGGCTGGTCAGGGCACGCATCCTGCGCATCGGGGATCTGGTCGCCGTCGTTGTCCGGATCGGGGCAACCGTCCTGGTCGCGATAGGCGTCGAGATCCTCCGCCTCCAACGGACAGCCGTCGGCTGCGTCGGACAGACCATCCCCGTCCACGTCATCTTCAGGACACCCGTCATCGTCCTCGATGCCATCGCGATCCTCGGGCATCTCCTCGGGACAGTCGTCGGCGTCGTCGGGGATCCCGTCATCGTCCGCGTCCTCGAATCGCGGCGCCCAGCTGACGCCCAGGACGGCGCGCAGGCTGGGCACCCCCACCGCACCGTCGAGTGGAGCCTCCACTCCCATCAACCACGACCAGTCCTTTCCGATTCGCTGGCGAGCCCCCAGTCCCAGCGCCGCTGGTGAAGCATGGGCCGCACCGAATCGGGGGGTGATGGCCAGGGCGCCTCGGCCTTCCAGGAACCACTGCCAGTGCCCCTTGGGATCCCAGCCAAGAGCCTGGGGGCGCAGGACGAGGCCCACGGCCCAGGGAAGCTCGTGCCCGAAGCGATCCCCGAGGAAGGTTCTCTTTCGACTCACCAGATGGACGCCAGCGCTGGCCCGTACGCTGGCCAGCAACAGATCCAGCTCGGACAGGAAGCGTAGCTCGCCACTGACGTTGTTGCCTCCCAGTGTGGAAGTGGGGTCGCCGGTGGGGAGGGTCAAGGTCCCAATCGATGCCAGGCCAAAGCCGCCCAGGGGACCCCGGGGGATCAGCGTCGCCTTGGCGCTGAGTCCCACGTCTCCCAACGCCGTGTGCGGCACGCGCAGGTCGGCCGCCGCCACCGTGTCACCCTTTTGCAGCAGGATGGCGGGGACGTCCAAACCGAGAGCAATCCGCCTTCCAACACCCATGCTGAACAGCGCATCGGTGGAGAGTTGATGGCGGACCGGTACGCCCACCTCACGGCCCCGTTGGTCGGTGACCGTCACCAATCGGTAACCGTAACTGAGCAGCCAGCCAGCGTCGAGATTCCCGGCGGAGGGGGTGGTGGTGGGCTCCAGAGCCACCGACGCGTTGGCGTCAGTCGAGGGGCGCAGGCGGCGCAAATCGAGGCTTGGTTCTTGTGCCGCGGCAGCCCCAGCGGTTAGCACGGCCAGGGACCCAAGGACGAATTCAGGCCAACGCATACCCGCACAGCCTAACCCGAGAGCGCCGCCCGGGGCAGGAGGAAAACGTCGTCGATGTCCCAAGCCGCCGGGGACTCGGGTTTGGGCGCGTCGTGGTTCTATCCCCTTGCACCGACAGCCCAGCCGGCGTACCGAGGACCGATCCATGGACGCCATTCGCATCTCGGGTGGGAGGAGCCTCCAAGGGACGCTGCGGGTCGGCGGCGCCAAGAATGCGGCTCTACCGATCCTGTGTGCCACGCTCCTCAGCGATGGGCCGAGCCGACTGCGCAACGTGCCCGACCTGCGCGACATTGCGACCACTGCCGCGTTGCTGACTCACCTGGGCCGCCCGGTGACGCTCCAGCCCCCCGAAGTGACCGTGCAACAGGCAAGCTCGGCGGTCGTTCCGGAGGCCCCCTATGATCTGGTCCGTCAGATGCGCGCCAGTGTCCTGGTGCTGGGGCCCCTGGTGGCACGTTGTGGCCGGGCCAAGGTATCGTTGCCCGGCGGCTGTGCGATCGGGGCACGCCCGGTCGACCAACACCTCAAGGGGCTGGAAGCCATGGGGGCGCGGATCAGCGTCGAGCACGGCTATGTCGTGGCCGAGGCGCCGCGGCTGACCGGGGCCGAGGTCGTCTTCGACATCCCGACCGTCACCGGGACGGAGAACCTGATGATGGCGGCTGCTCTGGCCAAAGGCAGAACCACCCTGGTCAACTGCGCTCGCGAGCCGGAGGTGGAGGAGTTGGGCCGGGTGCTGAACAAGATGGGGGCGCGGGTGGAAGGAGCCGGCACGTCCATTGTCCACGTAACGGGGCGGGACCAGCTTTCACCCTTCGACCACGCCATCATCCCGGACCGCATCGAAGCCGGGACGTTCATGGCTGCGGTGGGGGCAGCGGGTGGAGACGTGCTGCTGGAGCAGGCACCCTTCGACGAATTGGAGCCGGTGATCGCCAAACTGCGCCAGATTGGCCTTACCATCGAACGCGAGGGTGAACATGTCCGGGTGGTTCGCCGAGGACCAATTCGGAGTGTCAACGTAACCACCGCACCTCATCCCGGTTTCCCGACCGACATGCAGGCCCAGATTATGGCCCTTTTGTGTCTGGCCGAGGGACGTAGCGTGTTGACCGAAACCATCTTCGAGAACCGGTTCATGCACGTCCCGGAGCTTGCCCGGATGGGCGCCGACATCGAGATTCGCAACAATACGGCGGTCGTGCAGGGCGTCCCTTCGCTGGAGGGGGCGAGCGTCATGGCCACCGATCTGCGCGCCAGCGCATCGCTCATCGTGGCGGGGCTGGTTGCTCAAGGCGAGACCGTGGTCCGACGGGTCTATCATTTGGACCGCGGATACGAGCGCATCGAGCAGAAGCTGGCCGGTGTTGGTGCCGTGATCCAGCGCTTCGCCCTGGAAACCGGTCTGCCCTAGGCAAAAGGAACGGCGGGGCGAGCGGCTCCGGCTCTTCGAGCCGGAGCCGCAATCCCGCGCTGGTCAGGGGGTTGGACAGGTTGCGCCGTCCGGGGGATCGACCACGAAATGGGGCTGCATTCGCGACAGCGATTTCGGACCGATCCCGCGAACCCGCAGCAGATCCGAGGGTCTGCGGAATCGATGCAGCCGTTCGCGCAACGCCAGGATCGACGCGGCTCGCTTGGGTCCGATCCCGGGAATGGCACGAAGATCCTCGATCGTGGCACGATTCAGCACCACCCGTCCGTCGGGCAGCCTGGCGGCGCAACCGGGTGCCGGTGGGGAAGACGCCGAGGCGGCCCCCGTTGCCACGGTGGTTGTGTCGCCCTGGGTTGGGCCGGTCGCGGACTTGACCAAGGGCGCGACCGATGGGGGAGCGGCCACCATGGCGGTCGCCGAACTCGGGGGGCTGGCGCGGGCACCGTCGAGGCCAGCCACCATGGACAGCCCGCCGATGCCCGCCAGACCCAAAAGGGCGACCGCCCCCAACCAACCTCGGACCAGGATCGGGCGCCACGGACTCGGTTCGGTTGCCGTCGCTGAGGCGACGGGCTCTTTTCCCGTGTCGCTGGTTGGACCACCGGTGTCGAGGTATCCCGACATGGTCTAGAGTCCCAGCGCTTGGGTCGATTCGGTCCGACCGTTGGTCTTGCTGCGTGCCGGTGTGGTCAGTGCGCCGTCCTCGCGGGGGACGTAGTCACGCACGTGCAGCTCTCCACTGACTGGAATGGCTTCCAATTTGACATTGAGCGAACCGTCCGAATTGACGAAGGCGACGCCGATTCGGTTCCAGTAGTTCTTTCCGCCGCGCTCACTGATGACGTAAACGATCTTCATCTTGCTTGCATCCATGACATTGCTCCTTGTTGGGTTCGGGCCGGTCTTTCCGGCCCTCGTCAAGCCCCTTTCGCAAGCCGGATGCCAAGCGGGGAACGAGCCAAAAAACGCAATGGCGCAGGGATGGGACCTGGCCACGGCCAGGCGTGGGCCAGCCGGTGGCCGGGGGCGACGGCCGGCAGGCAGAAGCCCCCCAAGCTTGTTCTGTGAGCCGGTCGGGATATATTCCTCGTCCGACGCCGACTGGCTGGAGGCATTATGAGCGAAATCGAATGTGATAGACGTTCCGTCCTGGGCGGCATGGCCCTGGTGGGGTTGGCCGCGATGCTCGGCGGTCCCCGCTCTGCCCTGGCGGCTACCGCTCCGGCTTCTGTGGCGCGTCCTGCAAAGGGGTTCGTTCCCCTGAACCTGCCAGGTCGCGTGGTGAAGGCCCATGCCAAGGGTGACTTCGCCTCGGCCATGCACAAAAACCAGATCTGGCCCAAGCCAGAGGTTGCCCGTCGGCTCCTGGAGAAGGCCCTGATGGAATTGACCGGCGCCCCCAATCTGGGTGACGCGATGAGACGCTTCGTGCATGCAGACGACGTCGTTGCCATCAAGACCAATGGCATCGCCGGGAACTCGATGGCCACGTCCTTCGAGCTGGTCCTACCGGTCGTCGAAGCCTGCATCCTGGCCGGTGTGGCGCCGGAGCGAATCACCGTCTTCGAGCAGTATCCCACGTACCTCTTGGCCTCCCGGGTGGGAGCCCCGAAATTCGACCTGCCCAAGGGGATCCGGATCGCCACGCACAACAACCAGGATCACCCGATGTCGAGCATCGCCATCTACCAGGGGATCTCCACCAAGTTCTGTCGGCAGTTGACCGAGGCCACCGCGGTCATCAACATGGGACTGGTCAAGGATCACGGGATCTGCGGGTACACGGGGGCGCTGAAGAACATCACGCACGGAACCATCAACAATCCGGAGGCGCATCACGCCCACTACGCCAACCCTCAGATCGCCATGCTGTATGCGCATCCGATCGTGACGAGTCGGGTCCGGCTGCACATCGCCGATGCCTTCCGGGTGATGAGTGACGGGGGACCCCTGTACAAGAACCCGCAGGCGGTGGTGCCTCACGGAGCCGTTTACGTTGCGACTGATCCGGTGGCGCTGGACACGGTGGGATGGATGGCGGTCGACGAGGCGCGCAAGCAGCGCGGGCGCCCCAACCTGGGGGCCGCCGGCCGGGCGCCCCGCTACATCGAGACGGCGTCGGAGCTGGGGCTGGGGGTGCGCGATCTCAATCAGCTGCGCCTTTCCACGCACGAGGTCTAGGTCCTTGGCCCATGGGCCTTAGCTTGGTCGGGACATTGGCGCCAATGACGCGTAGATCTGACAAGGGCGGTATCACCGCGCCCCGACGATGATCCGGTCGCGCAGAACACGATTCCTGTCGATGAGCCTCGGCTGCATCCTTTTGGGTTGTTCGGCGGGGATCCGTTCGGCCGAGACCAACGGGGATGCCTCCGCGACCGATGCCAGCCCAGCGTCCGCCTCCTCCGCTCCATCCCGGGTGATGGCGGTACCGGTCCCACTCCCCAAGGCTCCGCTGGCTCGGGACTACAGCGACGTGGTGTTGCCCAGCGCGCCCAGCGTTTCGCGTCAAAAACCAGGTGGGGACGCGCCGGACCCGCACGCCGCGGCTCTGGCGCGTCTGCTCTCCTCACCGATGGGGATGCTGCGCGACAAGGACGACCAGGTGCGGGTGTTCCTGCCCGATGCTCCGCTGTGGAAACGGGTGCGCTATCGTTCCTTCGAACACCTGGTGGGATTCAAGTACGGCTCCGATTTCAACGGGGTCTCGGTCCTGATCACCGTCGAGTCCCATGGGGGGCGCGCGGCGGAGAGCCTCGCGTGCTTGCGTCGCGCCGAGACCATGGCTCGACCCCGACTGCGTGCTCTATCCGTGGAGCTCGATCCAATCCAGGAGATGAAGACGGAATGGAGGGGCCAGCCGGTGACCGTGCACACGGTGGATGGGATGTTCCCCTGGGGCTGGAAACGGGTAGGCTTTTCCGCCGCCTGGGTGGCCTACCCTGCGTATGGAACCGCCTGCCTGGTTCAAGGCGTCGGGTTCCGTCACGGGGATCGCCCCGATCTGGCCCGGATGGCCCGCGACCGCTGGATCCTGCAGGCCGTTGCGCGCACTGACGCCCGCACCTCGTACCTGCCGCGACGTCACTGAGAGCCGATGGGGTTGACGGTTCAGTAACTGGCTCCCACCCAGGTGGCCCCATAGAGGCACAGCAGCGCCAGCCAGGTGATGCTCTGCCAGCGCAGGCCCAGGCGAAGTCCAAGCCAAGGAGCCACCGGGATCACCAGGAGGGCCAGCCATCCCATTGCCGAGAGCCCCCGTTTGCCGACCGAGTACGACAATGCCACGTGGACCGTCACCCACGCCGCGAAGAACAGAACCAGAAGTACCATCAGCGCCCAGTCCACAGGCTCCCGAGTTCGGCCGGGAAATGCCCCGGCCCCAGGCCGAGGTGCTGGCCAGCGCAAGCGTTCCTAGCACGGCTCGTCAGCCTGTTCTATGCTTGCCTCTCACGCGTGCGCGCTTCCTGGTCCGTTCTACTGGCAGTGCTGCTCGGTCTGGGAGTTACCATCCCCTCGGCCTTGCCCGAGCTCCGCGCTGCGGGTGCCCGAGCGCGCTCCGACGTAATGCCGCTGTCGCGTGTTCGCACGGGGATGAAGGGATACGGCCTGACCGTATTTCAAGGGACCCGACCCGAGCGCTTCGACGTGGAAGTGATCGACGTGCTCAAGGGATTCCTTCCCAAGCAGGATCTGATCCTGGTCAAGACCCGTCACCCTCGCCTGGACGTGGCTCGCGTCGTGGCGGGCATGAGCGGCAGCCCGGTCTTCGTGGATGGCAAGATGATCGGCGCCTATGCCTACGGCTGGACGTTCTCGACGGAATCCGTGGCAGGTCTGACCCCGATCGAGAACATGTTGTCGGATCTGGACCGCCCACTGCCAGCCGAGATCTATGGGTGGCCATTGGGATTGAGGACTGGCAACGCCCCCAGCCGCCCGTCACGGTCCAAGGCCGATGCGCCAAGCTCCCAGACTCGTTATTCCGGTGACATCAACCGCTACGACCTTGGCCAACACGCAGCCCAGCTCCGAGACCAACGACAGCTCGGTTCGGAAGGGCAGTTGGCCAAACCGGTGATGACGCCCTTGTTGTTGGGTGGCCTGTCGCCAGCAGCCTTGGAGACGGCGGCGCGATTGCTTTCTCCTCTCGGTTTCGAGCCGCTGCAAGCGGGCGGCGGCGGCGGTGGCGAGGCCGACGCTCCCACCCGCTATGAGGATGGTGGAGCCCTCGGGGTGCAGCTGATCCGAGGGGACGTCAGCGCGATGGGTCTTGGAACGGTGACCCGTGTCGAAGGGGATCGACTGGTCGCCTTCGGTCACCCCATGATGCAGTCCGGGGTGACGGCACTGCCCACCGCGATTGGGAGGGTCGCCTGGTTTTTGGCCAGCGAGATGCGAAGCTTCAAGCTGGGGACGCCAGCCCGTCCCTTGGGGGCCTTGGTCGCGGACCGCCAAGCATCCGTGGTGGTGTCGCAGTCCACGCAGGCCAAAGTGATCCCGGTCGTGCTCACCATCGAGGGCATGGATGGCTCCGAGGTCAGCACCTGGAAATTCGAGATTGCCCACGAGAAGTTCCTGACCCCCGTGTTCCTGTCCATGGCCATCGGTAGCGCCATCCAGTCGGTGGCGGCGGAGAAACGGGACGTCACTTGGCAGCTCGACAGCACCCTGCGCATCCAGGGGCAACCCGAGTTGACGCTGCAGGATTTCGGTGTGGCGGTCGGGGGAACCCCCGGTCCCAACGAGGTCTTGGGGTGGAGTCTGGTGGAGGCGGTGGGGGCGGCCATGAACAACCCCTGGGAGCCCGCGCTGATCGATGGGGTTACGGGCCGCCTCAAGCTGCGTTTCGCCCGGGAGGTCTACCGCCTTCGCGGTGCGGAGGTCCTGCAACGACAGCTCGCGCCCGGGGAGCCTGCGCGGGTGCGTCTGACCCTGGTTCCTTACGAAGGGGTCACGCGCAGGGAGGTGATCGCGGTGCCGTTGCCCAATTATCTGGCTGGCGAGAGGGTGGCGCTGGAGCTCGTTCCCGGATACGCGGAGGAGTTGGAACAGGCCCCTGCCGAAAACCTGGCCGAGCTGCTGCACAACCTGGACGAGCCGCAGTATCCGCCCCGGTCGGTGGTCGTTCGCTGTGCGATCTCGGGTGACACCCTGGCGTATCATGGTCGGGTGGCTGCCAATCTCCCGGCCGGTGTGGTCGACACCCTGCTTTCGACCTCGAGCACCGTGACGCCCAGGGCCTACTCGGGGACCCTGCGCACCATCCACGAGCTCCCCTTCTACGTGATCGGCAGAGAGAAGGTCTCGGTCGACATTCGTCCCCCGCTCCGTTGAGGTAACAAGGTGCCTTCTGGTTTTCCCCCCAAGTGGTCGATTGGTTGCTGCTGGTCGAGCCTTTTTTGTTTCTTGATGAGTGCAAGCTGGTCGAGCCCGGCGCAGGCGGTGGGAACCCGGAGGTTCGTGCTGGAACAGGCGGGGGACTTCCGAGGAGGCGATCTGGACGGTGCGGCCGTTTCCTCGCGCGGTAGTGTGCGGGCTGGTCTGGACGTTGGCCGGATCGCCGTGGACGCGGCGGCCGTGATCTGGTGCGCGCTGGCCCGTCCGGACGGCAGCGTCCTATTGGGAACTGGCAACGAAGGCAAGCTGTTGGAGTTGCGAGACGCCCGGATACGCACGGTGGCCGAAACCGAGGGGCTCGTCATCACTTCCTTGGTGGAGGCCTGGGGGACCGTCGTCTTCTCGACCATGCCCCAGGGCAAGCTGTGGAAGCTGCAGCAAGGCAAGGTCACCCCGTTCGTCACCCTGCCCGGTGTGGAACACGTCTGGCAGCTGGCCTACGACAAAAAGGCCGAGGTCCTGCACGTAGCGACCGGTGCGGAAGGCAAGCTCTTGCGCGTCGATCGAACCGGGCACAGTACGGTGGAGCTGGATGTTCCCGAACCGCACCTGCTGAGCGTCGCGGTCGCGCCGGATGGAACGCTCCTGGCCGGCTCCAGCGACAAGGCGAAGCTGTACCGTGTCACTGCTCCCGGTCAGGCCAGCGTCTTGTTCGACTTCGGACAGACCGAGGTGCGGGCCATCGCCGTGGCCAGCAATGGTGATGTGTTCGCCATCGCCAACAACGTGAGTACCGCGCGCACACCGCGTCGCCCCACGGGTAGCGACTCGGACACCTCGAGCTCGTCCTCTTCCTCCAGCTCCTCGTCGCGTGGCAAGGGGACCCTGGTGCGCGTGACCGCGGCGGGCGTCGCCGAGACACTCTTGGAGGAAGACAGCGAGCAATTCGTCAGTCTCGCGTTGGATCGACGCGGGCAGCCCTTCGTTGGGACCGGTCGGGAAGGGCGCGTGTTCACCGTTGACGAGCGACGCTCCAGCGCGGTCATTGCCGATGTACAGGAGCGTCAGGTCACGGTCTTGATGCCGGAGGGCCCGGCGGCGTACGTGATGGGCAGCGATCCTGCGACCATTCACCCCATTTTGGCAACCGGGAAGGCCGAGGTGTCTTGGACCAGCAAGGTGTTCGATGCGGGTCTGAGAGCGAGCTTTGGCCGCATGGCTTGGGAATCCAGCGGACCGGTCGAGCTGTCGACCCGAACCGGCAACACGGCACAGCCTGACGACACCTGGAGCGACTGGAGCCAACCGCTGGGTTCCCCGGGCCCCGTTGCCAGCCCAGCGGGTCGATTCATCCAGGTCAGGGCTCGGTTCGGGGATGGTTCGAGTGTCCTGACGCGGGTCGAGATCCCATTCGTGACCGACAACCAACGCGCGATCCTGACGCGGGTGGGCGCCACGCTCTCGGGGGTGGACTCGGCAACCGGTGTTGGCATCGTCGCTTCGGGAGCGCCCATCTCCAGTCGCTCCAATCCCGAACTGAACCTGGAGTGGTCCGTGGACAATCCGGACAAGGATACCCTGCGGTACCGGCTGTACTATCGAATGGCCTCGACCAAGGACTGGTACGAGCTTTTGCCTCCCACCGAGGTTCTGACCCGAACCAGTTACAAGTGGGACACCTCGACCCTGCCCGAGGGGCGCTACCGGGTTCGGGTGGTTGCCACTGACGAGCTCTCGAACTCGCCGCAGAGTGTTACCCGTGACGAGATGGAGAGTGGGCTCGTGCTCGTGGACAACACGCCACCGGTCATTCAGGCTCTGCAAAGGGTTGGGATGAGGGTTCGTGGTAAGGTGGTCGATGGGGTGGGTCCCATCCAGCGCATCGAGGTCACCATGGCGGGGCGCACGGAATGGTTCCCCTTGGCCCCCACCGACCGGATCTTCGACGAATCCACCGAGACCTTCGATGTCGACATGACCTCCGTTCTTCCACCGGGTCGTTATCTGTTAACGCTCCGCGCCTACGATGCGGCCAACAACGTCGTGGTGCGCAGTCTGCCGCCCGAGTAGCGTCGCGCTGCGCAGTCTCCCGTTCGAGTCGGGTGGGTCGGGCTCCACGAAGTTGCGCCGCACCGGCCACAAAACCAACCCTATCCTGCCGCCAGTCCCGAGCCGCGCCAACCCGACTCAGCCGCAAGTTCCGAGCTGGGCGACGAACCGCGGCGGGTGGTCGGGCCCGGAGATGCTCCACACGTCGTGCCGTGCTAGGTTAAACGTGGCGTTGCCCCTGGCCTCGTGGCACGCCTTGGTTGCTTAGTCATGAGGGCTTTAGCGAGTCAACTCTCACTGTGGTTGCTGCTGACCGGCTGCAGCTCGCTTGCCTCGCAGTCGATTGGTGCCGACGGCCGCGATTGCCAGGGACTGCACTGCGGGGGTGACAACGATAATCCCAATGACTACACCCTGGTGGTGGACGCGGGCGTTCCGAGCGGGTCGGATGCCGGGGTGGCTGGATTGTCGCGGGCCCAGCTGCTGTGTGGTGTGGCGGACGACGGCTCCACGTGTCTTCCCGACGATGCCGAGTCATGTGCCCAGGCTGGGGCCCGTGGAGCCGATCCAGACCAAGCCGGAGCCGGATCGTGGACTCAAGAGGGGTCTTCACGAGCTTGTCAGGTGCGGCAGGTGGGCGAGTCCCTGCACGCTGCCTGTGAGCTGGCTGGCACGGGCCAGTTGGGGGAGCCCTGCGTCACGCTGAATGGATGCATGCCGGGGCTGTCCTGTATCGACCAGGAAGGGACGGCGCAGTGCCGCGCCTACTGCTGCGGGGATCCGGAAAGCTGTCCGACGGGCACCTACTGCGATCTGCGGCCCCTGCGTGAGCAGGTCAGCTCCGCGGTGAGCCAGCTGGTTCCGGTTTGCGTAGCCAGTCAGGACTGTCGTCTCGACGACCCCTACCCATGCCCCGATGGGGTTGACTGCGGCTGCCCGGAGGGGCGCTCCTGCACCGTGGTGCGACCGGACGGAACCACTGCCTGTGTGGAGCCGGGAACCGGCGCGGCCGGCGAGCCCTGTCCCTGTGCGGCTGGTCATGTCTGCTCCGAAGCTTCCGGGACCTGTCTGAAGGTGTGTTTGCTGCAGGATTCCGCCACCTCTTGCGAAACGGGGCACTGCCAGTCGAGCCCGAACCTGGGCAGTGAATGGGGAGTGTGCGTGGGAACGGCCACCGTCACCGAGTGAAGGGGTCCCGGGCAGGGTGAGCCGCGGGTAACGGCCAGAATGCAGATACATCAACGAGTCTTGGAGATAGCCACCCGAGGAGCGGGTTTGGTCAATGTGACGGCCCTCGTCCAGAAGGTGGTGGCCGAGAGCGCGGTCAGCGAAGGGCTGTGCACGTTGTTCGTGCAGCACACCTCGGCGAGCTTGGTCATCCAAGAGAACACCGATCCGGCGGTTCGGGCCGATCTACAGGAATGGATGGGGGAACTGGCTTCTCCGGCCCGGGACTGGAGACATGACGATGAAGGGCCGGACGACATGCCTGCCCACGCCCGGGCTGCCATCACCCACACCAGCGAGGTGATCCCGATCTCGGCTGGGCGGCTGGCGCTCGGTACCTGGCAAGCCGTGTATCTTTGGGAGCATCGCGTTCACGCCACGTGCCGCAATCTGCTCGTACACATTCAGGGTCGGTGAAGCATCGACCGTTTCGCCTGCTCGACGGGTGCAGCCTGCCTCATGACGCCACCGACCAAGCCAACAACGCCTTCGGCATGCCTCCCCTCGCAGGGCGAGTGTTTGGGGAGCGATCCAGCCACCCACCAATCCTGGTTGGCCCTGTCGGCGTGTCTTTGGCCCCAGCTTGGCGGGCTCGTCGATGGTGTCGTAAAGGACGTCCTCGGTGGTTCATCGAAGCAATCGGCGTTGGGCGAGATCGCCCGGCAAGCCAATTCGGTTGGGGCCATCCTCACGCGGTGGTTGAGTGGTGTGTTCGGGGGGCCGTTGGCTCCGGATGGGGCAGAATCGGGTGCTGCTCGGGGAGCGGGTCGGGATCTGGCGGCGCTCGGTGTAACGCCGTGCATCGTGCTGTGCCTGACCGGGCGCATTCGCCATGAGCTGGTCAGCCAACTGCAGAACGACCCGAAGGCGGACCCGGCACAGAGCGCCGGACTATGCGCCCTTCATCAAGCGATGGACCTCGAGACGGTCAAACTCGTCGACGGTTGCCTTCACCCGGCCCAGACCCAACGGTTGAGCGAGCCGATCGATCCTCTGGCGGCGGCGCTGGCTCACGAGCTTCGTACTCCGCTCTGCACCATCGAGACATCGGCCTATCTGTTGGAGCAGCGCCTGACCGAAGGGGGATCGGCCGATGCGGACGTCCTGCGGCAGGTTGCCAAGGTTCGCCGCGAGGTGCTGGCTTGCAGCAAGATCATCTCGGGCCTGTGGGACTTGACCGCCAACCGTCCACCGTCTCGGGTCCTGGTGTCGGTTGGTACGGTGCTGGGTACGGTGTTGGAGCTGGCGTCACCCCCGATCGGGGTGAGCATCATCGACGCCGTGCCGTCCGAATTGACGGTCTTGGCGGATCCGCACCAGCTGCGGCAGATTTTGCTCAACCTGGTCTGTAATGCCCTGCAGGCGGTGGGGGAGCGAGGCACGGTTCGAGTTGCCGGCTGTGCGGTCGAGGCCGGCATCGAGCTGCGAGTGAGTGACGATGGGCCGGGAGTGGCACCCCCCATTCGAAGCAGGCTCTTCGAACCGCGGTTCTCGACCAAGGCGGGCGGGATGGGCTTGGGCCTTTCTCTGAGTCGGAGATACGCGCGGGCCCACGGCGGAGATCTCGTGCTGGAGCCGACCGATCGTGGATCCAGCTTTCTTCTGTCAATCCCCGACCAGGGATAGGGTAACCGCCACCGTTATTGTCACCGTGCCCCAGGGACGATAGGCTCCCGAATCGCCGTGAGCTGTGCCGGTCGCTTCCTGGTCGTCGATGACAATGCCGAGTTGGCCGAGTCGCTGTGTGAGCTTCTGAACAGCGTGGAGCCTCGGGTCATCTCCAGTGTGGCAGTCGACGCCAAGGAGGCGATCCTGCGGGTCAAGAGCGCCAACTTCGATGTCGCCTTCATCGATCTACATCTGCCCGATGCCCGTGGCACTGATCTGTTGGCGCAGCTTCGCGAGGCGGCCCCGCTGTTGCAGGTCGTGATCATCACCGGGGACGGGACCCTGGAGAGTGCCATCAACGCCGTGCGCTCCAACGCCTTTTCCTATGTGGTCAAGCCCATTCGCGCCGAGGATCTGGTGGACACGGCGCGACGCGCCCTGGCTCAGGCTCGGGCGTTGAAGGAGCGGGAGCAACTGCGCAGCGAGCTGGAGATCTCGGAGCGGCGACATCGCGAGGTCGTGGAAAGCATGCCCGCCTTCGTGCTGGGGCTCGATTCCAAGAGCCAAATCACTCTGTGGAACCGGAGCCTGGAGGAAACGACCGGGTACACTCGGGAACAGATGCTGGGCAAGGACGGTAGCCACCTGGTGGGAGATGACGCTTCGGATCGTCGCTTGCCTCTCAAGCAGGGAGGGCACCGTCTGGTGCGCTGGCAGCGCACCGTGACTACCGGGAATGAAGAGCAGGGTCTGACCTACGCCATCGGTGTGGACGTGACCAAGGAAAGTGAGATGTTGCGCCGCACCATGCGTGCGGAACGTCTGGCCGCTGTCGGGACGTTGGCTGCGGGCTTGGCCCACGAAGTGCGCAATCCCCTCAATAGCGCGCAGCTACAGCTCGACCTTCTGGAACGTAGGGCGCACAAGGGCAACCTGACGGCCGAGACCGTGCTCGCGACCAGCCAGGTGGTGCGAGAGGAGCTGCAGAGGCTGGAGCGATTGGTCAGCGACTTCTTGGCGTTTGCTCAGCCTCGGCCCTTGGAGCTCAAGCGGGTGGTAGCCAACGACTTGGTCAAGAAGGTGGTTGACTTGGTGACTCCCGAGGTCGTGGAGCGGGGCATATCGCTCACGGTTGACCTCGACCATGGGGCAGGCACCATCAAGGTCGATCCCCCGCAGTTTCGGCAAGTCTTGCTCAACCTACTGCGCAACGCGATGGAGGCCATGGGCCATCAAGGGACGCTGCGCGTCTCCACGCGGGGGCCGGACGAGGAGGGCAATCTCTCCTTCGGTGTCGCAGACAGCGGGCCAGGGTTCCCCGAGGAGGCACCGGTGTTCGACGCGTTCTACACCACCAAGGAAGGGGGGACGGGTCTGGGTCTGGCCATCGTGCATCGCATCGTGACCGACCATGGAGGTGCCATCCAGGTTCGCTCCGCCCCTGGGAACACCTGTTTTACCGTGGTATTGCCCCAGCATCCCGCCGGGTAGGGCGGGCAAACCGGCCCACCGTTTGTATTGCCTGTCGGTTCGGCCGGCGCAGTCGTTGCGTGAGTCACGTCCTTGGCGCAATACTTGCGCGTCAAACCTGCTGCGGGGCCTGATTGGTCTGCTACCGACCTGCAACCACCCGGACCTCGACGCACGCGGTCCGTTGCAGAGGATCCACCGTGACTTCCCGAGGCCGAATACTCATCGTCGACGACGAATCGAACGCTCGCAATGCTCTCGCCGAGATCCTCAAGGAAGAGGGCTTCTCCTGTGAGACGGCCGCGGATGGATTCAAGGGATTGGGGCGTTTTTCCGAGTTTGCCCCCGATCTCGTGCTGACCGATCTGCGCATGCCGGGCATGGATGGGGTGGAGTTTTTACGCCGCGTCCGCGAACTCTCGCCGGGCCTTCCGGTGATCGTGACCACGGCCTTTGGTGCCGTTGACACCGCGGTTCGCGCCATGCAAAGCGGTGCCGTCGACTATCTGACCAAGCCCATCCACACCGACGAGCTGTTGCGGGTCGTACATCGGGCGCTGGGTGAATTGAAGCTGCGTCGCGAAGCTCGCGAGCTCAAGCAGCGGCTCGAGGAGCGTTATCGTTTCGACAACATCATTGGCTCTTCACTGCCCATGCAACAGCTGCTCAAGGTGGTGTCCCAGGTGGCAGCCAGTCGCGCCACGGTGCTCATCACCGGGGAGCCCGGAACGGGCAAGGAGTTGATTGCTTCGGCGATCCACCAGCGCTCCAGCCGAGCCGCGGGGCCCTTCGTGAAGCTGCACTGTGGTTCGCTGCCCGAGGCCGTGCTGGAAGCCGAGCTGTTGGGTAGTGACGTGACCGAACCGAATGGTCAGCAACACCGTCGGGAGGGACGGTTCGAGCAGTCCCGTGGGGGAACGTTGTTCCTGGACGAGATTGCAGACATCTCGCCGGCCATGCAGGTCAAGCTGCTCAGGGTGTTGCTCGACCACGAACTGGAACGCGCCGCCGGTCGGGCGCCCATCACCACCGACACCCGCCTGGTCGTTGCCACCAACCGTGATCTCCGGGCTCTGGTCAACGAGGGACGGATCCGAGAGGACCTGTACTATCGGTTGAGCGTCATCGAGATCCAGGTCCCTCGGCTGCGCGAGCGCGCCTCGGATATCCCGGCGTTGGCCATCCATTTCCTACGTCGATTCGCCAGTGAGAACGGTCGGAGCGTGGAGACGATCTCCGAGATGGCGCTGGCGAGAATGGTCGCCTATGATTGGCCCGGCAACGTCCGCGAACTGGAGAACGTGATGGAGCGAGCCGTGGTTTTGGCCGGTGAGGGGACCATCGAGCCGGCACATCTTCCCCCCGAGGTCGTGCCCAGCCGTACCGCCGGCATTCCGAGAATCCCCGGCTCGACGATGGCGGACATCGAGCGGTATGCCATCCTGACCACGCTGGAAGCTCAGGGAGGCTCGACCAGTCGAGCAGCCGAGGTGCTGGGTATCAGCGTGCGCAAAATCCAATACAAGCTGCAGGAATACGGAGCGGCTCCCAAGAGCGGGGTTCCGGCAGTCGGCTCCCGATCCAACCAGGGCTAGCTGCCGCACCGGGTCACATGGCTTTTTCCACCAACCGACCAAAAAAGAGAGCCGCCGTCGGCACGCAACGGCAATGGTTTGCGCCGGTCGTGTTGCTGATGGCCACGACACTGCTCTTGTTCTTCGCTTTGTACGCCGTCGATCACGTGATGGCGGGTGGCAGCCTGTTCGGCAACGAGGGGGTGTTTTCCCACTATCTGTCCTTCGATTCCGGCTCCATTACCGATGCCGTATCCTCTCTGGCCGGCACCATCGCCGCGGTCTTCGGGATTGTGGTGACGGTGGTCAGCATCGTGGTTCAGCTGTCTGCCGACCGGTTTGCCGGGGTCACGCGCATGTTCTTGCGGGATCGGCTGAACCTCACGGTGATGGGCTATTACGTGGTCACCTGCGTGTGCGGTGTCTGGTTCAGCGTTTCGGTGCAGACCGGATTCGTGCCTCGGGTGGCCTTGGTGGCGATGTTGGTGGTCACCACCCTGGGGATCGTCCTGATGGCCCCCTTCTTCGGTTACGTGTTCTGGTTCCTCGAGCCGCGCAACGTGGTTGAACGGATTCGTCGCGAGGCCCTGGGAGCGGTTCATTGGGGGGCCTTCACCAGTGATGCCGCGGAGGTCGATCTGACGCAGGCTCGGGCAGTCACTGCTCTGGAGGAGCTGACCGACGTAGCCAACCGCTCCATCTCGAATCAGGACAAGATCATCGCCAGTGCCGCGGTCGACGCCATCAAGGATTTCGTGATTGACTACTTGAGCGTCAAACCCGGGCCATCGGCGCCGTTTCGGCGGCTGGGTCCCACCACCCGCAAGAACCCCGATTTCGTGGCCATGGATCCGGAGAGTCTCTCGGACCTGGAGGCTCGGGGGACCTGGATCGAATGGAAGGCCATGCGACAGTACCTGGGGATATACAACGAATCCCTGGGTACGATGCGAGACATCAACTATCTCATAGCCATCGACACCCGCTATCTGGGGGAGGCGGCGGGTAGCCACCATGACACCGAGCTGCTCAAGCTGGTGTTCCGCTATCTCAATTCGTATCTGCGGGCCACCATCAACCAGAAGGACGTGCGGACGGCGTACAACGTTCTGAACCAATACCGGCTGCTGGTGGAAGCCATGATCCGCCAGGGGCACGAGGAGCAGGTCGTCGAGGCGGTCCGTTTCTTGAACTACTATGGTCACGTCTGCTTCGACACGCAGTTGACCTTCGTTACCGAGACCATCGCCTATGACGTGGCGACCTTGTGCCAGGTGGCTCACGAGCAGCGTTCTCGCTGCCAGGACCGACTGCTCGAGTCTTTTCTGGAGCTGGATCGTCCCATGCGTTCGCGTCGCCAGGAGCAGGCCCTGTTAGGGGTCCGCAAAGCCCAGGTCAAGCTGGCGGCCTACTACCTGACCCAGGGCGCCGAGGCTCCGGCACGTCTCATCTGCGAAGACATGCGCCACGAGCCCAAGGAAAGGCTGACCGCGATTCGGGCTGCCCTGGAGGGTGTGACCAGCAAGGACTTCTGGGAGATCACCGATCGGGGACGCAATTTCGAATACATGCCCGATACCCAGCGGAGCCGGGTCCGAGAGTTCTTCGGTTGGTTGGGTATCGAGGCAGTCCGGGAGAGCGATCAAACACCACCCCCGCCCAGCAGCGCTGCGATATCCAGTTCATCGTAGCGGCTGATGGTCAGGTTGGCCGCCGCCAGGTCGGCTGGTTCCATGGGGGGCTCCACGCGCGCGATGACACGCATCCCCGCGGCCCGGGCAGCCTGTACACCGTTGGGTGCGTCCTCGAAAACCAGGCAATCCTCGGGGAGGTAACCCAGCTCACTGGCGGCCAATAGGAAGATGTCGGGTGCGGGCTTGGCGCGTTTCACCCGTGGGTCGTCACCGCAAATGATCCGATCGAACAAGGAGAAGAAGGGATGCCGCTCGGTCTTCCTGAGGAACAACCGACGCTCGCTGCTGGTTGCCACCGCCATCGGGATCCGACGCTGGGCCAGGGTTTCGACCAGCTGGGGGGCTCCGGGGACGGCGCGGGCGGTGGGCAGCAATCGTTCCAGAGTCGCCTTGCGTTGCTCCAGGTACTCGGCGGGGCTCATGGCTAGCCCCAGGGCCTGTACGACGACGGCCGCCCCCGCCATGGCGCTGCCCCCCATGATCCGGCGTTTGAGCTCGAAGTCATAGGTTTTGCCCAGCGGGGTCAGAACCGCCTGGGCGGCCTCGGTGTATAGCGGCTCGGTGTCCAGCAACACGCCGTCCAAATCGAAGATAACTGCCCGCACGAGTGAAGACATTGCGAGAGCCGCCTAGCAAAAAGGCGAGTGACGCACAAGCGGGAGCTCAGACTAGCGGGATCGGTGGGCGACTGGATTGAGCTCCGCGACTTCCAGGAAATCCTCGGCGACCAAGTTCTGCTGGGTATCGCGCAGGCCGACCCGGACCACCCAGGGACCGCTGATGGGCGGCTTGTCGACCCGTGCTGTCAGCTGTCCTGCCTGCTCGGTCCATTCCACTGGGATCGGGCGGGCATTGACCGTCACCTCGGGCACCAGACCCAGAGAACGCGCCGAGGCGTCGCCAACCCCCTGAAGGACGATCCGAGCCTCGAGCGTATCCTTGGGCCAGATGGCGCGGCGGGGCGAGAGCTCGATCCGGGCCGACTCGAGCAGCGGTTCGAGACGGAGCCGTGATTCTGCTCCGGAAGCCGCATCGCGGAGCCGCACCGTCAGCGGCTGATCCTCGTAAAGGCCGAGGGTCTTCGCGGCGGGGATGAACAGATCGCCTCGTTCCCCGTAGGTCAGCTCCAACCCGTCGACGGCAAGCAGCTGGACCTTCTGGTAGCGGGAGATGCGGATCGTCCCTTGTTCAATGAGGGCGTGGTGGGGAAGACGGACGCCGACTACCCGAACCGGCAGCGGCCGCGGGCATGCCGTCTCGAGGCCCCAACCGTCCCGTGCGCTCAACTGCACTCGGTAGCTCCCCGGAGGCAGAGCAAAGGTGGCAGGTCCCTTCCCGAACGATTGACTCAAAATCGACACCCCAGGCTTGGCCTTGTCCCCAAAGACTTCGAGCCGATACGACTCGGCCGAGGACACGGCGGCCCAGTCGAGGACCAACGATGCGGTCTTGCCCTCGGGGGCGATCAGCAGCGATTTCGAGAGCCGCGCCTGCGGAGCCCCGGGGACCTCCCGGTACTGACCCGCCGGGTCGCTATCGGAAACGGAGAACGCCCGCCCCACGCGCAGGGCGCGCCATCGATCCCCCAGGGCGCTAATCATGTCGCGGCCCGAGATCGCCGCAACCGTCACCGCCTTGTCCGTCGCCACGATGCGGGCGTGTCCTCCCTTGGCGACCGCCCCTACTCGGCGAGGAGCCTTTACCAGTACGGCGTGGACGGGTGGCTTGGAGGTGTCAATCTCGACGTCCAAGGTTCCCGAGGCGAGCTCCACCACGTACGCTCGGTCCGAGGTGTCCTTTTCGGCGAGCGCCAAGGTAATGGTGGGCAGGCGGGTCAGCCGGGTGCCCTGAGCCAAACGCAGCGTCACTCCCGGAGCCAGGGTTGCGGTGCGGGGCTCGTCCTCGGCCACGATGAGCGCCGGGCCGCTGGGCGCCCTTGCCTGGCTGCCGGTTGTCACCAGGGATGCGCTGCTCAACCAAGACAGAGCCAGCAGACGCCAAGCCTTCGACCGCAACATGGCCTTTCATCATACCGGTGTTTGCCCGGCTGCGGACAGGGACGGTTGTCCGGGTCGATCACGGGGCGTTGGAGCGGCCAATTGACCAGGCCGCCTGTCGTGGTAGGCGGGCTCCGGGTCTCACGGTAGGCCGCAGGGGTTCGGACGGTCCCGACCCAAAGTTGGCGTTCTGGCCCGGTTCGGCTTCGAGCGTCTTTACCACCGCGAGGATGAGGGCTCGATCGCGCCGCAGCAGGGCAATAGAAAGGAGCTTTGCCTTGTCGCCGTACAGCGAGCAAGCTCTCGAAAGCTCCCCCGCCCGTTTCATCAGCTCCTCCCAGTCTGCCGGGCCCTCCAAAGCACCAAGCCGGATCCGGGGGCGGATCCCGGACGGGGGCTCCGCCGCACTGCCGCCGTTCGTCCACAGCTCCAGGCCCGAGGGTGTGCGAGGGGCCGGTGGTATGGATACGGAGGTGCAGCTCAGGAATGGCATTGGCCGACTCGACGGCAATGCAAATCCAATGCCGAACCCTCCGGTGAGCCGGTCTCTGGTGATTTCGGCTCTCGATGCCAGAGAAGGGGTGTCAGGTGCTTGACGCAGCGCCACCGCCCAGACGAGATGGGCAGGTGATGGTCTCCGGCCGAGGTCCCGAGAAGTGTCACCGGCGTGGGCGCCGGGCGGACCACCAGCGTGTGCGGCAAAAGGCCGGGGCAGCCCCCCGAAAGCCCGAGGGGAAACCACCGGCTCCCATCGATTTGGACGAGATCCTCGAGGTGGAGCGGCTGGTTCCCGGGGGCTGGGGGCTGACACATGGTCGGCAGGGGGGGGTCGCGCTTTTGCCGCGCGCAGCCCCAGGCGACCGAGTTCGGCCGGTGCGAATCACGCGGCGCGCTGGGATAGCGGTCGTCCCGGATTACGATCTGCTGGTGGCGGGACGGGGGAGGACACCCCCCTCCTGTCCGCTGGCTGACCGCTGTGGCGGCTGCGATTTCATGCACCTGGAGCTCGAAGCCCAGCGGTGCCAAAAGCGCCAGCTCCTGTTGGCGGCTCTGGACCGGTCCGGGGGTTCCGTGGATGAAAGCCTGGTCGAAGCACTGGTCGTGGCGGGGGCGCCGCTGGGATACCGCACCAGAATCGGTCTGCACCTGGACGAGGTGGGGAATATCGGGATGAGGTCGCTGCGTTCTTCCCACGTTGTCCCTGTCGACCACTGTCCGGTGGTCACCACGTCCCTCGGTTGTGCGGTGGAACGTCTCGCGAGCCTGGTGGGAGCCGGACGCAAACATCTGCGGGCTTTGACCCGCATCGAGCTGCGCAGCCCAGCAGCGGGTGAGGCGGTGGCAACGCGCCTCTTTTTTCGGAATCCTTCGGAGCCCTGCTCCCGGGAGCTCCAGCGTTTGCTGGGGGATCTGGGTCCCGTAACGACAGCGGGGACCGCGGTGGAGCAGACGACGTACCAGACCATGAACCTCCCGGGCTCGGTGAGTCTGAGGATCCCCTTGGGTACGTTCTTCCAGGTCAATGAACAGGTCAACTGGGCCTTGGTCTCGGCGGTTGTTCAGGGGACCCTGGCGCGCGGCCTCGGCTCGTTCGTCGATCCCTTCGCGGGGGCTGGCAATTTCGGCTTGCCGTTGCTGCACGCGGGTCTGAGCGGCCACCTGGGCGATATCGAGCCACAAGGGGTGCTTGCCGCGCGCGCGGCCGCTCGGGACGCCGGATTCCCCCACCACGGTTTCGAGATCGGGGCCGCCGAGACGGTGCTCCGTCGAGCGGCAGCCAGACGCCAGTCCTTCGACCTGGTGTTGCTCGACCCGCCCCGACGAGGCGCCTTCGAACTGCTTTCGGCCAGTCTGGAGCTACACCCCCGGTATCTGGCCCTCGTCGCCTGTGACCCGGTGAGCTTGGCCCGCGACCTCGCGGGGCTGGTGCAGAGGGGGTGCACCGTCGAGAGCCTCGTGCCTTTCGACATGTTTCCCCAGACCCATCACGTCGAGACCCTGGCTTGGGTGCGAGCACCCTGAGCCCTGGCCTCTGACCAATCCCAACCGCCTGGAAAAAAACGGGCATTTCGCGTTGAGCGACGGGTCGACTTTTGCTAGGGCTGTTGTGTGGGGCCCTTCTGTCGAAAGCTTTCCGAGATGGTCCGCGAGCAGGGGGCGGCGATCATGGGCGTGCTGAACGTGACGCCCGATTCGTACTTCGATGGGGGACGACACCTGGGGCTTCGTGCCATCGAGCATTTCGAGCAACTGGTGAAACAGGGGGCTTGGCTGGTGGACATTGGCGGGGAGTCCAGTCGTCCCGCCGCCAGTCCGGTGCCGGCGGACGAGCAGATTCGACGGATCGAGTCGGTTGTCACGCACGCCTGCCGCAGCTCCCAGGTCCAGGTGAGTGTCGACACGACCAGCCCCGAGGTGGCCGATCGGATGCTCTCCCTGGGCGTGCACGCGATCAACGACGTCTCCTGTCTGGCCGATCCGGAGCTGGCTCGAGTCGTGGCGCGCCATGGCGCCGCTCTCATCCTCATGCACGCCCGGGGCTCCATGCACAACATGGCCGGCTTCTCACGCTACCCGGAGAACGGCTACGTCGACGTGATCGGTGAGGTGGCGGCGGAATGGGAGGCGGCCCGGGACCGAGCGGTGGCCCAGGGTGTGTCCCCGCAGGACATCCTGTTCGATCCCGGTCTGGGCTTCGCCAAGAACGCCCACCATTCGGAGCGGTTGCTGACCGAACTTTGCCGCTTTCAACGGTTGGGGGTCCCCATCGTGGTCGGCTGTAGCCGCAAGTCCTTCCTGGAATGCGTCGAAGAGGTCCCGCCCGAACGACGTCTCGGGGCAACCGTGGCGGCGTGTCTTCTGGCCGTGGATGGGGGCGCCTCCATGCTGCGGGTCCACGACGTGGAGGTGATTCGACAGGCCGTCGCGGCGCATCGGCGGTATCGCCAATTGTGGCAACGGACGGGAGCGCAGCCGGAGGCACCATGTTCGGCAGCCTGGTGACCTACCTGGTCGAGCGCAGTGCGACCGGCTTGTTGCGGGACGCCCTGGACATCGCGATCGTCTATTACGCTTGTTATCGGGCTCTGCTGGTGCTGCGTGGCACCCGGGCCATGCAGGTCGGCATCGGCCTTCTGCTGGTGCTGGTCCTTTACTTCGTGGCGCGGGTTTTGGAGTTGGTCACCGTGCTCAGCATCATGGGGACCTTCCTGAGCAGCTTGCTGCTGATCATCGTGGTGGTGTTCCAGAATGACATCCGTCGCGGGTTGCAGCGCATCGGTAGTGGGGCGCTGTTTGCGCGGTTCACGCGCGGTCCCGAGACCAAGGTGATCGACGAGGTGGTGGAAGCGGCGACCGAGTTGGCGCGCCACCGCGTGGGCGCCCTCATCGCGTTCGAGCAGGACGCCAATCTCGACGAATTCGTCGGTGCGCACAAGGGGCACGAGGTGGATGCTCGGGTCTCCAGGGAGTTGCTCGTCTCTTTGTTCGTTCCCGAGGGGATCAACAAGCTCCACGATGGGGCGGTCATCATCCGCAACTTGCGGGTGGCCAAGGCAGGGGTTTTCTTCCCCATGCCCGAGCAACGGGTGGTCGACCAGAGCTTCGGCTCGAGGCATCGGGCCGCCCTGGGCATCACGGAGGAGACGGACGCGGTGGTCGTCGCTGTCAGCGAAGAGCGCGGGACCATCAGCTTCTGCTTCAACGGCAACATCGCGTCGAATCTGGATGGTCCCAAGTTGCGCACCATGCTGGAGGCAGTCTTCAGCCCCAAGGCCGCGCAGAAGCGTGCCGCTGCCTCTCGTCGGGCCAGCGTGGTCACGGTCACCCCGGTGAGCCTGAGCGAGGGGCGAACGGAGGGACCAGAAGCGTCTCGAAGTACGACCTCCCGCAGCGAGCTGGGCGATGTGGTAACCACCCGAACCCGACAGCCGGCGGAGGGAGAGACCACGCTTATGACCCGCAGCAAGACGGGTGCCGAACCCCGTCCCCAGGAGAGCGGCGACGAGCCTCGATTGGTGCGAGCCTCGGACAGCGACCGCCCCCCACCGCCGGCCCTGCGGCGCCGCGGCATGGAGAGCGAACCCCCGCTGCCGCTCCGGTCGCGGGCAGGGGTCGACGAGCCGAACCACATCACCCAGCGTGACCTCAATCTCCTGTCGGCAGCAGCGGTCCCGCACGTAGCCATGGTGCCACGTGACACGGGTCCTCTAACGACGCCACTGCCGAAGAGGTTGCCGGAAGAGACCGAGAAGGAGCCTGCGTCACGAAGCTCTCGTTCCGGGGAGGGGACTACATGACCGTGGTTCTGGCCTGGTTACGACGGGTCTTTCTGGAAGGTCTGGGGCTGAAGCTGCTCAGCATGCTCTTTGCGCTGGGGTTGTTTGCATTCCTGCATGGGCAACAGGAACGTCAGCAGCGTACCGTTCCGGTCGGACTGGTCCTGCGGCTACCGCCCGAGAGTGCCGAGCGGGAGTTGATGACCTCGATTCCCGCCAGCATCCACGTCACTCTGCAGGGGGCGACGCGCGCGCTCGATCAGCTGATGCAGTCCGGAGTCCCGCCGGTGGAGGTTGATCTGCGGGCGGGCACGCAGGAGTCGCTGGTTTTTGACGCATCCATGCTGAGCCTGCCGCGGGAGATCAAGGTGGGGATCATCGATCCACCGGGGATCCCGCTGGAATGGCAGGACGTGGTGACCCGAAGGATCCCCCTGCAGGCATCCATCACGGGGAAACCGGCGGAGGGGTATGTCGTGCGCGGTGAGCCGGAGGTCGAGCCCACCTTCGTGACGGTCCGCGGCCCCACCGGACTGCTCGAGACGCTGCAGTTCGTTCGTCTGGCGGCTTTCGATGTGGCTGGGCTCACCGAGGGTGTCCACCGACGGCGCATCGCCATGGATTCGCCGCCCAATCGGGTCAGTACTCTGGGGCCTCCCAGCGCCACGGTCGCTGTGACCATTGCTCGGCGTGTCAGTGAGGTCAAATTCCCCAACCGCCCCGTGGAGGTGGTTGGCACGGCCAACGGTCATGTGATTCCGCGTACCGTGGACGTCACCATCCTGGGGCCACCCGAGGTGGTGCGGGCCCTACGGCCAGAACAGGTGGTCCCACGGGCGAACGTGACTCCGCCAGCGGGGCAGGAACTGGCCCGCCATGACACCAAGGTCGTCGAAGTCACCGTCGATCTGGCGCGAGCCGAGGCAGAGATCCAGCCTCCCACGGTTGCGGTGCGCTGGTAGCCCGCGCCCCGTGCTGATGGTCGGCTGGGACGACGGTTCAACGCTGGTCGGCGGCGCGCAAGGCTCTGGCCTCCGCGGCCTTGACCACCTCCTGCCAGGAGGGTTCGGCGGGTGCCACCATTGCAACCACCGTCTCGACGGGCTCGTTATTGATCAGAGCCTGCCGCGTGTCGGAGGAGCCCGACAAGAGGTCGAACGCCAATCGGTCGGTTTCGAACTCGTAGCGTCGCGTCAAGAACTCGAAGCGTTCCGGCGCTTGCTGACGGGCCAGGGCGATCAAGGCCAGATAGGTGGCCACCGGCCTGAAAAGGAAGGGCTCGGTGACGTGAATCATGACTCCCTCGCACACCTGTCCCTGGTGTTTGTCGAAACCGGGTCGGAATGCCACCGGTCGAACCAAGGCGCCCGGCACACCGTACGCATACAGATCCTTGGCCAGACGGGTCCCGTCCAAGAACGGCGCGCCGACCATGCGGAACGGCAGCGTGGTACCTCGTCCTTCGGACAGATTGGTTCCCTCGACCAGGCAGGCTCCCGGGTAGACCAACGCCGTCTCCAAGCTGGGCATGTTGGGCGACGGAGGGATGAAGGGACGGCCCCACGCCAAGGCGGTTCGGCATCGCTCCCATCCCGCTGCACCCACGATGGTCAGAGCGCCCTCGGGACCCAACGGCTGGCCATCTTGCTCCAAGAACAGAGCCAACATCTCACCCACGGTCAAGGCGTGGCGAATTGGAGTCGGTTCCAAACCGACCAGGGACAGGAATCCGGGTTTCTGCGAGGCGCCTTCGACGCTCGATGGATCTCCGGAAAGTGGATTGGGGCGATCCAGGACCATGACGTGGGAACCCGCCTGAACCGCTGCGCGCGCGGCCAACAGCGCCGTCCACACGTAGGTGTAGTAGCGGGCTCCGACGTCGACCAGATCGACAACCAGCACGTCGATCCCACTCAGATGCTCGCCGGTGGGCATCAGCGATTCCTTGGTGGTTCCGTACAAACTGACCACCGGAACCTCGCTGCTCGTCGACGACGCGCTGCTCTGGGGCTCGGTGACCGGGATCTCCGCCTGTTCCACGCCGCGCAGGCCGTGCTCCGCAGTCAGAATCAGGGAGATACTGGCACCCAGCTCCTCCAACACGTCCAGGGTTCGCACCCCGCGACGGTCGACGGCTGCGTCATGCGTGAGCACGGCGACCCGTCCGCTGCGCAGGCGTCGACGTGGTGAGTTGGCTTGACCGGCGGAAAGGACATCGATTCCCGAAAGCATGATGAGTGGGATGCCTACCAAGGATTCGAGACGAATGGGCAGTTCTCCGTTCTGGTCCGGCCAATCGGCACAACTGGGCAATCTGCAACGATTGCATATGGGGCTTTCCTGTGTTTTACTTATTTGCACAGTGCGACGCGTTCTGGTTGTCGATGACGAGGAAAACCTGCGGTTGGTGCTGGGTACGTTGCTGCGCCGGAACGGCTACGAGGTGGAGACCGCGGGTTCGGGCGAGGAAGCTCTGGCCAAGGTCGGGAGCTTCGGACCCGATTTCGTCATCACCGACGTCCGCATGCCTCGCATGAACGGGCTCGATCTCTTGGCCACGCTGCGGGTCAAAAACGATCCGGCGACGGTCATCGTCATGAGCGCCTACGGCAACATCGACCTGGCCATCGAAGCGATGCAGGCCGGGGCCTACGACTACGTGCAGAAGCCCTTCAAGCCCGAAGAGATCGTGCTGGTTTTGCGCAAGGCGGAGGAACGCGAGCTGTTGCGTCGCGAGAATCGTGCCCTGCGTGAGGAGATCCGCAAGGAGCACCAGTTCGAGGACATTCTGGCCAAGTCTCCCCGGATGATCGAGGTTTTCCGCACCATTGCCAAGGTAGCGGAGTACAAGACCACCGCCCTCATCACTGGAGAGAGTGGGGTCGGCAAGGAGCTGGTGGCGCGCGCCCTGCATCGCAGAAGCAAGCGAGCCGGCGCCTTCGTGGCTGTCAACTGCGGGGCAATCCCGGAAAACCTGCTGGAAAGCGAGCTGTTTGGACATCGAAAGGGTGCGTTTACCGATGCCGTCCAGGATCGCCGAGGGCTGTTCGAGGAAGCCCACGGTGGCACGCTGTTCTTGGACGAGATTGGCGAGTTGCCGCTGGGGCTTCAGGTCAAACTCCTGCGGGTTCTGGAGGACGAGCGGATTCGGCGTTTGGGTGAGACCAGGGACGTGCAGGTCGACGTTCGAATCGTGGCTGCGACGCATCGAGAGCTGCAGACGGAGGTCAAGTCGGGGCGATTTCGCGAAGACCTGTACTATCGTCTCAATGTGCTGACCATCCATGTGCCGCCCATTCGAGAACGTCGCGAAGACATCCCCTTGTTGATCGAGCATTTCGTGGCGCGCAACAACGCCCGATTGGGCACCGAGATTCGGGGCTTGGAAGCGGAGGCGCGACGGCTCTTGTATGAGTATGCCTGGCCAGGAAACGTTCGAGAACTCGAGAACACGGTGGAGCGGGCCATGGTCCTGGCGGAGGGTGCCAACATCACCGCCAATGACCTGCCCGAACGGATCCAGGAGGTGGAGGATCCGGTGCAGTCCCAGCTGGCCAGCGGTGAGCTCAGCGTCAAGAAAACCACCCGGATCATCGAGGCGGTGTTGATCCGTCGGGCACTACAGAAGACCCGTGGGAACCGCACCCGGGCTGCGGAGCTCTTGGAAATCAGTCATCGGGCGCTTCTGTACAAGCTCAAGGACTATGGAATCACCGATCTCTGACGCTCGAAGGCCCCGGGCCGGGGTGACTAGGCCCGTGGGCCGCCTGGCTTGGAACGTGAACGAATCGAGAGGGTTGCGCAGAGGCTTGGTTCCCCAGCCAACCCGGATCTAGGATTGCCGGCATGAAACAGCTCATCCTCTGGTCGACGTGTTGTCTGATGGCCTGCGGGCCATCCTACACGCAGACGGTCAAGACCCCTGACGAGATCCTGGCGGATCAGGAAGCCCTCGGCGCCCAACAAGAGAAGGCCTCCCGCGAGAGCGGGACGACCGTCGATGACGAAGCGACCGAAACCGAACAGAAGGAGAAGTTCGACGAACGCTATACCGAGCTCGAAGTCGCGCGGGCCGTGCGTTCAGCAGAGACCTGTCCTGGTGTCTCCGAAGAGGGACCCTACGGAGAGGGCACGGTCTCCATTACCTTCGGCAATGACGGCCATGTCATCGATTCCAAGACCACTATCAGCGCGCCCTTCGCCGGGACCAGGAACGGTGATTGCGCCCTGAGGGCCATGAACGCCATTATCACCAAGAACTTCGTGGGTCCCGAGGTGACCAAGGAGATCCCGTTCAAGATGGAGGAGCCCAAGAAGAACGAGAAGGCAAAGAAGTAGCGGGTCGAGGCCGGGTCTTGCTGCTGCACCACCTGGCTTTGTGCCCGTCCATCCCCACCTGGGAGTAGCGTTGTGGGGGAGGGGCCGCGATGACGATCTGTTCCGTTTGCGGTCACGAGTTTCCATCGGACGCACCCTTCTGTGGGGACTGTGGGGCGCCCCTCGGGAACACGGATGATCGGGCGCATCTGGTAGGGCGCCGGATAGCCGATCGTTATCTGGTCAAGTCAGTGGTGGCAGAGGGCGGGATGGGGGTGGTGTACCGCGCCGAACAGACCCTGGGGTCCACGGTTCGCTCGGTCGCCATCAAGGTCCTGCTGCCGGAGCTGGCGAGGGATCCGGTGGTGGTGTCTCGCTTCCAGCGAGAGTGTGGGGTGATCGCCCAGCTCGAGCACCCCAACACCGTGCGTGTTTACGATTTCGGGCGCACCCCGGACGGAATCCTCTTCATTGCCATGGAATTCGTCAATGGACGAGCCCTGGCCGATGTGATGAACGGCGCGCCGTTGCCCACGTCGCGCGTCCTCAACGTCTTGCGCCAGGTGTGCTCCGCGCTCGACGAGGCGCACGAACAAGGAGTGGTGCATCGGGATTTGAAGCCCGAAAACATCGTGTTGATCGAGCGCACGGGCCACCACGATTTCGTGAAAATCCTCGACTTTGGGATTGCCGCCCGAGCCCGGCAGGGCACTGAGCCCGAGACCAAGCTGACCCAACAAGGCATCGTGTTGGGGACCCCCCCCTACATGAGCCCGGAACAGTTTACCGGCGAGCCGCTGGATCGCACCAGCGACGTCTATTCGCTGGGCATCATTGCCTGGGAGATGTTGACTGGGAAACTCCCCTTTGAAGCGGAATCCCCCTGGCAGTGGGCCCATCTACACATGACCGAAGAACCGGGGGCACCAGCCGTTCCCCTGGCCCCCTCGATCCTGACGGCGCTCAAGCGGGCCCTCAGCAAGGATCGAACCAAGCGGCCCGCGACCGCCACCCAGTTCTGGGATTTGCTGGCGGCTCAGCCGAGCGAGCCCGTTTCAGTGGCCATTGCCTCGACGCAACCTCCGGGGCCCCTCGTCGTCGAGCCTTCCGCTGCGGCATCGGCCCGCGGCGTCAACACGACCCAGCCCGATCTCAAGGTTGCGGGCAGCCCGGGTTGGCCGCGAGGCACCGTCCTGGACGACGCCCCGCGTGTGTCTCTGGATGGGCAAGCCGCAAGCGCGGTCCCGGTTCGCGCGGTGGCTCAATCAACCCAGCTGGGTCAGCCAAGAATTGCCGCCAATGTCCCCGTCGTTCCGCCGGTGCGACGATCAGGGGGAGCGCGCTCGGTGCTGATTGCGCTGCTCGTGCTGGGCCTGCTGGCGGCGGCGGGGGGGATCGTCTGGGCGCTGTCCGGAACCTATCCATTTCGGTCGCCGGAGCCGGTGAGTTCAGTGCTGGCTACGGCCCCCGAGGCTCCCGTGACCGAGGTCACTCCGGTTGCCCCGCCCATTCCCCTGCCCACGGTGAGCTCGAGTGCCATCCCACTGCCACCCCAGCCACGCCCCACACCCGTTGGTCCCGCCTCGACCGTCGTTGTTCAACCGAGCGCCACGGTCCCCACGCTGGGCCCCGTTCCGCTCGGCCTTCCCACCGTTTCTGGTATCCCCTCCAACTGGTCGGTTCTGCCTCCGTTGCAGGTTCCTTTTCCCACCTTGCCGACCCCCGCGACGGTGTCCGCGCCGCCGGCCTCGCAGCCTCCGCCACAATCGGTTCCACCCGCGGCAACGACCGCTCCCAATCCTCCCGTCGACACCCGTGCCTCCTGTCAACAGGCAGAGCAGCTGGCCTCGTCCAATCTTTCGGCCGCCGTGGCTGCCTATCAGACCTGCGCCAGTGGCGGAAACGCCAATGAGGCTCGCAGGGCCCGGATCACGATTGCGGATGCAGCCCAGCGACAGACCCGCAATCTGGTGGGCCGCGGGCAATGCGCCCAGGCGCAGCAGGTCATAGCAACCGTAACGCCAATCGGCGCCCATCAGCCCGCGCTCGCCGAGTACAACAAATCGAACTGCCGTTGAGCCGCGCTGGCGGGAAGGGCTAGAGGAACCAGATGCCTGCCACCAACAGGACCGAGGCCATGGCTACGGACGCCGTGGCAGCGATTTCCCAAGGGCCCGAGCTTGGATCGGTGAAACGAAGCTCGATGGATGCGAAACGACTCGTCTCCCGATGAGTCCTCCCCGAGAGGGCCTGGTTGGCAGCACGTAGTCCAGGATCGACGGATTCGTAGTCCATGCAGGGGAGCCCGATTTATGCCGCAGCGCGCCAGCACCTGTCGAGAGCCAATTGGCGCGGGTACGCGGCCGACCGCCCGGCTCCTCCTCGCCACTGCAGCGCAGGCCTAGGTCCTTCCCGGAGGCGAGAATGTCATCTGGCCGGTGGTCATCCACCAGTCCAGGTACCTCTGGCGAATCCGCGCGCGTCCGGCCATCGAGCCATCGTCGTAGTCTCCCACGTAGATTCGCGACATGGCGCGCAGCTCTTCGGCCGCGGCTTGCCGAATGGTCGAGGAGGGGTGTTCCAGTGCGTCAATCAACCATTCGACCCGGTGCTGCCCGCGGTGCGACTTCCACCACTCGATCCACGCCATCGCGTCGAAGCCGAAGTCCTGTCGAGTCAGGACCGACAATGCCTGCTGGGCGGAGGCTGCCGTTCCCGGATTGGTGTCGGAAAGTAGCGTCACCAAATCGGGGATTGACTCGACGTCACGCAGGTCGCACAGGGCATCGATGGCGGCCAGTCGCTGGGTCACCACATTGGTCCGTGTTCCGGCAGTCGCCAACAGGTCAGCGCGCAGGGCTCCGCGAGTGTCGGGATCGCGTGAGAGCTGCTGTCCCGCGTAGAAAGCAGCGCGACGAACCTCGGGGTCTCGATCTTGGACCAAGCGTCGGGCCACGGCGACCGCCGACTGCCGACCGGGAAGCTCGGCGAGTAGCCGGGTCGTCCAGGCGCGAATCCCCGGATCCACGTCGGCAGTTCGCGCGATAACGTAGGGACGGGCCACTGGTCCCATCGCCACCAGTGCGCGAAGGATTGGGCCGCAATCGGACGCGTGAGGTTGCCCCTCTCCGCGGGGATGGCGCGACGGGGTGACGATCGGACCCGGGAGTTCGCGGACCAGGTAACTGGCCGCGGTGTCACCCAGTGGAATCAGCTCGTCGATGGCCGACATATCGCCGGTCAGCAGACGCTCCACCAGCGTGCCGCACAGCTCGTCCTGGTTGACGACCTGCAGCATCTCTTGCTCGTGGCGCGCCGGCTCGCTCGACCCAACCGGGAATGGTGCTGGATGCGCATCCGCGGGACCCTCGGCTGCCTTCTGCCAAGCATTTGCGGGTTCGGGTGCCGGTGATGGAGCGGTGGGCGTCGCCGGTTCAGGGATCGCCTCCGATTGTTCCACATGGGGCAGCATCATGCCCAAGGGCGTGGAACGTCGGGGCCGCGCGTCGAGTTCTGGAACCAACTCCAGGCGTGGAGCGAGCCCCGGCTTGGTGCCGATCTCTGCGAAGAGAGGTGGCCCGCTCGGTCGCTGCACGGGAGCGGTCCAGTCCCCGTCCGGGGTGTCGGTTGGTGCGCCCCGGACCACGTCGATTTCTCGGAGTCTCTGGACGGCAAGCAGGGGTTCTCGCCCGAGCCCCTGGACATCGCTCAGCGGCGGTTCGGTGGCCACCTCCACGATGGGGTGGACGGATGCTGCTCCGTCCACGACCGGTGTGGGTATGCGTTGCTCACTCGAAGGCTCCACAATCGTCGGCTGGTGATGATGCGAGGGTGTCGGAAGCCCCGACGCTGCACGGGGCTCCGGTCCATCCAGCGTTGCCGCCTGTGTGGGAGCGGCGGGGGGCGGCTCCACATCGCTGGACCAAGACGTCGCCGGGGCGTCAGTGGGTGAAACAGCCGGTGGGATCTGGCTGCCACGACGGATCACCACTCGAGCCAGAGCCTGAGCCCTTCGCTCGACCTCGGGGGCGGGTCGGCGCGCCTCCGCCTTGGCGGTTGGGCGCAACTTGGGGGTAAGGCTGGCGATGGTGCTGCCGGGACGTTTGCGCTCCAAAAGGACGCGCTCCAGGGCCCGTTCCACCAACGGAGTGAACGCCAGAACGTCACCCACTGCTGCCAGATCGACGTCCTGTTCTCCGTGATCGCCGTACAGGAGCAGGACGGGTCGTTCCCGCAGGATCACCGGAACCACCAAGACGCTTTGCCCCGTTGGTCGCCCCAAGTCTTTGGCCAGCGACGCATCCAAACCATTCCTGGTGAGCGGTGCCAGCTGCCAATGTCTGGCCCGGTACCCGGAGCGCAGAACTCCGGGGAGATCCAGGGGTACTCCGATGACGCTCAGCTCCGCGTCTTGCGCACCGGAGCCCCGCGCATGGCGTCCCGCGGCCAGGTCGCCCTGGACCGCGAACACCGCGGAGTACTCGAAGAACTGCGCCGAGAAGTCGAGCCAGATCCGGGAGACGTCATCGGGTGTCGTTGCTTCCAGGAGCTCGGCCTCGGCCATCGCAGCAGTGAAGGGTCCCAGTCGCCGCGGGGGTCGTCGTGGCGGAACGCTCAGGCGCGCGGCTGCAATTCCGGCTGCGGTCTGCGGCGAGACGGTGTTGACCGAGGATGGGGCAGCGGCCGGCGGTGAGTCTCCGCCCTTCTCCGGTCCTGGCTGGTCCGCAGAGCTGGCTAAGGTCGCCCTCTTCACCCCGTCCAATTGGTCGATCAGAGCCCGAAGACGGTCCTCCAAGGGTTCCTGGTAATCGTGCGCGAGAGCCTGGCGGATCCGTACCTCCAGGGCTGCCCGTTGCACGATGGGCTTCCCCAGGGCCATGGTCAGCTCTTCCAGCACGGTTTGTGGAAGGCGGGTGGACACGGCCAGCTCGACTCCACGGGATGACACCGACAAGGGGTAGGTGCCATTCGACGTTACGGCCTCGTGAGGGACCGAGGCGCGCAGTGAAGTGTCGCTCGAAGGCAGAGGGCCTGACTCCACCGGCTCCAGCTCCAGGGCTTTTGCCAGAAGGCCGAGGAGCGTCGCCTCATCGAGGGCGCCCATCTCGAGCAGGTTGGTCGCCAAATCGCCCCCATAGAACGACTGGCGCAGCATGGCCTGCTCGACAGCGTCGAGGAGCTCGGCTTTGTGGTGGACGAGAACGGCGGCGAGCGTGGTCATGAACGCCCGGACAACTATCCTTGCATTTACTTTCCGCAACCACCGATATCAATCTGATCGGGCTGTTCCGTAGCAAGGCCGGACAACCGGGCGAAGGTGATGGTCGAGCCGCCTTCGGCTGGTTGTTGCGGCAAGCCCGGGAATCGCCTGGCCATTCGTTATGGTGGCCTTCTGGCATTCCCGGCGGTCGCACGATTCCGTGCCAATCGGTGATGGCGTATGGCCCACGCCCCTTGCACCAACCGACTGGGGGTTGCAAGAGCCCATCGTAGGTGGAACGTCAGTCTTGGTGCCTGGGACGGTCGGTCTGGTTGCCGATTTGTTACACCAATATGACGAGGGTGGCGGAATTCCTTCCGCCACCCTCTGGACCGACCCGGCTTCGCATCGGGCTGCGACGCGGCTGCCGGAGCACGTCAGGCCGAGTTGGCCTACGCGCAGCTCCACTCCTCCGTATCGGGATCGCAGGTGCAATCCTGTGGGCCCCCGGGGCCGCCACCCGTTCGGCAGGTGGTGTCCGTGTCTGGGTCGCAGGGGTCGTTGTCTCCCGTTCCCGGGTCGCACGCGATGGGTTCGATCGCGCCAGCTACGCCGGCCGAGCCGGAGGCACCCGATGCACCAGCGGCACCCGATGCACCAGCGGCACCCGATGCACCAGCGGCACCCGATGCACCAGCG
>CAZYKT010000003.1:15752-16248 GCA_964648165.1 uncultured Polyangiaceae bacterium | reverse complement strand
GCACCTGATGCACCGGCGGCACCCGATTCACCGGCGGCACCCGATGCACCAGCGGCACCCGATTCACCAGCGGCTCCACCCGAGCCCGCACCCGCGGCGCCGCCCTGGCTGGAGCCGCCCTCACCACCGCCGCCGCAGTCCCATTCGTCGTCCGAACAGGTGCAGGTATTCCCGGCGCCGTCGATACAATCCTCAGAGAAGCCGGCGAAACACCGCGCGCCGTCTTCGACGTTGCGACCGCACTCGGGGAGGTTGCCGGAGCCCGCGGCACCCGCGGCGCCGCCTTGACCGGAGCCGCCCTGACCGCCGCCACCGCAGTCCCATACGTCGTCTGAACAGGTGCAGGTATTCCCGGCGCCGTCGATGCAATCCTCGGAGAAGCCGGCGAAGCACTGGACACCATCGTCTACGTTGCGGCGGCACTCGGGCAGATTGCCGGAGCCCGCGGCGCCGCCTTGACCGGAGCCGCCCTGACCGCCGCCACCGCAGTCCCATA
>CAZYKT010000003.1:3286-15652 GCA_964648165.1 uncultured Polyangiaceae bacterium | reverse complement strand
CGTCGTCTGAACAGGTGCAGGTATTCCCGGCGCCGTCGATGCAATCCTCAGAGACCCCAGTGAAGCACTGGACACCATCGTCGACGTTGCGGCCGCATTGGGGCAGCTCACCCGACCCGGCCGAGCCACCCTCGCTGATCCCACCCTGGCCAAGTCCACCCTGACCGGATCCGCCTTGGTTGGAACCACCCTGACCGACACCACCCACATTGGCGCCACCTTCGTCAGAAGCACCAGCCAAGGAGCCGCCCTGGCCTCCCCTGGAGTTCCCCCCGGTGTTGTCGGTCGCGTTGCCAGCCAATCCGTCCAAGCCCGCGGATCCTGCCGAGCTTTCGTCGGACGAACCGCTGTCCGAGCCGCAGGCCGCAGAGAGCCCCACACTCGCCAGCAGCGCCATTGCGGCCATTGTTAGAGCTTTCCGATCACGCATAGACATACGCATTACCTCCAAGTGACGCGACAATCGGCGCCGATTCCCCTCAGTGTCGAGGCCCTAGCGGTCTGGCTCACCAGACGAATGAACAGAGGCGTGGCGTCTCTCCGGCACAGCGCCGGAACCTCGGCGAACCACTTGGGTTTTCCACGCTGGTCAGCGATGCCCACGCGGCCATGAGGGCGCGGGCATTCTGTGATCCGAAAGGGCACAAAGAGGTGATAGTTTCGGGACTTGGGCCGTAGGTGCCTCGGAGCAGAAATGTCCAAGCGTGCGCGTACAATCGGTTCAACTTTGACGATCCTGCTGGTCGCCGGGGGGACAAGGTCGGTGCTGGGTGCCGAGCCTCCCGAATGCCGTGCCGTGAACCCGGGAGAATGGCCGGAGTCCGCCAAACCCTATTTTCTGTTGGCCGTGGACACGTCGGAATCCATGGACGACGAGACGGGAACCTCCAGCACTTGGCGCAACTCCTGCGACTACCGTTCGGCCCGAGGCAATCCGCCCATCGCCAACAAGAACGACGCGGCCCGCTGCGCCATTCGCAACACGATACAGGCCTATTCGGGGCTGGTGAATTTCGGTTTGATGAGCTTTCCCACGTATTTGCAGCAGGCTGCGACGCCGGACGCAAGCTGCAACGACTTTACCAACGCACCCGGGTATTCCACCTCGGATGGCTGTACCTGGGACGAGCTTTACGACAACGACTCCTGTGGTCGCGACTACGGGAGCGATTGCTGCGTGCAGGGTGGCAACCCACCGGGCAGCGGGAGCGCACCGTGGGGCGGGACGGGGTGCACCGGCACGAACCCGCTCGCTCTGACCGGCAAGGACAGCCGAGGCGGAAGGGTGTTGGTTGGCATCCAGCAGGACGACTACTGGAACCCCGCCAGTGAGCGCCAGGGCTCCAACCTCGATCAGATCCTGCGGTGGGTGGACAACGATTGCAGCAGCTGCGAGGAGCTCTGGGCCGGGGGCTCTACGCCCCTGCACGGACTCCTGCGTGAGGCCCAACGATATCTGACTGCCGGATGGACCGATCCACTGGACGCTGGCAACGTGTTTGCATCGCCCTTGACCGGCAGCGAGCGGGCCTGCCGATCCGTCAATGTGATTCTCCTGACGGATGGCAGTGAGTTCTGCGAGCCCACCGGTGGAATCCAGGTCAATGCTGCCTGCGCTTCCAACGCGGCGGCGGACCTTTTGGCCGGCGTGACCGTGGGCAGCAACAGCTTCCCGGTCCGAACCCACGTGATCGCCTTGGGTACCGTGGACGGCGTGGACAACATCGCCTACGGCGGGGGCACCAGTCACGCTTACACGGCCAGCAACGAGGACGACCTGGCGGCGGCGCTGGCTGACATCATCGCCAGTGCGATTCCGCCGGAAGTCTGTGACAATCAGGACAACAACTGCAACGGCTGCAGCGACGAGGGGTTCCGGACCTACTGCAACCGCAACCGGACGGGACGTTCGCTGTCCTATCTGCGGGACGACGCCAATCACCCCGGCCTTGCGGACTGTTGCAGCGACACCCGGGATGCCTGTCTGAGCGCCTACCGTTCTTCCATCGATCCGGCGAACAATCCCCAAGGGGATGCTTGGCTGTTGCCCTGCTGGGATCCCACGGAAGGCTCCAGCGATCCCGAGACTCAATGGCTCTGCGCCAATCCCAAGGAAGCCTGCGACGACGCCGACAACAACTGCGAGAATACCATCGATCCGGGGGCATCGGGTTTCTCCTCGAACGCCGTCGACGAGGGGTACACCAAGTGTCCTGCCTGCCCAGTCGCCGAGACCTGCAACGGTATGGATGACGACTGCGACGGCCTGGTCGACAACGCCAGCACGGAGTGCCCCAGCTGCACTCAATCCGACGAGGTCTGCGACGGCCGGGACAACGACTGCGACGGCTATGTCGACGAGGGGCTCCCGGAGGTTCCCTGTGGTCTCACTGCCAGCAGCAATCCGAGATGCCAGGGGGTGCGGGTCTGCGTTCCACTGCTGGATGTCACAGAAGAGCCAGCAGAGCCGGGGATTCGCCTGGGGACCAACGCCTACACGGCGTGCAGCTGGAGCCCCGGTGCGTCGGACACCGACTGCAACGGCGTGGACGACGACTGCAATGGCGTCGTCGATGACCAGGCCGCACCGACACCCTGTGTACCCGAAGGCTCTCCCAGCGGGTTGGTCTATCAGGACGAGAATCCAACCAGTCGCTGTCAGCGCGGTCTGCTGGCGTGCACCGCCGGCGCCACCTGTGAGGGCTCGGTTGGTCCACTGGACCAAGAGCTGTGCAACGGAATCGATGACGACTGTGACGGCCAGGTGGACGAGAAGGATTCCGGTGCCTTGCTTCCGGGCGAGGGCGTTCCGGGATGCGGTTCGGATACCGGGAAGTGCCAAAAGGGTACGACGGTCTGTCTGGACGGACGCATCGTGTGCGGAGACGACGCTATCGGACCCGATCCGGTCGAGCTCTGCGACGGCATCGATGGTGATTGTGATGGTGTATCGGACACCGAGGACAACCTTGACGACGCACCGGCCAGCCCAGGCTGTTGGGCGGTCGATGCTGCGCAATGTACCGAGACCGAGCGGTGCAGCTTCGGCGGGATCGAATGGTGTCCGCCGCCGGGAGCGGATTGCAGCGCCGTCGGGACGCTCGCGACGCCCTGTCAGCCCGGTGTGCTCAGTTGTGTCGATGGGGGGTGGTCCTGCGATGGGGGGCGACTACCCGCCACCGAGGTGTGCGATGGCGTCGACAACGACTGCAACGGGCAGTCGGACGACGGGTTCCTGGGCGCTCCCATCGGTGAGGAATGTGGCATCGAGACCGGGGAGTGCACGGTGGGGGTGAATCGCTGCGAGAGTGGGGTCATCAGCTGTGACGGCCAGAGTCCCATCCCGGAGATTTGCGATGGTCTGGACAACGACTGCGATGGAACTGCCGACAACGGCCTGCCGTTGGGTGAGGCCTGCAATGTCGTTTACGACCAGAACGTCTTCCCCGGCCAGCGCAGCGGCGGCGAGTGTCGCCCCGGCGTGGCCCAGTGTGGTCCGGGCGGGGATTACGACTGTGCGGGAGGAATAGGCCCAACCGCCGAGGTGTGCGACGGCCTTGACAACGACTGCGACGGAGCGATCGACGAACCGGGTCCGGCTCCGGACGGCCTGGACGGCACCCCGGATCCGCTGGACCGATCCTCGCGCCCCCGTCGCTTGGGCGATGCCTGCGGGGAGGACGAGGGCCTGTGTGTTGCCGGTAGTCTGACCTGCGTCAACGGTGAAGTGATCTGCACCGGTGGCTTGGGTTCGCAAATCGAGCTCTGCGACTGCTCGGACAACGACTGTGATGGTCGGACCGACGAGGCGGCGGGTGACGGCGAGGTTCCCCTGTGTTCTCCTGGCAAGACGTGCGTGAATGCCGGCGATTTTTGCATGTGCCTGGAACCCTGCGCCACCGGCGAGTTCTTGTGTCCCACCGGGACCACCTGCCAACAGCTGCGCGAGAGTGGGACCGGCCAGCGGGGCTCGTTCTGTGTCAACCCCGATCCCTGCGGTGATTGCGGCTCGCGGACCGTGCTCGAGACGGGAGGGGCGGCATCCTGCGCCCCAGCTGATTCGGAAGGTTCCTCCAAGTTCACTCCCACCTGTGTCTGCAAGGGCGAAGCCGGTTGTCGAAGCCCCTGCTACAACATCCAGTGTCCCGAGGGCCAAGCCTGCACCCCCACGGGTCCAGCTCAGGGTCAGTGCCAGCCTGCCAACAACTGCTACTTCTTTGGCTGCACCTCGGGTCGGGCCTGCAGTGGAGGGATCTGCGTGGACGATCCCTGCGTCCCCAACCCCTGCGCTGCCGATCAAGCGTGCAAACCGAACGCGAGCTTCACCGAAGCCCGCTGTGTCGGCTCCTGCGCCGAAGTCGAGTGCGAAGTGGGCCAGGTGTGCAGAGAGGGTTCTTGCGAAGACACCGGCTGTTCCGAAGACTGTGACCCTGACCAGGTGTGCCAGCAGAACGAAGAGGCGGAATGGATCTGCGGGGAGAGTCGCTGTCAGACGGATACCGACGGGTTGTCCTGCGCCAACGGCGCATACTGCGACCCGGTCACCGGGGCTTGCGGAGATGACCCGTGCGAAGCCGTTGTCTGTCCCCAAGACCAAGACTGCCGTGATGGCGAATGCAGGGAACCCTTGCCACCCCCCTCGGGGGGCTCGGGCGGTGAGAGTGGGGCTGCGGGTTCCGCAGGGCGCGACGATGGCGGGCAGGCCGGCACCCCGGGCGCTTCGGGACGCACGAGCCGCGCGGGCAACGCTGGCCAGGTGGGACCGGACGAGGAGGAGCCCAGAGGGATCTGGGGGCGTCCCTCGGGGGGGGGCGGTTGTTCTTGCCGGGTAGCGATCCCGACCCCCAATCGCCATGCCGTCAGCCTGTTGCTCCTGTTGGGCGGTCTCTTGCTCAGGCGGCGCCCAAGGCACCATGCGAGCGTTGGGACCGACTCGGTGGATGGAGGTGCCCGATGACCTCGCGAGGTTGGGGATTGCTCGTTGCCCTGTGGGGTGGCCTGGCCGCCTCCTGCCAGACCAAGGCCTCCTGTTTCGCCGACTGCGACCAGGGTGACGCTGGTGGGGGAGGCCGAGCGGGGGGCCTCGGAGACGGCGGAGTCGCCTGGGCGGGGTTTGGCAATCTGGTCAATCTGGAGGGGGGCGCGAGCGGGAATGCGGGTGTCGACGCACGCGACGAAACGGTCTGCAACGGAGTCGACGACGACCACGACGGTGACACGGACGAGGAGGTCGATTTTCAGAGCCCGTTACACTGTGGTGACTGCGCAACCAACTGCGTACAACCGGTGCATCTGGTGAATCCGACCTGTTCTGCCCCCGAGGGAGCGGATGGATCGGAGCCCGGGATCTGCTCCTATGAGCGCTGTGAAACCGACTGGTACGACATCGACCCCGACGTGCCGGGCTGCGAGTACTATTGCCCCTGGAATCCGGACCGGGAGGAGCGACAGGATCTGGGTGGGACCGTGGGTTGCGGCCGGGACGACGACTGTGACGGAGAGGTCGACGAGGACCTCGACCTTTGTGGCGACATCGACAACTGTGGCCAGTGTGGGCGGCATTGTGTCACGCCCAACGCGGTTCCAGTCTGTGTCACCTACGCGGGTCATGGTGAACTCTGCACCTCGGAGAATACGACGTGCCACGTGGAATCCTGCGAGGCAGGTTGGGTGGACGCCAATGATTCCTGGGAGGATGGCTGTGAATACCAGTGCACCCGTACCCGCGGTGGCCAAGAGATCTGTGATGGCCTCGATAACGACTGCGACAAGCTGATCGACAACGCTGACCCCGACCTGGAGGTGGACGACACCGAGGTGGGTGCTGTATGCAATGGCTCCGAGAAGGGGATTTGTGCCTTGCCCGAGCATCAAGGGATGGGCAAATGCATCGCCGGGAAGGTCGAATGCTGCGAAACGGACTCCAACGACCAGGCGGGTACCAATGATGCATTCCCCCAGTTCGGGGTGCGCAATGGAATCTGCGAAGGGGAGACCAGTATCGTTCTGGAACCGGGCGACCGCGCGGAGATCTGCAACGGTCACGACGACGATTGCGATGGAACCGCCGACAACAACCTGACGGACATCGGCGGTGCTTGCGGGGCATCGGACCTGGGCTCCTGCGTGCAGGGGGTTGCTCAGTGCCAGCAGGGGGAGCTCGTCTGTGAGGGTAACACCGATCCGACCGAGGAACTGTGCAACGGGGCCGACGACGATTGTGACGGAGTGATCGACGGCACGGTGCCATCCGGCGAGGTCGTTGTCTGCGCCGATGACGGGGATTGCTCGACGGACGGGAGCTTGCTCTGCCTGTCCCGAGGCGCCGAAAACGTCTGTGCGCTGCCCCCCAGCGACTGGGCAGGGGCCTGCGACGTTCCCCCGGCGGTCTCCGATGGTGCCACCAGTGGCTGTCGTGCGGGGGTTCGTCACTGCGCGGGAGGTGCCCGTGTGTGTGTCGGCTCCACCGCGGCGGCCCCCAATGCCGTGGACACCTGCAACGTCGACTCCAACTGCGACGGGCAGTTGACCAATCAACCCGACCTGCAGAACGATCCCCATAACTGTGGGGAATGCGGCCACGACTGCTCCGGTGGTGTCGCCTCCGCGCGTCACTCTTGCGTCAATGGGGAGTGTCGTTTCGATGGTTGCATCACGGGCCGCATCGACTGCGACCCGGATGATGGCGACGCGCAGTGTGAGACGAGCTGCACCAAGACCGGGGATGCGGAGCTGTGCAACGGAGTCGATGACGATTGTGACTGCAGGGTCGACTCGGCGGACACGACCAATCCCATGAGGGTGCCGGACCCGACCGAGGTCTGTGGCGTGACTGCCTCGCCAGCGGTGGCCCAGCCGGGGTGTATGGCTCCGGCCGTCGCCGTGACCTGTACCGGTGGCGAATGGCACTGTGCGTTCCCCACCGGCTATTGCCAGGGCGCTCATCCCGACTACTGCGTCGGGCAGGCCGACGACTGCGACGATCTAGACAATGACTGCGACGGAACGCCGGACGAGCGATTCGTCAGGCCCCAGGCGTCGACCAACGTCAAGGGTGATGCTTGCTCGGTGGGTGTGGGGGCATGCCAGGTCCAGGGGCGCTATGTGTGTGGCGGCGAGGGAACCGTCTGTTCGGGGACCACCGGCACCCCCGGCGAGGAAACCTGCAACGGCGTCGACGACGACTGTGACGGCCTGGTCGACGAGGACTACCGAGAGCCAGGTGATAACCCGAGCACCGTGCACCCGGCCGTGGTCCAGACCGGCGCCAGCACGTGGGTGTTTGCCTACGAGGCAAGTCGGCCCAATGCCAGTGACGTGGACAGCGGTTCCGGCAATGGCTACTTCGATGCTGGTCCCAGCGGGGAGACGGCGGATCGGACCCTGGCTTGCTCGACGGCCGATCGATTGCCCTGGACCAACGTCTCACCCTGGGAAGTCGAACAGACCTGTGAAGCCGTGGGGGGCAGGATCTGCCGCCTCGGGGAGTGGCAATCCCTGTGTCGGGTCAACACCGACGGTACCATCAACGACTGTGACTACGGCTATTCGCCAGCGGGTGCCGCGTGTCGGTCGGCGGCCAATTACGATTCCGGTCCCTTCTGCAACCTGAGCGGCTACGACCCGAGTCCCAGCACGGCCGGAAATCAGGATCATCTGCTGCCCACCGGTGCCCTCGAGGACCACCAGTGTGCCGCCAACTGGAGTTCGGTACTCGACAACTCCCTGGATGCGTTGGACGTGACCGGCAACGCCCGGGAAATCACCCGTTGTCAGCGTGATCGGGCCATCTGCGCGCCGCAGGCTTCCGACGCTGCAGCCCCGGGGCTGTGCGCCCAGAGCTGCTGCTCCGGAACTGCCCAGCAGCGGGGAGGCCCGGCCGGCTACCAGTGGCTGTGTGGCACGCCCGGGAATGATCGCCGCCTTCGCGGTCAGCCCTGTGTCGAGAACAACGACTGCTGCGACTACGACGACTCCTGCGGCGGCAATGGAACCTGCTCCAATGGCTGGTGTCGCAATCTGGATCAGTCGACGACCTGCTACGCAGCGGGGCTGTCCTGCACCGGCGACGAGCCGTGCTGCGACGGGGTTCCTTGCGTGGACGGTTTCTGTGGCGGGCAGGGGTCGGTGCCCGGAGCCGTGTATCCCTTGATGGGCGGCGGGTTCGAAACGATCGACGAAGAGGGTGCGACCTGCGATTTCGACTTCTTCAAGGTCAGTACTGACTTCAAGCTGTTCGATACTGGTTTTCGCTGTTGCTTCGATAGCAACCCCGATCCGTAGCTCGGGCGCCCCCCAAAGTGGCGTCATTGGCGAGACGCCACGAGCAAAGCGCCGTAAGCTGTCCCCATGGCAAAGCGGCTTCGGCTGGGTCTGCTGGGCACGGGTGTGGCCGCCAACGAGCTGTACCTGCCCGCCCTTCGAGCCCTGGAGAACCGCATCGAGCTCGTGGCTTGCGCCAATCGTCGGCGCCACAAAGCCGAGGCGTTTGCGCGACGCGCCAACATACCCAAGGTCGTCGACAGCGCCGACGAGCTCTTCGCTCTGCCCCAGGTCGAGGCGGTCCTGATCAGTCTGCCCATCGCCATTCAACCCGAGTTCGTGTTGGCGGCGCTCCAGGCTGGTAAGCCCGTCTTGAGCGAAAAACCGGTGGGCCCCTCGGTGCAGGAATCGAAAAAGCTCCTGCGGGCGGCCCGAGCCCGTCGGGTCCCCTGGTTGGTGGGGGAGAACCTGGCATTTCATCGCCCGGTTCGTCGGCTTGCCGAGTGGCTGCGACGCGGGCGGCTGGGGGAAGTCCGAACCGTACAGGTCATTCAGATGACCCTGATGGATGGGAAGAATCCATATTTCGGCACGGCGTGGCGCAAACAGCCGCGGCATGTCGGTGGTTTCGTCGTGGACGGAGGTGTCCATGTGGCGCATGCCGTGCGGCGATGCCTGGGGACGCCACAGGTCACCGCTAGCCTGGCGGGACAGTTTTCGCCACTCCTTCCGCCCCTGGATTCGGCGGTGGCCCTGTTGCGATTCGACAGCGGAGCCCTCGGAACCTGGACCAGCTGCTTCGCTGTCCCGTATCAGGGACCGATGCTGCGAGTCTACGGTACGCGAGGCAGCGCCGAGCTGGACTGGGAATCGGTCGTTCTGCGCGATCGATCCGGCAAGCTAACCCAGTACCAGAGCACGGCCGACAGCTTCGCGCTCGAGTTCTCCCACTTCGCCGACGTGGTGCACAAGGGCGCCCCGAGCCAGCTCACGCCGGAGTCGGCGCTCGAGGATCTGGCTCTCGTCGAGGCCATCGTGAAGAAGGGAATGCGCGCGCGGTAGATGTCAGTTGTAGAGCAGCCACTTGACCCCGGGCTTGATCTCCAGATGCAGATGGTCGGCGTGGGCTGCGTTGAAGTGGGGAGTCAGAGCGTAATGGAAGATCCTCAGGTCGCGGCTCTCGCAAACCAGGGCCAGAAGCTCCTGGCCCTTGGCTGACTCGGGGACTCGGCCCCCGGGGCCGCAGGTTCGCGACCCAGGGGAGGGGCTCCATTCCTTGCCGACGACCAGCCAGGTCCCATCCCGTTTTCGCACTGAGCCCACATCGATGGCCAGACCTCCAGCGTGGCGGGTCAGGCCGTCCGCGGATGACACGGAACTCGGCGGGGGCCGATACAGCGTGTAGTGGACCACCTCGACGATGTCGTGAGTCGCCAAGACCCGACACCAATCATCGAGCGCCAAGGCCAAGCGACCGTCCAGGATCTCGTACGGCGAGGTGGCAGCCTCCGAGGCCGCCGAGGTCCCGTGGATGAGGACTCCGTGCAAAGGTCCGGTGAGACGCCCCGGCAGGCGAACCCCTCGAACCGGCCCGGGCTCCAGAGTGAAGGGGAGTTCGCGCTTCTGAAGCTCGGCTGCGACCTGGGCATTGTCGAGGTTTGCGTAGGTGTAGGCCGGGGAACGCAGGAACTCCTCGGCTGCCGGAACCTCCAGATAGGGGTTGGAGGCGAAAACCGAGCAAGGGACAGCGGTCGTCAGAAACGCCAGGACCAGGGAACGAGCCTTGCGAAGGATCACCAGCAGATCGTTGCACGTCGAAGGCGCCGCCCCCAAAAAAACGTCTCGGGCAGGGGCCGTGCCCTCTTCTTCTAGGCCAAGCCGTTGCAGCGGTTCTTCTCGATGAGTCGCAGGCGTTGCTCCACGCACAGATGGGACAAGAGCGGATCCGGGGGGGTGTGAAGGACGTAATCGACCAGGCGCTCGACCGTCGTCGTGGCCACGTGGGTGCGAGTGTCCGAGGAGCCGTAGTAGAGGTACACCGACCCGTTGGCTCTGGCGACGACTCCATTGCAGAAGACGACGTTGGAGACGTCACCGATCCGCTCCACACCCTGTGGCGCGAGGAAATAGCCTCCGGGTCGAGCGATCACGCGCCACGGTTGGTCCCGGTCACACAGGAAGGCATACAGCACGTAGCGCAGCCCCGCCGCCGTACCGCGTACGCCATGAGCGATGTGCAACCATCCCCAGGCCGTCTCGATGGGCGCAGCCCCCATCCCGTTCTTCGCCTCCTTGACGGTATGGTACTCCCGGGGCTCGAGGATCAGCTCCGCACCGATTCGCGCATGCTCGATGGAGTCGGAGAGCGCCCAGCCGATGCCCCCCCCGTTGCCGGTCTCGATGAAACCGTCCTGCGGACGAGTATAAAAAGCGTATCTTCCCTGTACGAACCGCGGATGCAGCACGACGTTTCGTTGCTGCGGCGATTCGGATATCAGGTCGTCCAGACGCTCCCAATGGGCCAGATCCCGAGTGCGCACGATGGCTGCTGCGGCGACGGCCGCCGAGGTGTCGTGGGACGGCGCTTCGGGATCCTTCCGCTCCGTGCAGAAGGTTCCGTAGATGTAGCCGTCCTCGTGCGCCACCAATCGCATGTCGTAGACATTGACGTCCGGCTGTGGTCCTTGAGGTAGGCGAATAGGGGGTCTGTTGAAGCGAAATCCGTCGATCCCGGTGTCGCTCTCGGCGATGGCGAAGAAGCTCTTCCGATCCGCCCCCTCCACCCTTGCGACCAGACAGAACCTGCCTTGGTACTCGATGGCCCCGACGTTGAAGGCAGAATTGACGGCCAACCGCTCCAGCAGGAACGGATTGTCCCGGGGGTCAAAATCATAGCGCCATTCCAACGGCACATGGGCGGCGGTCAGAACTGGGTCCCGGTAGCGCTCGTACCAGCCGTTGTCCCAGGTCTCGTCCACCTGGTTCCTCCTCTCGAGGAGCTCCCGATGGCATTGCTCCAACCGTTCGCGTCGCCTCCGAAACTCGGTACCGGCCATGTCGCGCGTATATCAGAGGCCGCCGAGGGGGAGAAGCGAGGCGGGGCCCTCGCAGCGCGCCCCGCCATTTCCCTTGCTGGTTCGACGAAAGGCGAGGATGATCCCGCCATGTCCAGCCTCAAAATCGCGTCCATGGCCGTCATTGCCTGTCTGGTCGCCTGCGGTGGCCAGACTGCCAACTCCAGCTCCGCGCAGGATCCGAGCGGCGTGGAGAACGAATCCGCCGAGCCCGAAGCCACCGAATCGGACATGCCCGAGTCGGAAGCCGAGGAATCGGCTGAAACTGAATCCGAAACGAGCGCGTCCGAAGCCAGCCAGTCAGGTGACTCCGAAGCGAAGAAGTCCGCAGAAAGCTCGGAGAAGGACGAGCCCAAGCCCGGGTGCAACGGCCTGCCCGAGAGCAGGTGCAAGGTCACCGTCGGCTGCGCCTGGTCCACGGACAAGATCTGCCTTGCCCAGTAAGCGGCCAAACCTTTCGCTCGGTGCCGAAAGGGGCTAGGCTTTCGGGCAGAGATGGACCGCGCCGGGGTACCAAACGCTCGGTTTGCCAAGAGAAGGGGCGCTTCACGGCTTGGCCTTTGTCTGGGGTTTGCGTTGCTCTTCGCCTGCGGCTCCCGAAGCGAGATGCTGGATCCAGGCGCTTCCGAGGCGATGGCGGGTCAGGCTGGGACGCAAGCAGGTCGCGCCGGCAGCGTTGAACAAGAGGGGGGGGCCGAGCTCGGTGGAGGCGAGGCGGGAGCCCCGGGGCAGAGTGGAGCTCCGAGCATTGGCGGACGCCACAATCGGGGCGGAGCATCTGGTGTCGGCGGCTGGACGGGTCCGGGGGGAACGTCGAGCTACGGCGGCAGGACGGGTCTCGGCGGCGCGCTGGGCAGGGGCGGCCGGCCCGGACTGGGGGGAGCGCCCGGTGTCGGAGGGTGGATTGGTCCGGGTGGAGGCTCAGGACAGGGGGGAGACATTCCACTCGGTGGAACCCCGAGCGGCGGAGGGGGCGGAACAGGTCCCGGTGGAGCCCCGAGTGGTGGTGGAGTCCCGCCGCAGGGCGGAA
>CAZYKT010000003.1:3089-3186 GCA_964648165.1 uncultured Polyangiaceae bacterium | reverse complement strand
GGAACAGGTCCCGGTGGAGCCCCGAGTGGTGGTGGAGTCCCGCCGCAGGGCGGAACGCCGAGTGGTGGTGGAACAGGTCCCGGTGGGGCGCCGAGTG
>CAZYKT010000003.1:0-2989 GCA_964648165.1 uncultured Polyangiaceae bacterium | reverse complement strand
CTCCGCAGGGCGGAACGCCGAGTGGTGGTGGAACAGGTCCCGGTGGGGCGCCGAGTGGTGGTGGAGCTCCGCAGGGCGGAACGCCGAGTGGTGGTGGAACAGGTCCCGGTGGGGCGCCGAGCGGGGGAGGGGCGGTCCAGGGTGGAGCCCCGAGTGGTGGTGGAACAGGTCCCGGAGGAACGCCGAGCGGCGGCGGGACAGGTCCGGGAGGTGCGCCCAGTGGCGGCGGCATTGGTCCCGGAGGAACGCCTAGCGATGGCGGGATCTTCCAGGGTGGCAATCCGACTCAAGGCGGTAGCCCCTGGGGTGGCAATCCCAATCAGGGCGGCAGCGCGGGAGAGGGTGAGGGCGGTGCGGCAGGCACCTGCGAGTTCGCTGCGATCCCCGGTACCTCAGCTCGGTACGACCTCGATGCGGCGACTCAGGCCGATCCCGCCGGTACAGACTTCTTCGAGTTCCCCTGGCCGGAGCTATCGCGGTCGTTGGTCGAGTTGGCTGGGTTCCCCAACCCCGACAGTGCCACGGGATGTGCATCCGCGGTCACCGATCCCTTCGCCGCCATGCTAATCGACGCGATCGAGCCCCAAGCCTATCGCGAATACCTTGGTCTGTTGGCAGCAGGAGCCCTAGAGGACTTCCCGAACAGCGCCCAGATCCTGTTCCATTTCGACGGGGCCTTGGACGAGGCTCGATTGCCCTCGCCGATGACGTCGCTGGATCCGGGCAACAGCCCCATTCTGCTGGTCGACGTTGATCCCGCGACGAGCACCCGGGGTCGCGTGGTACCGGTAGAGTCCCGGGTGTTCCACGCTTCGCGCTATCTGGCCGAAAATAGCCTGTCCATCCTGCCGGTGCCTGGTTTCTCCCTGGAGCCGGGTCGCCTCTACGCGGTGGTGGTGCGGCGCAACCTCGGCGATGCGACGGGTCAGCCCCTGGGCAGCCCCTGGCAGGTCGAACAATGGAAGCAGACCGAGGCCTGCGGTGCCGATCCGGAGCATCGAGCTGCCTTCGACTACCTTGACTCGCAGTTCGGGATCGGTCGTGACCAGGTGGCGGCTATGGCCCTGTTCCGAGCCGGGCGCCCCACGGACATGCTCGACACGGTGCTGGCTGCCGTCGACCAGATCCCAGATCCGGAGCAGCTCGCTGGGCTGGTCGTCGACTCAGTAACCCTGGATCAAAATGAAGGTTATTACTTGGTCAGCGGAAGTTTCGAGACGCTGATCCAGCAGTATGGCGAGCCGCCCTATCTTCCAGCCATCCAGATAAGCTTCTTCGCTGGTCAACCGCAGATCGACGTGACGCTCGATCCGGGAAGCCAAGAAGGGAGTTTCCTTTCCGAGTCGCCAGCGACGAGCCCGGGGGGAACCGACAGAACCCTCCCGCGCACCGAGCGGATCGATTTCCTCTTGTCCGTGCCGGTGAGTCTGGTGCCGACCAGCGGGGACATCGCCGAGCTCCCGGTCGTCATCTTCGGTGCCGGGACCGGCGGTAGCATCTACAGCCCCTTCGAGTCGGGAGTGGCCAGCGTCCTGGGGGCTTCTGGGCTTTGCACCTTCTCGACCACGCCGGTCATGCACGCCGAGCGCGCCCATTCGGAGAACATCGATCCGCAGCTGCTCGCCTGGCTGCGCCTTTACGATCTATTGACCGGGCAAGACACCGCGGCCCAATTCATCGCCCTGGTGGAGTCGGGGCAGCTCTTCTTTAACCCCCTGAACCTCCAGGCAGCTCGCGGCAACTCCCTGCAGGCGGCGGTCGACTACGCCTGGCAAGCGCGGCTCCTGTCCGAAACCAGTCTGGTCGTTCCCTTTGGCAGCGATCCCCAGACAGTCAGCTTCGACTCGCAGCGTGTGCATTTCCTCGGGCATTCCCAGGGAGCAGCCACCGGTCCGTTGCTCGCCAACAGCCAGGCCCTCGATGCCCTGGTCCTGTCCGCACCCGCCGGGCACCTTCCCACTAACCTCTTGGGCAAGACCAAACCGAGCGATCAGGTGGACATCTCCGCCATGCTAGGACGCCTGGTCTGCGACGATCCCAGCGAACCCCTGGACGTCCACCATCCCGTGCTCAATCTGCTCATGCACTGGTTCGAGCCCGCTGATGCCGTGAACTACGCACCGCGCCTGATCGGCGAAGCACCCATTCGAGGTAAACACTCCTTGGTACTGGTCGGGACCGAGGATCACTACGTGGCCCCCGGATCCCACGACGCGGTGACCAACGCGGCTCGCTTTCACCAGGTATCACCCGAACTGCGGAGCGTGCTCGGTCAATCCCTGCTGCACGCCATCCTGCCTTTGGCAGGCTATGGAACCACGTATGGCTCCCTCTCCGGGAACCTGGATGGTCATGGCTTCGCCACGACCGGGGCTTTCCGCCAGTACCACGAGCCATCCTGCAGCGACGACCATTTCGTCTTTCTTTGTAGTGCCGACGCAGTCAACGACTGGAGCGGCTTTCTGGAATCGGCATTGCCCGACGAACCACCCAGCGTTCCCTGAACGCCGATCCGTCCTGGCGCACCAGGCAGCTCTTGCGCACCAGTCAGTTCCAGCGGCGCGAATGCCACGGCGAAATGGTGATGCGCACCGCGGTGGCGTAGTTGCAACCGTGAGCGTTGTCCGCTGCGCGCGGCTCCCGTCGAGCCTCCGGGCCACCGTCGTTGCGCGCGGCTCCCGTCGAGCCCCGTGCCACCGTCGTTGCGCGCGGCTCCCGTCGAGCCTCCGGGCCACCCTCATCGCGTCCGTGCCATTGTTGCGTTCAGAACTCGGCAGTCTCTGCCTCTTTTCTGGCGGGCTCTCGTCATCGGATCGAGAGCCGCAGACTGGACCGTGAGCGAAATCGCGACGAGTCAACGGTTGTTATGGCCATGGCAGGTTCGCTCGCGAGTCAGCGGGTCCGGCGCGTGACGGCGGGCTTGCGTCAACGGTTCTGAGTGATCCCCACGATTTTCAGGGCGGCCACCCCAATTGGGCTCCATTCCAGC
>CAZYKT010000002.1:30549-263807 GCA_964648165.1 uncultured Polyangiaceae bacterium | reverse complement strand
TCCGCGACGATCTCCGTGACATCTTCGGAAAATCCGAGAGTCCCGATCTGGCTGCCGGCAAGATGACCTATCCGGTGGCCTGTTTCTTGGAGTCGGCGAGTGACGCCCTGCGCGAGCGTTTTGCCGCGTTGTCGCGGGGTCTTCCCGGCACTCTGCGCGAGCTCAGAGCGCTGCTCTACGCGAGCGGTGCCGTCCAGCGTTCGGCGGAAGCTATCGAGGCCTGCCGTCAGGAGATCCATCGTGAGATCGTGGCCCTGGGCAACGTCTGCGCTGGACACCGGATGCTTCTGACCGTCGTGGATGCCCTGGCGGAGAGCGTCTACGAACCGCAGCCCATCGAGGCCAGCGCCCATTACTTTGTACCGGCTGGTGCGTGGCACGAGCGGGTTCGAGGCGAGCTGGCTTCATTCCTCGAGCGCGTGGGGCCGCTCCCCGTGGCGTCGACTCCCACGCTTCGACCCTGGCATCTGCCGCAGTGGATGTACGAGCCGAAGACCCGTCTCATCTACTATCCCGACCTCGAGGAGCTTTCGGACGAGATCCTGCCCATCCAGATGGAGCTTCTCAAGCTCGCGGATCCGGAACAGACCCGGCAGATCTTGGAGGAGCAGGTCCCGGCCCTCATGGCCCACGAGATGTTCCATTTCCTCCGGGATGCGACGGGTCGCATGACGAACGACGCCTGGCACGAGGAATGGGCGGCCAATAGCTTGATGGTTTCGTATCTTCGTAGTTACGACGAACCAACCCTGAGCCGCAGCCTCTCGGTCATCGAACGGGTGCTTCCCGAGGGAATGGCTAGCCTCTCCGAAGAGGGGCGCGCGGTTTTGCAGCGATGCTCGGCTCCCAGCCCGAAGGGCCGCGTCGGCTACGGTCTATCGCTGCATGAAACGGCAAAGGTCAGCCTGGAGCTGGTGCGACAGATTGCGTCGCGTCACCCCGATTGGGAGACGAGTCGCACCGAGTTGCTCGGCGGTCTTGCCGCCATGTCTGCCAGTTGTGCCGCCTGAGCGGGGCCTGCTCTACTGGTGGACTACTCTGGGCTCGCCCTGCAAGAAGCCGGTGACGATCTTCATGTCCAAGGGCTTCTGGAACACCCGATCGGCGCAGGAGGTGTCACCCAGAGCAGACGCCTTGGTCCCCGTCATCAAGGCAATGCGCTGAAGACAGGGATAGCGCTTGCGCCAAGCGGGGATGAGATCGGTGGCGGGAGGGTATTGATTACCCAACCAGTAGTCACACAATAACAGGATCGGTTGGTGATGCTCCAGGATCTCCTCGGCCTCGCCGGGTGAGCCCGCGACATAGACCTGCTCGAAGCAGAGCCCGAAATACCGGTGCAGTGCCCAACGGACCTCCTCACGATCGTCGACGATGAGGAGGGGACCCTTGTGCCGTGACTGCGTGTTCATGACAATCAACCGCTCTTGCGAAGAACCGCCGCAATCAAAGTCTGGGTCCGGTTCTCGGGCAAGGGCAAATATGTGAACCTTCAATCAAGGGGCCATGGGTGGGAGGGGAGCGCAAAGTCAGCTCCTTTCCAGGGGTTACGCGGTGGTTCGACGGCTGCGGCCTCCAACCGGCCCAAGATTCCCCTTAGGTTGTCCCGGGGTCGAGTCGGTCCCCTCCGGGCTCGAGCGGCTCTGGCGCCCCTCTTGTCTTGTGGTTGCGGCGAACGGCGGGGGCTAGCGTTTCTCTGCCATGCGAACGCTCCGATACGTTCTTTGCGACGTCTTCACCGATCAGGTCCTCTCAGGCAATCCCTTGGCCGTGTTCACCGACGCCAGTGGTCTATCCCCATCGACGATGCAGGCCCTGGCTCGGGAGCTCAACCTCTCCGAGACCGTATTCCTCTTGCCTCCCCAGGCCGGCGGGCAGGCGAAGCTTCGCATCTTCACGCCACGCTGCGAGATTCCGTTCGCGGGGCACCCGGTGCTGGGGACGGCACTGGTGGTCGGCACCACGGTTCAGCTCGACGTGTTGAGCCTGGAGACAGGTGTGGGTCCCATCGCGGTGAAGCTGTCGCGCGAAGGAGCCCGGGTCGTCTTCGGGTGGATGACCCAACCCAATCCTGAAGAGGTGGTTGTGGAATCGGAGTCGGCCTTGCTCGATGCTCTGGGCCTAACCGGGGCTGCTTGCCCGCCTTTCGCGTATCAAAACGGCATCACCCATGCATTCGTCCTGATGGACGACGCGGAGACGGTGCGCCGGGTGGCTCCCAATCTGCAGGCGTTGGCGCAGCTCTCGCCCTTGAGCTTCAGCGTTGTGGCAAAAATCGATGCGGGGTACATGTCTCGGGTATTCGCACCAGCTGCGGGCGTTGCCGAAGATCCCGCCACCGGCTCGGCCGCGGGTCCCCTAGCCTGGCATCTGGTGCGAACCGGTCAGCTCGCTCTGGGACAGGAGCTTCACATCCTGCAAGGGGAGAGCCTCTCGCGTCCTTCGCGCCTGCACGCCAGAGTCCTGGCCAGCGCCGACGGTTCCCGAGCCGTGCAGGTTGGTGGCAGCGGGGTGGTGGTGGCGCGCGGCGAGTTCCGCATCCCCTGATGTCACCCTGCGAGCGTCGGCGTGCTTAGGGAAAAGCTGGGCTCTGGGCGGGTGGCATCGATCCCTGCGCTGGGGGTTGGCTCGGCGCAATCCCGTCTGCTAGCGGAACTGGAGGGGCGCTCTGAGCAACGGCAAGCAGGCCCGACTGCAGCCGGGGATCTTCGAACCAGTCCCCGCACAACGACCAGGGGTAGAGCGCCGTGCCAATCCGGCACCAGAAGAACTCATCGCTGCTCCCGGCGAGTCGTTCCAGGCGCGCCCGGCTGGGGGGACCGGGCTCGAAGCGCCGGTGGAGCGTTGGCACCTCGGCAGTCGAGGAGATACCGGCCAGATACCACCCAGCGTCGCCTGCATGCTCCACGCTGCCCAGGACCCGTCGTCCATCGGGGCTCAGCAGGATGGCTCGCGGACCCCACAGCGCGATCAGCAATTGACCCGACAAGACGTAGGCCAAATCATCCAATCGATCCTTCGGCCCCAGTCCGAGGGCCAGGGGAGTGCAGATCTCCGCCTCACAGGTCGCCCGCCCGTCGGATTCGAAACGCCGATCCGCGGAGCCGAACTGCCGGTTCCGTTCCAGCATCTCCCGGCGTTCCGGGGTCGATCCCGGAACATATGCCGTGGGTTCCGACGTGACCTGGCCGCTCCAATCCCACCGCCATGCGGTGCGCTGGCCATTCTTGACGGTTGCTATGCGGGTGAGTCCTTGGGAGTCGCACACCAGGTAACCGGTCTTGGGATCTGCCCGCCATTCTATCAGTTGGTGGGCATCCAGAAACGAGAGGCTGCGCGCCGTTCGGTTGACCCAATCGACAAGCAGCAGCTCTCCTCCGACCTCGAGCGCCATATGACTGGTGGCCGAGTCGATGCAACCCGACGAAGCCACGCTGGGGACCACGGGGATCTCACGGATGAGCTTGCCGGTGACCAGATTCCATATCACAACGCCTGCCTCACCATAGCCGGCCAGCAGGTGGTCATCGGGCGATACGACCAGCCGCGAGATGGCAAGTCGTGTCTCCGGGAGCGTCCGATGCTCTCCCTGGAAGGTGCCGTCGGGATCCGGGGTGGCAACGACAACTGACCAACGCCGATTCACTCGGCCGAGCTGCTCGAGGGCTGTGTTGGCATCCCTCTGTTCACGGTCGAAGAGGTGCCACAGCAAGAACAGCCTGCCCTTCGAGTCTTGAGCACTGCTCTCGAGCTGTCGGGGGGACGCTTCGGGATGCGGGACCTCGCCCTCGAGGCGACGTGTCTTGACGTCAAAGAGCTGCTCCGTGGCGTCGGGGCTGCTCTTGATGGCCAGATGTCTCTTGTCCAGAACCCGTCCCGGCAGGCGATAAAGACAAGCCTCGGCTGTGCTGGTCTTGGTACAGGGGGCCTTGCGATAATAGGGTGCGGCGCTGGGGAAATGCAGGATTTCGCTGGCCGCCTCGCCGCCATGGGGGCTCCCGTGAGTCAGCACGATGAAATCCGCATCTCGTGCCGAGGATACGGAGAGAACCGGTCGGGCCCGCCATGGAGCGGGAATCGAGGCCGTTCCCGAACGGCGGCCGGTCCGGGCATCGAAACGGCGAAGCTTGCCAGCCTGGGTATAGACGACCAGTTCGTTGCCCTTGCCGGGCGCAGGGTCCAAAAGGACCGGCTCGCCTTCCTTCCTCCAGAAGGCAGCGCTGCCCTTGTCTCTCCACAGGATCCGAGCGTTGCGGATGTCGAAGACGCTCAATCCCTGCTCGTCATCGAGCGTGACGCCGTATCGACCGTCCTTGGTCAGGCCCGCCACGGTCCGGGTGCCTGCCAAGGAATCAAACGCGTCGCGGACCATGCTGTCGCCGCTCGTCCCCAGAGTCCAGGTGTCGACGTTTCTGCCGCTCGCCACCAGCAGCTCGGTGGAGCCGGCCCAGGCTACGAGGTCCTCGCTCGGTCCCGGTCGCAGCCCACCCAGCCTGACCGCGGGCTCCCAGGTCACGGCTTGCTCTGCGCCGAACTCGAAAAAGGCTCGACTGGCGAGCAGATTGGCCTGCTCGCTTCGCCCCAGGCAATGGGCCGCCTGGCTCTGTTCGAACAGAGCTTCGCCGGCTTCGGATCGCAAGTCGACGGCCTGTTCCGCAACGCGCAGGGCCTGCTCGCACCGACCCTCGACACGCAGACCATGGGCCCGACCCACCTCGCTTTGGTAACGGGCCGTGTCCTGGCGCTGCCGGCGTTGGTCAATAATGGCCTGACTGGCGTCAAGACGCTGGAGCAGGTCGGCGGAGAGAGCGGCGTGCCGTTGGGCAGCCTGCCGAGCGCGGGGCAGATCGCCCAGTGCCAGGGCCATCTCGGCCTCCAGGAGGTCCGATTCGATGGTCTGGCAATCGGTTGCTATGGCTTGCAGGGCTCTGAGTCCCGCCATGAGTCGCCCCGCCGTCTGGTAGCGCAGGGCGTCAGTCAGTCTGGCCTGACTCTCGGCACAGGGCGAAGGGGGAGCCTCAACTGGCTCGACCATCGCCGTCACAGCGATGGGCACCGTCGCGACCGCGACGGGGCTGGGTGCTGGTTTCGGAGGAACCCCGCGCTCGCAGCCCAGCGCCAGACCCACCAAACCCCACGCAGCCCCGATCAAGAAAGGCCCAAGCTTGGAAGTCCAACAGCAACGCATCCTCAGCAGAGGGATTATGCGACACGAGGAGCGATTCGCCAACACCCACGAGGCTGGTCAATTCCTGCCTTCCCGTTGGCGATTCTCCCGTCAAATCACGCCGAAGGTCATTACCCCCACCCGGTGCAACGAATTTTGCCTGAGCCACCGCTCGGTGTCGGTCAGATCCTCACAGGCAACCACCAGCGTCAGTCGGTGGGCCTCTTGGTATAACCGATGGAGCTCGGCCGCGCCCAAGGCTGCGCGCGGCATCTTGATCACGAAAGCATGGACGAGTCGAGGCGGTGTCCCGAGTGTCGTCAACAGAACGTCTGGTGCCAAACCGTTCGTCAAGTTCTGCCGACGTTCGGACAGGTTGGTTGTCACCGAGAGGTCCGGGAACTCGAAACGAGCCCGGGAGGCGACGGCCATGACCAGCGCATCACGCAACAAGAAAGGTCGCTGGCAAAGGCCGCTCGCCACGTCCGTCTGTCGAGTATTGCCGAGCCTGCCAGGTCGAGCGTCCCACCCGGACGCGAATTGAGATCGAATTGAGATCGGTCAATAGGCCTAACTGGTAACGTTTCCCGCTCCGGCTGCTCTCACTGCAACAATCTGAGCTCAAGTGAGGACGGAATGACACTGCCCACACGAGCTTTCCGATTTGCATCAATCTGTAACAAATTCGTTCCAATCCCTGTCCAAGAGCCTACGACCAGGGTCTGCGGCTCGTGCCCGGATCCCCTGAATCGTTCAGGTTGGGGCCCAATTGCCGTTGACCTGCCCGGTCGCCGAAAGGAAACACCAATGAGTCATTATCGTCCCTCGCTCACCTGCTCGATATTGTCCGGTCTCGGTCTGTGCTTCGCAGCCGTGGCTTTGGGTTTGGCGGGGTGCTCGTCCAGTGACTCGGGCAACGGTGACGCGAAGGGCGGAACCGCCGGGTCGGAGAATCCGGCCGCGGGAGATGGCAACACGCCCCAGGCGGGGGCAGACGGTCAGGGTGGCGAAGGGAATACCGGGCCCACCACGCCGGTGGTTGGTGCCTTCAACATCGAGCTCAAGGAAGCCGATCCAAACAGCGGCAAAGCAGCACAGACCGCCATCAACGGCGCGGTCAGCGATCTGCCCACGCCGAGTCCGGTGGTGTGGGACGAATCCGTCAGCCAGGGCGGCTGCCAGCTGATGCTCAAGCGTATTCCATTCTGTGATCCGGAGTGCACTAGCGACCAGATGTGCGTCGAGGACAGCACCTGCGCCAACGAGCCGACCCGTCAGGACGTGGGCGACGTGACCTTGACCGGCCTTTCCCGCACCGACAGTGCCACGGAAACCGCGCTCACCGCGGTCAACAACAACTACCAGCTGGCCTCCGCGTCCGCTCTGTCCTATCCGCCCATCCCCGAGGGCAGCACGGTCACCCTGGCTGCCAGCGGAGGCGACATTCCCGCTTTCACCATCGAGTCTTCGGGGATCCTTCCGCTGGAACTGGGTGGCGCCGATCCGCTGCCCTTCGAATCGGGCAGCAGCGTGTCATTGACCTGGAACGCCCCTGTCGCCGGCAGCGATTCCCGGATCCAGATCGACATCGACATCTCCCACCACGGTGGGCAGAAGGCCAAGATCGTTTGCGACGTGGCTGACACCGGCTCGCTCGAGATCCCCGAGCCCTTGGTCACCGGCCTTATCGCCCAGGGGACGTCGGGATGGCCGACCCTCACCATCATCCGCGTGGCCAAGGGCACGTACGAGCTCCCCGCCGGGCTCGTGGAGCTCAACGTCATGTCCTCGATCGATCGGCCGTTGGCGATCCCGGGCATCGAGTCCTGCCAAGTCACTGCAGATTGTACGACCGGCACTTGCCAGCCCGACTTGAAATGCGGCTGAGCTGAACAGTCAGCTGCTGGTTGAGCGCGCGCGGCGCGGTCTGCAATGAAGAACGGGGTGACGGATCCGTGAGGTCTGTTCACCCCGTTCTCGTTGTTTGGCTAGTCCCCTGACCGCCAGATTCACGGCTGGGCCCGCTCGAAAGCGGCTCGGAGCGTTCCTCAGCGATAGTAGCAGATGTACGCGACGTCCGTCTTGGCCAGGACGTCGAAGCTCGCGCCGCGCGGAACCACGACCGCGGGACCGCCTTTGCGCATTGGCTGCCAATCCCCCCCGGGTAGCCGGGCCGACATCTCCCCCTCGACGAGGAGCATGTGCTTTTCGGTCGACGTCGAGAACGTGTACTGCCCCCGTGGTGTCCACCATCTCATCGCCGCCGGATTCTCCCATAGGCGCCGACTGCCCGAGACGTGGAGCTGTCACCAGGGGAGACACCGCAAACTGGCATCTCGCGACGGCGGCGGACCTGAGCCAGCTTGCGTCAGAGACTTGTGCCAAGACGTGCCAGGGTCGCGCAGGTGCCTGCATAACTCTGAACGATATCACGATAATAGCTCGTGGTACGTCTTTTGCAGGTCCGATAGCGAACTCCTAGGTCGAAAGGCATGAGCCATGCGTCAACGTGTTTCTCTCGGGGTCTTCGCGTCCTTTCTGGTGATGGCCATCGGTTGCGGCGAAAGCTCCAATGGCGGGTCCAAACAAGCCCGCTCGGGTGCGGGCAATGAGGACGACGGCGGAGCGGCTGGCGTCGCGGAGAACTCCTCTGCAGGCACGACATCGGGTGATGGGGGAAAGACGAGCACGACGTCGGTGGGAGGTGAGGATACGGGCGGGCGAACGGAATCCGAGGGTGGTTTCGTCGGCTTCGGCGGCCAGACGTCTTTCGGGGGTGTTGAAGGTCCCGCAGGAATGCCGGGTGTGGGGGGGCTGGTGACTGGTGTCGGAGGCGACATCGGTGTCGGTGGCCAGACGACGTCGGGTTGCATCGGGGTCGAACTGCAGGACGAGGGTGAGCCCTGCAGTTCGCCTGGGATCATGTGCAGCGAATGCGCCGCCGACTTCGATCCGTGCCTTCCCTGCGTCGGGGTCGTCTGTCGGAATGGCATTTGGACGCGGATGGAATCGATGCCTCCATCCGACTGTGGCCAAGGCGGTAGCGGGGGGAGCGCCGGTCAAGACTCGGGCGGTGCGGCGGGAGCGGACATGGAGCTCGGTGGCTCGGCGGGTACGGGTGGTGAAGACGCCTGCGCCACCTACGAAGACGCGTTGGCAGCAGGTGTCCCGATCGCCGATCTGTGCGCGATGATTGGAATGGAATGTCCTTTTGACCTCGCCTCCCACATTGCCTCGAGCGATCTCGAGGATACTCGGTACATCTTCTGGGATGGTTGCGAGGACACCGTGACCGTCGCGCGCGCCCTTCACCCAAACAATCCCCCCTCCACCTTTACCTTCGATCGGACGGATGGGGCGCTCGTGGGGGTTGAACTCGTCGACGATGTTCCCAGGGGGCCTTGCCGGGAGCCGGCGTATTCGATTGGGACCGAGGCTTGCTCTGCGGGGCCCAGCTGTACCCTTGCCGAAGCCGCGACGAGCAGCGAGCCCGCCTGTCCGGTGACGCCCGAAGCCTGCGGGTTCGGGGATCAGCTCCCTGCTGGATACACCGCCTGCACCGAGAGCGAGCAAGCGACCTTGACCGGAGAAGACTGCACGATCACCATCACCTTTACCTACTCGGTCGGCGGCGCGCTCGAACCCCCGGTGGAATACGCCCAATGCGTCGATGCCCGGGGCACCTGCATGCAAGGTGATCCAACTCCGGAGGATCCTCTCGCCCACGCCAGCTGTCGCCTGACCTATTACGCCGACGCGTGTCCCACGCCGTCGAGCTCCGCGGCGGCGTGCCTCAAGATTCCATGAGCGAGAACCGGGGGTTGGCGCGCCACAGTGGATTCGAACCACTGGCCTTCGGCTCCGGAGGCCGACGCTCTATCCAGCTGAGCTAGTGGCGCAGAAAAGGGCGGCCAATTCCTACCCATAGCGAGCCCGTTCCGCAAGGGGGAGACCTTTGGTAGCCTCCGAGGTCATGGAAATACTCCCCGTCCCCTGCCTGTCGGACAACTACGCCTATCTGGTGCGGGCCTCGGGGCGGGCGGAAACCGTGGTCGTCGATCCCGGGACCGCGGCGCCGGTCATCCGCGCGCTGGAGACACGCCATCTTCGGCTGGTGGGCCTTTTGTGTACGCACCACCACGTGGACCACGTTGGGGGGGTCTCCGCTCTGCGCCGCCGCTACGGGTCGGTGCCGGTCCATGGACACAGCAGCGACCAGCACCGCATCCCCGAATTGACCCATCCGGTCAATGATGGCGACGTCCTTCACTTGGCGGAGTTGGAGTTCGAAGTGTGGCATGTGCCGGGGCACACCCTGGGAGCGCTGGCCTATCGGGTCGAACAGGCCATCTTCACCGGTGACACGCTGTTCGGAGCTGGCTGTGGAAGACTCTTCGAGGGAACCGCCCGCCAGATGTACGAATCGCTGCAGCGTTTCGCCAAGCTTCCCCACGACACCCAGATCTATCCAGGGCACGAGTACACCTTGGCCAATCTCAGCTTCGCAGCGCGGATCGAGCCCCAGAACGCGAGGATTGCCGAGCGAAAGAGGATTGTGTCGGAGCGCCTGGCCCGAGGGGAGCTGGGGGTGCCTTTCGACGTGGCTGACGAGCTCAAAACCAACCCGTTTATGCGCGTGGACCGTTCAGAGATCCGCAGTGCGACCGGTGTGCAAACCGCCGTTCCGGACAGCGCCGTGTTTGCGACGCTCCGAAAACAAAAGGACGGTTCGAGATGAGGTCAGGGCCAGGGGATCGTATCCTGGCCTTGGTCTTGGGCTTCGCAGTCACGGCAACTTGCGGAGCCGGGTGCAGTCGACGGGCTCCGCCCGAAGGGGGCACAACGACGCCCAGTGCATCGGTTCCGGCGACGGCGGGCTCGGGCATCACGGCCTCTTCCGTGCAGCACAACCACTTGGCAGATGCAGGAAGGGATCTTCGCCTGGCGATGGAGGAGCGGACCTGGGTGTTCCCGGCCACGCCCCTCGGCGAGCTGCACGTCGTTGTCGTGCTGCCGGATCGAATGCCCGACGAGAAGTTTCCCCTGTTGATTGCGCTGCACGGCAGAGGGGAAGCCATGAAGGGCTCGGCCATTGGCGCAAGGGGTTGGGTCGATGACTACGCCTTGACTCGGGCGATGCGACGTCTGCGCGAGCCGCCGTTGCGGTCGGAGGACTTCGAGGGTTTCGTGGAACCGCAAAGGCTTGCCCTGTTCAATCGGACACTGGCGCAGGCGCCCTATCGCGGACTGGTCGTCTTGTGCCCCTACACGGCGGACATCCTGGCCGGCGACCGGCCGTTCGCTCGGGTCAGGCCCTACACGAGGTTCCTGGTTGAGACGCTACTGCCCAGGGCACGCCGCGAGCTCCCAGTGGAGGGGACCCCGGAGACGACCGGGATCGACGGTGTGAGTCTGGGAGGTCGGGTTGGAATCCTGTCCGGACTCGCCGAGCCCAGCGCCTTCCGGACCGTGGCCGGTCTGCAGGCGGCCTTCGACTCCGAGGATGCGCCCCGCCTGGCGGACTTGGCCGCGGAGGCCAGGCGGAAGAATCCCGGGCTGGTCTTTCGGTTCTTGACCAGCGACGACGACTTCTTCCGTGACGCCAACCGGGCCATTTCTCGAGCCCTGACCCAGCGAGGCTTGAGCCATCAGCTGCTCATCGTGCCCGGACCGCATGACTACTCCTTCAATCGAGGCCCCGGAGCCCTGGAGATGCTCGTCTTCCACGATCGGGTGCTGCGCGGACTGCCCGGCCTCTAGTCGAACCGATCCGGGGCCAGCAAGTCCAACAGATCCAGCGTCGTCTCCGGCGGGGTCTCGTCGAAACGAAGGCCCACCCGGATCAGACCTTCCTTTTCGGTCTTGAACCAGACCACCCGGGCAGGGATCTCGAGCGGGTCCCAGCGGTTGGGGGAGTCGACGACCAACCCCACGTCGGCGCCCTCCGAAGGGGCGCGTCCCAGCAGAACGGAAGCCCCTCCCCAGTCCAGATTGACCATATGGCCCCCAAGACGCTCGTTGCGCCCCGCGTGGGAGACGACCACTGGCAGGCTCACCGGCCGCCTGGCGTGGGCTCGGAAATGGTTCTGGGCCGCCACCCCGCCAGGTTATCACGGGGCGGCCCTGGAGGGACACAGGACCGAGGCTGCCGCCGGAGGGCGGCTCCGGAGACTTGCCGGACGCGGACTGCTGCGCCCGGCGGTTCGATTTCAGCAACAACTTGGGCAATCCCGGCGGGTCCGTTACGATGCCGACTGGCACCCGCTCAATAATGCTGCGGGTGTGCCATATTCGGAGAGTCAATGGCTCAGCAGTCCCGACGAGATCCCCGGGCGAAAGTGCTCAGTATGACGGTCCGCTACAAGAGCGCGACCATCGAGCAGTTCATTGAGCACCATTCGCACGACGTCAGTCGCGGGGGGATGTTCATCAAGACGCCACAGCCGTTTCCGCCGGGCACCCTGCTCAAGTTCGAGGTGAGGATTGCCGGCGATCGGACGGTCATGCAAGGAGTCGGGCGCGTCGTCTGGAAGAGAGAGACGAGCGCTGCCGATCACGAGCGTCCGGCTGGCATGGGCGTGAAGTTCATCAAGCTGGACGACGAGTCCCGCAAGGTCATCGACCGATTGCTGGGCGCTCGTGAGAACGAGCCTTCGGCCTTCGACATCGGGAGTGAAGGGACGGCGGGTTCCCAAGCCGGGGTTCTTCCGCCCATATCGGCTCCACCCCCGACCCCGGCGGGCTCCTTCTTCCCCAAGACGAGTCCCGGGCTTCTCGAGCCGGCTCCCGAAGACAAGACCGTCATGAAGCAGGCGGCGGAGCTGCTCCAAGAGGTGGTTCGCGAAGTGGGCGGCCCAGCCGCTGCTCCCCCATCCAATCCGCCGCTGCAGTCCATGACGGACGACACGGAAATCACCAAACCGGGGCGTCCCGTCAAGAAGGGTGAACTCGACGAATCCGGTGGCAGCGCGGCGACGGTGCTGTCGAGCCTGGGCTCCGGGCATCCGCCCCGAGTCACGCCGGAACCGAAGGCGGCGGATGAACTCCCAGCCACGAGAAAGGACTCGGCCTCGGCGCTGAGAGCCAGTAAGCAGCCTGGGGCCGCGCAACCCGCCAAGGTGGCTTCCGTGCCGGCTCGGGCCGCGGAGGCTCCAGTCCGACCCGCGGCCCCGTCCAAGAGCTCCGGTGGCGCTCGCATCTTCGTCCCATTGCTGTTGGTCGGCCTCGGTGCCGGCGCCATCTATTGGGGTACCAAGGGATCCAAACCCGCTCCTGAGCCGCCTGCTGCGCCGGTGGCGAGCGCCGAAACGCCGAATCCACCCGCGGCTCCTGCTACGGAGTCCGCTCCCTCGGTTCCGGAACCGAGTGCCGTAGCGGCCGCCACGGCCGAGCCAGCGACGACCAGCAGCGTGGCCGCCGAGGCTGCCTCCGCTCCAAGTGCGAGCAGCTCGGCGACCGCCGTAGCCGAGGCGGCTCCCGTGCCCGTGGAGCCGATCCGCCCCGCGGCGCCTCGACCCCGAACCCCGAAGCGTAGCGCTGCCTCGGCTCCCGTGGAGGCCAGTCCGGAAACCGCACCAACCGTAACTGCCGCTGCCCCGACGACCCCTGCGATCACCGAGACCGCGCCGACGTCGGTGCCCGCTCCCGCCGCGACTCCTTCACAGGCCGCAGAGGCGCCCAAACCGACCCCGCCAGCAGAGGCTCCTTTGGCGGAGCCCACTCCCGCCGCGCCCAAGCCCCCGGTTTCGAAGCCCAGGACGGAATCGAACGACAACCCCTACTGAATCGGGCCTCGGCCTTGCCATGGGGATCACGCTCTGCGGTGGCGGGCTCGTAGCTTCCGCAGCACCGTGATGGATCGCCCACCTCCCAAGCCGCCTTCGGCACCCACACCACCACCGCCTCCAGCGCGCGGTGGATCAGAAGTCGACGCTCGAATCGGGACGATCCTGGCGGACCGCTATCGCGTGCTGTCGCATCTGGGGGAAGGCGGCATGGGTCGGGTCTACGCCGTCGAGCATGTCTTGATGCGCAAACGCCTGGCGGTGAAGATCCTGCATCGGGAGTTGACCACCGTCAGGGAGGTGGTCGAGCGCTTCGAGCGGGAGGCGATGGCGGCTGCCAACATCGACCACCCCAACGTCGCGGCGGCCACCGACTTTGGCAGACTGGCGGATGGCTCGATATTTCTGGTGTTGGAGTATGTTCAGGGCCAAAGCCTGCGCACCGTCATCCAGCAGGGTCCCCTCGGTGTATCCCGCGCCCTGCACATTGCCGAACAGGTCGCCTCGGCCCTCAAGAGTGCTCACGCCCTGGGTATCGTGCATCGCGATCTGAAACCCGAGAACGTGATGCTGGTGGGCAAGGGGGGGGATCCAGACTTCGTCAAGGTCCTCGACTTTGGTATCGCCAAGGTCCCAATTCAGGCCATCTCCGAACGCGGCTCGATTCGTCCCGGTCAGGTAATAACCAAGGTGGGGATGGTCTTCGGGACTCCCGAGTACATGGCCCCTGAGCAGGCCCTGGGTCAGGACGTCGACGGTCGCGCCGACCTTTTCTCCCTGGGCATGATCCTGTTCGAGATGTTGGCAGGGGTTCGTCCCTTCCGTTCCAAGAGTCCGGTGGGACTGGTGGGTCAGTTGCTCAAGGGGGAGCTCCCCAGCATTGCCGAGTGCGAGCCCTCGGTCACGGTTCCTTCGCCGGTCGAAGCACTGGTCCGCTGGTTGTTGGCCGCCGAGCGTGATCAACGCCCGAGTTCCGCAGAGGCAGTCGCGGTTGCCATCCAGCAGATCGTCGCGCAGGATCCGGAGCTCGCCCCGGCCAGCCTCTCGGCCCCATTTGCCACCAGTCGCGTCAGCCTCAACTCCTCATCTGGCTTGGCGGAGCTCGAGCTACCGCCGGACCTTCGAGCGGTGGTCGTGCCGGGTCAGCCCCCGCCGAGCCATGGTGCGAGTCTGCCTGGAACGCCGCCTCGCTTTTCGGAGCGCCGCCCGTGGGGACTGATGAATCCCCTGTTTCGTCTCACCGACCAGTGGCGCATCAGACTCCCGAGCTCCGTGCAATCGGCGCTGGTCGACATCAAGACCCCGGTACTGGCTCTTTTTGGTGTGGGGACGGTGCTCGGGTTGGTCCTGGTCGTCGTCGGCCTGGTCGTGGTGGCGTTCCGCACCGATCCCAAGGTCACCGAACTCGTAGCCGCACCGAGTGCTGGTCCCAGTGCCATCGACCGGGTAAGTCGCATCTCGACCTCACCCACGCACGCCCCAGCCGAACTCGAGCAGGCCAAAGCGAAGGGCCTGGGTGGTTTGACCGCCCTGGCCGAGAAGTATCCGACCGATGCCGAGGTTCGCCTGGAGTTGGCCAAGGTGATGCTGGCGGACGGTCGCGCGGTGCTGGCCATGGCGACCCTGCAGGATGCTCTGGGGGCGGATCCGCGCATCATGTCCAACCCCCAGCTGGCGACGTTCCTGTGGAACACGGTCCAGCGTCGAGACACTATGCCGGCTGCCTTCTCCCTTCTGGAAACCCGCATGGGGACCCGGGGAGCCGACATCCTGTACGACCTTTCCACGACGGCGGGAGTTCGAGCGGAGGTGAGGCAACGAGCCGAACAGTTCTTCTCTTCGGGGCTGTACCGCAGCGCCGGTTCGGCGGCGCTGCGAGTGCTGATTGACCTGCGAGAGGCCAGCAGCTGTCGCGAGCGGCTGCTGCTGCTGCCCAAGGTAGAACGCGACGCTGACGCCCGCATCCTGCCGCACCTAGAGGAGATGAGCCGTACCACTGGCTGCGGGGCAGATCGGCGGGGTGACTGCTTCCCCTGTCTACGAAACGACACCCAGCTGGAGCGTGCCACCCAAGCCGTGCGCGGCCGCGCTGGGCACTGAGCGGAAACGGCGCGGTCCGAAGGGATCGAACCGCGCCGGCAGTGTGGGGTCGAGCGGGGCCCCAGAAAAGGAAACGGCGCGGTCCGAAGGGATCGAACCGCGCCGCTGGGGCCCCTTTTCGAAGCCCTTCCTTTGCTACTCCTTCAATGCGCGCTGGATCGCTCGCTTGAAGGCCGGGTAAGGCTGGGCACCGCTCAGGAAATAGCCGTTGATGGCGAAAGCTGGTGTCCCATTGATCTCCGCGGCCTTGGCCACCGCCACGTCCGCGTCGATCTCCGCCTGGTGCTTGTTGCCATCCAGTGCGGCCTTGAACTTTTCCATGTCTACGCCCATGTCACCGGCGAGCTTCTCCAGGTTCTCGCGCTTGAGACCCTTCTCCTTGTCTGCCTGGGCCTCGAAGAGTTTGTCATGGTACTCCCAGAACGCCTTGTGGCCCTTCTGGGCGAAGACCTCGCGGGCTGCCTGGGCGGCCAGCGGCGCGTCCTTGTGGAAGGGCAGGGGCATGTCACGCCAGACGAACTTGACCTTGTCCTTGAACTCGGTGGCGACCTGTTCGAGCGTCGGCCCCACGCGCTTGCAGAAGGGGCATTGGAAGTCGCTGAAGATCTGGATGGTTACCTTGGCATTGGCATTGCCCTTGACCGGGCTGCTCTTGGTGGGGGCCGCCACGTCCTTCTTTTCCGGGGGTGGGGGCTCCTTGCCCTCCTTCATGATCTCCTCGTACACCTTGGCCCGGGGAACGCCCTTGGCGACCAGGGCCTTGGCCTTGGCGAGCTGGGCGTCGATGATCTCCTGGAACTTCTCGAAGGGCTGAGCGCCCTGGATCCGCACACCGTTGGCGAAGAAATGGGGCGTGCCGCGGGCGTTGAGATCCTGACCGAGCTCGATGTTGGCGTCGAACTTGGCCTGGAAGCGCTTGTCGTCGATGGCGGCCTTGACGGCACCCCACGGGATCCCGACCTTGCCGGCGATGGCTTCTAGATCGGCGTCGTCCAGCTTGGGCTGCGACTCGAAGAGGGCGTCATGAGCCTGCCAGAAGCCGGCGACGCCCTTCTGCTTCAGCGCGACTCGGGCCAGAACCGAGGCTGGTACGGCGCGGGGATGGAAGGGTAGGGGGTTGTCCTTCCAGACCACCCGCACATCATCGCCATACTTTTCCATGACCTTGCTGATCGTTGGTTCGATTTTCTTGCAGAAGGGGCACTGGAATTCGCTGAACACGACCAGAGTGACCAAGGCGTCGCTCTTGCCCCGGACCGGATCATCGGAGTCGATCGGAACCTTCCAGGTGGCGGTATCCTCCGGTGGCTTCTCCCGTTCCTTCTTGCCAGTGTCGGCCGCGGCCGGAGTGGCCCCGGCGTTCTTCTTGCAGAGCTCGAGGTAGACCCGATCCTTCTGCATGCCGCCAGCGATGAGCTTGTTGGCTTCGACCAGCTGCTCGTCGATGATGGCCTTGAACTTCTCGAAGGGCTGAGCCCCAACCACGGTTATCCCATTGATGCGGAAAGCGGGGGTCCCGGTGGCTCCCACCTTGCGGGAGGTGGCCATGTCTTCGTCCACCTTGCCGGCGTACTTCTTGGCGGCGAACTCCGCCTTGAACTTGGCGGCGTCTACGCCCACCTGAACCGCCCATTTCTCGAGGTTCTCCGGGGTGAGGTTCCTTTGGTTCTGGAACAGTAGGTCATGGTACTTCCAGAAGGCATCATTGCCAGCCACTCCGAACACGGTGGCCGCAGCTTCATGGGCCGGACGGGCGTCCTTGTGGAAGGGCAGTGGATTGTGCTTCCAGACGATGCGGACCTTGTCCGGACCGAAGGTCTTCTTGATCTGATCGATCGTGCCTCCAACCCGGGAGCAGAACGGACACTGGAAATCGCTGATCTCGACGATGGTGACGGGCGCGTCCACCTTGCCCCAGATGGGATCCTTGGCGGTGACGGGCACCGGCGCCGAGCTGTGGTCGAACGTGGCCAGCGAGGCGGATTCTTCGGGCCCGATGTTCACGCCGTGCGCTCGATCGAGTCCCCACATCAGGGCCATGCCTGCCAAGAACGACAGGAAGAACCCCACGATTGCAGTTCCCTTGTTCATCGTTGTTCCTCGGTTACTAGTGCGTAGTGCGAATGAAGTGCTCTGACCCTTGCCAGAAGCGATAGCGACGGGAAGATATTTCCGGCCCGGTTCGCCCGCTTCGACGGCTCTTGGGAGACGACCCGAAGCCGTGCGGCTGCCTTCCTACCACTCGGGGACGGGGGCCCGGTAGGATAACCGGCTAGTTGCTGCCCGTCCGGCGGCGTCCCCTCCGACTTGGGGTCCAGCGGTGGGAGGTTACGCGCCAGGGCAGAATTGTACCGTCTGGCGGGCCTACATTGATGTTGCCTACCTATGGATACTATGTCAGCAAGTTGGCCACTTTATCCTACATCAGCAATATCGGGGCATGAGCGACGTGCCAGCCGAGTGCAACAGCCCGAAAATACAAGACAATATGTCTAGCGAGGCCGATCCGGAGCCGGCCCTGCCCCGGGTGTTCGACCGCTACGTGCTTCTCAAGACGGTCGCCCGTGGAGGCATGGGGGAAGTGTTCTTGGCCACCTCCCTTGGGGCCATTGACGGGGCGGAGCGCCCCTGTGTCCTGAAGGTGATTCGGAAGGAACACGAGGGTGACAGCTCATTTCTGGCGCGCTTCCTGGACGAGGCACGGATCCAGGCGCAGCTGGAACACCCAGGGGTGGCGAAAGTGTTGGAGGCCAGCCACGACCCCAACGGCAAGCCGTTCGTGGTTCTGGAGCACGTCGAGGGGCGCAACCTGAGCGAAGTGCGCCTGCGTGCCCACCAGCTGGGGATCCGGTTGCCCTGGCCCGAAGCGGTGGCCATCGGCATTGCCATGTCCGACGCACTGGCTTACGTCCATGAACGCACCGACGCCAACGGGCAGCCCCTGGACATCGTTCACCGCGATCTCAGCCCGCAGAACGTGATGGTTGGGTACGGCGGAGACGTCAAGCTCATCGATTTCGGCACGGCTCGCGGACAGAACCGCCGCTGCCAGACGGTCTCCGGGATCGTCTTCGCGAAACCCGGATACGTGGCCCCCGAGGTCGCCAACAACAATCCGGGTGGAGTGCCAGCCGATCTCTACGCGGTGGGGATCATGCTGTGGGAGCTCTTGTGTGGGAGACGATTCATCAGCGGTGATGCCAGTGAACACCTGGCTGCGGTTGCGGCCGGAGAACGGACCATCAATCCTGTCGCCGATTTGGTCCATGCGCCACCGGAGCTTGACACCATCTGTCAGCGTCTGACCGCGACGCGCATCGAGGACCGCTACGGCTCTGCCCGCGAGGCCTCCGCGGAGCTCGTCCAGTTGTTCAAGCGTGCCCCCAGCATGGCCGACGGCCAGCGGGGGGTTCGATCTCGGATATCCCACACCATGCAGCGCCTGTATCCAGCGGAGCCGGCACGAACCCGCGCCGAATTCGTGCGTCTGGTTGCGGGAGCCAAGCGCACGGCGGTTCCGGCGTCGGCCCAGCTGCCTTCTCCCAGCCCGGCGCCAGCGGAGACGCCGGAGGATACCCATCGCCTGGTGGGTACACGCTATCGGCTGCAGAGTGAGCTGGGCCGAGGCGCTGACGGTGTGGTCCACGCTGCCCTCCACATCGATCTGGGACGTCCGGTGGCGCTCAAGCTCCTGGATCCGCAGCGGGCCGGCTCCGAAGCCCGCATGGAGCGATTCCGCCAGGAAGCGAGGGCTATTGCCCAGCTCGAACACGAGAACATCGTCAGGGTGTATGATTTTGGCTTCGCTCTGGATGGTCGGGCGTACCTCGCCATGGAGCAGCTGGAGGGAGAATCGTTACAGACTCGCAATGAAGCGAGTGGGGTCATGCCGTGGCAGACCGCTTTCGATCTGTGCGTCCAGGCTTGCTGTGCCCTGGAAGAGGCCCATCGTGCCGGCGTGGTTCACTCCGATATCAAGCCGGGCAATCTGTTCATCACGCGCTCCGGGACCCTCAAGCTCCTCGACTTCGGGGTGGCTCGGCTGCTGCGTGAATCGGAGGGCAGCCCGGAAACGACCGAGGATGGCGAGGCGTTCTCGCTCACCGGTACCCCCGAGTACGTGGCTCCCGAGGTCGCGGCGGGCAAGGATCCAGTCCCCGAGAGCGACGTGTACTCCCTGGGCGTCGTGCTGTATGAGTGCATCACCGGCCAGCGACCCTTCGAGGAGGACACTCTGGTCGCTCTGCTCCAACAGAAACGATCCCGTCGGGTTCTGCACCCCAGTCAAGCTGCGCCGGAACAGGATCTGCCGCGTTCGGTCGACAGGGTGCTCCTCAAGGCACTGGCTACCGCACTGCAAGACCGCTATCGGTCCGCGTCCGATTTCCGACAAGCCCTGCAGGACTGCCTGGAACACGCCAGTCGACCGCAACCCAAGGCCAGGACAAACAGGCATTTTGCTCTGACGGCGGCGTGCACCATCGCGGTGGTCGCGGCCATACCCTCCCTGCGTGAGCCGGTGCTTCAGGGGATCCAGCAGGTGATGGGTGGGTCCGCTGTGGCCACCTGGACCAAGGGAGCCCAGAGCTCATTGGAGCGATGGCTCGATCGGTCGGGCCGAGCGGTGATGACGGTGGCCTCCCAGGTCAAGGCTCCCAACACCAGCCCGGTTGGCTCCGCGGGGGCAGCCGGCGCGATGCCGCACTCCTCGCCAGCTACCTCGAGCGCCACGGTCACTCAGACCGTGGCCATCAACCAGTCGACGATGGATACCGCAGTCCTTGGCGAGACGATGGCGATCGCCAATCCTGCCCAGCCCGACGTGTCCGTCGATGCCCTCGATCTCCAGGAGATCCCGGAGAATGATGCGTCCCCGTCCTTCGCCAACAGTGCTCCTGACGACCAACTGGAGCGGGCTTTGACCTTCCTGCAGGAGGGCCTGTACACCAAGGCGCTGTTCCGACTGCGTTCGCTGGGCCAGAAACACCCCGAAGATCCGCGGGTATTGGCGGCATGGGTCGAGGCGGCGCAGGGCACCAAGGCTTGGGGTGAGGCGCGCCGCATCGCCGAACGCAGGGCTCGTCTCGAACCAACCCCCGAATCGAGGTTCGCCCTGGGTCGTTTGCAGCGAGCCACGGGCCGTCACGCCGATGCGATGGCGACGATGGAAAAGCTGATCGAGGACCACCCGGACTTCCAGGCGGCGCAGCAGTGGCTGGAGCAGCGGGAAGGGCGGGGCCGGATCGCCTCGCGCTGAACCGAGAACGCCCGCAGGGGCTAGCCCTTGGAGAGCACCAGGCAAGCGGTGACTAGCCGTACCTCGGGGGCGTCGTCGGCCAGTGCCTTGGCTACGGCGTCGAAGAGACGCAGTCGATACAGGTCCGAAGCTGCGACGCTTCGGTCCAGAGCGAGCGGAGAATCGAGCTGCTGACGCAGAGGCTCCACGACTGAAGCGTCCGCCAGGCGGGTCAGGACGCGCCGCGCCTCGGTGCCCTGCCGGTTGGGCTCCTTGGCTAGCTCGCGCAACCGGGGTCGGATATCCGCGCAAGGGGCATCGGTATCAAGACACCGAGCCAGGGCCGCCACGGCCACTCTGCCCAGTCCCTGCTTACCCAGTCGGAGCAACTCCCCTCGATGGTCCGGATCGCTCCAGGATGCAGCGGCGATGGCCCGGAGCTGCTCATCTTCGGTTCCGCTCTGCAGCGCCGCAAAGAGACGCGCCCGGCCCAGGGCTGCTCGGGAGGGATCGACTCGAACCAAAGCGGCGGCGGCGGCCACCCCGACCGTTCCAGATTCGCGTCCCACCAGGCGAGCCAGCCAACCAGAGCCCCCGGCGCTAGCGGCCCGCGGCTCACTGGCCGCCTCGACCAAGGCCAGTCTCAGTTCTGGCTCGGCCTGCGCGAAGAGCTCGGACATTCGCCTGACCGAGCGCACTCCGCCCAGCACACCCAGGGCGTGCGCTGCCTTGCGGCGGCATTCCGAGTCCGGATCGGTCCGGATGGCAGAGGCGAGCGAGTCAAGATCCTTCGCAGTCGGCACAGCTGCCGCCGCCTCGAATGCCGCGCGACGAACTCGCTCGTCGGGATCTCGCATCAAGGTTCGACGCCACCCGAGCAGAGAGGGCTGACGGGCCGAGAGGGCGGCTACGGTGCGCCAAGAGCCCTCCCGAGAGGTCAAAAGGCTGCTCACCTCGGACTCAGCCAGGCTGTTGCCGGCTCTGATCAACAGGCTTTGGGCGGTTGCGGCCACCCCGTCCCGTCCTTGGGCGCGTCGCTCCAGCGCATCGCTGAGGGCCTCGGTGCAGGGCCCCAGATGACCAAGGAACGCCACCCCGTCGTGACCCGATGCGGTTGCGATCTCCCGCTCTCCGACTGCCTGAGCCAGGCGTTCGAGCGCAGAACGGTCGAACCCCCGTTGCTGTCGCTGGGTGTCGACAGCTGTCTTGAGCTCCCCTAGGCTGCCGTGTCGTGCAGCCGCCAGCCACGGCTCCTCGGCGCAACCAGTGCCACCCAGGATGCAGGCCAAGGCCAGAGCACCGAACCCGCGGCGGAAGCTGCGCCTGACCATGACCACACCTTTTACCACACGTTCCGGCGTCACATTGGTGGTGAATCCGTGCGCTGGGCGGCTGCGGGATAATCCCCACTGGTTGCCGAGGATCCGCGCCCAGCTGGGGGGGGAGGCGGACTGGCTCGAGTTCCCGGAAACGCCAGACATCGGCCTGTTAGTCACCGAGATTCAGAGGCGACAGCCCCGGCGGATCATCGTGTGTGGAGGAGACGGCACTCTGCATCGGGTGGCTACTGCCCTTCATGCCGCCTATCCCTCCGGGGTATTTCCCGAGCTGGTCGTCGTGCCGTTCGGTAGCATGAACACCACCGCGTCTGCTCTGGGTCCTGCGAGAAGACCGCTCGACACCCTGAAGGCGGCGCTTCGGACTCGATCGGGGCGGATCATGCAGTGCCCTTGCCTGCTCATCGAGCTGGAGAACGGGCATCAGCTGATCGGTTTTACTGCGGCGGCCGGGTTGGTGGAACGATTCTTCGACCGCTACCGACGAAGCCCGAGGGGAGGTCTGGGTACGGCCCTGCCCATGGCCCTCGACCTCTATTGGGGGGCGCTCCTTCGCCGCCCGGCAGCCTTGACCGCCTTGGCGCCTCGGCCCTGTCGGGTCGCCGTCGAGGACCAATGGCTCGTGCCCGAGTCATTCAGTCTGGTCCTGTCCTCGGTGTTGCAGAACGTCGGATTGGGCTTCAGCCCCAACCGCCGGATCCATCCCCAACCGAACCGGCTACATCTCGTGGCAGCACCGCTGGACGGGCACCAGCTGGCGACACAGGCCCATCGCATGTTGTTGGGGCTGCCCCTGGTGGGGGAGGGCGTGTTCGACGGGCTGGTCCGCGAATGGAGCCTTCGATTTGCAGAGCCCGGCGGGATGGTCATCGACGGCGAGGTCTATGCCAGCCGAACCTTCCGGGTCCGACCGGGTCCGAGCCTGCCCCTCTACGGTTCCGGCGCGCGGGTCACCCCAGCCGAACGGCTCACCCCGGCGCCGCGTCCCGACGCTTGAGAGCCGCCTGAACGAACCGGAAGAAGAGCGGATGGGCCGCCATGGGCCGGCTCTTGAACTCGGGGTGGAACTGACACCCGATGAAATAGGGATGGTTGGGGAGCTCCACCATCTCGACGAGTTTGTCGTCGGGGCTGGTTCCACTCAGCACCATCCCGGCTGTCGTCAGCTGGCTGCGAAATCCGTTGTTGACCTCGAATCGATGGCGGTGCCGCTCCTGGATTTCCTCTCGAGCATAGACACTGGCAGCCAGCGTTCCCGGCTGGACGCGGCATGGGTACGCACCGAGCCGCATGGTTGCGCCCTTGTCCTTGACCCCCTTCTGTTCGTCCATCAGGGCAATCACCGGGAAACGGGTGTCCTTCTCGAACTCTGCCGAGTTGGCGCCCGAGAGTCCGCACACGTTGCGCGCATACTCCACCACGGCCAGCTGCATACCCAGACAGATCCCGAAGAAGGGCAGGCCCTGTTCGCGAGCCTGGCGAATCGCCGCGATCTTTCCCTCGATCCCTCGATCCCCGAATCCCCCGGGGACCAGGATGCCGTGCAGACCGGACAGCAACACCCCCGACCCTTGGCGCTCGATCTCCTCCGAGTCGATGTAGCGGAGCTCCACACTGACTCCGGCTTGTAGACCGCCATGCACGAGGGCCTCGTGCAGCGATTTGTAGCTGTCCTTCAGGTGTACGTACTTGCCGACGATGCCGATGGTAACGGTCCCGTTGGCGGGCTTTCTGAAGCGTTCCACGACGCGACGCCACGGCTCGAGATCGGGCTGTCGCGACCAGATATTGAGGCGATCGCAGACCTCCTGATCGAGCCCCTCGGCCTGCAGAACTAGAGGGAGCTCGTAGATGCATCCAACGTCAACGCAGGCCACCACGGCGTTGACCGGGACGTTGGAAAACAGCGCGATCTTCTCCTTGAGTCCCCGGCTGATGGGTCGATCGCTGCGGCACAACAGGATGTCGGGTTGGATACCAATCTCGCGCATCTCGCGCACCGAATGCTGGGTCGGCTTGGTCTTCAGCTCTCCGGCGGCGGCAATGTGCGGGACCAGCGTGACGTGCACGCTGATGGCGTTCTGAGCCCCGACATCCAGCTTCAGCTGCCGGATGGCCTCCAGGAACGGGAGGGATTCGATGTCTCCCACCGTTCCCCCCACCTCGACGATGGCAATGTCGGCCTCGCCGGTGCTGCCCTTGATCCGCGATTTGATCTCGTCCGTGATGTGGGGGATGACCTGAACCGTTGCCCCCAGGTATTCACCCCGGCGTTCCTTGTTGATGACTGACTCGTAGATGCGTCCGGTGGTCACGTTGGAGGCGCGCGTCAGCTGGGCCGAGGTGAATCGCTCGTAGTGCCCCAGATCGAGGTCGGTTTCCGCCCCATCCTCGGTGACGAACACCTCACCGTGCTGGTACGGCGACATGGTGCCCGGATCCACGTTGATGTACGGATCCAGCTTCATGTGGGTGACGCGCAGCCCGCGAGCCTCCAACAGAGCACCCAGGGAAGCCGCGGCCAGACCTTTACCGATCGAGGAGACGACTCCTCCGGTCACGAGTACGAACTTGGTGCGTCGATTCACCCTGTTGCCTCCTCGATCAAGGTCCATTCCTCCCCAAGATTTCGCCACCAATCGAGACCACCGCGCCCCACGAGATGCCCCGACCCGCCGGGTCGGCTCGATGACTTGTTGCGATTGGATATCATGGGACTACCCGGCGAGCGCCTCAGAAACTCCCGCTCAGCATGACCCCTGCGCCCGACTCGGGCATCACCCAGGGTCTGGGGGCCAGGGTCACGGCGACGGGGTGCACACCGCGTTTCTGTCGCGATGCAAGGACGGAGGCGGGTGGAGCGGTGGGCAGGAATATTCCCTCCAGAGCGATCCCAACCCCGCCTGCTTGACCAAGCCCATCCAGCACCACCAACGTGGTTCGCAGCACCAGCTCGAAGGTGCTGCAGTCGCTGTGACCCTCGGGGCAACCCGTTTGCGCCAGATCCATGAACGGGCCGGCGACAGGAATGCGCAGGTCATCGCGGCCGGGAGCGGTGGGCCACAGCGCCCCTAACCCAAGGGCCCCGGCGTACCAAACGGCGGTCGAGCCGAGCCCCACCCCAATCAGCTTGTACCGCGTGGACGCGGGGGGATCGGACAGCGTATCTGGTTCCGCCGGCTCCAGCAGTAAGTCGTCCGTCGTCTCAGCGGAGTCCGGCGAGCCGTTGGATTGTGCGGCGCTGTCGCTCGCCTGGGCCCGCGCCGCAAAGCTCCACAGCAACGTGGCGAACAGCGACGTCCGGAGCAGGCCAATCCGAACAGAGCGACCACGCGGAAGCACGCCCCCTTTTGTGCAGTTCCTTGCCGGAATGCAAGCCCCTCTTCGTCTCGGGACGAAGCACTCCAAAGTCCCGCCGGCCGGTTTGCCTGTCCGACCGAGTTTTGGATGCAGGACGCGCTGACGTTCTGCCGGTCTCTCGGCACGTCGGGACCATGCGATACTCCGGGCGGCGCGATGAATGCTCCACGACTCTGGGTCTCGTTGCTGCTGCTGGGGACGGCGATTTCATCCTCGGCGACCGATCCCGCACGCGGCGAGCCGGTGCCGGCCGCGCGTGGTTCCGTTGCGAGTCCGGATTCGGAGCTGACGGCGGCCACTTTGTCGCTGCGTGATTGGGTGCGTGAACACCGCGGCCGACTGGGACTGAGCGCGGTGAATCTGGATGACGAGACCATTGTGGTTCAGCAGGGGGCAGAGACCCCCCTGAATCCAGCCTCCAACAGCAAGTTGGTCACCGCGGCCACCCTTCTGTCGCGCCTGGGTCCGGGGCATCGTTTTCGAACCACACTGCACGGGCGCCTGAACGCAGGCGCCGCCAGCCGACTCGTGCTGTACGGTGAAGGGGATCCTTCGTTGACGTCCCAGGACCTGTTCCGAATGGCCGAGGGACTGGTTAACCGCGGTCTGCGCAGGGTGACCGAGGGCGTGGGCGTAGATCAGAGCCGCTTCGACCAGGAATTCGTGCCGCCTGCCTTCCAGCAACAGCCCAACGAGTGGGCGGCCTTTCGCGCCCCCGTTTCCGCGGTGGCAGTGGATCGGAACGTCGTCGCGCTCTCCCTGGTTCCAACCGAGGAAGGTCAACCGGCCCTGGTGTCCTTCTCGCCGCCGGGATTCGTTCTGGTTCGGGGGCAGGTGACAACCGGCAAGAAGAAGAGCTCGGGCCGACCGTCCTTTTGGTTGGAGCCAGCGCGGAACCGCCTGCTCGCCAAGTTGTCGGGGGAGCTGGCGGAGGCTTCGGCACCCTGGGCCGCAACCCGGCGTGTCGACGATCCCCGCCTGGTTCCCGGTTACGTGCTGGTCCACTACCTGAAGCTGCTCGGCGTGTCGGTTCCTGACACGGTGTTCTTGGCATCCAGTCAAGGGCTCGCCGTGTTGTCCATTCATCGGTCCCGGGAGCTGTCGTCGCTATTGGCGGAGCTGGGCAAGGAGAGCGACAACTTCACCGCCGAGATGCTGCTCAAGGTGTTGGGAGCGACCGTCAAGGGCCAAGGCTCGAGTGTGACCGGGATGCAGGTCGTCCGCGAGTATCTGGAGGGTCTCGGGCCCCTGGAACCCGGGACGCGCCTGGTCAATGGCTCGGGGTTGTTCGACGCCAACCGCCTGAGCGCGGCTCTGTTGATTCGCGTGTTGAAGAACGCCCATGCCGACCCCCGGTTGTCGCCGGAGTTCTTCTCCCAGCTGGCGGTGGGTGGGGTGGACGGGACTCTGCGCAGTCGTTTCCGTTCCCACCGTCGGGATCGAGCCATTCGTGCCAAGACCGGGACCCTGCGCGACGCGGTCAGTCTCTGCGGGACCATTCAGCGACCGGGGCGTTCTCCCCTTGCCTTCGCGGCTCTGATCGACGGGGTGGACGATCCCAACCAAGCTCGCTCCAGGGTCGATGCCTGGGTGGAGGCCCTTATGCGACGCCCCTAGTCGGAGCAGCGTGTGGAGTGCCTTTTGGCTGACGCGCCGGAACGCGTGTGCCACTCCTGCAGGCTACGTACGACCTTGGATTCGCGCCCCAATAACGCCCGCACTTCCAGGGCCTCCACCGCCGCCATCGCCGCGGCGATGGTGGTAAAATAGGGGATGCTGGCCAACAGGGAGCCACGGCGAATCGAGTAGCTGTCCCGGATGGCCCTCTGTTCCTTGGTCGTGTTGATGACCAACTGGACCGAACCCTCCCGGATAGCGTCCACGACGTGCGGTGAGCCCTGCAAGACCTTGTTGATGTGGTCCGAAGGGATCCGTGCCTGGGTCAACGTGGCGGCCGTTCCGTCCGTGGCCACCAGAGCAAAGCCCAGATTGCGTAGACGACGCCCGATGTGAACCGCCAGCGGCTTGTCCTCGTCTTTGACGCTCAGGAATACCCGTCCCGCGGCAGGTAGGGTGAAGCCCGAAGCGGTCTGGGATTTGCTGAAGGCCAGGGCCGTGGTGGTGGCGATCCCCATCACCTCGCCGGTTGATCGCATCTCGGGGCCCAGGAGCGTGTCGACACCCGGGAATTTCGAGAAGGGGAGCACCGATTCCTTGACCGCCACATGGGTTGGAAGCGGAACCTCGTCAATCCCCAGCTCCTCGAGGCTCCTTCCCACCATGACCTTGGCGGCGATCTTGGCCAGGGGTCGGCCGGTTGCCTTGGATACGAAGGGGATGGTCCGCGACGCTCGAGGATTCACCTCCAGCACGTAGGGGACGTCATCCTTGATTGCGAACTGCACGTTCATCAAACCAACCACGCCCAACTCGAGGGCCAGGGCCTTGGCCTGGGCCTCCACCGCGCCAACCACCCGGGCCGGTAGGGTGTGGGGAGGCAGGACGCTGGTCGAATCCCCGGAATGAATCCCCGCCTCCTCGATGTGCTGCATGACCCCACCGATCACGGCGCGGCGCCCGTCGGCGACCAGATCCACGTCCATCTCCACCGCGTGTTCCAGGAACTGATCGACCAACAGCGTAGGGACCATGCCATCGTCGCGAGCCGCCTCGATCGCTAGCCCCACATAGGCGTCGAGATCCTCGTTGTTCCAGCAGGTCATCATGGCTCGGCCCCCCAGGACGTAGGAGGGACGAACCAGGACGGGATAGCCGATGTCGGCCGCGATGGCGCGGGCCTGGTCCAGCGTTCGAGCGATACCCGCCTTGGGGCGCAAGAGGTCGAGCTGCGTGAGCAGAGCGTCGAACCGTTCACGATCTTCCGCCCGATCGATGGCATCCGCGGAGGTGCCGAGCAGCCTGATTCCGGCTCGGGACAAGGGAACGGCAAGCTTCAGCGGCGTCTGTCCACCGAACTGCGGGATGACGCCGACCAGCTCCCCGAGGGAGGCCTCCTGTTGGCAGATGGCCAGCACGTCTTCCAGGGTCAAGGGCTCGAAATACAGTCGGTCCGAGGTGTCGTAGTCGGTCGAGACCGTCTCGGGGTTGCAGTTGACCATGACCGTCTCGTAGCCCAGCTCGCGGAGTGCATAGACGGCGTGGCAACAGCAGTAGTCGAACTCGATGCCCTGCCCGATTCGGTTGGGCCCGCCCCCCAAGATGATGACCTTTTTGCGCGAGCTCACCTCGGCTTCATTGCTACTCTCGTAGGTGGAGTAAAGGTAGGGGGTGCGAGCCGGGAACTCGGCGGCGCAGGTGTCGACCCGATTGAACACTGGCCGCACCCCGAGCCGTTCTCGTTCGGCGCGCAGGTCCGCTTCGGTCTGGTTGCGCAGAAGAGCCAGCTGCCGATCCCCGAAACCGAGCCGTTTGCTTTCGGCAAGGAGCTCCGCATCCAGCGTGGCAGCGTTCTTGATGAACTGCTCGTGAGCCACGATTCGCCCCACCTGGGCCAGGAACCAGGGATCGATCTGGGTCAGCTCGTGCAGCTCGTCTTGCGAGAATCCCAGCCGAATCGCGTCGGCAACGTAGAACAGGCGATCGGCGGTAGCAATGCCCACCAGCTGGCGCAGCACTTCCCTGAGCTCGTCCGCAGTGGCGGGCGGCAGCTGAGGGGAGGGCAGCGACATGGGGGGTGCGTCGTGCACCAGATCGCGTTGGGCGACCCCCGAGAAGTCGAGGGCTCGGTACTCCACCCGATCCAGCAGCGACACCAGGCCCTCCCGTCCCGTCTCCAGGGAACGGGCGGCTTTCTGCAGCGCCTGCGGGAAGGTTCGCCCGATGCTCATGACCTCACCGACGCTCTTCATCTGGGGTCCCAGGCGTCGGTCCGCCCCCGAAAACTTTTCGAAGGCGAAGCGGGGCCATTTGACCACCACGTAGTCGAGGGTCGGCTCGAAGGCGGCGCTGGTGCCGGTGATGTCGTTGCTGAGCTCGTCCAGGGTGAAGCCCACCGCCAACTTGGCGGCAATCTTGGCGATCGGATAGCCGGTGGCCTTGGAGGCCAAGGCGCTGGAGCGGGAGACCCGGGGATTCATCTCGATGACCAGGACCTCCCCAGTGCGGGGGCACACCGCGAACTGGACGTTGGACCCTCCGGTCTCGACGCCGATCTCGTGCATGACCGCCCGAGCCATGTCGCGCAGGCGCTGGAACTCGCGGTCAGTCAAGGTCATGGCGGGAGCCACGGTGATCGAATCGCCCGTGTGAACGCCCATCGGATCCAGGTTCTCGATCGAGCAGACGACGACGAAATTGTCGTGCCGGTCCCGGATCACCTCCAGCTCGAATTCCTTCCAGCCCAATACGCTTTGTTCCACCAGCACCTGGTGGACCGGTGAACAGAACAGGGCCCATTCGACCTTGGCAGCAAGCTCCGCCTCCGACTCGACCACCGCACCGCCCTGGCCGCCCAGGGTGAAGCTGGGGCGCAGGATCAGCGGATAGCCCGTCGCCTCCGCCACGGCCCGGGCCTCGTCCAGATCCCTTGCGTAGCCAGACCGGGGGCACTTCAGGCCGGCGTGACGCATGGCGTCCTTGAACAACTGCCGGTCCTCGGCCTTACGGATCGAGTTCACCTGGGCGCCGATCAGTTCCACTCCGTATCGAGACAGAACACCGGAATCGTGGAGCTCCAAGGCCAGGTTGAGCGCGGTCTGTCCACCCAGCGTCGGGAGCAGAGCGTCGGGTCGTTCTCGTTCGATGATGGCCGCCAGGGTGTCGTGGTCGAGCGGTTCCACGTAGGTTCTTCGAACCAACTCCGGATCCGTCATGATGGTGGCGGGGTTGGAGTTGACCAGCACCACGTCGTATCCCAGGCTGGTCAAGGCCTTGGCGCCCTGCGTCCCCGAGTAGTCGAACTCGCAGGCCTGACCAATCACGATCGGGCCTGAACCGACCAGCAGGATCCTGTGAATGTCTTCCCGGCGAGGCATTGCAGCTGTTCGTCAATCGAGGGGGGGAGTCGAGGCGCGTCTAGCATGCCTTGACCTGGTGACGCGCCGCCGAACAACCTACCGAGACTTGGGTTTCCGCAATGTGTCGGCGGAGCCCAACGCCAACCGCAATTCGGCCCGCCGTCCCGGCAACTGCAGCGCTGTTGTTCGAGCCCAGAGCTCGAATGGCCAGCGGGCCCAACCATCCCCCGGCGGTCGTGCCTTGACGAGCCCCGCCTGATCCGTCATAAGCGTGCGCCCCGCTGATTCCGACTCAGGATTTGCGGGCAGAGTCCGCCCCAAGGAGCCCGTCATGCCCAAGATGAAGAGCAATCGCGCTGCCGCCAAGCGATTTCGATTGACCGGTTCGGGTCGGATCCGCCGTGCCAAGTGTGGGGCGCAGCACTGCTTCATGGGCAAGTCCAGGAAGCGTCGTCGACGGCTTCGGGACGCGGCGCTGGTCGATCCGGCTATGGAAAAGCGCATCAAGTTGATGCTGCCCTATGGCTGAGCGACACCCCAGGGCGTAGTACTCCGAGGACTAGAAGGAGACCGATCATGCCGCGCGTCAAGAGAGGCCCGCAGGCCCACCATCGCCATCAGCGAGTGTTGGAACAGTGCGAAGGATTCTGGGGTGGGCGTAAGAACCGAATCCGTCAGGCCATGCACGTCCTTTGGAAGTCATGGCAGTACGCGTACGTTGGCCGCAAGCTGAAGAAGCGGGACTACCGCCGTCTCTGGATCACCCGCATCGGTGCGGCGTGCAAGGAGAACGGCACCAGCTATTCGCGCTTGATGGGTGCCTTGAAGGCTCGTGGAATCGAGCTGGATCGCAAGGTCCTGGCTGACATGGCGGTGGCCGATCCGGCGGCATTCAAGCAGCTGACCGAGCTGGCGGTTGCGGCCAAGCCCTGAGGGACTCGGGCAGGGGTCTTTCATGACCGAGGGCCCACTGGAAGAGATCGAAGCCGGCATTCTGGCCGTCGGCGACGAGTACCGTCAACGTTTTGCCGCGGCTGGTGACGAGCCGTCGTTGCGTCAGGCTCGTGCCGAGGTGTTGGGCAAGAAGGGAACGCTGACCCGCGTGCTCAAGGTCATGGGCTCCGTTCCGGCTCCGGATCGTCCTCGGGTCGGGGAGCGGCTCAACGCGCTTCGTGCCGAGGTGGAGTCGGCCTTCGAAGAGCGCCTGGTCGCGATCCATCGTTCCCTTCGGGAAGCGGAGTTGTTGCGCTCCTGTTGGGATCTGACACTGCCCGGACGCGCCCCGGCACCTTTGGGACACCGCCACCCGGTGAGTCTGGTGAAGGATGAGATCATCGACATCTTCCGTTCCCTCGGCTTCGAGGAAGCCTGGGGCCCGGAGGTCGAGCTGGAGTCGAACAACTTCACCAAGCTGGCGTTCCCGCCCGATCACCCAGCGACGGACATGCAGGACACCTTTTGGGTCAAGGTGTCGGGTGCGCCAGCGGATGACCGCGTGTTGCTGCGTACGCACACCAGCAACGTCCAGGTCCGCGAAATGACCAAGCGCCAACCACCGATGGCCGTCGTCAGCGGTGGAGGCGTTTATCGTCGTGACGACGACGTCACTCACTCCCCCATGTTCCACCAAATCGAGGGATTTCTGGTGGACGAGCAGGTGAGCCTGGCCGAGCTCAAGGGGGTTCTGACCGAGTTTCTGCACCGACTGTACGGCGAGAGGCCGGTTCGCTTTCGCCCCAGCTATTTCCCATTCGTGGAGCCTGGTGCCGAGGTCGACGTGGCGTGCATCTTTTGTGAGCCCGGTCCCAGCCGATCGACGTGCCGCGTCTGCAAGACCAGCGGATGGTTGGAGGTTCTGGGTTGCGGAATGATCCATCCGGCGGTGCTCACCCACTGCGGCATCGATCCAGAGCGTTACAGTGGGTTTGCATTTGGCCTGGGCGTCGAACGAGTGGCCATGCTCCGCTACGGCATTCCCGACATCCGCCTCCTGTTCGAGAACGATCCCCGTTTCCTTTCCCAATTCTGAAACGCCGTTTTCACATCTGGATGAAGGGGTCGGTGCGGCGCAGCCACGGCGGAAGCCGCTTGACCGTGGTTCGTTGCAGTGACGCTCGAACCAGGGCGTCGTGGCATGGCGCGTCCTGGTGGCGGGACGTGCCAGTTCATGTGTCACCGCGCAGCAAATATCCTCAGCCACGACACGGCGATCAGGGGTCGTTCACTGGTGGGCAGCCCCCAGCTTCTCCAGCCAGAACGGCGCATTAGGCAACGGGTCGGTTGGCCGCACGGCTGACTGGTCCGATTCCCTCAGCCGCTGTCCGCTTGACAAGCAGGGGATCAGACGTCAAGAAAAAAGGCCAAGCTTTCCCCGGAGTGTCTTACTGGCCGGCGGCTGCGAGCCGCTACTGTGTGCAGGAGAAGCAGCAGTGGCGAGCCTCGATAGGCCCCATCCCACACTCAAAGATCTGACGGCTCCTCGGCGAGAAGCGAAACACTTCCGCCGCAGTTGGGTTTGTAGTAGAGGACAACCGACCTTGTCCCACATCCACCTCCTCTGACCCACTTCATCTCGGGAATCGGTGATTCTCTGAGGTGTTAAGCGGGAACATTCCCTGGGAATCGGCGGTTTGGTTGGTCAGCGGGTTTGAAGGTGGACAGCTCCCCCCGATGTGCAGATCGAGGCGGGAATCCTAGGAACGAGATTTGCAACGGATCCAAGCGATAACTTGTCGAAGCGATCTGAAGATGAGGCCAACGTCGCATTCCAGTCCGAGTAGAAGGAGCCTCTGGGTGGTCCGAGGAAGAATCTCGGCCACAGGTCCGTAGCGCTTAGCGAACCACCGCGGTGGGCTTCCCACCGCGACTCACCGAAACCAGACTTCCGCCTTTCCCCTACTTTCACTATGGACGCCATGCAGGACAAGATGCCCACCTCCCGTGAACCGAGCTACTCAGAACCGGCCGAGTTCGAGGCGGGGTTCGAGTCTTCCCCGGGTGCAGCGAAGCGTGATGCTCGCCCGACCGAAGGTCCCGCCCCGCTGGACTCGCGCGGACCGGATTCGGCTGCGGATATCCCCTTCTCCAGCGAGCTGCCCGAGCCGCGCGACCTGGGACCGTTGGATGGCGCGACCGACTCCATGTTGTCTCGCTATTTCCGAGACATGGCCACCCATCAGGTGATGGGTCCGGACGAAGAATTGGAGTGTGCCCAGGCGGTGGAAGAAGCCGAGGTGACCCACTGGGTCGCCCTTCTGTCCTACACGCCGGTCGCCGAGAACGTACTGGACCGTCTGGAGAAGGACATCGCCGAAGCCAGCGAGGCGGACCGCCCCGAGGTTCCTCAGGTGGAAGAGCTGCGCAAGATGGTGAAGGTCTACCGAAAGCAGCGCTCCAAGCTGAACGCCGAACAGCAGCGGCAATGGAACGAGCTGGGAGTCGAATTGGCCAAGGCGGTGCGGCTGCCCGACTCCGATCGGATCTGGATGAACAATGCCTACCGGGTTGCCCATGACGTGGTGCAGCCGGAGGGGCCCGAAGGCGAGCGCCAGCCCATCGCGGAGACTGCTGCCTATCGTCGGTACATCAGCCGCGTGCGGCGTTCGGACTATCGGCAGCGCGACGCGAAGAACCGTTTCGTCAAGGCCAACCTGCGTTTGGTGGTCAGCATCGCGCGTCGCTACAACCGGGGCCGTCTCCCGCTCATCGACCTCATCCAGGAGGGCAACATCGGTCTAATGAAGGCCGTGGAGCGGTTCGATCACACCCGTGGCTACCGGTTCTCCACCTATGCGTCCTGGTGGATTCGCCACGCCATCAGTCGCGCCCTGGCGGACAAGGGTCGGGCGGTGCGGATTCCCGTGCACATGCTGGACACGTATAACCGCGTGTCGCGGGCGACCCAGACCATCATCGCGCGGACCGGTCGAGAGCCCTCTCTGGACGAGCTGGAGAAGGAAACCGGTGTTCCGAAGGAGAAGTTGGACAAGGTCCGCGATCTCTACGCCGACACTCCATTCTCCCTGGATCGTCCGGTCGGGGACGAGGACGGCCGTCGATTCATCGACTTCTTGGTGGAGGAGAATTCCCTCTCTCCCTTCGATTGTCTAGCCAACCAGAAGTGGGCGGAAGAGGTGCAGCGGCTACTGGGCACGCTGACGCCCATCGAGAGCCGCATCATTCGCTGGCGCTTCGGTCTGGACAACGAAGACGAGCTGACGTTGAAGGAGATCGGTGACAAGTACAATTTGTCACGCGAGCGAATCCGTCAGCTCCAGGAACAGGCGATCGGCAAGATCCGCAAGCAAGTTCGCGACGTCTGGCTGTAGCGAGACTGCGCTATCGGGCCGGCGTGGGACCAGGGGTGCGTGTCGCAACCTCGGCCTGGTTGCGTCTTGGTGCGCCCAGGAGCGGGGCGCCGAGGATGCCGGAGGTAGCCCCTGCCGTCTGGGTACCTTGCTGACTGGGTGTTTGGCCCCCCATCCTGATGTGTCGGAAAGGATTGGGAATCCTGCTCCCTCCCAAAAAGACCGTATGCAGGACCCGTCGGCATGAACTAGCACCCGAGCATGACCGAGCTCCGAACGCTATCCCGAAGTGTCCTCGAGCAGCGCCGTCTCGCCGTTACTGCGCAGTACCAAACCATCAAAGCCCAGAGCGTGAAGTTGGACATGACGCGGGGCAAGCCTGCGCCACAACAGCTGGATCTGGTGCGGGGGATGGCCGAGTGTCTGCGCCCCGACGACTGGAAGGCTGCCGACGGAACCGACGTGCGCAACTATGGTGGCTTGGACGGACTGCCCGAGATGAAGACTCTCTTCGGGCAGATCCTGGACGCTCCCGCGGCCCAGGTCATCGTGGGAGGCAACTCCAGCCTGCAGCTCATGCACGACACCATCGTGCGGGCAGTCCTGTTCGGAGTTCCCGACGGGACGGCTCCCTGGGGGGCTCAGAAGACGAAGTTCCTGTGTCCCACTCCCGGCTACGACCGGCACTTCGCGATCTGCCAGCACCTGGGGATCGAGATGGCGAACGTCGAACTCGGTGCCGACGGACCGGATCTGACCGTCATCGAGCAATTGGCCGCCCATGATCCGAGCATCAGGGGGATCTGGTGTGTGCCCAAGTACTCCAATCCCACCGGGATTGTGTACAGCGCAGCCACCGTCGAAGGCCTCGCCCGCCTCAAGACCGCGGCCCCGGATTTTCGGATCTTCTGGGACAACGCCTACGGGGTGCATGACCTCTACGACACGAGCCCGCCCTTGGCGAACCTGTTGGCCCTTTGCGAGGCTGCGGGTCATCCCAATCGACCCTACCTCTTCGCGTCCACGTCCAAGATCTCGATGGCGGGCGCAGGGGTTGCCGCCATGGCCAGCAGTCGGGCCAATGTGGAGGCCATCAAGCGGCACCTGGCCGTCCAGACTATCGGTCCCGACAAGATGAATCAGCTCCGTCACGTGCGGTTCTATGGTGACTTCGCCGGTGTCCTTGCCCACATGAAGAAACACGCCGCCATCATCCGTCCCAAGTTCGAGGCCGTGGCGGATACGTTCCAGAGCGAGCTCGATGGCAAGGGGATTGCCGAGTACACGCGCCCCCTCGGCGGGTACTTCATCAGCCTGGACACCCTGGACGGATGTGCCGCCAAGGTCGTCAGGCTGGCGGACGAGGCGGGCGTCAAGCTAACCGCTGCGGGTGCTACCTTCCCCTACGGGCGGGACCCACGGGACCGCAACATTCGTATCGCCCCGACCCTGCCCCCACTTGAACAGGTGATCCAGGCGATGCAGGTCGTAGCCGTGTGCGTGGAGTTGGCGAGTATCGACCTGCTTCTGGCCAGCTGAGGCGCAGGGGAGGCTCGCTTTATACCGAGCCTTGGGCTAGGTTGGCCCCATGCCACGGGGCTATCCGCTTGAGGTGTTGTTTGCCACTCGCAAGAGCCAGGCGACGCTTCGGGAACGAGAACTGGCCGACTGTCGCAGGCAGAAGGAGCAGGCTGAGCGAGCCCACCGGGATGCCCAAGATCGGCTTAAGGGGGAGCAGGCTCAGCTGGCAGCGTGGCTTGCCGAGCAGCAAGAGCGACTGGCTCGTGGTGTAATACGAGCCGGTGACCAGGTGGCTGTCTGCCACCATCGTGAACACCGAAAGCGCGTCGTTGACCAGCTCAGGAGCGCGCTTTCGACCGCCATCAGCGAAGTTGCCCGCGCAGACGCGCAGGTCAAGGCGGCCCAAGACCGCTTGGCCGAGGCGTACCGCCAAGTCCAGGCCGTGTCGCGGCATCGCGAGCGTTTCCACACCGACCAGCAGAAACGCGCCGACGATGCCGTGGACGAACAGGCCACGGAGAACTGGTCAGCCAGGCACGACGCGAATCGAGGGCAGCAGCGGTGACCCATTGGGTGTTGGTATTTGGTTTGGTGTTGGGCGCTTGCAGCGTCCAGCAGAACTCCAGTCAACGCTTTGGCACGGAAACGGCGTCGGTGTCTCGACCCGTGGCTCCACCAATCCACTCGGTTCCTCGAGCCGTTCCCAGCCCACCGGCGTCGGCCTTCTTGCCCATTGGGAACCGCCCAAGGCTCAGGGACGTAGCTGCCGCGCTCGAGGCGGACGACGTGCGCAAAGCCACTCGGCTGTTGAGTGAAGCCATCGCGGCCCAACCCCAATCGCATCCGGAGTCAGCTCGATGGGCCTACTGGTTGGGGATGTTGTCGGTCCGTGCTGGTCAGTACGGCGAGGCGCGGCGCGCATACGAGGCGGCGGCCGAGCCGCGGTGGCTGCTGACCCCACACGCCCAGCTGGGGGTGGCCCGGGCCCTGCTCGGGGAAGGCAAGCCGGCCGGGGCACTGTCCAAGCTCTCCGGTGCTGACTTCCCCCAATCCCTCCAGGCGACGATCCTCGCGCTGCAGGTCGAGGCCCACGTGGCCCTGGGTCAAAACCAACAGGCGGCTCAGTGTTATCGGGCGCAGCTGGCCGACGCCCGCTCCGAACTCGACCGGCCTGCCACGCGTCTGCAATTGGCCGAGCTGTTGGGCAAGTCCCTCCCCATCCAACCGCATCCCCTCGACTCGGGTCAACGCCAGACGCTCACCGAGGTGCTGGCACTGTGTCGTCTGGTTCGTGCCGAGGCGGCGGACCGACGAGAACTGCTGCGGAAGGCGGAGACCCTGGAGCGACGGATGTTGGCGAGCCTCCCGCAGGCCATCGCAGCGGAGCTTTCCCAACCGACCCCAGAGGAGCAGCTGCAGCGTCTGGAGAGCTCGGTCGAGCTCCGCGAGTTCGCAGCAGCCGAGCCGATGGTCAACTCGCTGTTGGCTCGCCTCGAGCTCGGGGAGTCATCGACCCTCGGTCTGGCCTGTCGCGCCAACCTGGCCAAGGGCAAGATCCTGGTTGGTTTGGGGCGCCCGCGCGAAGCGCTCGACGTCTATGACGCTCTGGAGCGGCGATGCCAAGTCGACTCCGATACCTCGGCCAAGGCGCTATTCTTGGCGGCCGCCCAGCAGATGCGGTTGGGTGAACCGGTCGAAGCCATCCGGCGTTACGAGGCCCTGGAGAAGAGGTATCCCCAGCATCGGTTGGCGGATGACGCGCGCTACAAGCGCGCCATGGCTTACCTGGACGTCAACGCCGAGGCCCAGTTCACCGAACTGTTGCTGCACATGGTAGACGACTATCCCTCTGGAGACATGAGGGACGAGGGCGTGTTCCAGTTGGCGCTCCGTCGGATCCTGCGTCGGGACTGGTCCGGAGCGGAGACCGTCCTTTCGCGCCTCGCTACCGTGAACGGAGCGGCATCTCAGGCCCCGACCCAAGGGGCGCGGGAGATCTACTTTCTGGCCCGCGCTCGGCTCGAACTCGGGGACCGCTCGAGTGGCCTGAGCCTATTGCAGGATTTGGTACGAACCCGCCCCTTGACCTACTACATGCTGCAGGCCTACACACGCCTGGCTACCCTGGACGAGAAGGCGGCACAGGAGGCGCTCCGCCTCGGTCAAGAGGCGGCGCTGGCCAACCCGCAGCCGGTGATCTCCGACCCCGATCGGTTGGAGCCGCCGCTGGCTCGGGCGCTGGAGCTTCTGGCCTTGGGTGAACTGGATCTGGCCCGACTGGAGCTTTCGGCGCTGCCCAACTCGGACCGGTTGCCTGCCGAGATCCACTGGACGATCGCCGCCTTGTACTTGCAGGCGGGAGCTCCGGAGTTGGCGCTTCGAACCATCAAGGGAAACCCGGGTGGCTGGTCCGGCCATTGGCCGGCGGGAGTCTGGCGGAGCGCCTGGCAGACGGCGTTCCCGCGCCCCTTCTTGGCCATGGTCACGCAGGAGTCTTCGCGTAGCAAGGTTCCAGTGACGCTGGCGTATGCGGTGATGCGCGAGGAGTCTGCCTTCGACCCCAAGGCGCGGAGCTGGGCGGACGCCTACGGACTGATGCAGCTGATCGTGCCCACGGCGCGAACGGCGGCACGCAAGCTGTCCTTGCCCTCCCATCCCAATGCTCTGCTGCAACCCCGCATCAACATTGCCCTCGGGTGTCACGTGCTAGGAGGCCTCCTTTCCAGGTTCGACAATGACCTGGCTCTGGTGGCGTCCGGATACAACGCGGGTCCGGGACGGCCCAAGCGTTGGCTCAAGGAGCGTCCCGATCTGGATCGGGACATATGGATCGAGACCATTCCTTTCCAGGAAACCCGTGATTACGTCAAACGAGTGACAGCCAGCTCCGTCTGCTACGAGTGGCTGTACGGCTCGGCCAGTCCCGACGTCTTGAGATTGGCTCTCCGATTCCCAGTTCCGACCTGAGCGACCAAGCTGCACAACGGGTCGATCCTCGGGTAACATGGAGCCAATGTCCGGGACCGCTCCCTGTGTATCGCGACGCGACGCCCTGTTGGCCCTGGCCGCCGGACTTGCCGCCCCGCTAATCCCCTCGACGGGTCGAGCCCAGGCCCCATCCGACCCGGTGCCGGTCATCGATCTGCATGTGGATCTCGGCTACCAGACAGTCTACCGAGGGCGTCCCTTCTCCACGGGGACCGGGCAGTTCCAGGCGGCTGACCTGCGCCAGGCAGGGGTGGTGGGTGTCGTTCTGCCGCTGTTCATTCCCGCCCATGTTTCCCCGGTGGGTCCGAGGCTGTCCGATCTGAAGAAGGCCTACCAGCGAGTCGTGCGCGAGCTTTCGGCCAGCTTGGTTTACGACCCACCCGGCAGGCCCCGGGGCTCGGGTCGTGTTTCCACCTGGTTGGCCCTGGAAGGTTCTGCTCCCCTGGCCACGGTGCTGTCCGAGGTTCCGACCTGGGTCGAGCGGGGTGTTCGTGTCTTTGGTCTGGTCCACGCAGAAGACAACGAGCTTTCGGCTTCGGCCACCCGCCGCGGCGGGACCGATTCCGGCCTGAGTGCCACGGGCGAGGAGCTGGTGCGCCGGGTCCAACAAGCCGGGGCGCTGGTGGACGTCTCGCATGCCTCGGATCTGGCGGTGCGCCGGGTCGCCGAGCTCGCCGTTGAGCAGGGCTCGGCGGTGATGGCAACGCACTCCAACGCGCGGTCCCTGTGCGACCACCCCCGTAACCTCAGCGATCCGCTGATCTGCGCCATCGCCGAGACGGGGGGCCTTTTGGGGATCAACCTACACAGTCGCTATCTGGTGTCAGGGCGTCGTGCCCAGCTGGCCGACGTGGTTCGCCACATCTTCTACATCGCCGAGCTGGCGGGGATCGAGCACGTCGCGCTCGGCTCGGACTTCGAGGGGGGGATCCTTCCGGCTCGTGGGCTCGAAAGCGTAGCGCATATCCAGACGCTGGCTCGGGAGCTGGAGCGAGCCGGCTTGAAGCCGCAGGAAGTGGAGAAGGTGCTGTCCCAGAATGCCCGACACCTGCTCGAGCGTGGGGCGTTTTCAGCGGCGGGCAATGATGATAAGGACCGGATTCAGACGAGGAGCATGCGATGAGCGAAGCCAATCCAAGATCCCTTGACGTCTTCCCCGCTTGGCTGGCAAGCCTGGCAGCCGACTTCCGGCAGATGGCCGAGCTATTGAACTCAACCGACCTGTCCGAGGACAGCCGGCTGTGGATTGCTGCTGCCGTGGGCTACCTCTTCAAGTCGTTGGACCTGATCCCCGACGGTGTAGAGGATCTCGGGTTTCTCGATGACGCATTCGTGCTTCGGGTGGCAGCTCGTCGAGCCGCCGGTGAGGCAGGGGAGTCGGCATCACAGCTGGACCCCTTGCCACGTCTCTCGGCGGATGTTGGGGTGATCGAGGGATTCCTGGGATCGGAGATGGATCGGCTGAACGATTACGTTTCGGGTCTCTCCATCGTCAAGGTGCGAGGAAGGACTCCGGCGGATGTAGTTCAGGATGCCGGGCTCACCAAACAGGTCGTCGAGGAGGCGCGCAGCTGGTGTCAGAGCTACGTCGTGCCGTCCTTTGCTCCGGACGAGAAGAACCTCATCAAACTCAAGAGCTTTCTTTGCACCAAGCTGCCCTGAACGACACGGGGTCTCGGCCAGCTGGGCAGGTCGGGGTCCCGACCGGCGCCCAGGGCCGTCCGCGTTGGGTCCGGTCGGGCAGGGTCCATCTTTCTGCAACCACCGGTGGGGTCGCATTTCTTGGGGTGCATGTCGGGGTCTGACCGGCTTTTTTGGCGGGGGTGGGTGAGTCGGAATCGCACCCCAGGATTTGACCGCGAAACCCCGGTTTGTCTCTGATAACGTGACAGAGTGTGTGACGCTCCCGCAAGGGGGCTCCCAACCGGTCAATGTCCCCCCCCGAACGTAGGCTAGCCAATCGCTACGAGCTCTGTCCTTCCCGCGAGGACGGCGGGGAAGTGCCGTACTACGTCGGGATAGACGTCAGCTCCAACCAACCCGTGGCCGTGACCGTGCTCGGGGAGGACGCGGTCATTGGGATGATGGGTGGCCGCGGCGTGACTCACCGCCATCTGTGCAGTCTCCTTGACGTTATCGACGACATCGACATCGAGGTACTTCCCGATCATCCTTGGCTCCCACGGGGAGCCAAGGCCCTGGTGGCGGAGGTCGTGCTTCCCAAGCCAGGTGCCGATCCATCCTCGGGGGACGCGCTGGGTGCTGACCGGGCGGTGGCGTATGTGATTCGGATCGCCGAAGCCATCCGAGCCCTGCACTCCCAGAGGGCTTGTCATGGCGCGATCACCAGAGAGGCGGTTGTGGTCACCCCGCTCGGCAGGCCCATTGCCCCGGTCTTGACCCGATTCATCGCGCCGCCGCTCGGTGCCTATGCGAGCCCGGAACGTCTGACGGGCAGCGGACCGACGCCGACCGACGATCTGTGGGCGCTGGGAGTCCTGCTCTATTCGATGGTTGCCGGTCGTCTGCCATTCTCGGGGGTCAACGCCAAGGAGTTGCTGCGGGCGATCGTCGGTCGGCAGTGGTCTCCGGTAGCGGACACGGTCGAACGAGGCCGCGAGCTGGATGTCATTCTGGAGCGCCTGCTCACACCCGACCGGCGCCGGCGGGTTGGCACGGTGGACGATCTGCTGGACCTGTTGGATCGGTGGGAGAGGCGAGCCGCGCTGCCCCGAACCGCCACCGAGCAGCCGGTTGCGCTTCCGGCAGCCTCCAGCACGGGCGCGGTTCCGGCTCCTTGGGATCCCATGGTCATGTCGCTGCAGTCACGCAGCGAACCTTGGCAGGTCAGTCTCGAACGGATGAGAGCGGGCCGCGCGCTTTCCCGGGCGTCAGAGAGCGGTGTTGCCCTGACCCTTCCCAGGTCCTCCGTCTCTGCGATTGCCGGGCGCACCAGCGGCCCTGCGGGGGTCTCCGCGGCGATGTCGGGCCGGGTCGCCTCGTCCGAGGCGCCGGAGTCGTTTTCCGAACGGCTCCGCGCGAAGCACTGGGCTCGTTGGGTGGTGACTGCGGCGGCGGCCGCGCTGGGCGTCCTGGGGGTGGCGGTGTGGAGGAGTTCCGGTGACGGACCTGTGCCCAAACCCCGTCGCGATGTGCCCTCGGTAGCCCCGGTGCCCACCGCGGTCTCCGCCTCCTCCCAGCGCGCTCGGGTGAGCCTGCGCGAGCAACAGGCCGCTTGCATCCTTTCCTATTTTCCCGCCGATGCTTTCCCGTCCCGCCCGGAGATGGGATTCGTGTGCAAGGGCGACGACTACCTGACCACGACGCGCCGGCTCTTCGATCTCTCGGCGGGGGCTCCGGGGATGGTGGTGAACGCCCCAGAGCCTCTCCCAGCGGCCACGTCCCAGGCCGCGGATGCAGGCCTGGTGGTGACCGCCGTGAGCAAGCCAACCTGGCAGCTTGGATGGTACGAGTTGGTGGCCACCGCCATCATTCGCCAGAACTGCTGTCGAGACGCGCCGCCCATCAAGCTGCCCGAGGCCCCGGGTTGGTGTCCCCAGCCGCAGGCTGCGGTCCGCAGGGTCGAGATGGACAGCGCCAAGGTTGGGGACCTTTCCCCCAGCATCCGGGCTTTCGAACAGGCCGTGACGTGCCTGTACGCCCAGGGCAAGCCCCAGGGATACCCGTATCGGACCCCGCCGTTGCCCGATCATGCCCAGGCCTTCCAGCGCTTCCTGCAGCACGTGGCGGAGCGGGATGCGCGTCGGTCGTCGCGGCGCGACTGAAGCCTATCTAGAACTCGGCATGACGTGGGGTTCGAGGGAAGGGGATGACATCTCGCACGTTGGAGAGCCCGGTCAGATAGGCCAGGGTGCGCTCCAAGCCCAATCCGAACCCGGCGTGGGGCACGGTACCGTACCTTCTCAGGTCGCGATACCAGCCATAGGCTTCCGGTGAGACACCGAGCTCTCGCATCCGGTGGTCGAGGACGTCGAGCCGTTCTTCGCGTTGTGCTCCCCCGATGATCTCGCCCACGAACGGTGCCAGCACGTCCATGGCAGCCACCGTGCGTTCGTCGTCGTTCAGGCGCATGTAGAAGGCCTTGATCTGCCTAGGGTAGTTCAGAACCACCACCGGGCGTCCCACGATCTGCTCGGTCAGGTATCGCTCGTGCTCGGATTGTAGATCCATCCCCCATTGCACGGGAAACTCGAAGCGAGCCCCCTTTTCTACGGCCCTCTGCAGAAGCGAAATGGCGTCTCGATAGTCGAGCCGCTCGAAGGGACTGCCAACGAAGTTCTGCACCCGCTCGATGCATTGGGGATCGACGCGCTGCTGGAAAAACTCCATCTCCGCAGGGCACGCGGCGAGGACTCCACCCAGGGTCGATTTGAGGAAGGCTTCCGCCAGATCTGCGTCTTCGGCTAGCGTGGCGAAGGCCATCTCCGGTTCGACCATCCAGAACTCTGCCAAATGCCGGGTGGTGTTGGAATTCTCCGCCCGGAAGGTGGGGCCGAACGTATAGACGCGGGACAAGGCACAGCAGTGAGTCTCGAGCTCGAGTTGACCGGACACGGTCAGAAAGGCTTCCCTGCCGAAGAAATCGGTAGAAAAGTCCACGGCTCCCTGCTCGGTGCGAGGCAGGTTGGAAAGGTCGAGCGTGGAGACTCGAAACAGCTCCCCCGCCCCCTCGCAGTCACTCGCCGTGATGATCGGGGTATGGACCCACAGAAACCCCTGACTGCGCAAGAACTCGTGAATTTTGGCGCTCAGAGCATCACGAACGCGAGCTACAGCGCCGAACGTCGCAGTCCTGGGGCGAAGATGGGCATGTGCGCGCAAGAACTCGAAGCTGTGGTGTTTGGGCTGGATTGGATAGGATTCTGGATTCTCCACCCAACCCAACACCGTGAGCGACTGGACCAGCAGCTCGACCTTCTGGCGTCGCCCGTGCACTGCCACCAACACCCCTTCGACCCGGATCGCACACCCGGGACCCAGGCAGAGGACTTCGGTTGCGTAGCTCGGCAGGCTGCTCGGAACGACGAGCTGCAGGGTGTCTTGACAGGACCCATCCGACAACTCGACGAACGAGACACCGGCCTTGGAGTCGCGCCGCGTTCGCACCCAGCCTTGCGCGGTGACGATTTCGGCCGACGGCGGGGCCGTCGAGAGGAGCTCCACGATGCGAAATATGGACACGGCTCATGCATTTTTCGGTCCGATCTCATCACCGTGGCAAGGGTTTTCGTGGGCCTAACCAGGGGTTCGCCACAGACTCATGGGCTTGGGCCCGCGGGCCGCGGGCCGTTGTGTGCGATGGGCGGCTTGGCGAGCCCCCTCATCCAAGTACACTGCCGAGCCGGACCACGAGGTCCCAAAAGAGAGGTTGCCATGAGGGTGGTTCTGGTCGCGGTTCACGTGCGGTCGGGGTGTGAAGCTGCGTTCATCGAGAAGACCTCGATCAACGCGGCTGCCAGTCGCAAGGAGGCGGGCGTTGCTCGGTTCGACGTTTTGCAGGATCCCACTGACCCCGGTCGGTTCCTGTTGATCGAGGTGTACCGAAACGAGCAGGCGCCCCTGGCCCACAAGGAGACTCCCCATTACCAACAATGGCGAGACGCGGTGGAGCCCCTGATGGCCGAGCCCCGCAGTAGCACCAAGTGGCATGGGATCGATCCGAACCAAGCGGCGTGGTAAACGTGTACGAATTTCACTCCCCCACGCAGGTCCATTTCGGGGCGGGAGTCGCTTCCCGGTTGGTGCAGATCCTTCCCACGTTCGGCAGCCGTGTCTTATTCGTCACCGGTAATCAGCCCGAACGCGCCGCCTCCCTGCTCTCGTCCCTGAACTGGGAACGCACCAATTGCCCGGTGTTGCGGGTGCAGGGAGAACCGACCGTCGATGACGTTCGCCGGGGAGTCCTTTTGGCGACCTCCCTGCGCTGTGACGTATTGGTGGGCTTGGGTGGGGGGAGCGCCATCGATGCCGGCAAGGCGATCGCGGCGATCGCCGCCAACGGCGGTGATCCCATGGACTATCTGGAGGTTGTGGGCAAGAACCGAGCGCTGCGCGTTCCCAGTCTCCCCTTTTTGGCCGTTCCCACCACCGCGGGGACGGGGGCCGAAGTCACCAAGAATGCCGTCTTGGACGTGCCCTCCCAAGGGGTCAAGGTGAGTCTGCGTAGCGTCCATCTGTTCCCGCGCATCGCCCTAGTCGATCCCGAATTGACGTTGACCGTTCCCGCATCCCTGACTGCCACGACGGGCTTCGATGCCTTGACCCAGGTGCTGGAGCCGTTCGTGTCCGTGGCGGCCAACTCCATCACTGATGGTCTGGCACGCACGGGGCTGAAGCTTGCGTCCAGCGCGTTGCTGCGGGCGTACCAGGATGGCTCGGACCGATCAGCACGGGAGGAAATGGCCCAGGTCAGCCTGCTGGGTGGCTTGTGTTTGGCCAACGGGCGCCTGGGCGCCGTCCACGGGATGGCGGGACCCTTGGGCGGGATGTTTCGTGTGCCGCATGGCGTGTTGTGCGCGGCCCTGCTGCCCCATGTGATGCGCGCCAACATCCAGGCTCTCAACCAGCGCGATCCGTCCAACCCGGCGCTCTTGCGCTATCGTGAGGTTGCCCAAATCCTCACCGGGGATCCGGATGCCACCCCCGAACGAGGCGCCACCTGGGTTGCCGAGCTGGCCGGCCGATTGGGAATCGAAAGTCTGGAGGCCCACGGGGTGGAGCTCTATCCCCTGGGGGAGATCGTCAAGAAATCCTTGGTGGCGAGCAGCATGCGCGGGAACCCCATCGAACTGTTGCCCAACGAGATAGGAGACATCCTCCGGGCTGCCTTCTGAACCAGCCCAGTCGGATCGAGTCGCGATCTCATCCCCTCCCATCCGGTTCGGTGCCTGGACCCACCGAGGACTCGGTTCCTGGCCAAGGGGGTCGAACCGCCTCCCCGGGATCATAGGAACACGCCGGGTCATCGCCCAACACGTCACCGGACGTGGCGAAGGCCCGAGCGCGTGAACCTCCGCACAGCCACCGGTACTCGCAGCGGCCGCAACGCCCCGTCAGTGCATCCATGTTTCGGAGCCTGAGCAGCTCCGGCGAGTTCCTGTATAGCTCGGGTAAGGGAGTGGTTTTGACATTGCCAAGGGACGGAAAGGGCAGAAAGCCAGCGGGGAATACCTCCCCATTGCGGGCGACGAAGATGACTCCATTGCCGTCGCGCATACCGAAGCCCCGACGGGCGCCAAGACGAAGCAGTTCGTCGAGCGGTCGCCCCTCGGCTCTTTGACGTTCCAACCAATGCCGTCGGTAGTGGGGTGCCTCCACGGTGCTCAGGTGAAAGGGTGCCCGCTGGGACCGTTCGTAGACCCAGTCGAACAGTTCGTCGACGGCGGCTCGGTTCAGTGCGTCGAGGGTCTTCCCGCGCCCGGTGGGCACCAGCAGAAACAGGCTCCAGCGCTGAACCGGGGGAACCGCTTCTCTCGTCAACAGGTCGAAGAGCGGTGCGAGGTGAGGACGGGTGCCCACGGTTACGGTGGTGTTGATCTGCACCGGCACCTGCAATTCACGCGCCCAGCAAAGGGCGTTCTGCGAGTGTCGAAAGGTGCCGGGGACTCCGCGAAACTGGTCATGCACCTGGGGTGATGGGCCGTCCAGGCTCACGCCCAACGTCGTGATCCCCAGTTCACGCAATCGCGCGAGGCCATCTCGGGTGAGGCTCGCCGTGGTGCTGGGGGTGATGGCCGTCGGGACGCCCAGTTCGTTGGCGTATGCCACCAGATCGAACAGGTCCGGGCGCTCCAGCGGATCGCCGCCGGTCAGAACCAGAAGGCTCCCGAGTTCCCGCACGCCCTCGATGAGTCGATGCCCCTGCTCGGTGGTCAGCTCGGCCGGATCCCGATTCGGGATGGCCTCGGCACGACAGTGCAAGCAGGCCAGACTGCAGGCAACGGTGGTCTCCCAGTACACGTTGCGGGGAGCATTGGCGAAAAGGTAGCGGGGGGCGGGCGAGGCATCCATCGTCGCTTCACCAGAGGCGGAGTTCTCAGCCTAGCACTCGACGGGCCTGGTCGGACTGGGAGGCCGGGTGGTGAGCCCCCATCGATGTCGTGGCCCACCCCCACCCCTGACGGGTTAGCTGACTTTCTGCGCCATCGGATGGGGTGCGTGCAATCGGCGCCCTGCGCAGCTAGGCTCGACCGAGCGGACCCAGGACGTCCGTTCCCCAAGCTACGCACCCTATCGGAGCAGGTCTGATGAACAGTGCACCGTACGATGTGCTCGAAGAGCATCAGCGAATTCGTGGACTCGTGCATCGAATCGAGAGCATCCTGGAAGGACGCCGGCAAGCCGGAGGCGACTGGGTCGGCAGCTTGCGCCCCCTGCTCCAGGATCTTTCCATGGAGGCGGGGCCCCATTTCGACGGTGAGGAGGCGGAGCTTTTCAGGGACGTGCGCGAACGTTTCCCCAGTCAGGTGCCAACCATCGACAACCTGGTCCAGCAGCACCGTCAGCTTCTGAGCGAGCTGGTCGAGCTTTCTGGCCGTTGCCAAGAGATGGATGATACCGATTCCGGCCGATGTGAGAAGTTCGCCGACCGGCTCGGGGAAAGCCTGCGCTCCTTGCGACGCCATGAAGAGGAGGAGGACGGTCTGATGCTTCTGGCTTATTGGCAAGATCTGGGCGAGTCCCTGGACTAGGCGCGCGGCTCCTCGGGGCTGGTATCCCGATACGACAACAGCAGCGTCAGGCGGTTGGGTTGGGTCTCGAGGGTGACGTCGAGGCCCAGCGCCTGGCCAGCGGCCTTTAGGCATTCCGACACGGCACCCAGGGTTCGTCGCCCCACCACCCACCGCGGCTCCCCGAGCTGCGCGGGGGGGCCGACAATCAAAGCGGGAGAGCAACCGTGCTCCCGGTTGATACAGACATGGGGCACGCAATCAGGATCGAGCCGTATCATCCAGCGAACGGCATGAACCAAGAAAGAAGCCAGGGAGCTGGGACTGCAGAGAACCTCCACGTCCGCGATGGATGCTTCGACCGAGACGCGGACCCCTTCGGCAACCCCGGATACCGGCTCGGTTCCACGGCAGACATCCCCCACGACTTCCCTCACCGAGATCGGTACGCGCCGTGACCACAACGCACTGCCCAACAGACCAAAGAGATCAGACGCGCTTTGTAGCATCCCCGCCTGCTCTTCAACCAGTCCTTGGAGCAGGAGCCGATTGCGCGCGTTCATGGGGCGAGCTGCGAACCCCGAGAGCTCTGAACAGAGCGGCTCGATGCCCGGCGATGTCTCCTGTTCTAGGCGGAGTAGCGCGGTTCGTGCCGGCGGAAGCCCAGCTACAATCGCATCCGACAGTTCGTGGAATGCGCTGGTGAGCGGCTCGCAGGAGGCGACCACATCCGGGATCATCGAAACCAGAGCACGGGGCCCCACGCGCAAGGATCGAAGCAGCTGCTCCAGGTTGCGCAATGCGCTCAGCGATTCGCGAATCGTCCCTCGTGCTGCCTCGATCGAGTCAGCATGGTCCTTTGGACGCCAGGACGGAGTCTTGTCACTTCCCATCTTGTCGATCCGGATCGACCATTTCGAGCCCTGCCTCTGCGAAGAAAAACGCGCACTCCAACCGACCGTTTGGCTCCGAATCGGAACCATGCACCGCGTTTTCCGTGACGCTCGTACCATGGATCCGGCGAACCGTCCCGCTGGCGGCGGCCTGGGGATTGGTGGCCCCGATCACGGTTCGAAGGTGCAGCACCGCGTCGGCGCGTTCCAGGGCCAGAACCACCACGGGTCCTCGGGTCATGAAGTCGCACAGCGACGCGAAGAAAGGGCGTTCTCGGTGGATGGAATAAAATCGCTCGGCCTGCTGGCGGGTCAATCGGAGCTGTCGCATGCCGAGAACGTTGAAGCCCTCATCCAGCAAGCGCTGGAGGATGGCCCCCTGCTGGCGTCGCTCGACGGCATCGGGCTTGATGATGCAGAGGGTTCTCTGGATGGACATGCGAGGCTTTCTCCTGATGTTGGCGGTTCGCCGGTCACGTAACGAGCGTGCCTCTACGTCACCGGGCAGCCGGTGACAACATCGTTGCTTCTTTTTTGGGGGGCCGCACCGGTCCAGCGCGACGGGCAAAGATGACCGTCCTGCAGCCAGAATCGGCTGGGTGAGGGCCTGGGATCCGGCCGTGCAACCTGATGTTTCGAACCCATGGAGTCGAGCGAAGCACCTTTCCAGCCGCCGACGAAAACGGATACCTTTTCTGCCATGTCCAACCCAACCGCAACGCTTAGCACGTCCCTCGGTGACATCGAGGTCGAGCTGTTCGTCGACCGTATGCCCACGACCGCCGGCAACTTCGTCAAGTTGGCGGAGAGCGGTTTCTACGATGGGCTGCATTTCCATCGGGTCATCCAGGGCTTCATGATTCAGTTCGGTTGCCCCTACAGCCGCGATCCGAATCATCCCCGGGCCGGTTGCGGCAATGGACCGGACGGTTGCATTGCTGACGAGCATCCAGCCAACGCCAAGATATCCAACGAGCCGGGCACCCTTTCCATGGCCAATACCGGCGCCCCCAACAGTGGAAGCTGTCAATTCTTCATCAACACCGTCCACAATGCCCAGCTGGACTGGTTCAGTCCGGGCTCCTCGCGTCATCCGGTGTTCGGCAAGGTGATCAAGGGAATGGACGTGGTAAAGCGCATCGAGACGACCCCCACTGGTCGCGGGGATCGCCCCGTCACCCCCGTGCAGATGACCAAGGTCACCGTTCACGCCGACTGATCGGAGAGGCGCGCTCTACAGCAAGCTCTGCAGCGTGACCCCCATGTCGGCGGGGGTATCCGCTACACGGACGCCGGCGGAGCGCAGCGCCTCGATCTTCTCGGCGGCGGTGCCTCCGCCCCCCGAAATGATGGCGCCAGCGTGTCCCATCCGCTTGCCCGCAGGGGCGGTGGTTCCGGCAATGAGCCCCGCTACCGGCTTTTTGACCTCGGCTCGAATGAACGCAGCCGCGTCCTGCTCGGCGGTCCCCCCGATCTCGCCGATCAGCAGGATGGCATCCGTTCCGTCATCCCGCTGGAACTGTTCCAGTACGTCAACGAAGTTCGTTCCGGACACCGGATCCCCCCCGATCCCGATGCAGGTCGACTGCCCCAGTCCCAGAGCGGTCAATTGTCCCACCGCTTCGTAAGTCAGCGTACCAGAACGCGACACCACACCGATCCGGCCGGGGCGGTGGATATGGCCGGGCATGATGCCGACCTTGCATTGTCCAGGACTGATGATCCCCGGGCAGTTCGGACCCAGCAGGCGCGTCGATTGCCCTTTGAGCACCCGAGCCACCTTCACCATGTCCAGAACCGGGATCCCCTCGGTGATGCAAACCACCAGGCGACAGCCGGCGTCGGCTGCCTCAAGAATGGCGTCAGCCGCGGCCGAAGCGGGGACGAACACCAGCGAGGTGTCGGCTCCGGTCCGTTGCACCGCTTCTTGGACGGTGTCGAACACCGGGATCTCCACCGGATGGTCTTGCGCGTCCCGTCCTGAAACGTGTTCCCCTCCCCGATGGGGCGTGACTCCGGCGACGACTCTGGTGCCGTAGCTCAAGCAGGACAGAGCATGGAAGAGGCCCGCCTGGCCAGTGATCCCCTGTACCAGAACTCGCGTTTCGGTATTCACCCATATCGCCATGGTCCACTCCCGTCGAATCTAGCCAGCCACCGCGGTCCCGCGCACCGCCTCCACGATCCTACGGGCCCCCTCGCCCATGTCCGAAACGGCGCGAATGTCGAGCCCGCTCTGTTCGAGCAGACTGCGTCCCTGGTCCGCGTGGGTGCCTTCGAGGCGTACCACCAAGGGAACCTTCAGTGAGAGACGACGAGTGGCCTCGATGATCCCGCGAGCGATCACATCGCATTTCATGATGCCGCCGAAAATATTGACGAAGATGCCGCGAACCTGGGGGCTGGAGAGGATGATCTCGAATGCCCGTTCGACGGCCTCCTGGCGGGCGCTTCCTCCCACGTCAAGGAAGTTCGCCGGGCGTCCACCATGGTGTTTGATGATGTCCATCGTGGCCATGGCCAAGCCGGCTCCGTTGACCAGACAACCGATTTCCCCATCCAGGGACACGTAACTCAACCCAACCTCGCGGGCGGCAGCCTCTACCGGATCCTCTTCGTCCCGGTCCACCCATTCCTTCCACTCCGGATGCCGGAATGCAGCGTTGTCGTCAAGATTCACCTTCGCATCGAGGGCCACCACGTCTCCAGCGCTGGTCACCACCAGTGGATTGATTTCGCACAAGGAGCAGTCCATCTCCTGGTACAGGGAGGCAAGGCTCATCAGCGTCTTGGTCAACTGATCGATGGATTCCTTGGTCAGAGGCGAACGGAGGGTTCGACCCACCGAAAAGGAGATCTGGGCGGCTTGGTGACGAGCCAGACCCAGGGCAGGATCGAGCCGCACGGTGACGATTCGTTCCGGGTGGTTTCGGGCGGTTTCCTCGATATCCACCCCACCCTCCGAGGAGGCCATCAGGGCAACCCGACCCGAGCCCCGGTGCAGGACCATCCCCACGTACAGCTCCGAGGCCAGCGACAGTCCCTCCTCGATGTACAACCGCCGCACCAGCTGACCATCGGGACCGGTCTGATGGGTGCGCAGTCGCATCCCCAACATCTCCTGGGCCACCCGCTCGACGGCCTCGGGTCCCTCTCGAACCACGCGGACCCCTCCGCCCTTGCCCCGCCCCCCGGCGTGGATCTGGGCCTTGACGACCACCACGGGCTGTCCGGTATCGGACTGCAGTTTCTGGGCTGCCTGCCGGGCCTGTTGGGGCGTCAGCGCCAGAATGCCCCGTGGAACCGGGACACCAAAACGAGAGAACAGCTGCTTGCCTTGATACTCGTGGATCTTCATGGCCGGGGGCTAGGCCCGCTAGCTAGCGCAAGTTGGTCCCCGAGTCATCCAGGAAGACGCTCCACCAGGTCCATCATGCTTCTCACGCTCTGGGCGCTGTGTTCCAGCATCGCCTCCTCCTCGGGGTGGAGGGGCAAGGTCACGATCCGCTCCACGCCACCTGTCCCGATCACCACCGGGACCCCCAGATACAAGCCAGAAATCCCGTACTCACCCTCGACGTAGGCCGCGCAGGGCAGAAGGCGCCTCTCGTCCAACAGGTAGGACTCGATGATGGCCAGGCAGCTGGCCGCTGGGGCGTAATAGGCGCTGGTTCCCAGCAGCTGAACGAGCTCCCCGCCACCCTGTCGGGTGCGTGCCACCAAGTCAAGCAGAACCGGTTCGCTCAGCAGCTGGCGGATGGGTACGCCGTTCACCGTGGAGTGCGACAGCAGGGGCACCATGTCGTCTCCATGACCGCCCAGGACCATGGCCCGCACGTCCTTGATGCTGCACCCCAAAGCTCGTGCGACCAGCAGCGTGAATCGAGCGCTGTCCAACACTCCTGCCATCCCCACCACCCTGCAGTGGGGGAAGCGGCTCCGCCTCTGGAACTCGGACACCATGGCATCCAGCGGATTGGAGACGACGATGACGAAAGCGTCTGGGCATTCGTCGCGGGCACGATCGGCGACCTCCCGAATGATGGGCAGGTTGGTGACGATGAGATCCTCCCGAGACTGACCGGGCTTTCTGGGGAGGCCAGCGGTGATCACCAGGACGTGGGCTCCGTTGAGATCCTTCCAGTTGGACGTGCCTACCACCCGCACGTCCTGTCCTCCCAAGGCTCCGCATTGCTCCAGATCGAGCGCCTTGCCTCGCACCTGGGCTTCCTTGGCCGGAACGTCGAACAGCACCACGTCACCGAGCTGACCGTGCAGGATCAGCCGCGCCAGCTCCCCGCCAATGTTGCCGGCTCCTATCAGCCCGATCTTGTGCCTTCTCATCATGACGAGTTTCCACCATCCGTGTGAGCAGAGACCGACCTGGGTTGGTATCCCTAGGCCATGTGTTCGATGACGGCCTGGCCGAACTCCGAGCACTTGACCTCTCGAGCTCCAGCCATCAGTCGCGCAAAATCGTACGTTACCGTGCCGGCGCCAATGGCGCCGTCCAACCCCTTCTGCACGAGGTCACCAGCTTCTTGCCAGCCCAGATGTCGCAGCATCATCTCCCCACTCAGGATGACGCTTCCTGGATTGACCCGATCCAGGTTGGCATACTTGGGTGCCGTGCCGTGGGTGGCTTCGAAGATGGCGTGGCCGGTCTCGTAGTTGATGTTGCCTCCCGGGGCGATCCCGATCCCACCCACCTGGGCGGCGAGCGCATCGCTCAGATAATCGCCGTTGAGGTTCAACGTAGCGATCACGTCGAACTGCTTGGGGCGAGTCAGGACCTGCTGCAGGGTGATGTCGGCGATGGAGTCTCGAACCAACAAAAGGTTTCGATGTCGTCCCTGGCCATGGGTCGGAGCGAGCTTCAGCGCTGCCTCGACCTCGGCACGTACCGCGGCCTGGGATTCGGGGGGGGCCACGTCGTACCCCGGCTCGATTCGACGCGCGTGTTCCTCCATGCCAAGCTTCGGATCCTGTTCCAGGTTAACCAAAACCCATTGTTCCCGTTCGGTGACGATCTGGTCTCGGAATTCCCGCTTGGCCAGGGCATACCCCCAGTCCCGGAAGGCCCCCTCGGTGAACTTCATGATGTTGCCCTTGTGCACCAGGGTCACGCTCTTTCTATGGTGGGCCAGGGCGTAGCTGATGGCGGAACGAACCAATCGTTCGGTCCCCTCCCGGGATACCGGCTTGATACCGAACCCGCTGGTCTCCGGGAAGCGAATCTTGTCCACGTTCAGCTCGTCCCTCAGGAAGGCCAAGAGCTTTCTTGCCTCGGGGGACTCGGCGGGCCATTCCACTCCCGCATAAATGTCCTCCGTGTTCTCCCGAAAGATGACCATATCCACGTCCTGAGGGCGACGGACCGGGCTCGGAACACCGGTGAACCATCGCACCGGCCTGAGGCACACGTACAGATCGAGGCGTTGACGCAGCGTCACGTTGAGCGAGCGGATCCCTTTGCCCACCGGAGTGGTCAAAGGTCCCTTGATGCCCACCAGGTAGCGTCGATAGGCTTCGACCGTCTCGTCCGGCAGCCACGTGGACAGTTCGCGCTTTGCCTTCTCCCCAGCGTAGACCTCGTACCAGGCGATCCGGCGTTGCCCGCCGTAGGCGCGTTCCACGGCGGCGTCCAGGACACTGCGTGCTGCCCGCCATATGTCCGGACCGGTTCCGTCCCCCTCGATGAAGGGGATGATGGGCTCCGCCGGGACCTGGAGACGTCCGTCTTTGGTCACCGAGATGGCTGTTCCGTGGCTGGGTTCTTCGAAGCGCAGCATGTGGGGTCCTTGGCTGGGTAGGGGGCCAATGTGGCACCATATCCTTCAGGGGTCGTTCAAATGCCAAAAGCACAGGTTCAGCACCAGTTTGCGGGGCTCGGGCATGGCCGGGCCCAATGGCCGATGGCTCCCCCATTGGGCGCAGTGAGGTTCACGGCTCGGGGGATGGATCGTTGGCGCGACCACCCGGGCCGAAGGATTCTTGGGGCCCCCTCTGACTTTTGGCAAGATACATGGACCGATGCTGACCCCCGGTGAGTTGATTGAAGGCAAGTATCGAATCATCCGCCTGATCGGCGAAGGGGGGATGGGTGCGGTCTACGAGGGGGAGAACACCCGGATCCAGAGGCGTGTCGCCATCAAGGTACTGCACGCTCAGGTCGCCTCCAACCAGGAGTCGGTCCAGCGTTTCGAGCGTGAAGCGCAGGCTGCCGGTCGCATCGGGAACGAACACATCCTCGAGGTGCTCGATCTCGGCTCCCTCCCCAATGGTGACCATTTCATGGTCATGGAGTACCTGGATGGGGAACCCCTGAGCGAGAGGATCCGGTCTGCGGGGCGGATGCGTCCCGAGGATCTGACCCGGATCGCCATTCAGGCTCTGGATGGACTGGCTGCGGCGCACGACGTGGGCATCGTGCATCGAGATCTCAAGCCCGACAACATCTTTGTCCTCCGAGAGAAGTTGGGTCACAAGGACTTCGTAAAGCTCATCGATTTCGGCATCTCCAAATTCCAGCCCCTCAGCGGCGGCGAAATGAAGATGACCCGCACCGGTACGGTGATGGGTACGCCCTATTACATGTCGCCGGAGCAGGCGAGTGGCAGCCGCGAAGCGGATCACCGCTCCGATCTCTACGCCATGGGGGTCATCCTCTACGAGGCGGTGACGGGGAGGGTTCCGTTCGATGCCCCCACTTTCAATCAGCTGCTCTTCCAAATCGTACTGAGCGAACCACCGCCTGCCGAGCAGGTCGTCCCCGACCTCAATCCCGGGTTTGCCAGCATCATCACCAAGGCAATGGCCCGAGACGCCGATCACCGCTTCCAGTCAGCGAAGCAGTTCTCCGAGGCGTTGAGGACCTGGCTTGCGTCGGGGGCCTCCGTGTCGGTTCCCCCACCGGCGGACGTCAATCCCCTCTTGCCCCGTTCCAACCAGGGCAGCTCACCGGCATTTGCTCCCACGCCGATGCCCGGCGAACGAGCCTCCATGAGCGCGCTGGGTGCGTCCTCGGCGGGCCCCGGGACGTCCGCGCCCAATACGGTGGCGGCCTGGGCGACTGCACCTTCGGAGCGCATCCCGACCTCCAAGGCTCCCGTGATCGTCCTCGCCGTCCTGGGCTTCCTGGTCTTGGCGGGCGGGGCTTTCGGGGCCTACAGATGGTTGGGACACAAGGCCCCCGACACGCCGACCGATGTTGCCTCCACGGCGATTTCCTCTCAGCCGACGAGCCCGGTTGAGAGTGCTCCCATTCCGGTGATCCCGCAGATCCCCGCGGTGGACTCGGCTGTTGTCGATCCGGTGGCGAGTGCGCCCGTCGCCTCGGCCGTCCCCAGCGCCTCGGTCGCGGCTCCCGCTTCGGCGCAGGCGGCCGCCGCCACTGCGGCTGCACCCAAGGGTCGGGCGCGTCACACCAGCTCCGTTCCGGTCAGGCGAGCCCCCGCCAATCCGGGCGGCAGCAACGTCGATTTCGGGTACTGATTATCGCCGTCTCCAACCCAACGATATCGTTCGTTAGCTGCGCGGACCCCGTCGAGCAGCCAGAGCGAGTCGTGTGGTATGGGGGACAGCGGCGAGCGATGCGGCAAAGAACAGGGCTCGAAGCGGCATTGGCGATAGCGGGAGGCATCTGGCTGCTGGCCGGATGTGGGGGGCGAACCGGTTGGGATGGAGCGTCCAGCGAACCAACCGAATCGGCTGGAAACGGGGGTTCAGAGGCGACCGGGGGGAGAATGGCCCAGGGCGGGGCACAGTTCGGTGGCAGGGTCGGCTCGGGAGGCGCGGGCCTTGGCGGCAGGGCGGGATGGGGTGGCGCGGGCGTTGGTGGCAGGGTCGGCTGGGGTGGCGCGGGTGTTGGTGGCAGACCGGGCTTTGGTGGTGCGGGGCTCGGTGGCAGACAAGGGCTCGGTGGTTCGGGGTTTGGCGGCAGACAAGGATCGGGCGGTGCTGCGCTGGGAGGCTCTGGTGTTGGTGGTGCGGGCGTTGGTGGAGCCGCCGGAGCCGAGCTGGGTGGTTTTGCCGGCGCAGTGACAGAAGGTGGAGCTGGCCACGCCGGTGAAGAGAACGGAGGGATCGGTGGCGCCGTGACGGGAGGTGCGGGTGGCGCCGCTGGCGCCGACGCGGGGGGAAACGCCGGAGCGGACATGGGCGGTCAAGCGGGCACGCCTGACTGCTCGGAGATCGGGCCTTCCTGTGCCACTGGCCAGCTCTGCAACAGTGAGAGCTGCTGCACGAGCCTGCCGGTGCCGGGGGGCAGCTACCGGATCGACGCAAGCGAGCTGTGTCCAGCCAGCGTCAGTCCGTTCTGTCTCGACCGATACGAGGTCACGGTCGGCAGGTTCCGCGCCTTCGTCTCCAGCTACGATGCGTGGCGCGCGGCCGGAAACCCACTTGAGGGGGCAGGGGCTCACCCCCACGTTCCCGGCAGCGGCTGGCAGCCTGCGTGGAGTGAACAGCTCCCGGTATCCGCGCAAGAGTTCCAGGATCAAGGGCACCTGCGCCATACCGCGGTCAGCAACACCTGGGACGGCGTTGAAGACCAACCCATCGCCAACGTCACCTGGCTGGAGGCCTTCGCCTTCTGCATCTGGGACCAGGCTCGGCTGCCCACCGCTGCCGAGTGGGAATACGCAGCGGGGCATGGAGACGAGAACCGTATCTACCCCTGGGGTGACACTCCCCAACCCAGTATCGCGGTCGCGGACATCGCTTGTGCGTACGATGGCGAGCCTGACTGCTCGGTGTGGGACATCGCCTCGGTGGGCAGCTTCCCTGCCGGGCGTGGTTTCTTCGGGCATGACGACATGGCGGGTAGCCTGTGGGAATGGGTCCTGGACGAAGGCAGCCAGGCATGCCCAATCCAGCCCTGCAATGACTGTGCATACCTCTCCACCGGCAGCAGTCGCATGATTCGCGGCGGCAGCTTCTACAACAGCGACGACGCGCGTCGATTCGAGGTGAGATTCCGCGTCTCCGCGCCGCCCAATGACCACGCGTACGACTTGGTCGGCGTGAGATGTGCGCGCTGAGTCGTTATTGCGCCGCGACAGACCAACCAGAAAATCGGTCCACGGTCCTGTGCGGGCGGTCCTGGTCCGGGTGGCAGTGATTCCCGCAGGCTCGGGAATAGTCCCGGCGGCTCGAGGATTAATGCAGGCAAGAGACCTCGATGGCACTCCCTTCCGAACCCAACCAAGACCTCACCATGGTCGTGCTCCAGTCAGGGGTCAGTTGGCCCGGTTGGCCCCGCTCGGCTGCCGCGAAGAAGGGGCATGTGCTGGTCGAGCTGCAGAACAACGTCGAATCGTCAGAGGCCTTCGAGCTCAGGATCGCGGCGCGATTGAAGGAGATGTCGTCGAAGGGTCTGGTTCCGCGCGAGCTCATCTTGGTTGTCCATGACCGGTCGGAGGGCAATGGCTGGGAAGCGCAATGCAGTCTGATCCGGGGTGTTGCGCGCGCCCTGTCTGGATGCACGGGGCTGCGTCAGATCGTCATCATGGCGCCCGAGAAGAGCAGTGCCTCGTTGCGTCGTAAGCTCTTTGGGCTGGTGGACACTCTGATAGGGGCGTCCAGCCATGCGCAGTGGGACGTGGCCCTGCGGTTTTCTGACACGCACGGCCAGGGCATCGAGCAGCCGGCTCCCTCGTGGGGGCATGGGTCGGGGACGCGCTGGCGCCGAGCTGGGAGCTGGGTGAGCAGCGAACCGTGGGCCGGACGTTCGCTCGGTTGATCCAACCGCTACGCGTACGATTCAACCGAGGCAAGTTGGCCGAGGGGTGCCCACCGGGGGCATATTTCCCTGGTGGAGAGTCAAGGCAGGGAAGATCCGCCGAGCTTTCCGCGCAAGACAGGATGACGATCCCGGGCTATCGGGGTCCCTTACCGGTGGGAGATATCATGAGACACCCGATCCTTTTTTCGTTCTACGCCCCGATGACTGTGCTGAGCCTGGCGACGCTGCCTGCCCTGGCGGATCGCCTGGCGGATTGCGGAGACATCCACGTCGAAGCCGAAGCCGAGTGCGAGATGAAGGTTGAAGGCGGCTGTACGGCTGAGTGTACCGAGCTTAGCTGTTCAGCCTCGCTGTACGCCGAATGCGAGGGCACATGCGACGCAACGCTCCCCGAATGCAGCGCCGAGTGTCAGGCGGACTGTGAAGGGGAGTGCGAGGTCGATCCGGGAAGCTTCGAGTGTCAGGGCAGCTGTGAAGCCACCTGCGAGGGAGACTGCTCCGCCACCTGTGAAGGCGAGTGTGAGGCCGAGGACAACGCCGCCGAGTGCCAGGGCAAGTGCGAAGGCCATTGCAAGGCCACCTGCCAGGGCGAATGTGACGCCAGCTGCTCCGGAACACCCCCCGAGGCGGAGTGCTCGGGCAAATGCGAGGGTTCCTGCGAGGGGAGCTGCAACGGCAAAGCGCGCCTGGTGTGCCAGGTCGATTGCCAGGCTAAGTCAGAGGCCAAGTGCACCGGCCATTGTGAAGCCGAGTGCGAGAAGCCGGAAGGGGCGTTGTTCTGCGATGGCCAATACGTCGACCATGGCGGCCATCTGGACTCCTGCGTGGGAGCCCTGAAGGACAAGCTCGAGATCGAGGTCGATGGCTACGCGAAAGCCGAGGGCAGTGCAGAGTGCAGCAATGGCAAATGCGAAGCCGAAGGCAAGGCCGAAGCGGGTGCCAGCTGTGCGCTCATGCGGATGCCACAACCAGCGCGGGATGCCGGCGGAGTGCTGCTCGGTCTGGGCCTTCTGGGCCTGGTGGTTCGACGCCGCGCTCGCGCCTGAAGAACCAAGTCCCGGGGGCGGGCTAGCCCTTGATCTTCGAGAGCTCCCGCCCCACCGCGTGGGTCAGCTTGGTCTGTGCTAGCCGGGTGTCGATGTGCGCGGTCACCAGTCTCAATAGGCTGTTGACCAACTCCGCCTCCGAGTCGATGAGATCGGCCGTGGTGGCTCGCCCCACCCGGTACAGCTGCACGGAGGTGTCGTAGGCGGCCTGGGAGGCTTCCGCGGCCCGACGAGCTGCTTCGAGCTCGGCGCTGGCCCGGCGCACGTCGGTCTGTGCGGCCATGATCTCCAGGCGCAGCCCTTCCACGATGGCGCGGCGATTGGCGATCAGCGCCTCACGCTGAGCGCTCATCTCTTCGGCCGAGGAGCCCTCGGTCAGGATATTGTTGAGCGTCCAGGACAGCTGCAGTCCCGCCGTCCAGCTTCCGTTCCAGCCCTCCGAGAAGTAGTAACGCTGGTTGGGGTTGGCATAGGTGTAGTCGGCAAAACCGTCCAAACGGGGGTAGCGACCCGCGCGGATCACCTTCTCGGCGTGCTGCAGGGAGGCGATGGTTCGATCCACGGCCAAGAGCTCGTGGCGGCGCCGCTGGGCCTCGGCCACCAGCTTCTCCGTGGGCTCGGGGGGCTCGTCCTGTGGCGGGGCCAACACGTCCTCACCCAGCGTGAAATTGGCGGAGCGGGCGTCCATAATCACCGCGAGCTGCTGGGCCGCCAATTCTCGGAAGGCGCGTGCCGTCTCCAGGCCCGCTTCGGTGGTGGCGACCAGCGCTTCCAGACGGAGCACCTCGGCGCGCGTGGCGCTGCCCACCGTGAAAGCGGCCTGGACGTCCTTGAGCCGGGCCTTGACCCGGTCGATCGACTTCTCGGTGACCGCTACCTGTCCGATGGCCTTGGACCAGTTGTAGAAGGCCACGCGCGCATCGGCCTCGACCTTCTGGCGCTCGGCGAGGATCCGAAGGGCGCTGGCATCCCGATTGGCTTTGGTGGCCTTGATGCTGTTGGAGAGCCTGAGCAAGTAGTCGGATATCGGCACCCCCAGGCTGGCCGTCAACGAATAGTTGTTTAGGATGACCGGCAGGCGCATCGTCGCAGGATAGGCTCCCACCGGATTGCCCGCCGTATCGACCAGGCCGCCTCCGGGATCGACTTGCAGGGGGCCCGCGGCGCTGGCGCCTACGCTGTACCCTCCACCCAAGGTGGCCTCGACGCGACTCAGGCGGGCGTAGGTTGCGTTGAGCGTGACCTGGGGCAAAAACTTGTAGAGGGCGGAGTCAACCTGGGCGGCTGCGGCGCGCAGCTCGGCGTTCTTGGCGACCAGCGTGTCGCTGGTGGCCACGGCGCGCCTTGCCACTTCATTGGCCGTCAGCCCCCCGCTCTGGGGTCGGAAGGCCTCCAGTACCGGATTGGTCGCCTGAGGAATGCTGCGCGCCTCGACGACTGGGCTTGTGGGAGCGGGCGTCGTTGGAGACGGGGCTCCCGGCGCAGCCGGCCGTGTCGCTGCCGGGGCCGTTGCCGGAGCGGCGCCAGGATTGGGCATGACGGCCGCTGGCGCCTGCGCCAGGGCCAAACCCGTCGAACCCAAGAGGGTCGATGCCAGGGACAGGGCCAAGATCCGGGTACTCACGACACAGCGTTCCTTTCTGATGCCTGGGGCTCGACCAGGTGCGACTGATCCCCGAAGATTTTCCTGCCGAAGAAGCGGACCAGGCGTCCCTCCGCCAAGGCTGCGAAGAGGGTGTACACCACCGGCACCACGACCAGGGTCAGCATCGTGGAGGTGACCAGGCCCCCGATCACGCAGATGGCCATGGGGGCTCGGGCCTCACCGCCCTCGCCCAGGGCCAAGGCCACCGGCAACATGCCAAAGACCATGGCCACGGTCGTCATCAAGATGGGTCTGAGGCGTAGGATTCCAGCCTGGATCAGGGCCTCCTTGATGGGAGCACCGCCCTGTCGGGCTTGATTGGTGAAATCCACGAGCAGAATGGCGTTCTTGGTGACCAGACCCATCAACATGATGATACCGATCATGCTGAACATACTGAGCGTCATGCCCGAGAAGTACAGCGCGCCAAACGCGCCGATCACGCTCAGGGGCAGGGATATCATGATGGTGATGGGTTGGATGAAGCTGTCGAACTGAGCGGCGAGAATCATGTAGACCAGCACCACCGCCAGGATCAGGGCCTCCCCCATGTAGCCGAAGGACTCGGCCATGATCCGCCCCATACCCTCGGAACGGCCCTCCATGTGACTGGGGATGATCTGCGCGCCAAGTGATTCCACCTTCTCCTTGGCGGGGCCCAGGGGCAAACCGTCGAGGTTGGCGAGCAAGGTGATCTGCCGTTGGCGGTCGAAGCGCTCGATTTTGCTGGGGCCGTATTCCCGATCCACCTTGACCACGTTGGCCAGGTCCACCAACTGCCCGCTGGTGGAACGGACCTTCATGCTGGTCAGCGTCTCCACTCTTTGGCGTTCACCCTTGGCCAAGCGCATGGTGACATCGTAGGCGTCCGTTCCCTCGATGAGTTCAGTGACGGCATCGCCAGCCAACAGCGACCGAATGGCGCCGGCCACCACTGCCACCGGGACGCCCATTGCCGCTGCCCGCTCCCTATCCACGCGCAGAGTCACTTCCGGCTTGCCTCCACGGTAAGTCGTGTCGACGTCCACGAAGCCCTTCACCTTGGTCAGCTCCGTCTTCATCTTCTCGGAGACCTTGACCAACTCGTCCATGTCTTGGCCGCGGATCAGATACTGGATGGTTTGGGCAGGACCGCCGCCCATGTTGTTGATCTCCGACACGGTGACCATGACGTTCGCGAGCTTGCTGTAGCGCTCGCGGAACCAGGTCATGATCTGGTGTTGGCCGAACTTGCGCTCCGTGGAGGGGACCAACTTGACCTGGATGTCCCCCTTGTTGATCTGTGCTTGCTGCCCGCCACCCACGGTGGTCAGGACATGGTCGACGCCGAAGCCGCTCCGACGCACGTCCTCCGCCAGCTTCTCGACGTAGCGGGTGGTGGCCTCCAGCGATGACCCATTGGGTAGCTCGACCGACACCTGGAACTGGTTGCGGTCTTCCTTGGGGAAGAACTCCGTGGGAACGCGGGATACCAGCATCCCGGAGGCGACCAGGGCCAGGGCCGCCACGCCCAGCGTGGCAATCCGGTGCCCCAGCGACCAACGGACGATCTTGCCGTAGACACGCTCGAACCAGCCCATGACCGCGTCGGTTGCGCGGGCCAGCCTCCCCTCGGTGTCGTGGGCGTGGAGCAGGCGCGAGGACAGCATGGGGGTCAGGGTAAACGACACCAGCATGCTCATGGCCACCGCGAAGCTGACGGTTAGCCCGAACTGCATGAAGAACCGACCGATGATCCCCTTCATCACCGCGACCGGCACGAACACGGCCAAAATGGAGGAGGTCATGGACAACACGGCCAAGAAGATCTCCGAGGTGGCCTCGCTGGCGGCGCGGAACGCCGGTTTGCCGTCCTCCAAGTGACGATGGATGTTCTCCATGACCACGATGGCATCGTCGATCAGCACGCCGATGGCGATGGATAGGGCCAGCATGGTCAGGTTGTTGAACGTGAAACCCATCCAGTACACGAACGCGAAGGTGGCAATCACGCTGGTGGGCAAGGCCAGGGCGCTGATCAAGGTGGCCCGGATGTTGGTCAAGAAGAAGAAGATGACCACCACGGCCAGGATGCCACCAAACACCAGGTCGAACTCCACGTCCTCGATGCTGCGTTCGATGTAGATCGAGTTGTCGGTCGCGACGTCGAGCTTGAGGTGGTCTCGGGCCAAGGTGGGCTGTAGCGCCGCGATCTCCCTGCGGACGGAGTGTGCGAGCTCCACCGTGTTGCTGCCGGACTGCTTGCGGATGGCCAGGGTGACGGCTGTCTTTCCGTCGAAACGGGAGCTGGAGCTTGCCTCCTGGATCCCATCGACGACCTGGGCGATGTCGCCCACCCGCACCACCGGCTGGGCGCTGGCCTGGGCGGGTGACTGACCGGGCGAGACCGCCAGGGTGGGCAGGATGATGTTGGAGATTTCCTCGGCGGATTGGAGCTGCCCCTTGGTCTTGACGGTCAGCTCCCTCTGCCCCTGCTCGAAACTGCCCGCCGGGACGTCCAGGTTCTGGGCGGCGATGGTCTGGGCCACGTCTTGCACCGTGAGGCCCAGGCCGCTCAACTTGTCCAGATCGGTGATGACCTGGATCTCTCGGTCACGGCCGCCCAAAAGATCGATGCTGCCCACGCCGCGCACGCGTTCCAGGCGTTGCTTGACCGTCTTGTCCGCGATGTGGGTAAGCTTCTTGATCGGGACGTCGCCGTGCAGGGCCAGATAGATGATGGGGGCCGAGCCGATGTCGAACTTCTGGATGATGGGCGGATCAGCGCCGTCCGGGAGCTCGGACTGGATCCGCGCCACGCGGTCCCGCACGTCCTGCACCGCCTGGTCGCCATTGACCTCCAGCTCGAACTCGATGACGACCTGGGTGGCGCTCTCCATGTTGTAGGAGCGCAAGGAGCGGATCCCACCCAGGGAGTTCACGGACTCCTCGATAGGCTCGGCCACCTCCCTCTCCATGGTCAAGGGATCGGTTCCCGGATAGACGACCTGGATCGTCACATAGGGCAGATCGACGTCCGGCATCAAATCGACGCCGACCTTGGGATAACTGATGAGGCCAAACACCATGATGGCCGCGATCAACATGGTCGCGAACACCGGCCGGCGAATACTGACGGTCGCTAGGTTCATGGCTTGGCCGGGGACGAAGAGGCGCTGGGAGCCGGGCTGGGAGCAGCGGTGTCCGCGGCGTGCTGGGGGAAGGTCACGTCAACCAACATGCCGGCCTTGAGGCTGCGGTCCTGGTTGGGCAAAAGGGCTACTATTTCGACGGTGCGGCTCAAGGCGTCAACGCTCGGATTGATCCGCTCGATGGAAACGCTCCGTTCCACCCCGAGGGAGGGGAACTTCACGGTGATGGGCTGGCCTGCCTTGATGCGAGTCAGCGCGCTCTCCGCCAACTTGATTCGAACCTCCAGGGTTGCGAGATCCTGAAGCACCAGGACCGTGGTGGGGGGCATCATGGTCACGGTTTCGCCCGCGGTCTTGTTCTTGGCGGCCACCACCCCGCCGAAGGGGGCGGTCACGGTGGTGTCGGCGGCATAGGCGCGCGCGGTGGATACCGCCACCTCGGCCTGCTGCACGGCGACTTGGGCTCGTTCGCGTCCCAAGCGGACCTGATCCCAGGTGGCGGGAGAGATGGCCCCCTGCTCATTGAGCGTCTTGGTCCGTTCGAAATCGAGATCGGCCTGGGTCAGGGCAACTCGTGCCTGAGCCAGAGCGGCCTGCGCCTGCTTGACCTGGAGTGCCACGTTGGTCGCCTCCAGCCGAAATAGGGGCTGCCCCTTTTTCACGAGGTCCCCCTCGTCGACCAGAACCGCGGCGAGAACACCGCTGGCCTTCGGCCCCAGCTCGGCCTCGCGAATGGGGTGCGTGGTCCCGGTGCCCCGCAGTTCACGATTGTTGGTCACGGCGCCCTGTTCGGGTCCCGCCGCCTCGACCGCCGGCAGCTCGGGCAGGGCCGGTGCCCCCGAACCCAGAGCCGGCGGTAGTTCCTGAGCCCCCGCTGATTTCTTGCACCCGACCGAGAGGCTGGCGGCCAACCCGGCCAAAACGAGGAGATATCGACGACTCACGATGACTTGGCTCCTTGCAAAAGTAGACAGAGTAGTCCTTGGCCGCGCTTCAGCAGAGCGCCGGGGATCGGGTCCTTGGCCCAATCATGGATGGCCGCCCACAGCAACGTCTGTAGCGTCCAGGCCATTTCACGACTCGAAGGCTCACCGCGCAGCGCCCGGGCGGCCACCGCCCTTTTGACGATCGCCTCCAACCGGGCGAGGCTATGCTCCCAGTCTTCCTTGGGATCGATGGCGGGGAGTGCATCATCGCCCGAGCGAATGCAGCAGGTGCTCTCCAGATAGATCCCAAAGAGCAGTCCGTTGTTCTCGACGAAGTCGAGGCAGCGCTGCACATACGCGGTCAGCTGTTCGAGTGGCAGACTCGTCTCGTACGGCTCCGACATCCGGAGGAAGTATCGCTGTCGATGGCGCTCGGCGAGCGCGTAGAACATGGCCTGCTTGCTGGGGAAGTAGCGGTACAGCGTGCCGACCGAAACCCCCACCGTCTCGGCGATCTCCGAGACCTTGCTGGCCTGAAATCCGTCGCGCAAGAAAACCGTTTGCGCGGCATCCAGGATCGCCTCGCAATAGGCGTTGCGCTTCTGGTCATGCAGGGTCTGCTGCAGGCCATGTGGCCGGCCCAGGGCCGTTACCTCGGTCCGTTCCGACTGAGGGCTGCTGGGTGAATCGCCGTTCATTGGAATGAATCCATTAGCGCACGAGGTCCGAACAAATTAACCCCGTATCTGCGATTTTCATGTGAACGCGCCTTACCGCTCCTGGAACGGAGCAATAAATGACGCCGAGACCCCGGCCTGTCAAGGGGCGTAGTTTGTGGGTGTCGGCCAAAGGGTTGGAGCTGTCGGGTCCGATGGCCTAACCCTGTCGCCTCGTGGCAACGGCCTCCGCCGACAGGGCGCGCTGCACCCGAGCCAGGATTGCGTAGGCATCCCTGAAGTTCTGGCCGCGCAAACCAACCTGGTGGTGCAAGGCTCGACGCAACACGTCGATGAAGGGATGGGCGGCGCGCTCCCAGTGCCAACGCTCGGCCGCCTCGATCAGGTGCGGTCCCACGGTTTCGGGCATGGTCTGAAGGAGTTGGGCGGCGGCTCCGGGTTGTAGGATTCGTTCTTGCTCCAGTCGTTCCAACGTCGCCTGTGGCCAACGTCTCCACAGAACCTCGAGCCATTCGGGTCGGAGGGGCAAGCCCTCACGCACCAAACGCTCTGCCACGTCCGATGGGGCATGTGTCAAAAGGAGCTGCACACGATCTGGTGTGCCCAGGGCGTTGTTGTTCTCGGCCCAGTGCCGCCAGATCTCGCGTCCCAAATCCCGGAGCGGAAGGGCTTCGGGATTGATGTCTGGTTCCCGCAACCACGACGCGATTCGTTCCGCTGGCGCAGCGGCGAGCAGCGCAGCGCCGAAGGGCTGCAGGGTGTCCATGAGCTCCCGGGGCGACGAGGCCACCGACGCGCTCTGCCACAGGGCAGCGTACAGGCTCCGCTGACTGGTCCCTCGTCGGTGCATGGCCAGATTCAACAACCGGATTTGCCAAGGCTCCCTGACCCGCTTCACCGTGGTCAATTCCAGGACATCGTGCTCAACCTCGTCCAGCAACAGACCCACGCACAGCAAGGGATGGGGTTCACCGTCCAGCTCCACGATGCCGATGGTGTTGCGCAGTCGATCCAAAAGGGCCAACGCCCCCGGCACCCACGCTGGTGGGTTGGGCAGCGTGTCGACCAGTGTCGACTGCACCGAGTCCATCAGCCCACCCAGAGAAGCAGGTGGCGAGGAGAGCTGCCAGGGGTCGAGCTCGATGGGGCGAGGACGATTGCCTCGCGGTCTGAGCTCGCTCAGCGCCCAGGCCGCCAGCAGCAATGCCCCTGGACTGTCCATGGGTGATGGGCTGTTGGCGGTGGGGATCCGCGCTCGTGGTGGGCCGTTGCCCGGCCAGACCAAAAGAGCCAGTTGTTCGTCGAAGAGATCTCCCAAGAGATCCCGCGGGACCTCGGCGCCGGCCAACGCCGACAGGCCCAGGGTGACGAAGGTTGCTTCGGTGGCCGAGACCAGCGCGGGGCTCTCGTCGTCCGAGAGCTCCAGCACGTCCTCGACCAGGGTCTCCGGTGCCGTTGCGCAGCGTTCCCAGAGTGCCGAGAGCAGGCGGTCGCGGACCGTCGGCTCGAGCAGTCCCTCGCCCCACAGGGTCGGCGAGGAGTGCGCCACCTCGGTCATTGCTACCGACCAGGCCAAGCGGGCCAGATAGTGAGGTCGCAGCTCGAATCGCTGGCCGTCAACGGTTCGGAGCAGCCCGAGCTCGCGAAGCGAGGTCAAGGCACCGAAGGCGGAAGGGGGCAGGCGGCGGGTCGCCTGAGCCAGCGCCGATGCCGAAACCCGTTGTCCAGTCAGGGCCAGCTGTTGTTGCAGCCACGCGGCGTCCGGCGCGTGAAGATACTCGTCTGGCAACAGATCCGTCCAATCCTGCAGCGAACGAGCCGCCATCCAAGGACCGGCTCCTTTGAGCAGGCAGGCTTGGGCCATTGCCGTCAACAGCTTGGGGATGACCAATCGGTGACCCCCGGGGCGCTGCGGATTCTTCTGGACGAGCTCGCTGGTGCGATGGCGAAGCGCCAGGCTCAGACACCCGGCTGCATCCCGGCCGGCGACGCGCTGCATTCCCAGCTCGTCGACGAGACCACAGAAACCCCAGACGTCTGCCAGAGTCGAAATCGCTCCCCAGGTCACGGGCCCCGCCAACAGCCACTCGTGAACCTGCCCCTTGTCAAACCTTGCACTGCTGGCCAGACGCGATGCGACCCAATCCAGAACCTCGCTCAACACGCTCTCGATGGACGGGCTCGACAACAGCTTGAAACCGTGAGGGCTGTGCGATAAAGGTGCTGGGTCGATCCGTTGCACCGCGATGCAGACGGGTCGGTGCAAGAGCAGTGCTTCAAGGCAAGGGTTCGAGATAGAATGCGTGACCTCGACGTACAGCGGTGGTCCCAGCGCGGGCAGGTTGGCGAGCGCTGCTTCGTCGTTCAGCCGGAGCGTCTCGGCCAGGCCCCTGCGTGCCAACCATTCGCGAACCAGGGTTCGTCCGCTGCCGGGTGGGGCGGACCAGAGGCAGCGGCTCCAGCTGGTCGGTACCCGCAAATCCGGCGGGATGCCGGGCGGCAGATCCTCGTCGGTCAGATCGAGGGCGCGGGCATTCTTGAGCTCCTCGAGACGAAGCAGGCTCTTTTGGTGGGTCGCAGGGGATTTGGGGCTGGACAGCGCCTGCCGGATGTCGTCAAGTGTGCAGCCGAGGACCTCGGCCAGGATCCGTTGAGTTCGAGGGCGTTGGGTCAGCCAATCCAGCTGCTCGCCGCGGTCCAGGCGTCCCAGGGTGGCCGCCAGGGATCGGGCCCGGAGCTTCTCGTCGTTGGGCCAGTCCCCATGGGCCGTTGTCCGACGAGCCAGGTCATCCAGACTCACGAGCCCAGCTCCCAACATCAGATCCCTTAGCCAGCCCATTGGACCCAGTTCCCGGGCCTGGCATCCAGCCGAATCAGATTGGCTGGTGGCAGAAGGCCCAGGGAGATTGCAGCACAACTGCATGCTGCATGCAAGATGCAGTGTGCTGCATGTTGCATGAGTCAGATCAGCTACTTGGATTGTCTCGGATCGGAGCCGGAAGCTCTGCTTCGAGTCCTGCTCCGAAGAACAGCCCGAGCGGATTTGGGTCCATTTCGAGCTCCGAGAGCGCCCGGCCGAGCGGATGTGAGGGGTTCAGGATGCGCAGCTCGGCTCCGAATCCTGGCCCGACGCGTGGAAGCCAGCGGGTCGGAATGGTCGTCGTCACCAGATCCTCACCCAACCTCGAATAGAGGACGAGCCTGCGGACCGGGATGGGGATCCCCCGCCGCAGCGGAATCGTCATCTCCACGATCACATCTTGGCCGTCCCGGAGTTGGCCCAACATCCGGTCATTTTGCCAGTCGATGTCGATCTCGGCCAGGGTCTTGGGGAGCCCATAGAGCTCGCAGCCACCGCGACAGGCAAGCTCCGAGGTGACCGGCAAGGCGACGACCCAAGCGCCGAGTTCGGGATCGCGACGCCAGGCTCCGAGCAGTCCCAGGGCCAGCGGTTTCGGGTGAGGTGTGGCCATCACACTAACCGAGAGCTCGCGATAGGGACCGATGTCGGTGTCCGGGTAATCGAACCAGCTCACGCTGGCCACCGCCCGTTCGCCCGTCAGAAGCAGGGGCGCCAATCCCGAACCCGCGAGGATGGATTGGGCGCGACCCCTGGGCATGGCGAAAAGTGCGCTGGCTGCTCTGCCCTGACGATACCGAATCGGAAAATGAAGCGAGGACAAGGGAGCCGACGGTGCATCCGGTGCTTCGGACCGTCGGGGTTGGCCGGGTGTCTCGATTCTCGGGCTCGATTCCGCATCGCTGGGCTCGCCCAGGAGCAGGGCAGCCTGCCTGGCGTCGCGAACCCAGCGCTCCTGGCCAGCCTCTTTCATGTAACCGAGGCCACCCAGGATCTGTAGACCGGCGTCGGTGGCTCGTCGTGCCATCGAGCGGCAGAGCTTCCAAGCGTGCTCGACCTCCGAGGGGCTATCCAGTGCGTTTTGCCAGGCGACATCGGCTTGCCGGCGCGCTCGGGCCAATGAAGTGAGATGCTCGCGGATCGCCGTGTGGCAAAGGATGACGGCGCCGCCTTGCACGCGTACCTCGGCGTAGCTCCGGGCAGTCCGCTCCGAACGCTCCAGGATGCCCGCTACCAGCGCAGCCCGCGACGGACTGACGAAGCGCCGGGCGGCCTGGAAACGTCGCTGCACCGTGGAGCCCCGTGCCACCTCCTGGGTGCGCCAGTCCCCCCGCCAATCGACCACGAGATCGGCCGTGGCTGCGCCGCACAGACCCAGAGTGGCGACCGGCAACACCCGGACGCTCTCGCCAGCGGGGAGAAGCAGCAGCACGGGCGTCGTGTCCGCCTCTCGCGCCACCAGCACGAAGGACTCGGCCACCGCTCCACCCAGGATCAGCCGGGCCGTTCCCCGAACGTCATCGCCCAGCGTGAGCTCCCAGCCGCAACCATCCAAACCGTCGTAACCAGCCGTCGCCAACCAGGGTTCGCCCGGGGGTGGGTTGGACGCCTCGAGAATCAGTGCGCGCGCGAAATGGTGCGACAGCAACAGCGCACCCAAGGCCGGCGAGACTCTTGCGATCGAGTGGATCAGGTGAGCCAACAGCCGGGCATTGGTGACGGACAGCCCCTCCGACGGCTCCGCCACGCCGAGCCAGCCCAGCTCCCGGAGCTCGTCTCGGAGTTGAACCGGGACGAATCCCGGGTGCTCCATCTCGTCCAGCACTGCCTGGTGCCCGGCCACGAACGCGCCAGCGCACCGGGCCAGCTCGACCTCTTCGGCGGACTGCGGCGTCACCACGCCTCCTCGGCCAGGAGCGCATCCAGACGCTCGGCGACGTCGAGTGTCACGATCTCGTCCGTACCCTCGTAGATGCTCAACAGGCGGGCATCCCGCAAGCGCTTAGGGTAACCGGAGTCCTCGCGCAGCGCCAGCGAACCCAAGAGGTCCATGGCTAGCTCGCAATTCTGCAGCGCCAGCTTGCCGCAGTCGAGCTTGGCGGCGCTGCCCTCGGCCGAGGACCGATGCAGCGCCTGCTGGTCCCATCCCGACAGACGATGACGCAACCAGTCGGTCAGGGCGTTCAGCCCCAACACGGCGTGGCTGGCTCCGCGGTTGACCAGGGACTCTGGCAGAAGACCGTCCAGGCGCGCCAGCCAGGGGTTCTGGGTCAACGACAAAAGGCCGAACCGATTGTTGGCCAGGATGGCCTGCAGATAGGAGGCACGCGCCAGTCGAGCATTCTGCCAGAGGCGGGCCAACACGGCGCGGGCGGCGGGTGCGGTCAGCAGCGACGACGAGCCGGCCCGAACCCTTTCGACGTCGCGTCGTGCCTGGAGCGCGACCCCATGGGCAATGCCGGAACCGAAGGCTCCGATGATGGAACGCGATGCGGCCAGCACCAGCTCCAGCGGTCTTTGGAGCGACGCGCCGGCGTTGAGCTGGGCGGTTTCGGGTAGTTCGCAGCCGTCGAAGAGGACCTCTGCTGCTGGACAGGCACGCTGTCCCAGCTTGTGCTCGACGCGCGGGATCGAGACACCGGGCGTGTCTCTATCCACCAAGAAGGCGGACAGGGTGCGCGCTGGATCGCGACGATCGGTCGGGACCAGCACGACGTACGCCGAGGCCAGGGAGCCGTTGCTGACGAAGAGCTTCCTGGCGAAGAGCCGCCAGCCGCGACGGGTTCGCTGGGCATGGCCTTCGAACCGGGATTGTGCGAGGGTGCACAGTGATTCGAGGTCGCTCCCCACCGCGGCCTCCGTCGCGGCCGTGGCCAACAGGTAGGGGCGCTGGTCCCGTTCGCCCTTCACGATGCGTCGCGCCAGTTGCCACAGCTGGGAGACATCGCCGGTGGTGGTAACCAGTGCCAGCGCCAGACCATGAGTGGCGACCAGATTGGCGATTGCTGCACAGGCCGCGGCCAGATGCTCCAGGCCCACTGCCAGGGCCAGCAGATCGATTCCGCCGCCGCCCAGGCTCCGCGGGATGGGCAGGGACCAGAGGTGGTGGCGGCAGGCATCGGTCAGGATTGGCTCCAGACTGGCCTTCGGATCGAGCGCGAGGGATTGGTCGAGTGCCAGGGCCGCGGGGACCACCGAGTGCTCTCGGAAGGCCCCGAAGGCGGTCAGGGAACGAAGGCAGTTGGCGGTGAGCTCGGGCCGACTTCGACCCAGCGCGCCGAGGATGGGGTACGCCGAGGCCAGACGACTTGCCCAGGGATCCGGATTGTCGAACGGGGCTGACATGATGGCTGGGACCGAGGCTCCGGGGGCGACGGCCCCGACGGGTGCCGCGATTTCCTTGGGGCGTTGGGCACAAATGCTATCGTGAGGGCCATGGTGTCAACGTCGCCGCCTCGCCGCGTGGCGCGTCGGGCCAAATCCGGGGTGCTCCCAGGAGGAAAAGGCCCGGAGTGTCGGGGGTGCCCTCTGGGGGGGGTCAGCTGGCCCGACGGCTGCCCCTGTGAGGAACGCTCGTTCACGGAGGGCTCGGTCTTGATCGAGCAAGGGCAAGTCCCGCCCGGGGTCTGGCTGGTGAAACGGGGCGTGGTGGGGCTCACCGCCGAGAACGAGGGGGGTAGCGAGATCGGGTGCTGTGTGCGCGGTGCGGGCTGCGTGGTGGGCCTGGAGTGTCTGCTCAATCGTCCCTCCCCGCATCGCATCTGGGCTCTGACCGAGCTTCGGGTGTGCATCGCGCTCGAGGAGCGGCTGCGGGCGTGGCTGGGTCCACTGGCGACACCGGTGGGACGCTTGCTGGAGCTTGGGATCGAGGAAGGTGCGCGCCGGGCCCGCGATCGACTGGACATGGGAGGCAGCTCGACTGCCCGCGTCTCCCGCTTTCTGCTGCGTCGCTGTGTCGATTTTGGTCGTCGCCAGCTGGACGTCAACCAAAGGGTGCTGGCTCGTTCCTTGTCGATGACGCCGGAGACGGTTTCCCGGGCGCTCTCACGCCTGCGCGTCGCCGGTGCCATCACCTCGACCCGCCCCGTGGTCGTGGGCGACGTGGCGGTGCTGCGAAGGCTCGGCAGCGAGTGAGGTGGGGCGGCGCGGCCGGGGCTCGACTTGTCGGGGTGGGGCGGAGCCGCTAGGGTACCCTCGCTCATGCTGGCCCAGCTCGTCGTGTGGTATCTCGTGTTCCTGTTCAGTGTGACGTTCCACGAGTACGCTCACGCCTTGGTGGCCCGGTGGGGCGGGGATCCAACCGCGTATCAAGGCGGATTGCTCACCATGGAACCAACCGTGCACATCCGCCGGTCCCCTTTCGGTTTGGCCATCGTGCCCATCCTGTCCTTTCTGCAGTGGCAGTTCATGATCGGCTGGGCCAGCGTCCCCTTCGATCCAAGCTGGGGCAAAAGGCACCCGCGGACGCAGGCGCTGATGTCTTTGGCGGGTCCGGTCGCCAATTTGGTGTTGATGCTGCTGGCGTTCCTGGTCCTCAAACTGATGCTCTTGAACGGCGTGGTGGTCCCCGGGGGTTCCGAGGAGTTCGGGGGATTGGTGAGGCTGGCTGCCCAAGCTGACGCTCGCTCGCCGTGGGGTGCCTTGGTCCTGGCTCTCTCGGTGGCGGTGGAGCTCAACCTGCTTTTGTTCTGTGCCAATCTGCTCCCGGTTCCGCCCCTGGACGGAGCGGGCGTGTTGGAGGGGCTCTTCCCGAGTCGGGTCGGACCGCTGTACGACAAGCTCCGCGATTCCCTCCTGCTCGAAATGTTGGTTTTGGTCGTGTTCTGGCAGTTTTTGGAACGGTTGATGTGGCCGCTGCAGGCGCTGACGCTGAACCTATTGTCCTAGGTGCAAGGCCCTGGGGAGCTCAGCGGAATCGGGGCTGGGCGTGCATCGGCAAACTGGTGCGCTATACCCGCCCTTGCCATGGCACGCGTCTTCATCGACGGTCAGGAAGGTACGACGGGTCTGCAGATCCACGAGCGCCTTGCGGCCCGCGACGACATCCAGATTTTGACCATCCAACCCGAGCTCCGCAAGGACCCCGAGGCCCGGCGGGCCCTGATGGCGCAGGCTGACTTCGTGATCCTCTGCCTCCCCGACGACGCGGCGCGCGAGGCCGTGATCCTGGCCGATTCTTGCTCGGCGCGGTTGATCGATGCCAGCACCGCCCATCGAACCGCCCCGGGCTGGTCATACGGCTTGCCCGAGCTGGGCTCCGAGTTCCGTCACGCGATCCGAACCGCGACTCGCGTCAGTAACCCCGGCTGTTATCCGACGGGGATCCTGCTTCTGGTGGCCCCCCTGGTTCGAGCCGGGATCCTGCCGCCGGATTACCCGCTGGTGATCCATGCCCTGTCCGGCTACAGCGGCGCGGGCAAGCGCCTGATCGCCGAATACGCTGCGGATCGCCAGAGCCGCCAGCTGCCTGCTGCCCGTCCCTACGCCTTCACCCTGCGGCACAAACACGTGCCCGAGATGGTGAAGTGGGCGGGGCTCGCCCGCGAGCCGCTCTTTATGCCGGTGGTGTGCGACTTCTACCAGGGCATGTTGATCTCCATCGGACTGTTCCCGGATGCCCTGAACCAAGCCCAGGGTCCCCAGTCGATTCACGCGCTGCTCAGCCAGATCTACGCCGACGAACCCTTCGTGCGCGTCATGCCCCTGGGTTCGGAGCAATCGCTTCCGGGTGGCTTCCTGTCGCCGCTGGAGTGCAACGGGACCAATCGGGTCGATTTGTTCGTCTTCGGGCGGAGCGACCAGGTCATGCTCGTTGCGCGTCTGGACAACCTGGGAAAGGGGGCCTCTGGTGCTGCGGTGCAGAACCTCAACCTGATGCTGGACCTCCCGGAAAACACCGGTCTTTCCAGCTGAACGCCCTGCGGCAAAAGGTGCCCTGCGGTCTTCGAAAAGGCGTGCTAGAGCTCCGCCTGCCATGAGTCGCATCCATAAGACGCTTCCACCCCAGGGTACCCATCTCGGAGTCGCCTTTTCCGGCGGTCTGGACACGCGCTGTGCGGTGGCCTGGTTGACCGAGAAGGGCATGGTCGTTCACGCCTACACCGCCGATCTGGCCCAGCCCGACGAGAAGGACACCAGGGAGATCCCGGCCGTTGCCACGGACCACGGGGCCCGTTCGGCACGGCTTCTGGACTGTCGGGAAGCCCTGGTCAGGGAGGCGATCGTGGCGATCCAGTGTGGAGCCTTCCACCTCTGCACGGCCGGCAAGAAGTACTACAACACGACCCCCCTGGGCCGTGCGGTGACCACGACCGCGATCATCCGGGCCATGCGCGAGGACGGTGTTGACGTCTTCTGTGATGGCAGTACCCACAAGGGCAACGACATCCAGCGCTTCTTCCGGTACGGCATCCTGACCAACCCCCGGCTGAGCATCTACAAACCCTGGCTGGACCGGGCGTTCGTGGAAGCCTTCGGCGGGCGCAAGGAGATGTCCGAGTACCTGGTACGCCTGGGCAAGCCTTACGGTGCGGCGACCGAGAAGGCGTACAGCACGGACTCCAATCTGCTGGGCGCCACCCACGAAGCCAAGCGCCTGGAGTACCTGCAAGAGGGGATACGGATCGTGGAGCCCATCATGGGGGTGCCCTTCTGGCGCCCCGAGGTGGCCATCGCACCCGAGGAGGTTCGAGTGGCCTTCGATGCCGGGTGTCCGGTTGCCATCAATGGGCGGACCTTTGCGAACCCCGTGGAGCTCTTCCTCTTCGCCAACCAGATCGGGGGCCGCCACGGTTTCGGCATGAGCGACCAGATCGAGAATCGGGTGATTGACGCCAAGAGCCGAGGCATCTACGAGGCGCCCGCGATGGCGCTGTTCCACCTGGTCTACGAGCGGCTGCTCTCGGCCGTTCACAACGAGAACACCATGGAGCTCTATTATTCGCTGGGGCGACGTCTGGGCCGCCTGCTCTACGAGGGCAAGTGGTTCGATCCAGAAGGCATGATGCTCAAGGATGCCCTGACGCGCTGGGTGGCTCCGCTGGTCACCGGCGAGGTGACCCTGGAGCTGCGGCGCGGCGACGACTACACGATCCTGGACACGCAGGCCCCCTGCATGACTTACGGTCCCGAGAAGCTGAGCATGGAGCGGGTCGAGGCCCCGACGTTCTCCCCGGAGGACCGAATCGGCGCCCTGGAGATGCAGGTCCTGAACGTTACCGACAACCGCACGCTGCTTCAGTATTACCTGGAGGGTGCGTCCCGGCTCGGTTCCGGCACCAGTGGTCTGCCCGAGCTCTTGGGCTCGACGAAGGATGATTGAGCGGCAAAGGACCGCCTGCAAGCTGGGATGCCCGTGAACCCTCCGGTTTTCACCGATTACGCGAGTCTCTTTGCCGAGGTGTCAAAGGTGGGCTGGCGCCTGGCCGAGATGGGCGCCGCCGAAGGCGGAGCGGGCAATCTGAGCGTCGCGCTGGGCCCTGGTGCGCCGATCTTCGAGGGGTTTTCGCGGCGGGAGACGGTGCCCCTGCGTCTGGCCGTGCCCGAGTTGGCGGGCGTGACGTTGCTAGTCACCGGCTCTGGGGTGCGGATGCGTGAGCTCCGGGACGAACCTCAGGCGCAGATGGGTTGCCTGGTGGTGGCGCCTGGTGGTGAGCGGGCCGAGCTCTTGACCGTCGAACGACCCCGTTTTGAACGCCTGACCAGCGAGCTCGTTGCCCATCTGGCCATCCACCAGCAGAAGATGCCGTCCGAGTCGGGGCCTGTTTCCGTGGTCGTGCATGCGCAACCACGCCAGCTGACGTTCCTCAGCCACCTTCCCGAATACCAGGATCCGGGGACGTTGGAGGGGCGGTTGTTGCGCTGGCAACCGGAGATGATCCTGCAGTTCCCGGCGGGGGTCGGGGCGGTGCCGTTCCGGGCGCCGAGTTCGATGGAGCTGATGGAACTGACGCGGAGCGCCTTTTTGGGGCGACGCGCCGTGGTGTGGACCAAACACGGGGTGGTGACGTACTCCAACCGATCGCTGACGGAAGCCCTGGATGCCATCGAGTACCTGGAGACGGCGGCCTGCTACGAGTGCCTGGATCTGGCCACCGGGCAACGAGCTCCCGGTCTGACCGCGCAGGAAATCCGTTCTGTCGCTGACGCCTACGGGGTTGTTACGGCGACCCGGTGAACATCGCCGTTTGGTCACCGCACTCCTAACGGTGCAGGGCGACCTGTAGGAGCTCGGCCACCGTCGTCTCGGCCACACACTGCACGCGGTCACTGGCCCCGTAATATATCTTCATGCTGCCGTCGTCCTCGACCACATGCGACGACGCGAAGACGCAGTTGGGGGTATGCCCAGTGTGCTCGTAGGGCATCTCGGGGGTCAGGATGCACTCATCCCCCACTCGAATCAGCTTCCAAGGCGCCTCGAGCTCGGCCAGTGCCACCCCCGCATGGTAGATGTATTCGTGGTCGCAGACCACGGACACGGCGTGGAAGAGGATGAGCCAACCCTGTTCGGTGCGAATGGGGGTGCCGCAGGGACCGATCTTCCCCCAGCCAAAGCTGCACTGTTCTTGGCTCATCAGGCGTCGTTGATCGCCCCAGAACCTGAGATCGGGACTGCGCGTGACCCAGATTTCGCCGAGCGCGTTGGGGCGCTCCAGTGCTGCATACAAGCCTCCCACCTTCTCCGGGAAGAGCACGGTGTTGCGAAAGCCAGGACCGGTGATGAATCCCTCGAACTGGAAGCTTCTGAGGTCCCGGGAAGAGAGCATGGCCATCCGCGCCTCGTTGGCGTGGGCGCAGTAGGTCACGTAGTAGGTGTCTTCGATTTTCGTGATACGCGGATCGTACTGAACCCGTGCGTAGCTCTTGTATTCGGCATCCTCGGGCAACGGGATGATGTCTCCGATGGTCCAGGCGTCGATGCCGTTGGGGCTCTCGGCCAGAGCGAAGAAGTTGTAGAAGTTGTAGCCCTCACAACGAAGGATCATGACGTAGCGTCCGTCATGCTTGACCACCGAGCTGTTGTAGACTCCACGGCAATTGAAGGGGAGTCGATCGGGGGTGATGATGGGGTTCTTGGCGGAGCGCCGAACCACCTGTCGTTTCGAATAGACCCGGTCCATGCCCCTGCCCATACCAGAGCGGGTCAGTGCCGCCTAGCGAGCCGCTGCGAGTTGAGCGGCCTCGGCTGCGGCCAGGCTGTAGGTCATCAGCCCGAATTCGTTGATGTGGTGTTCGGCCAGGAACTCCTCCACCAGCGTTGCGTGCTCCACCGGAATGACCAAGCTCACCGGGCACGCGAAATCGAGGTAGCCGCGGAGTCGAGCGACATCCAGATCCCTTCCGACGGTCGGTCCAATGACCCAGAATGCCCGAATGACCCTGCCGCCCGCTGGCGACTCACGCAGAATGACGTGAGGAAGATCCGCGTCCAGCGAAGACGAGGACCTGCTGGGTGAATGGGTTCGCACGCAGAGCTCGGGATACACGCACTTTAGCCGAGCTGCGACCGCCACGATCAACGCGTCCTTCGATACGCGCTGGATGGCGTACTTCCCGCTGACCATCGAGAACCCCAACTGTGAATCCGCCACGCTTACCCCCTACGGCTGGATTTCGGTGCCAATAAGGGCTCCCTACGGCTGGACCTCGGAGCCGATAAGTGCTCCGACGTGCGGAACGGGCGGCCGGTTCCCGTCCCCCCGATGCAAGCAAGAAACTCAGAACGACCGGTGTGACACGACGAATCGGTTCAGGCGGCGCGAGCCGGCGTCAGGGGGTGGCTGAGTCCCTCTTTCAGTGTGGACAGAAGCTGGCTGACTCTTCGTGCCTGTACCGGTCCTCCATCAGCTTCCCTCAGGCTAGCCAAGAGCATGAAGCGATGCGGCATCTTGATCCAGTGTCGAGAGGTCACCTCCCAGCCATCTTCCGCTGCCAACGTGAGGGGATTGACCCCATCCGGATCCGCCCGGAGCGTCGCTTCGAGCTCGATCAACGTTGGATCCCCCGTGAATCGTGCTGCGACATGTGGACTGTTCATGAGCCTTAGCATGGGGGTATCAAGTTACCCGCACGCGCCGGGGACGTGACATTTGCGTGGCAAGCGGTGGGCCGGATGTCCGCGCGTCACGGCGGTAGTTCGTGAAAGGCCTGGACCCGATAAACCTGATACTCGACGTCCGGTTCCTGCCAGGCGCTCGCCGAAAGGCCCGCTTTCTTGGACAAGCGCGCCAAGAAATCAGCAGCATCGGGGAGGTCTTCCCAGACCTGGGGCAAGAAGGTGGCGCGATGGTATCCCCGGTTCAACACCACACCCAGGTCACGGTCAGACAGCTTTTCCAGTAGCTCGGCGGGCGAGGTGACGCTCAGAGGCTGCGGCACGCTGAGCACACTCACCTCCACGTGGATCAGAGCCAGTTCCTCCTCTTTGACCGCCGAGAAGCGGGGATCTCGCTGGGACGCAGAGCGGGCGTTGTTGACGACCGCCTCCCACAGGGGCCGTTCGGCAAAGATGTTGCCCATGCAACCGCGTAGTCTATCCCCGATCTTCAGGGTGACGAAGCTGCCCCGGGGCTCCAACAGCGCAGCGGGCAGATCCAAAGGCAACTGGGGTAGGGTTCCTGCGCGCACCACCTCTTCGAGACTTCGACGAGCCAGTGCAACGATGTAGCGTCCCTCCGCCTCGGACAGGGAAGGGCCACGGCTGGGGCAGGGATCGGAGGGCAATGAGGCAACAGAGTATCACGGTTGGGAGATTGGCTACCGCCGGTTTGTCTTCGGGGGCAAAGAACCAACAGAATCGGCGGGATTGTGGGGGGCCCCAACCGGATTGCGATGCTAGGCCAGCACCATGGTCCATCGAGCCGATGCCGAGCGATACGAGCGGATGGAGTACCGACGTTGTGGGAAGAGCGGCATTCGGCTCTCCCGGATTGCTCTGGGGCTCTGGCACAACTTCGGTGGCGTCGACGTGTACGAAAACGCCAAGGCCATGTTGCTCTTGGCCTTCGAGCGGGGCATCACCCATTTCGACCTGGCCAACAACTACGGGCCACCGCCGGGTTCCGCGGAACAGACCTTGGGTCGCGTCTTGCGCGAGGAGCTGGGCGCGTACCGGGACGAGCTCTTCATCTCCACCAAGGCTGGTTACGGCATGTGGGAAGGGCCCTACGGCGACGGCGGCTCACGCAAGTATCTGTTGAGCAGCCTGGATCAGAGCCTAAGGCGGCTGGGAATCGACACCGTCGACGTCTTCTATCACCACCGCCCCGACCCCAGTACGCCGCTGGAGGAGTCGATGGGTGCCCTCGAACAGGCCGTGCGCTCGGGCAAGGCTCTGTACGCCGGGATCTCCAACTACGGGGCGCAGGGCACCCGAGAAGCGGCTCGCATCCTGCGTGGGTTGGGAGTGCCGTGCCTGGTTCATCAACCGAGTTACAGCATCTTCAATCGCGGCATCGAAACCGATGTCCTCGACGCTATCCAGAGCGAAGGGATGGGCTGTGTCGTTTATTCGCCGCTGGCCCAGGGCCTGCTCAGCTCGCGTTACCTCGACGGGATCCCCTCCGATTCCCGGGCTGCACGCCCAGAGGGCTTTTTGCGACGCTCCGACATCAATGACCAACGCTGTCAGCAGATCCAGGCCCTGGCGGCTCTGGCCAGGGACCGCGGTCAGACCCTGGCGCAGCTGGCCTTGACCTGGATCTTTCGCCGTCCGGAGGTGACCTCCGCCGTGATCGGCGCCAGCCGACCCGCTCAGCTCGAGGAGTGTGTCGAGGCGGTGCGGGCCACTGCTCTGACCCAGGAGGAGCTGGGGCACATCGACGCCATCGCACCGCTCTGACCAGAGCGGCTGAATTCAGGGGCAGAGGATGCCGGGTTCCTCGTCGGTCTGGAGCTCGAGCCAGCGGAGCTCTGGGTCATCCAGGCGCAGCCGCAAGGCGGCGTCCAGTGTGGCGAACTCGGCGGCACTGCAACACCCCACGACCGGGTAAACGTCGAAGGGCTGGCCCACCACGTACGCGATGGAGAGCTCCGCCATGCTGAGTCCTTTTGCCTTGGCGAGTCGCGCTAGGCGCGCGACCCGCTTCCAGTTCTTCTCCGAAGCATAGGATTCGATGACCTGGAGCTGTACTGGATTGGTCAGGTGGGCGAGCTCCGACTCACGGAAGCGTCCGGTGAGAAATCCGCCAGCCAGGGGGGACCAGGCCAACAGTGGCAGGTGGCCTTCTTGGTAGAAGGCGAGCGCCTCTGCATCGCCCGCTATGCTGATGCAACCGGGCCAAGTCTGGATGACCTCGGCCAAACTGAAGGCGGGGCTGCTGGCCACGAAGGGCTGCCGACCATGCTGCTCGGCATATCGATTGGCCTGTTGGATGCGCCGGTGGGTCCAGTTGGAGGCGCCGTAGGCCAGAATGCGCCCCTTGATCCGTTCCTGGTGAAGCATCTCGACGATCGCATCAACGGAAACGGTCGGGTCGTCGCGGTGCAAGAGATACAGCTCGATGTGGTCGGTGCCGAGCTTGGCCAGGGAGCGGTCGATGTCGAACGCCAGGGCCGCGGGATTCATGCGAGCCACTTCGTTGAAGGGATGACATCCCTTTTCGATAATCGAGACCTGCGCCCGCAAGCCGCGGGCTCGCAGCCAGTCGCCGAGCAGCTCCTCGGGGCGTTGATCATAGTAGACGGGAGCCGTGTCGAAGGCGCGGCATCCGTGGGCGTACACACCATCCAACAGCCCGAATGCCTCGTCACGCTCGAGCAGGCCCAGCATCATGGTCCCCTGGATCAGGCGCGAGACCGGGAGCGGTAGTCCAGGAATATGACCGAAGTCCATCGGGATCCATTCTTCGTACCCCATTCTGCGCTCCCGGGGAATTCCCCGGGGGAAATCGCGGCAAATCAGCTCAGGCCAACGTGCTCTGAGCCCGCCCCAGCGCTCGACTCAGAGTCTTTTGGGACGCTGCGTCGCCCCGGTAGCGAGTCCAGGCGATCCGCAAATGGGTGTCGGCTCCCGGAACATTGGAGGTCTGAAACGCACCCTCCGGTAGCACCAGCAGGCCGTGACGTGCGGCCTGGGCCGAGACCCGCTGGGCGCTCCCTCGGACCCCGGCCCAGAGGAAGAACCCACCCATCGGTCTTTCGACGTCGAGATCCAAGCGCGACAGATCTTCGGCCAGCCTTCGCGCACGTTCGCCGTACAGGGCTCGAAGACGACGCAGGTGGTCATTCCAATCCAGCGACGAGATGACCGCCATTGCCAGGTGTTGAGCCAGCGTACCGGGTTGCAGGGCCGTGGCCTGCAGCACACGGTCGAGTGTCTCGCACAACGGCTGGGGTGCACAGATCCAGCCAATGCGCAGTCCCGGGCACAGGGTCTTGGACAACGTGCCGAGCAGGATGCCCCGGGTCGGGGCCTCGGCGATCAGGGGTTGGGTCGAATCGGCCAAGAAGGGTAGCTCGCCGTAGGCATCGTCCTCGACGAGCCAGGTCCCATGGGCTTCCGCCCAGGTGCACAGCTCGCGCGTGGCCGTGGGGGTGGCAGAGCGCCCGGTGGGGTTCTGGAAATGGGCCATGGCGTAGATGGCTGCCGGTGGGTGTCCACGCAACGCGGAAAGATCCCACCCCTGGGGGGTCACCGGCAGGGGCAGACGGGGCGCCTCAGCCAGCAGGAACGCCTGCCGCGCTCCCAGGTAGCCGGGCTGCTCGATGGCTACCGGTTGGTCGGGTCCAGTCAGGGCGACCGCGACTGCCGCCAACGCGTGCTGTGACCCCTGGGTGATGAACACCTGCTGCTCCGACACGTGGAGCCCCCGTTGGGTCAAGCGACTGGCCACCCAGGCCCGCAGGGCCGGGAGTCCGGCGGTGGGCGCGTATTGCAGCGCCTCCCCGCCGTCCCTCATCACTTTCGCGGCGGCCTCTACCAGGGCTTCGTCCGGAAACAGTGCTGGCTCCGGAATGCCTCCGGCCAGATCGACCACGCCCGCCTCTCGTGACGTGGCGAGCAAGGCGCGGATCGGCGAACCGGGCAAGTGCTTGGCGCGCGACGAGATGCAGGGGGTGGGCAAGGGTGCTTGAGCCATGGCTCCCATCCTGGGCCTCCCCAGATATCAACGCCAATGCTATAAATGCATATAAGATATAAACGTGACGAATAACTAGGACCAGCCCCGACCCATGGAAATCCGCGATCTGCTCTATTTCTTGGCCTGTCTCGAGGAAGGACACCTGACCCAGGCCGCCCAGCGACTGCACGTGGCGCAACCCACCCTGAGCCATGCTCTGGTTCGTCTGGAGACCGAGGCGGGGGAGACCCTCTTGACCCGTTCCCGTCGCGGCACGCAACGGATCCGGGCCACCCCGGCGGGTCAGTTGCTGGAGGCCAGGGCTCGACGCGCGGTGGCGGAGCTTTCGGGCTTCTCCGACGATCTTTCCGCTTTACGCGGCGTGATGCGGGGCGAGTTACGGATAGGCTCCATGCAGAGTCTCAACTCCACGCAGGTTCCGCGACCCCTGGCTCGCTTCGCCCTGCAGCACCCGGGGGTCGAGGTCAGCCTCTTCACCCTGGCCGCGGAGGATATCCCCAAGGCCATCTTTGCCGGGCGCGTCGATGTGGGGCTCTTGGCGGGTGCCCCCGCCTCCGCGCTCCGAGGGCTCTGCGTGCAGCCGCTGCAGAGCGAACAGTTGGTGGCCATCGTGCGTCGCGACGATCCCTTGGCTCAGCATCGCTCGATCCGTCTGCACAAGCTGGCCAATCGGGGCATGGTTCTGGTCCTGGCCCACACCTTCACGCGCAATCTGATCCTGAACGCCTGTCAGATGGCCGGCTTCTCGCCCCGGATCCTGCTCTCCCTGGAGTCCGGGGAGGCCATTCGCGAAGTGGTCCGGGGCGGCCTGGGGATCACGATTCTACCCGCGGGATACCTGCATCGACGCGACCCCACGCTCCGTGCGGTGCGCATAACCCAGCCCAGCCTGACCCGCGAAGTGATGGCGGTATGGGACGAGCGCACCACCACCTCGGCGGCACTGGGGGCCTTCCTCACAGAGCTTCGCCGCGGTGGACAGGCCCCCGCCGTGGGAGCCGGTGCGCGTTGACGCCCGTCTGCTAGGTTGCGCCCCGCATGAAGCTGCCCCCTGGTCCCTGGTCGATGCTGCTCGGATACGTGGTGCTGTCCGCCATGCCCATCCCGGTTCGTCTGGTCGGTGAGCGCGGCTGGGGTTCGGCATCGACGACCTTCATGCGCTTTGGCCTGGGGACCCTGGCCGTCCTTCTGCTTTGGCGTCTGGGTGGACAGGCGATTCGCACCACGCGCCCGTTGATCCTATTTTTGAGGGGTCTGTTTGGCGGGCTGTCGGTGCTGTTGTATTTCGTGGCGGTCCAACGCACCGGCGCCGGGATGGGCACGCTGCTCAACTACACCCATTCCATTTGGTCCAATCTGTTCGGGATCCTGCTGTTGCGCCAGCACCCACCGCGCCATTTCTGGCCCATGCTGGCCTTGGCCATGGTCGGTCTTTGGCTGGTCATCGATCCATCCTTCGACCGGCTGGAGCTAGGCAAGCTCTTGGGGCTGCTCTCGGGAATGCTTGGGGGGCTCGCCATCCAGTGCATCAAGAAGCTACGCCAGACGGACAGTGCTCTGACCCTGATGGCCAGTTTCTGTGGGGTGGGGATGGTTCTGGCTCTGCTGCTCTTGCCGCTGGAGGGTATGGGTCAGAAGGATGTTTGTGACGGCGCAGTTTGGTCCCTCCTGGTCGCCATCGCCGCCCTGTCCTTTGCGGGTCAGATGCTGTTCACCCATGGGTATCGGGACACCAGTGTGGCGCGGGGCAGTCTTTTGAGCTTGCTCACCCCCACCCTGGCCAGCCTGAGTGGCTGGGCCTTCTTGGGGGAATCGTTGGGCCTGCGCTATGCAGTCGGGGCAACCCTGGTCATGACTGCCTGTGCGGTGTTTGGCTGGTTGGAGAGCGGGCACCCAGCGAACCAGGGCTAGTGTGGTAACGATGCCCATCACCGGGCCCACGAACTTCCCCTTGACGGCGCCGTCTTGGTGTAGGCTCCCGCAATGACTCGGGTGACGTCTAGGGTTGCGTTGGTGGGACTCGTGCTCTGTTCATTGTCCGCTTCTTGCGGCGACTCTGGGAAGGACGATGGCCCCAACGGGTCCGCGGGGGGTGGAGAGGGGGGAACGGGTGGGTCCGGCGGAACGGGCGGCACGGTCGATGACATCGCCAAGGAGGACATCGGCAACCAGGTTTTCGACGAGGAAGAGGTCCAGTCCTACTACCTGACCCTCTCCGAGTCGGAGTACGCCAAGCTGAACGACCTCAGCGATCTGTTGGTGACCCCGTACCAGACCAACTCGGATCGGTACGTGGAGGCATCGCTCCGGTTCGGTGACACGGAATTGCCCTCGATTGGCGTCCGCTTCAAGGGCAACTACTCCATCTGGGGCTGCGTGGACTTCGTCACCAAACAGCGAGTGTCACGGGTGGTGCCCTATTTCGGAGATATTGACGTCTGTCAGCGCTTCTCGCTCAAGCTCGATTTCGATCGCTACGACGAGAATGGCCGCCTGGATGGGCTCAAGAAGCTGAACCTGCACGCCATGGCCGCCGATCCCAGCAGGATGCGCGAGCGGCTCGGTTACTCGCTGTTTCGTGACATGGACATCCCGGCGCCGCGGGTGGCGCACGCCCGTCTCTACATCAACGGGGAATACCAGGGGGTTGTCGCGGCGGTGGAGAACCTGGATGGTCGATTCACCGCCCACCAATTCCCGGAATCTGGCGACGGCAATCTGTACAAGCAGATCTGGCCCGCCGAAGGGACATCCACTGCGGAAGCCCAGGATGCCCTGCGCAGCAACGAGGATCCAGAGGTCATGGATGTGTCGGATTTCATGGCCTTCAAGGACGCGGTGGCCGCCTCCACCGAGTCCAATTTTGCCTCGCAGATGGCCCCCTTGGTCGATCTGGACTACCTGGCCCGTTACATCGTCGTCGATCGCGGCATCGCCAACTTCGACAGCATCATGTCGTTCTATTTTGGCACCGGTTGGGGCCCCAACAACCAGAACTACTACTGGTACCACCACGAAGACGGGCGGTTCATGCTCATCCCCTGGGACATGGATAAGGTCCTCTGGTACCCGGAGCCCAATTTCTGGTCGGACAACGTACCCAATGGACAGAACGTCATGCCCAACTGGAACGTCATCACCAACGGCTGCGACGGCCATGAGCTCTATTTCGACTGCGTCATCATCCAGAACGGCGTGACCCAACAGTGCCCCTACTGGGTCCGCGAGATTGACTGCGATCCCTTCCTGCGGCTCCTGCGCGGAGAGATCTACGACCGGCAGAAGGCCATTGCCGACCAGTTCATCGCCGGGCCGTTCTCCGAGGCGAGCGTGAAGGCCAAGCTCGACGCCTGGAGCGCCCAGATCGCGGACGCCATGGCCGAGGATCCCTTGGTCGACAGCGACCACTGGCAGACCTGGGTCGGTAACCTGCTCGACGATTTGCCCAATTTCCAGGCCAATCTGAGCCTGATGATGGATGGGTTGATCGAGGAGCCATAGGCTTTTTGGATGCCGAAAAGACGGCCATGGTGCCCGGCTTGAGGTCAATCCGGCATCGGTGCCCGACAAAAACCAGCACAGGATTGGACAACCTCGAGCCAAAGGAAAAGGCTAAAAGGGCGAGGAGACTCTGCCCATGGATGTCCATCGTCGGCACGCTGTTTGGGGAGCCTTGTGTTGGCTCGCGGTTGCCTGTGGCTCGACCCCGCAGGACGATGCCGCGGACCGGATCGGTGAGTACTGCATCCGCCCTGGAGGCATCGACGACGCCGAAGCGTCGGCCGCCTACGACCTATGGAGGCAAACCACCGTTACGGCCGATGGTGCGGGCGGATTCCTGCGGATCAGAAAGCCCGACTCGGGTACTGTCATAGGCTCTACCGTCTCCGAGGGCATCGGCTACGGGATGATCCTGGCCGTGGCCTTCGATGACCAGGAGCTCTTCGACAACCTTTGGAAATACGAGCAGCTCTATCCGGACTCTCGGGGGTTGATGAATTGGGAAGTGGATCCCAATGGCGACGTCATCGGCAATGGGGCTGCCACGGACGGCGACGAAGACATGGCGTGGGCCTTGCTCATGGCCGATGTTCGATGGGGGGGAGCCGGGACGCTGAGTGGAACCTATCTGGCGTTCGCGCTCGACTTGATCGAACGGATCTGGCTCTACGAGGTGGACCACACCAGAAACGAGATGCTCAAGGCGGGCGACCAGTGGGGCGTCCAGAACGTGACCAATCCATCCTACTTCGCTCCAGCATATTTCCGCTTGTTCGCCGAGGTGTCCGGTCGAGGCGCCGAGTGGAATCAGGTTATCGAAACGAACTACGACATCCTGGACAAGAGCCTGAACGAGCAGAGCGGCAACCAGGACAACGGGTTGGTCCCCGCCTGGTGCGACTCCGAAGGCACGCCGGTGGAAGCATTCGCTGGAGCTCCGCTGCATTTCCAGAACGATTCCAGTCGTACCCCCTTCCGCATCGGTCAGGACTATTGCTGGTTCGGCGAGCCACGGGCCAAGGCCTACCTCGACAAGATCGTGGGTTTCTACGAGGGGGTTGGGATTGATGGGATAGTGGACGGCTACGAGCTGGACGGCACGCCGCGCCCGGAAAACGCCGTGGACGGCAAGCAGGCGGCGTCCTTCATTGGACCGGCGGGGGTCGGAGCCATGAGCGACGAATCGCATCGCGCATTCGTCGACGCAGCCTATCGCAAGCTCTCCACCCTCTCGCTGATGGCCGGCACCCAGTACTACCAGACCAGTTGGACGGCGCTCTCGCTGGCCATGATGACCGGGAGCTTGGCCGACTGGACCAGGTTCCCGCCGTAGGCCGTAGAGGGTTGGCACGCCGTGGCCGCTGTGCGCACGGTGCGCTAGGGTCGGGCGCCTTATGTTCGACCGGATTGTAGCGGGATTGTTGCTGTCTGTGTGTTCCGGGTTCGGCTGCTCGCGCGTGGGCGTGACGGAGCCCGCCCCGACTCGGACGACATCGACGGCGGTGCCGGCCGAGGTTCGAGCGCCCGCGCCGATACCGAGCAGCTCTGCCGCCCCGGCACCCGCCGTGACCAGCGTCGCTCCCGCGCCGTCCGCTTCCGCGGTGTCACTGCGGGAGCCCGACCCCGAAGGCATGAAATACGTGCCGGGCGGGGAGTTCACCATGGGTCAAGACCAGGGCGGAGAAGAGGACGAGCACCCCGCTCATCGGGTCAAGGTCAAGGGGTTCTTTTTGGACACGCTGGAGGTCACGGTCACGGATTACATGGAGTGCGTCAAGGCGGGCGCCTGCCGCATGTATCGCGAGGACGCAGCTCAGCTCTTCCACGCCGGGGACGACGCGAGGTTCCGCGGGCCGCGGCAGCCGATCTCCGGGGTGTCCCACGATGACGCAACCGCCTACTGCGCCTTCAGAAACAAGCGGCTGCCCACCGAGGCGGAGTGGGAGCGTGCCGCCAGCGGCGACGACCGGCGTCGCTACGTGTGGGGCAACGAAAGCCCCGATCCGACGCGCCACGGCTGCTTCATGCGCGCGGTGGGCCCCAAGGGCCAGACCACCTGCGACGTGGGCTCCTTCCCCGAGGGACAGGGTCCCTACGGGCATTTGGATCTGGCCGGTAACGTCTGGGAATGGTGCGCGGACGACTACGATCCCTATGCGTATCGGCGTCCCACCGCGGGCGAGGGCAAACCGGGGACCTGCGAGGATATCAAGAAAGCCCAGGACGAGATCCGCAACGCCGGTCTTCGCAATTTCACCGGGACCAATCCGGTCCCCACCACCTGCGAGAAGGTGCTGCGCGGCGGCGCCTTCAACTACCCGGGCCCCGGTATGCGCGTTACCAACCGCGTCCACCACCCCGGCGCCTGGCGCATCCTGGTGGCGGGGTTTCGGTGCGCGAGGGACGAGGGGACGTGAGGGCGGGCCGGGGGTGAGCCGGTCTTCCTGGAGGATCGTTCGCGGATCTACGTAGCCAGCGACACAACCGGCAGAGCGCCGATTTTATCGCTGAGCCGGGCGTCGAGACTCGACGAATCGTTGGAGTGCATTCATCGTGCGGAGCAAACTCGACGAGACTGTTGCCGCGGACTCGGGACTCCAGGTCGACTCAATGAAGGATGCAAGTCTCGAGTTGTAGGCAGGCCCCACCGTTGCAGTTGAGCCCGCCGCCGGAATGATGTCTCTGCGTAGACCAGCATTCCTTGACTTGCGGACGAGATTCACCAGATGCTGCTTGGGATTGGCGATGGAATCCGGATCGTCTGGCACTTGGGTGACTCCAATGCCCGCAAAACGGGCGAATGCTTCGCGGTCCGCAAGTACCCATGATTCCACCTCCACCACAGCCACCCGGAGAAGGAAGTCGGGATTCTTGTGCGCCCCGATCCATGACTCCAGAATCTGCATGGGACATCGACTCGGCGAGTCGAGATCGGTCAACATGAAGACAGGAAAACCAAGCGCTGTCCTGTTCAGACTTTCGGCCTTCTTCTTCAGGTATCCGTAACCCGAATGTCCGATCGCTTGGGCCACATCGATCCCAAACTGATCAAGCACACGTCGAGCGACCCCTTCGCTCAGCATGTCCTCGACCGCGAGTATGACCGACGTTGTCATGCAACGGTGCTCAGGTCATGAGCCCGAGGAGGCCGAGTTCGCGGAAGCACCACCTCTCCGACGGACAGGCCTGACTCGAGGAGTGCACGAATCTCAACTACGTCTGATGCGACGGAGGCCTGCGTGCCTTCAGCAGCCGGAGTGAGCAATAGAACTTCACGACCGTCAATTCCTGGTTCGTTGAGAAGAGCGTCACTGTGAGTACTCACCAGAACCTGGCGGCCGCGAACCCTCTGGAGGCGACTGATCATTGGGGCCAGCTGCGCAACGATCCCAGCGTTCAGAGACAACTCGGGCTCCTCGAGCAAGAGGAGTGAGTCGCCTTCCTGAAGAGCCCAGAGGAGCCCGATCAACCGCAGCGTACCATCCGAAAATTGATCCTCTCGTTGCCAACCTGCGTTTGGCCTCCAGTGAGAGTACAGCGCCTTCAGATGAGGCTGTCCACTGGCTTCGTCTCTCTCGAAGTCCAGCTGTTCCAGCTGTGCGACGGCAACTTTGAGGGCGCCCTGGATTCGACCAAGGCGGGCCTTTCGCGTCTTCTCCTGGGTCTTGGCGATACGTTCCAGAAACCCCTGCCCAAAAGGGTCATTCTCAATGATTCTGCCCTGGATCGACTCGGCGAACCTCAGCAATTGGGGGACGAGGTGAAGGTACGTCACGCTCTGGAGAAACTGTGCCACCTCGCGAAAGTCGCCGTTCGCATTGATTTGCTCGAGATACGTCTGTGTCAGTCTCTCCTGGTCCCGTTTGTCGTGTTCATCGGGTCGTTGGAGGATCTGTTTCTTTCCCTTCCACACGTTTTCGCGAGTTACTATCGTCTGACGCTTTCCACGAGCCTCCTGAACGAACGCGAGTTCATAGCGCCACTTGCTCGCTGCACTCAGCTCGTCGCCAAGATGAATCTCGAGGCATATCTCTGGGTCCTTGCGGGTCGCCAGACTCCTGATCTTTGACACTCCCCCACGTTGCTTCACGGCCTTTTGGAGCCCACCACCCGCGGTAAACGCAATGTCCCGCAAGAATCGAAACACGTCGAGGAGATTTGACTTACCGGAGGCGTTAGGGCCAACGATGAATTGGCGCTCCTGAAGGTCTACGTCCAGCCCCTTGAAGTTCCTCCAGTTCTTGGCGACCAGGTGGGTGACAAACATGGGCCAAGCATACATCAAAGCCCGGTTCCTGACGACTGGACCGTCGGGGACCGAGGGCTCCGCACTGGAACCCACGATTTGCGGCCGTCGCGGCAGTCCTGAAGCCGCCGCAGAGTGTCAGGGCTCGCGTGAATGTTGACGTGCTCTGGAGAGAGTGCGTCCCATTGTCATTGTTCCTCCTGCCGTCCCGCTGGCGTGCCAGGTTGGAATGGTCTGGAGCGCTGGGTGAATCGGCCGCTGACCTTGGAAATCCGTGCCTGCGGGCACCAGACCAAATCGGAAGAGCTGCTCCACCCCACCACCGGGAGATAGGATCTGATATCGTCACGTGATGCAGCTCAGACGGCTAATGGAGCTCTCGGTATTCGGATGGGCGATCGCTTGTGGTTCGCCGCGGCCCGCGAAGCCGGTGGAGCCAACCGCGAGCCGAGCCAGGCCAGCTAGCTCTAACGCAGGTTCCCAGTCGGTCGCGGCGTCTGCCGATGCGGTTCGGTTGAAGAGCGCGGGCGCCGAGCCACGCCGACGCCTCAGATACGCCCCAGAACGGGGTGTCCACGAGGAGTCGGTGCTGCGCACCACCAGCCGGGTTGCGGCCTCCTTCCATCCCTTCCAAGCCAGCCTGCCCCCGGCGTTGTCGCTGGTCGATCTGCGCCTGCTGGGTCCGGATGCCCAGGGTGTTCTCGAATACGAGCTGCTCGTCGGCTCGGTGCCGACGTTGGTGGAGGGCCCGAGGATCCTTGCCAAGGGCAAGCTCTGGGTCAACGACCGCGGCCTGGTGGTGAAGTCCGAGCTCGAGCCGGATGTGCCAGCGGCGTCGACGACTGAGCTCCAAGCTCCGGTTGGCGTCATGGTTGGCGGCAAAGCGTTCGAACCCGACTGGCAGCTGGGACCCACGCTGGACAGTGACGGGTTTGATCCGCGGGTGAAGACGGACGGGTCTCTGATCTTGGCGTTCGAGAGCTTCATGGTGCCGCTGCCCAAGGAAGCGGTCGGGCTTGGCGCCAGGTGGAGTGCGACGAGTTGGTTGGACCCGCCGGGACCGGAGTTCGTGCTGACCACCGATTACGAGCTGGTCCGCTGGGGTCCCGAGGGGTTCACGGTACGCGGCAGCTATACCGTCGATCTGGGTCAGATCGACTGGAAGACGATCATGCCGGAGGTTGCGGCCCGGGCGCCGCAGGGCAGGCTCGATGGCACGGGAGAATTCACGGTTCGACTCGATCGATTGCTGGGCACCGGGCGTATCGAGGCCACGACCGCTGCCACCGTTACCGGGGACGCGTCCGAAGGCTCGATCAAGCTCCACCGAAACCAGGTGGTACAGGTCGAGCCGTTTGGTGTACAGGGGCTGACGCCGTTCCCCACCTGGGCCACCGAGAGCGTTCCGCGCACCCGCTGGTGGCCGGTCAACTACTGCGCGAGCCTGCACGGCGATCGGCAGGGGCGCTTCGAGCCGCGTGCCGAGTACGGAGCGAAGGGGGCGTGCGTGGGCGGCAAAGCCGAGGGTCCGTGGCGCGCCGAGCTGCTGGACGGTGGAGTGCTGTCGGGGGAATTCGTGGAGGGGATCCCTTCGGGGCACTGGAGCCAGCTGGGGCCATCCGGACAGCAGCTGGGAAGCTACGACGTCCATAACGGAAACGGATCCATGCTGGCGTGGTGGCCCACCGGAACCAGCCGCCTCGAAGCCAGCATCCGTGATGGCAAGCCACAGGGTCGATTCTTGACCTGGCACGAGCACGGCCAACCGCACCTGGTTGGGGAGTTCACCGCGGGAGCCAAGTCCGGGCAATGGTCGGTCTATGACGAGTCGGGCGTCGAGACCGAGCGCTGGCGCATCGATCCTCAGTGTCGCATCGTTGGCCAGGTCTTGCCCGGTTCACCTGCCCAGAAGGCGGGCATCCGTCCCGGAGATCTGGTGCTGTCTGTGCAGCAGCAACCCGTTGATTCGGCGGATGCGGTTCGCAGAGCGGTACAGGCTGTTGGAGCCCGTCCGTTGGTGATTGGACTGGAACGTGGGGAAAAGCCGCTTAGGCTGCGCATGACGGCGAAGAAGAGCGGCGATGGACCGCCGCGGATTGGGATTGCCTTCGCGTGTCACCACCCGGTGCCGACACAGAACGGGGGCGCTGGCCCGTAGCGTTTGCTGTCGACCGGGGCGAGCTGAGCTCACAGATCGATCGCGCACGTAGACCTCGCGCGTCGAGCCGGTCGCCGCTTACGACATAGCGCCGCCCCACGACTAGCTCCACCCCGGGTAGGGCACTGACCGCCAGGACCTCCAAATAGTCCACGATCGGCGGAGCGTCGCAGAAGAGCCACTCGGGGGGCAGGCACTGCGCGCAGTCGGCACCCTGGGGACAGGGGGGGCAGGGGATCTTGGTGCGATCCTCGCACAGGGTGGCCTGTACCAGGACCGATTGGTTCTGGGAAAGCTGCAACGCCGCAGCCACTGAGAGGGTGGCCTCGCGCTGTTCGGGACAATCCGCGATCGCGACCGCCGGGTCAGGCGCCGCATTACGGGAGGGGTTCTCCGGGGCAACCCGAGGCGCAGCGCTGCAGGCCAGAAGGAACAGGAAGAGCCAAGTGGTTCTCACGATTTCATCCTAGCACCCTGCTTCTGCGAAGCGCGATGGAAGTCCACCGTCTCGGCTCGACCAAGGGCGGTGGGCACGGGGGCCTTCCCAAAGGGGGTGGGCACGGCGGGCCACCCGCCACGTGCCTCGAAATCATTAAGCATGCATAGCGGTTGCGGCAAGCTGCGACACCCCTTCCGGTTGCCGCCTTTCCGGTGGGCACGGCGGGCCACCCGCCACGTGCTTCGAAATCATTAAGCATGCATAACGTTTGTGGCGACCGGCGGCCCCCTTCCGGTCGCTGCCTTTGGGGCGGGCACGGGGTCCATCCCCGCCCAGGCCCACTCGGGCGCCGGACAGTGCCGATGGGCGAGGGCTTCGACAGCGACGGCGCCAAGTGCGCCTACGGCTTCCCCTTCAACGACACGCTGTAACTCCCCTTGGGCGGATCGTCGGTGAGTGTGAAGCTCTTCTCGGGGAGCGTTCCGCCGAGCATCGGATCGGAATCGACGCTGGTGGGGGACCGGTCGGTAACCTCTAGCGGCTTGCCCTGCTCGTCGAGCGTGCAGGGTGACCAGAATCCCGGCTTCTGCGTGTCATACAGGGTCTTGTTCTGGCACTTGAGTGAGACCTTGCAGTTGGGGCCCTTCTTACCGATGGCGAACAGGGCCACGCTGAGGCTGCATTTCTGACCCTGGGTGACCGGTGCACCCTGGGAGGCCTCGGTCACGACCAGGGGCATTCGGATGGGTTTGGGATCGAGAGCACTGGCGTACAGAGGTTCACCCTTTCTCGGTTGGCTCAGTGGGTTGACGGAGAGTTCCACCCGGAAGCCCCCCGGGTTGTCGTCGAAGACCTGCAGCACGCGCTGCTCGGTCTGTGCGACCAGGTTGGGGCGACCGTGGCGCTGGCCCACGTCGCTGCAGTTGTACAGGTAGGCGAAGCCGTCACCCTTCGGGGTGAGCGTCTCCAGCAGATCCTCGTGGAAGCTGCCGAATCCGGAGAACGACTGTCGGCTGTCGTACAACACCGTCTCGCCGCAGCTGACCCAGGACTGGTTCACCGATCTTCCCGCCGTGCGTAGTCCGAGCTCACAGGAACGTCCCTTGATGGAGACTTTTCCGGTGGCTTTGAGCAGTCTGGCTGTCCAGGTCAGGCTCAGGGATGGGGCTTCGGGCTGGGCGGGAGTTGGAGTCGCCGGCTCCGGGGACGCTGGAGCCGCAGGGACGACATCCGCCGCCCGGTGGACTTCCTGGGCTGGTTGGGGCGGCGCAGCCGACGGCTTGGGTGGGTCATCGTCAGGCGCCACCGCGAGGCCGACGGCCACCAGAAGGCCCGACACAGCCAAGACGATCGCGAGGACGCACCCGGATTTGGATTTGGACGGCGGGAGCTCAGGGTTCTCAGCAGCCTCCGTCGACTGGAGCAGGGCCCGTTCGAATTCCAGTCGCTGCCGCGAGGGACCGGAGAAGAGCAACCACCACAGCTCCGGGGCCAGGTTCTTCTGCCCGAGCGTTCGTCGCTGTCCTAGCGTGAGCCTGCTGACGGCGCTGCAATAACGACAGGTGACGATCGCGCTCGATTCATCGGGACTGAGCGGGGCCTTGCAGTTGGGGCACTTGATCAGGACCGCGCCCCCCGGATCCTGCTCCAGGGTGGCAGCCGACGAGCCCACCAGATGCTCGTGGGCCAGGACCCCACGAAGGTTGCCGGAGAGCCCCGGCGGACGTTGATAGCGTTGCTGCTTCTGGCAACTTGGGCAGGACAGCGAGAATCCCTGCTCGTCCAGTTGGGTCAGTGTGAACAGAGCATGGCAGCTGCTGCAGAGCGGGTGGCCCGGAGCAGCAGCAAGGGTTAGGGCGTGGCTCTCCCCTGCCGGGGCGTTGGGAGCGGCTTGCCGGCGCAGCTGACCGAAGCTCTGGGACACGCCGAGGTGGGCGAAGGGATTGACCGAGGCGATGCTCGGACTGCGCTCGGGGAATCGTCCGGCCCGGTTGGGTCCCGCCAGATCACCCACAGCCTCGGCGAAGTCGAGCAGCGGGGACCACTGGCTGGTCGCGAAGCGCTGCTCGATGCCGCAGTTGGCGCACCATACCGAGCCGTCCAGATCCAGGTGATTGAGGGGTGAAGAATGACCACAGATCCGGCAGTCGAAATGGCACTTCACCGCCACCCAGTAGCAATTCGGGGCTGGCTCGCCGACGCCGGGGCAGGGGTTGGGCAGGGTTGCGCCGCAGCTCTCACATTGTGCCAGACCCAAGCTCGCGCCAACCCCGCAGCTGGGGCAGACGGGGCGAGCCGGTGAGTATGAAGCAGTCGTTGGGTCCATGGGTGGGTCAGAGCAGTTGCAGGATGGCGTCTACCACGCTCTCTGGAGCGTAGCTCTGGATGGCGTGGGGCGAACCGGGCACCACGCGGTGCTTGGCGTTCTTCGACCAACGCTTGAGCCGCTCCTGCCCGCGTTGCCACTCTGGATCTTCGAGGTTGCTTCGCTCAGCGCTCAGGACGACGAGCGGCAAGGTGCCGAGACGCGGACCAGTGAGCAGCTTTTGGGCGTTTTCCGGAGCCAGTTGCCGCTCCTGGCGCTGGTTGGAATTGTAGAGAGTCGAAAGGAGCAGCGCTCGATTCAGATCCTGCAGCTCCGGGGGCAAGGGCGCCGAACGGATCTGGCCGGACCCGGTGAAGAAGCTATAAAGCGACGGGTTGGTGAACAGAAATCGGGGCAGACCGGTCCGAAACAGCGCCCAAGTGGCGTTCATTTGGGCGCTCTCCCACCATCCCACCGACTCAACCGACAGGCCCTGGGGATCGACGGCATCGACGAGCACCAGCCCCTTGGTCTCCGAGGGGTACTGCTGGGCGAAGCGCAGAACGACCAAGGAGGCCAGGGAATGGCCCACCAGCAGATAGGGGGGACGCTCGCCTGCCTTGTGCAGGGTTTCCCACAACTGCTCGGTCATGGTCTGGATGTCGCGGGGGCGCTGTGAGGGATCACTGAAGCCGATCCCCGGCTTGTCGTAGACGACCACGCGGGTCGAGCTGGTGAGCTCCGAGAAGACCGGGTAGAAACTGACGTAGGCAGAAGGAGTGCGCCAACCCGAGACGAAGACGGTGGTCGTCTTGCCGGTTCCTCGGGCGAACACATGGGTTCGCTCCCCCTGGATGGCCAGGATGCGCCCCACCGGGGCGAAGTGCTCGCGATCCGAGTGTTCTGCCCAGAGCTCGGCCAGCGCACCACAGCCCAGCAGCGCCGTGACGGTGAAAGCGATGCGCCACCAGCGCCGACGTCGCGGGGGCCTGGGCGGTTTGGACATGGGCGCAGTCTATCTCATCTGCGACGGGCAGACCCAACCAGCCCAGACTCGACACTTGCCCGCACCGGGCCATGGCCGAGGTTTCCTGCCTGTGGTGAAAACACGACTGGGCTGGTAGACTCACCGATGCTGGCCACCGTGTCTGATTGGCCTGGCTCGGCGCAGCCGACGGAGCGATTTCGATCCGATGAACATCTGTCTTGACCGATGAGAACCGGCTTCGGCAACCAACAACGCAGAACAATCCCCATGACCAACCGAGCACCAGTCCTGGCGCGGGCAGCAATCCTGCTGGTCTCTGCTTTTGGCTGTGGAGACGAGAGTCCCTCGGGCGATGAAGGCAGCCTCGGCGGGACGCCATCGGCTGGCGGCGCGCTCCTGCAAGGGGCGGGAGCGGGCGGGACGCTCGGTTCTGGGGGCAGCAGTCCGGGAACAGGGGGCCTGGGCCAGGGTGGGATCCCGTCATGGGGCGGTGTCAGCCCCGGGGGCAGCCCGAGCTTCGGAGGGTTCGGCCTGGGGGGGCTGCAAGCTGTGGGCGGCAGCGGTCTCGGGGGCACCCCGGGGCTGGGCGGCACGGGCGTGGGCGCAAGCTCAGCCGTTGGTGGTTCGGGCCCAGGCGGCAGCCCTGGCTTCGGCGGGTCGGGTCTCGGTGGCAACCCGGGTTTCGGCGGTGGTTCTGGAGGCAGTCCCGGTGTCGGTGGGTCGGGTCCCGGTGGTAGCCCAGCCCTTGGCGGTTCGGGCCCCGGCGGCAGTCCAGCCATTGGGGGTTCGGATCCAGCAGGCAGCCCCGGGCTGGGTGGGGCGCAAGCCGGTAGCGGCCCGGGGGGCTCGGGAGGTGTAGCCGGCGAAGGGACCGGCGGTGAGCTCCAGAATCTCACCGTCTGGATTGCCGGCGACTCCACGGTGGCCAACGGCAGCACCCCCTGTCCGGCAGGATGGGGTGGGAAGATCGCGGACTACTTCGACGCTCGGGTGAGCGTCAGAAACAGTGCCGTGGGTGGTCGGAGCGTCCGCACCTGGATGTACAACGTCCAGACCACGATGGGGACGGACGGCGAATGCGTCCTTGCCACCGACGGGAGCGGCAATCCTACCCTGCAGGCGCGTTGGCAGGAGATGTTGGATAACATGGCCCCCGGCGACTACCTGATGATCCAGTTCGGGATCAACGACGGCTCCGCGACCTGTGATCGCCACGTAGGGATCACCGCCTTCGAACAGACCTACGGTGTGATGGCGCAGGCCGCCCAGGAACGCGGCGCCCAGCCCATCTTCCTGACGCCGCTCAGCATGATCCGCTGCAGCGGGAACACCGCCACGGGTTCGCGGGGTGAGTATGTTCCGGCCACCATCCGGGCTGGGGAAGCCTACGGCGTCCCGGTCATCGATCTGCACCAGCTGAGCGTCGATCTCTACAACGCTCGGAGTTTCTGCCCCATTCCTGGGGGGGGCGATATCAGCGCGACAACGACCGGCGCCGTGGGGGCCTTCTTCTGCGACGACCACACCCATCTCGATCCCACCGGCGCGGTGGACATCGCGGGCGTAGTGGTTCAGGCGCTTCGCGAGCAGGGCATTGGCCTTGCCGCCTATCTGAAGTGAGCTACTCGACGCCGACGTCGATGACGTTGAGCAGGAAATGGCCGTAGTCGCCCGAGTAGCCATCCACAGTCAGGGTCACCATCTCGCCCGCCTCGACGTAAGTGGTAAGCTCCGAGGTGGCATCCATCTGGCCGTCATCGTTGCAGCCCCGGTCCGGACCCCAGCAGCCATTCCCGCCCACCATGCTGAGCACTGTATCGAAGCTCGAACCGCGGGTGTCGAAGCGGTAAAGGCTGGAACGGGGAGCCGTGAATAGAGCCGAGTAGTCCCCCGAACCGGCCCGAGCGCCACAGGCCTCGGCGGTCACGCGATCGGATAGTCCCACGGTGGTGCCCCCAAGACTACTGGGCGGTGGAGACATGACTGCGTCAATGCAGCTCCGGCAGCTTCCGCAACCCGTACTCTGTACCGCGTCCACGCAGGCTTGCGACCAGCTATCCGTGCAGCAGCCGGGCAGCGTCGAGCAAACGCACTCGGCCACGTCCGCAGGCACGCAGCCGCCCGGAGATCCGTTGACTTGGCAGCAGGGATGGGTGTTCACCGACTGAGCCCGGAGTGTGAACGAGCCCTGGTCACCGGCGAAGCCATCCACGATCAGGGTGATCAGCTGATTCTCGGTCAGAGTGAGGACGATGCGTGAGTCGCCCAGTTCGCTGTCGTCGCTGCAGCCCAGGCGATTGCCCTCGCAAGCCCCGTCTAGCGCTTCCAGGACGGTGTCGAAGTTGCTTCCCAACGTGTCGAACGAGAAGCTGCCGGTCCAGGGGGCCACGAAGACCGCCGAAAAGTCGGGGGAACCGGGGGTTGGTGCCCCGCAGCTCGGCATGAAGGAGTCGTCTGCGGTGCCGAGGTCCGTCCGCCCCGGGAGTCCCGAGCCCAGGGAGAGAGTGGCGTCGGGGCAGTCCGTATTGGCCTGGGATATCGTCAAGGTGAACTCCCCCTCGGCGCCCCCGAAGCCCCCCACGACCACGGTGATTCCCTGCCCTGCGTCTAGGTAGCTGACGATGCTGGATGTCGTTCCGGTTGGGCCGTCGTCGTTGCAGGCGATGTGGCCATACGGGTCACAATAGCCGTCGACGAGCGAGAGGATGGTGTCGAAGGTCGAGCCTGTCGTGTCGAACCTGAAGCTGCCGGTATGGGGAGGAGTCCATGCGAACGTGAATTCACCCGAACCGGAGTCCGCGCCACAGGTCTGCTGGAATGAGTCACGCTGACCCACCGTGGTTCCGGTGGCGGTCACCGGAAGCGCGCTTCCGAGGGAGCGATCGGGGCAGTCGGGTGCGATGGGCTCCGAACCGCCGACGTTGGGGGGATGGATGGGCGCCCCGCCATAGCCAGTCCCTCCCGCCCAGCTGAACCCTCCGACCCCAACGAACCCGGCGCCTCCGCCTTGGGTCCAGGTCCCGGCGCTTCCAGCAACGGTGCCGTGCAACCCGCCCTTGCCCGCCTCCGCCAAGGTGTCCTCGAGCGAAGTCAATCCGCCGCAGCCCTGCGCCAGCACCAACCCGGCACATGCCACCAACCATCTTGACCACCAGTTTGCCACGCCGCACCGGAGTCTAGCACCGTCCGGTTGGCGTGAGCAGGTTCTTCAGTGGGCGGGCGGGGGACGGGAGGCTCGGATGGATACCGGGCCATGAACAGGGGCGGCAGCGTCCAGGCGCGGTGGAAAGACGAACTGGGCCGGTGATTTCAAAAACGTCGCAATCACGGAGACGAACAGGTTGAATCGGTCGGACCGCTCCACCTGGCGCGCTCGGAGAGCCACCGCCAGAGCCAGCGCGAACGAGACGCCGAAGTTCATGACACCCACGCAGAGGATCCCCAACAGCGCGGGGTAAAGGGCGTGCGGATCATGGCTGAACCCCCCCTGTGCCGAGACGGCCAGGGTCAGTGCCCCCGTCGACAGCGTGACATGGCGCACATCCAGGGGGAGGCCCACGAACTTGCCGACCACCGGGGTCATGCCCAGAAGGACTCCGAGCGTTGTGTTCCCACCGATCCCGGCGATATTGCGAGCAAACACCCGAGAGGCCCAGGTGGTGATTCGCCGACCCAAAAAGCGCCGGTAGCGGTGCTCGGCGATGGCTTCGGGGAGCCGACGGTACACTGCCCAGTTTTCCAACCAGCCAGCCCCCAGGCTCGACATCCACAAAAGGACGCCGGTCAGGGCGCCGTAGAGGATGGTCCCACTGTGGGTCGGGTGCAGGGTATGGATGACGTGAAGGGCGCTCTCTTCGTCCAAGAAGGGGCGGCCCCGGTACAACCGGTGCAGCTGGTCGAAGGCATAGGCGGCGGGGATCACCAGGCCCAGGTTGCCGACCGCGGCTGCCAGCTGGGAGCGCGTGATCCGGGCTATCATCTTGACCAAGCCGGCCAGATCCGTCTCCCCCGCCGTGTCCCGCATCGAGCCTGCCAGGGCAGCGGCGGTCATGCTGGGCTGTTTGGTGGCCAGGGTGAACCCCAGAAACTGCATCAGGATGAAGCTTGCCGCGTAGTTGGCGGAGGCCAGCACGCCCTCCACGAAGGGCGCGAAATGGCCCCACAGCACCAGGTACTTCATCGCGCAGGTCAACGCGGTCAAGACCCCGCCGCCGCCCGCGGAGAAGAGCATCTTGGCGTAGTCCCCCCGACTGGAGGTGATGTAATGCTCACCGGTCTGTCCGGCGCGCTCGATGATCTTGCGCGCCAAGAGATGGGTGTTGCTGCGGGTGATCTCCGAGAGCTTTCGATCGTCGAGGCGCGCCCGCAACAGCTGGACCACGAGCTCCTGGAGCCGCTTGGCCCTGTCCCCCGACGGTGCCGGGCCCAGCAGGCGCGCCAGCGACCAGTAGCGGTCCAGGCACCTCTGCAAGAGCTCCAGCCGATACACCACGTCGACGCTGACGCCGGTTGTCTCCAGGTTAGAAAGGACGTTGTCGGCTGCCAATCGACAGCCCTCGATGGTGACGCTCAGGCGATTCAGGATCGGCTCGCACTGAGCCTGGGGCCCGGACCCGAGCTCCACCCGCAGGGCATCGTTGAGGCGAGGCAGCTCGGAGAACGGCGAATCCCCGATCATCTTGCGCCTTGCCCGTTGCCGGATGGGCTCGGACAATCCCGTCGCGGAGATCCGCGCCCCGAGCAGGACCAGCGCCTCGGTCGTCTGTCTCAACAGGGCAGAGAAGGTGGCCGTGCCGTCCTTGTCGCCCAGCACGACCAAGAAGCGGGCCAACAGCGGTCCTGGGATCTCGGAGAACCAGTGGACGTCGCGCTCCGAGGGGAACAGGCGGGCCAGCAGCTGGGCCAGATCCTCGGGATCGACCGGCTCGGGCAAGAAGCGGCGGGACAACCTGTCCACCGTCTCGGACCAGAAACCGCGATCGGTCGGGATCCCCAGCTTGGCAAACAGCACAAGCCCCGAGGATTGGTCCAGGACGCGACGGCAAAGTTGCGCGAGGCGGAGCTTGTGTTCCGGGAAGCTCTCCAGCGCCCTGACCAAGAATCGGAACCTCGACACCATCGAAGGTTCGTTCGCCGAGGACTCGGCGGTTGCTGGAACCGACCCGCTGGAGCGAATCCATCGCGCCAGCTTGACCAGCTGATCCTGACAGGGCTCGAGCTCTGCGGATGGATCCAGTTCGGCGAGCAAGCCATGGAGCTGCCGCAGGGCACGATGGCGAGGGGCCTCGGGGGCCAGCGCCTCCCCAAACGCCTGGTCGTTGGCAAGGACGGGGGGGGGATCGATGCTCATGGCTGGCTCCAGGTGCCCTGCTTATCACGAGAACCCGACCCCTGTCGGCCCCCGTGGTAGGCACCCGGAATGAACCCCGCCGAGGTCGACTTTGCCCGCTGGCAGCCCCGCGATCGGGCCACGATCCTGTTCGTGATCCGTGACGGCCAGATCCTGCTCATCCGCAAGAAGAGGGGCCTGGGCGCGGGGAAGGTCAACGGCCCCGGCGGGCGCCTGGAGCCCGGCGAGACCCCGGTCCAGGCCGCGCTGCGGGAGGTCAAGGAGGAACTGGGGATCGATGTCTTTGCTGCGCAGGAGCGCGGTCAGCTCAGCTTCCAGTTCACCGACGGCTACTCCCTCCACGCGACGGTCTTCGTTGCCACCGACTTCGAGGGAGACCCCCGGGAGACCGACGAGGCGGTGCCCCTGTGGACGCCGCTTCACGCCATTCCCTACGACGAGATGTGGGCCGATGATCGGCTCTGGTTACCGCTGCTGCTCGAGGGCTCCCATTTCACGGGACGCTTCGTGTTCGACGGGGACCGGATGCTGTTTCACGAGGTCGAGGTGAAGGAGCGGTGCTAGCCGTGGACCGCCTTGCCCAGGGCCCGGATGCGCGTCATCTCGGCCTCCGACAGGGGCCCCTGCTGTAGAGCCTGCATGTTCTCGCGCATCTGAGCGGCGGTCTTGGGAGCGGAAACCACCAGATCCACGGCGGGATTGGTGAGACAGAAGCGGAAGCAATCCCCCGCCGTCGCCGCAGGCCCGTTCCATCCCTTGGGGGCATGCAAAAGCTTGGTCCAGCAGGTCGCGGTGTACGCGGCGATGACCGGCTTCTTCGGGGGGAGATGAGGGAAGATGTCCACCTCCGCGCCTGGGTGCGCCGCGTTGTACCGGATCATGAAGAAGTCCAGGGGACCCTGGGCAGCCAGACGGGCCGCCCGCTTTCTATCGTGGATGGACACCCCGATGGCGCGCACCTTGCCCTGCTCGCGGAGCTTGACCATCTCGTCCAGCACCGCGCCGGTCAATGCCGACATCTTGCCCGCCCAGAAGACCTGCAACACGTCCAGGTAGTCGCTCTGGCTCTCTCTTAGCGCCCATTCGGCGGCGCGGCGCACCGAGCCCGCGAAATAGCCAAGAAGGGGTCCGGTCGCCAGCATGAAACGATCGCGATCCTTGACCACCACGTCCTTGACCACCCGCATCATCGGCTTCTTCGTGGGGCTCCAGAACAGGTAGTTGGCACCGAGCTCGATGGCCTCGCGCAGGCCCGCTTCGTCCAGCCCATAGGACGCCGAGATGCCGTAGCGATGCACGCGCTTGCCCAGGATGTCGCGGTACAGAAAATCGTCGAACATGGCCCAGGATAGCTCCATCGGGGTGGAGTGTTCCGAAGGTCCGCGCGGGACCGGGTATTCGGCCCGGAGCGCTACTCGCAGTCCGGAAGCTCCGAACCGAGCAGGGTATCCCGACAGCTGTCGTCAATCACCGCGTCCCGTTTCCATTCGTCAGGAACGCATCCACTCGCGAACTCCCAGCATGTGCCATCGGTCTTGGAGTACCAAACCAGTGCCGTGGTGCACACCCGGTCGTCCGACACGCAACCTACGACCTTTGAACCCACCCGACACCCTTCTTCCCGATCATACGCCATGGCCGTCACTTCCATGCATCCCGACCCGCACTCCGAGCAGTCCTGTTCATCTTCTGCGCAGGAGATGAGGAGGGCCAGGCTGACCAGCAATGATATGACTTCGGAGGACGTGCTCATGGCGCAATTCCCTTCATAGCATCGGCCTCTTCACGGGGGTCGTTCGCACCGAGATGGTCTCGCGAAGGCCCCCTTTTTTCAAGCCATAGGATGCCGTGACCATGGACGCGCCTGCCCAGGATGTCGCGGTCCAGAACATCGTTGGACATGGCGCAGGATAGCACCATCGGGGGGAGGTCGTCGGAAGGCGCCACCGGGAGCGCGGTTTGGCGGGTGTTCTGGGCGACACCAATGCCCCCGCTCTCCGGCTCGACGGGCTCAATCAGGATGAACTGCGACTCGTGGCCAGAAGCCCCCTGGTTGCCCTCAATCCTGGCCTTCCATCCCGCAGTCCCCCAGAGGTTGAGCGGACGGCCAACAGATCCCCTCGAGTTCGGTGAACATCGTGCATCCGGTGAGACACTGCATGGCAACCGCTGACGTGCTGCAGTCCGCGTCGGTGGTGCAGGATTGGCTGCAGTATTTGCTGCCGCTCTGCAGTCCGACGCAAGGCATGTCGAGATCCGAACTGGCACAGAGCTCGGACCAGAAATGCCAATACGAACTGGTCGCCTCGGGATCGCAGAACTCCGCGTAGGTGGGGTCGCTCGGACAACCCTCGGCATCGCAGACCTGCCCGAGAAAGGAGGCCGATTCGCCACCGGTACCGAGGTCGCCAGACGAGCCGCCATCGGCGGAGGCACCGCCTTGGCCAGGGGCCCCGCCTTGGCCAGGGGCACCGCTTTGGCCGGGGGCACCGCCTTGGCCAATGGCACCGCCTTGGCCAGGGGCACCAGCAGACCCAAAGACACCACAATCCTGAAATGCGTGCCCCGAAGGCCAGCAGATGTGCTCCAAAGTCTTCGAGTAGTTGCAGGCGGTCAGACACTGCATGGGAGTCGCGGCATCGCTGCAGTCGGAGTCGGTGACACAGTACTTGCTGCAGACCTTGGTTCCGCCCTGGTTTCCAACGCAGGCCGACGCGAGATCGGAGTCGTCACAGGCGTCGGACCAGTACGACCATTGCGATTCGGCGCTGTCTTCATCGCACAGATCGGCGAATTGCGGATCGGTAGGGCAACCCGGGGGATCGCAGGTTTGGCCCAGACCCGGATAGTCGATAGGGGCCCCCGCCGTATTGCGCCAACGGTAGCCCGTGAACTCCCAGGGGCCGACCGTGCCTGAGACGGTTCCCCCCACCAACCCACCGCTGCAGAAAAACCCACCCTCATAGGAGAACTCGCCGATGGTAACAGTGGCGATGTTGTTGGCGAACTGGATGGTCACCGCGTAGATGTCGCCCAAGCCGTCCTCGCTCTCCGGTATGAACTCCACGGTGTCTCCCCGCAGCGAGGCTTCCGCGGCCAGGCTCAATACCGTGGAGCAGTTCAAGCCTTCGGCACGGTAGGAGAGCTCCAAATGGAAGTCCGTCACACGGCCATCCTCGACCACCACGAGATTGGTAGGCTCGGTGGGCAGTCGCCAGATCCCTTCGATCGTACTCCGCGCAGAATTGGATGTGCCTGCGTCCCCCTTTTCACCCTCGGCACCAGAGCCCGTCGTGCCCCCATCTTCACGACCACCAGCCCCTGTGTTGGTGTGGTCCTTTTCCTTGGAGCTGCCGCAGGCGATGACGGCGGCACAGAGGCAGATTCTTGGAATGAGATGTCGGCGACTGGGCACGGGCAACCTCCGAGGAAGGCGAGACACTCGATGGTCCCTGTTAGCCGAGCCCGCCTCGGAACTCCAGTCCATCCGGCAAGCTGGTTTCCGGATGGGGCGATCCAGTGGCCCACCATCTTGCGCTGTGTCACCCAGCGTCCCAAGCGGCGTTGCTCCGAGCCCTGGAAGAATCTGTTCCGAAGAATCCACGACGCCCTGCTTTGTGCCACCAATGAAACCCTCGCCGGACCTGTTCGCAGGGTGAACGTCTTCGTCCCTCCACCTTGGGCTGACGCCCGCACCCATGAGCCACATGGCGGCCCCGGCATGCGTCCCGACGCTTCACGCGCCAGCCTGGGTCTTGCCTTTTGTCCGGCAAGGAACCGTGGTTACGCCGAACAGACCATCTGGTCCGGTTCCTCAAGCCGGCCAATCCAGTCAAACCAACCGACCAGATTGACAATTCCTACCTCACAGAGCTATATTGCTAACTACGCAATTTGTTAGGGGTTTATCCGACAGGATCCGTCGCGCCGCTGCCCAGTTCCCGGCTGTGGTGGTCACCGGCGCGCGCCACACCGGCAAGACGACCCTGCTGCGGCGGCTCTTCCCCGAACACGCGTACGTGTCACTCGATCTGCCGAGCACGGCGGAACTTGCCGAGCGGTCGCCGGAGCAGTTCCTGGCAAACTACCCCGCGCCGCTCCTGGTCGACGAAGCGCAATACGCGCCGCGGCTATTCCGCCATCTCAAGGTTACCATCGACTCCGCTCGGCACGAGCCCGGTCGCTTCGTACTGACGGGTTCGCAGAAATTCGTGCTGATGCGAGAAGTCTCCGACAGCCTGGCTGGTCGCGTCGCCCTGATTGAACTCGAAACCCTATCTCTCACCGAACTCTCCCAGCATCTGCCCCTGGCCACGGACCGTTGCTTCCGTCGGTCACCACATCACGCGCGGCGGCTTTCCCGAGCTTTGGCGCGACCCTGACATCGACTCCCAGGAGTTCTATCGGTCCTATCTCTCCACCTACCTGGAACGAGACGTTCGGCAGATTCTGAATGTCACGAGCTTGCGCGATTTCGAGCGATTCATACGGGTCTGCGCCGCGCGCTCCGGCCAGGTCCTCGACAAGTCGGCCATCTCCCGTGACGTGGGAGTGAGCGCCAAAGCCGTCGGAGATTGGCTCAGCGTGCTCGAGGCTTCCAACCAAGTTCAGCTGCTGGAGCCCTATCTGGAGAACATCGGTCAGCGGATGATCAAGAGCCCCAAGCTCTACTTCTCCGACACCGGGTTGCTCTGCTTCCTACTGGGCCTGGACGCGACAACGCTGCCACACAGCCCCTCCGTTGGAGCCCTCTGGGAGGCCTTCGTCCTTTCCGAGCTGCGCAAGGAACAGGCGCAACGGGGTGGAAGCGACACCCTCTGGTTCTATCGCGACGGGGCGCAGCGCGAGGTCGACTTCCTGCGTGCGCATGGCAACGCCCTGGACCTCATCGAGGCCAAGTGGTCGGAGACGCCCGATCCCCGCGATGCCCGAGTCGTGGAGCAAATCGCCGCCCTCCTCGCTCAGAAAGGCCGGCGCCCCGAGGTGAAGAGACACCTCGTCTGCCGGACCCCTCACCGCTCCATCGTTGGCCAGAGCACCACCGTGCTCTCCCTGCAGGAACTGCTCCGAGACACCACGGCGTCCTCGGCGCGACCGTAGAAAAGGGGGAGTTTCGGGGTGGACTTCGACCAGACAGCGTGGGCGTATAATCCTCTGGCCTTGGCGATTCCGCGTTGACCCCCCATGCACCTAAGGTGCCCCAAGGATCCTCGTGGTTGATACCTCTCGGTGGCCACAAGACCCGCACAGCACCGTGATGGGGTTGAGGGACGTTGCTTTGGCGGCGCGACCACACTTGATGCACGGTAGCGGTACCAGGGTGCGATATGCCCAGGTCAGGCCCATCCAGACGACAAGGCCCAGCCCGATGAAGACGAGAGGGAGATTGCCCAGTTGCATACCGGCCTGGTGCCAGCCAACGAAGGCACCTCCGACTACCGCTGCCGTGCCCAAGAACGGCCCCGCAAGGAGGCCGACCCAGTAGACGCCTCGAACCGCTCGCCTCAGGATGGGTGCCACCTCTCAACCCTCACACGCTTGCACCCGAGAGCGCCAGCGTCCGTTGCGTGTTGGCCGAACGGACCAGGACCGCGATGCGACGAAGAAGTATCTGGTCGGATATGCTGCGGTTTGGCTCGGTTGCCATCGCCAATCCCTTCAGTCGCAGGTGGCGAGTGCCTGGGGTGGGCTGACGTTCGGGTTACTGGCTTCGCTTCTTCCCTTTCGGTCCTTCGAACTGGCTGCCCAGGCTGGGCCAGGGGCTTTGCGGTTGCGGAGCCCCTTGGTGACGCAGATCCCGAGCCAGATGCCCGCCTCCCACGGAAAAGAGGATGCTTCGTGCTAGGTTTGTCGCATGACGCGGCCTAGCATTCCTTTTCTTTTTCTACTCTTTTTGGCTTCATTGGGGGGCTGCGACGATGACGACGACGGGTCGAGCTTCTCCGGAGTACCCGCAGACAAGAGCATGGCATCGATTGGCCCGTCGGAGGCCAACCAACTCTGCCAATGGTATCTCGACCTACTGGGTAGCTCGACCTACGCGAAATCGATGTGCCACCGCATGGCAGTAGACAGGGCCTTCAGCTCCGACTCACAGACCGATGGGGAGCTCCAGGCCAACTGCCGGGCGGCGGAGGCTGAGTGCAACTCCGAGATCGGTTCCGAGTTTAGCGACTCGGTCGAGGAATGCGCCAGCACGTTCGATGAGTTGACCTGCAATGCCCCGGTGAATGACTTCGAGACCTGTGCACGAGCCATAGCGAACCTTTCCACCGATGCCGGTCTGCCTGCCTGCGATAAGGTGAGTCTCGCTGCACCTGTGTCCGAAGAATCCGCGTCGGGGCTTGACATCCCCGACGCGTGCAACGCCTTTGTGACCACGTGTCCCGAGTTCACCTCGGAGACCAACGATTCGTCGTCCAGTACGGACGATCCGCTGGTTGCTGCTTGTCTGGAGGTGTGCCAGCGCACGGTCGATGAGTGTGGGGCACCGGACGAATGTGCGACGGACTGTCTGATTCAGAAGCAGATGAGCGGAACCGGGTGCTCGTCGATCGCGACCCAATACTTCGAGTGCATGAAGACGGGTGCGCTGAGCTGCAATCCGGATGGGTTCTTGGAGTCTCTGGGCTCGGACTGTGATCGGAACGACGCGTCGTTGTGTCAGCTCCTGGGCGGCGAGATTTGCTCCGCAGACTCGACTATTGACGAGCTCTGCACCGAAATCCAAGGGGCAGCTTATCCCATGGGCATCCAGTGCGTCAGCACGGCACCCATTCCCACGAGCTGCGTCGCCTACGCGGCAGGACTCTATTGCTGTCCGGCCGGTACCGCGCTCTAGGTCGGCGACGCTGATTCGGGATCCCTTGCACGGCTCGCCTGGACCGTACCGGCCGAGAAACCAAGAATCAGTGCCCGGACCAGCGCGGAGGGCTCCTTCTGCCGCATATGCTTGCCCTTGCTGGCGCTGCAGCAAGTCCGTCTCGCTTGCTTCTGCTGCTATTCTGGCTCCGTGACAGAACAGACCCACGACTCCAGACGTCGGGTGTTTGCGGTGGCGGTTTCGGTGTGCGTCGCCGTGCTCACCCTCAGCGTGTGGTTGGTGGCAAGCAGGGTCAGAGACGGCGTAGCCGACATCCAGGTTCAAACGATGGTCGAACGAGAAGACGGTGTCGTGGTGTTTACCAACCGCGGCAGTCGGACCGGTTTCCAATGCGGATGGGTCAATATTCGCTGTACCAACGGCGCCACCAAGGCTGCTAACCTCTGCTCGGACGAAGTGGCTCCCGGGGCGATCCGGCAGAAACGCGTGCCTCTGCCCGGATGGCCATGTGCGGTGGCGTTTTCGGTGGAGGACACCTCGATCTTCTGAGTCGACGGCGCGGGCAAGAAGATCGACCAAACCGTCAGCCGGTGGTGAGCGTGGAGGTCAGAAGAACGGCGTGTAGCAGCACCGAACGCCAGAGTCCTCACCGAGGGCGGATTCGGCCATCCAGTACTCTCCTTGGCGAACCACTCCGCCCGCGTACGAGTTGATGCCGGCCTGGCAGTTGAGCTCGCTCACGCAGATCTCCGGCGGGTTGGTGGGTCCCATCAGTAACTGGACAGTGTCCGTGCGGCCACCGATGAAGTAAAGGGCCACGTAGCCAGTTTCGTCGGCATGATGCACCTGGTTCAAGCTTGCTCTGGTCCGCCGTTGCCGAGCGCCGTTTTTGTTCACCTGTTGCTGCAGTTCCTGGCGCAACTGCAGGATCTGCTCTTTGAGTGCTGACACCTCCTGGGCGTCGGCCAGGCTCTTGTTCAGGGCCACGGAGAGGTCATCGGTGATGGTGTTGAGCAGGTACCGCACACGCTGCTCTGGTGGCACCTCGAGCCGGGCCGTGAGCTCGGCAATGGCGTCGGTAATGCTCGCTCGCCAGCGCGCGCTTTCCTGCGCCAGGCAGAGCGACTGGGCTTGGATTTGTTCTTCGAGGCGATCAACCCGCGTCTGCAACTCTTGATAGCGGCGCTTCGAGGTGAACATGGGGCAATGGTCCTTGCGAAAAGCCTGTTATGTTATCACCGCGGCCCGGCCGGCAAAGACCGCAGCGCGCAGGGTATCGCAGGGGGAGGGACGGACGCCATGGCGAACGAGCGTCAGCCGCGCGCCCAGGTCGGCCCGCATCAAGGCGTCCTGCAACGACGCCAGAGGATCTGCAAGGCGAACACCAATCCCAGCACGGGTGCGTAGACTGCGGCGTAATGCACCTTCCAGTCGGTCGATCCGCCGAGGCTCGTCACGCCGGCTGACTCGAGCACGCCGCCACCGATCAGACTCAGCACCAATGCGGTCAATCCAGCGGGGAAGCTGATGCCGTGGCCGAGAGGTGCCTGCAGCTCTCCGAGCCACTCAGCCAATCGATCCGACGACGTCATGGCCAAGGTCGTCAGGAGCGCCCGCTTCATGCGGGCTGGGGAACTCGAGTTATGGTGGAAGTCCAGGCACAGCTTGCCGTCCATCCCTACGGCCTGCAGAAGCCGGCAGTCCAGAAGGTTCTTCAGTATCGGCGCGCCGCTCCAACCGGGCTCGAGCGGCTCGCCGTCTTGATGGATGAGGTAGATGCGGTCGAACGGCGCGTGGCCAGTCCGGGTCGTGCGCGACAGCGGGGGCGGAGGCTTCTCGAGTCTTTCCCGTCGATCCACGATCGTGAAGCGATGCTGTGGGGATAGAGGAAGGCAGACCGTGGTGACCATCGTGCGGGCGTCGTCACCGTCGTGAAACTTGGTTTTGAGGCTGCGCACGAACATCCGCACTGGCAACCCATCAAGCTCGCCTGTCACTGCGTTCCCATCGAACGTCAAGCCAAGCTGGCAGGCGAAGCGTCCCACCTCAGCGCGAAAACGGCGCCCGTACCGGAACATCCCCCACAGTCCACCCGCCCACGTCGCGACCACGGCCACGAAGCTCGCCGTCGAGACCCAGTCCTGATCCATGGTCCCGAAGCCTACCGCACAATCGAGCCTTCGCGCTCTCGGTGGTGCATGGGTGGCGGTTCGACGTGGGAGGTGACGGGTCGCCGCGGCTGCGACTCCGCTTATCCATCTCGACTGGGACCTGCGGGGGCAACGAGCGGGTGAACACGTCACACGACGTGGCTGCGACGGGCAGACATCCAAGAAAAAAGGACAGAGCCGTACGACTGAGGATGGGGGCCGAAGTGCCGCGGTTGGTCCTTGAACAGCGCAACGAGACGCCATGGCCCGTGTCGGCTCATTGGTCGACCATATGAAACCGTCTTTGCAAAAAGTCGGACTTTATGTAAAAGTAGTTTCAATAGGCCGAGATTCTGGACGCATGGCAGACGCAATCCACCGCCGCTTTTGGGAATCGGCCATCGAAGCGGCGTTGGCGGATCGCCCCATCGTCTGGCTTGCTGGCGTCCGCCGCAGCGGCAAGACGACTCTTTGCCGCGGCCTTACGAATGTCGACTACTTCGATTGCGAGCGAACGGCGGTGCGTCGGATGCTGACCGATGCCGAAAGCTTTCTCGAAGCGCAGGTCGGGAAGCGTTTGGTTCTGGACGAGGTGCATCGCTTGGAGAACCCCTCCGAGCTGCTCAAGGTTGCAGCCGACCATTTCCCGACCGTGCGCATCATCGCCACGGGAGCGAGCACTCTCGGCGCGTCACGCAGGTTCAAAGATACGCTGACCGGGCGCAAACGCACGGTCTACCTGACGCCCATGATTGGTGCGGATCTCGTCGATTTCCAGCAGGCCGATCTGCGGCACCGAATGCTGCGAGGCGGGCTGCCGCCGCATTTTCTGGCCAGGGACTACCCCGAGCAGGATTACTTCGAATGGTTCGATGGATACTGGGCCAAAGATCTGCAGGAGCTGTTTCGTCTCGAGCGACGAGCGGCATTTCGTAAGATGCTAGAGCTGCTGTTCTGCCAGAGTGGAGGCATCCTCGACGTGGGCAGTATTGCAGCCCCCTGCGGGATCTCGCGCCCTACCGTGCAAACCTATCTCGACATCCTGGAGGAAACCATGGTGGCCTGCGTGCTAAGACCGTTCCACACCGGGCAGAGCCGGGAAATCACCCTGGCCCCGAAAGTCTACGGGTTCGACACCGGGTTTGTCTGCCATTTCCGTGGGTGGAACCAGCTCAGGGAGGACGATCTCGGCCCACTCTGGGAACATCTCGTTCTCAACGAGTTGCTTGCCCTCCTGCAGGGAAGAGCCGTTCACTACTGGCGTGACAAGGATCGCAGGGAGATCGACTTCGTGGTTGCCAAGAACCCCAAAGCTCCGGCGGCAATCGAAGTCAAATGGAGTATGGACGCATTCGAAGCCAGGAACCTCAAGGCCTTCCGCTCGCGCTATCCCGAGGGCCGCAATCTGTTGGTGGCGCACGATGTCCAGCAACCGTACGAGAGGCAATTCGGTGCGCTGAGGGTGCGATGTGTCCATCTGCGGCATTTGCGGGAGCAACTCGCCTGAGCCCCCAAAAGAAGGTCCCCAAGATCGGTTGGGCAGAACCGATTCGCCAGGGTGGCCCAAGCTCACCGGAGCCGTGCCAGGCTCCAGGGGTTGGATCTCGGTCTGGACTGCCCCCGATGAACGCCGTCTACGGACCTCGGGAAGACCGAGGTCCGTGACTACGCGCTGCTACCATCAGGTCCGGGGTCCGTTCCGGAAGTCGGGCTAGGGCCCGGAATCAGGGTTTCCGGTCGCGAAATTGCGAGGGTTGCGCCTCGAGCCGGACGTCCCACTCCCCGAAGGCGAGCGTTCATGGTACCGAACGATGGCGATGAGGAGCCTGCCCAGCTTTGGCATCGAGACGCCTTTCGGCCCAGTACAGGTCGAGATTGGGGAGGACAGCGCGCGAACCGGGGCACCGGCGGACGACTTCGAAACCGAGCGAACGACCCACGTGCTCATCCACGGTCTACGGGCACGGGATCCACGCATCACCCAAGGCGTCCTGGAGTTGCTTGCGACGCGCTTTCCAGATCGGGTCCCGTGGGGGACGGTGGGTCCGGGCTCGACCCCCGCGCGATGGGACGCACTCACGCCGCAGCTGGTCGAGTTCGTCAAGAGCGCCACCAGAGCGGGATGGTTGCGTTTCGGGGAACCAACCCGGGTACTGGGAGAGGTCGTTGGAGGTCCGAAAGAGGCCGTGCTCGGCCCCAGCCCCACCGAAGACGAGGAACCCACCTGGTTCGAGGTGCAGTTCGTCGACGACGTGGGAGATGGGCTGTCGGGTCTCGAGCTGGTCTTTTCCCACCAGGGCAAACAAGAAAAAAAGAAGACGGATTCCCAGGGCGTGGCCCGTTTCGACGGGACTGGCTCCTTTGGCAACGTGCGGGTGGCAAGTTCCGACGCCCTGCGCAAGTTGGTGGAACCGCGCTGGCAGAAGGCGCGTCCACCGAAGCCGGTTTCCGCCAAGAGTCTGCAGCAGGCGACTCTGGGCGATCGGTTCGACAGCGTGTCGCTGGAGTCCGAACTGCGCCATGTCGTGCAGCTAATGCCCGAGCTGGGGCGGATTTACCTTGAACTGTACGATGCCACCGGCCGGGTCAAACACATCGAGAAGCCCTATCGAATCACTGGCCCCGCGTCATTGTCTGGTACGACGGACGAGGAGGCGCGCCTCTTGCACGACGAGGTGGTGGCTGGTGACTACACGCTGACGCTGACCCTGGACGACGCCGAGTACGAGACTCCGGCGGTCGTGTTGCGCGCCGGCACGGAGAATCCGCAGATCCGCAAGCTGGGCGTGGTGCCGCGCTCGGTGCTGGCCACGGTCCGTGGCTTCGTCTTCGAGAAGAACAAGGCGTTCGTGATGCCGGCCGCCCTGGACGGCATGAAAGAGGTACGCGATCTTTGTTTCTCGACCGTACCCAACCAAATCCTGGTAGTGGGCCACGCTGACACGACGGCTGAGCCAACCATCAACGATCCCTTGTCAGTGGAGCGCGCGGACTGCGCCAAGACGATGCTGCTGGGGGACGTAGATGCCTGGGTTGCCATGTACGGCTCGGGCAAGAAGGAGAAGCAGCGTTGGGGTGCCCGGGAGGACGGCTTGATGATCGGGGCCATGCCCGACGTTGCCACCAAGCTTTCCACCGAAACGGCCGTGCAGTGGTACCAGCGGACGCGTGGGCTCAAGGTTGACAACGATGCGGGTGAGAAGACGCGCAAGAAGCTGATCGAGGAGTACATGGGGTTGCTGGGTACCCCGCTGGCCAAGGACCAGGACTTCCACTCGGAATTCACCACCCACGGCTGTGGGGAGTACTTCCCCCTGGACGAGACGGGCCAAGAGCTCGATCCCAATCCCGAAGATCCCAAGGAAGACTCGGTCGATCGTCGGGTCGATTTCTTCTACTTCGACGCGGAGTTCGGGATCCAGCCACCCCCGCCCGGCCAGAACTCCGAAAAGGGCAGCACCGAGTACCCGACCTGGCGCGAGGGCGTGGTCCGAAAGTACGACTACGAGACACCCGAAGAGGGGATGCGGGTGCTGCGCATCCATTTGCTGGATGGCCGGGGTCGCGCGTTGCCGGTGCCAGAGGAGGGGATCCCCTACCGTTTGACGCGCGCTGGGGTGCAGCTCCCACCCAAGACCAGCATGGACGGTTGGGCCGAGCTCATCACTCCAGAGGGCACCAACGAGTGTGTGGGGTTGGAATGGGGCGCGACCGAAGAAGAGGAGCGCTACCGCTACCAACGGACGGTGATGACCGAGTGCCATGGCGCCGACCAGCACGAACGCCTCCACGCACGCCTGTACAACATCGGTTATCGATACACGCTGGGCGAGAATGACAAGCGCGACGAGGCCGTTGCCGCGTTCCAGCGGGATCAGGGGCTCCCCCTGGAGCCCGTCGATGCCGATGGGAAGATCCCGGCAGCGACCGACAAGCGGCTCAAGGAGATCTACTCCGGCGAATACGAGAGCCCCTCGGTCATGGTATCGACCAGCGCGGAGCCCACCGAACCCACCGAAGACGAGGAATCCGACGTCGATCCGCCACCGACCATCGATGGGGCCGCGAACTGGGAGGGTGAGGAGCCGATTGAGGTCGAAACCCTGCCCTCGGAGGCTCCCGGGGGGGAGCTGACCCTGACCGCCCCGGACTGGGTAGACAGCGAGGGGTTCATCAACCAAAAGTCCACGGCCATGGGTGGAGCTGGCAATCTCTCACCGGCTCTGAGTTTCTCCGACCCGGCCGGTGATGCCGCAAGCTACGCCGTCGTCCTGTACGACGTCCTGGGCGGGGGTTCCTTCTGGATCCACTGGATTGCCTTCGACATCACGGGGACGAGCCTGAGCGAGAACGTCGGCAGCAGCGGGCTCACCCTGGGCAAGAACAGCTGGGGCAAGAAAGAGTATCGCGGCCCACGCCCAGAAGACGGCCTGACCCACACCTATCGCCTGAAGCTTTACGCGCTGGACGCCACCGGTCTGGTCAACCCCGATACCGACTACGACTTCGGCACGCTGGACGCGACGCTCTCTCCCCATACCCTGCGATTCCAGGAGCTGGAAGGGAAGTACCCCCGACCCCACCCGTAGCCAAGACCATCGCCCATGGGAACTGAAACGAACCGCTCGCTGGTCACCGCGTACGCTCTGCACGTCTCAGTGCGCGATTGCTTCGGTCGACCCATCCTCGAGGCTAACATCACCTTCAACACCACGGGCAATCCCTACGATGGTTCGGCGAAGACGAACAAGGACGGTCTGGCCGAGCTGCCCTTGTTCGAGTCGGATTTCATGGCCGGGGACAAGCCAACCGATTCCACCGAGGTTGAGATCAAAATCGGGAAGCGACACCACGGACCCCTGGTCAAGAAGGGGGAAAACTTCAAGAACGGCCTGCTCAAGGTCAAGGTCGTCTACCAGAGAAATCTGGATCCCACCATGGAGCTCAAGGAGCCCCCGGCCACCGACACCAGCCCCAGCAAGCCGGTGCTGAAGGTCATGGAGATCCCGATCCTGGACAACACCGGCAAACCGGTCCTCGACAAGAAGAAGAAGAAGCCACTCAAGGAAACCGTGCAGGTCCTGGAAGTGGTTTTGATGGAGGCGGGACCGGTGGGCACGAATCCCCTGACCGGCATCACGGGGGTCACCTCGACCCCGCTGGTCCGCCGAATGACATCCTTCACCAGCGACACCGACGGCTTGGGGGAGGTCCAGAAAGAGCTCTTGTACGGGATCGCCCAGGGTGACATCGCCTTGACGCCGGAATCAGCCTTTACCATCGTCCACGCCGAGGGGGGGGACGACTACGCCGCCTGCACGTCGGACTGCAAGCTGAAGGCGACGGATGCCAAGAAGAAGGTCAGCGTGAAAGACAACACCCTGGCGGGTGTCCAGTTCATTCGCGTCGCGGACTTCTCCAACTCGATGAACACCATCACCTGGGGCAAGACCCACATGAACAACCTGAACCAGCGGTTGGTGGTGGGGCTGGCTCGCCTGTGCCGAATCCTGCGCGACGATCACCAGGTGACCAACATCTACACCCAGGGGTTCATCACCGCCAACAACGACGCCCATCAGCACGGTCGCGCCATGGATTTTTCGGGGGCAGCCCGCGAAAAGCCGGAGAAGGCGGTCCAGTCCATTCGAACCGACGTCGACCTCATCGTCGTGTACCATTGGGGAAACGTCCATCTCCAGGTACAGGACACGGCCGGTACCATCAAACGCCGTGCCGAAGACGGCAAGCAGTATCACGCTGACGGCGGCGCGCGGCCCCCCAACGAGGATCTGCTGTATCGACTCGATCCGGAGCCACAGCCCTCGGAGCGAAACAGCAAGACCAAGGATCTTCCCCAGAGCCATTTCACCAAGGCCAAGGAGGTCTTCTTGGCCGCCTATCAATTTTGCACCGCACAGTTCTCCAGCCGTGACGCCTGGCTGGGGCCGAGCAGTGAGATCAGGAAGCCTGGTACTCCTGCCGCGATAGCAGCCGCCAACGAGTGTGACGCCAACGACGCCCTGGACCCGGGGAATCCTGGATTGATCAAGGGCTATTGTCTCCACCCCGAGTACCCCAAGCCCAACGCCCCGGGGGACAAGGATGGCCGCCAGGCCCATCGTGATCACATCCACATGCAGCTCGGTAAGACGTACAACAAGGGAACCACCGGCACCTGGGAGGATTGATGACCAAGGCCTCTTTCCTTTTCCTCTTGGTTGGTGCGTCGCAGCCAATGCTGCTCGGCGGTTGCACCGGGACCCCGGCGCGGAGCACCGAGCAGCCTGAGGCACAGGCCCCAGCAACGTTGCCTCCTGCCACCCAGGCGGGGCCAGTGGTAGCCAGTGCACAGCAGCCCGCGCAGCCCGTCTGCGGCAACGGCCGACTGGAGAAGCCGGAGGCCTGTGACGACGGCAACCGGGTTCGGGGTGATGGCTGTAGCGACCGCTGTCGCGTCGAGGCCAGGTTGCTCCGTTCCGGGTCGTCCACCTGCGTTCTGCTCGTCAACGGCCAGGTCAAATGCTGGGGTAACAACGACATGGGCCAGCTCGGTTACGGGGATCGAGAGGCGCGCGGTGACGGGTTGGGTGAGATGGGGGATGCGTTGCTGCCTGTTGATCTGGGCGCGGGCCGCACGGTACTCTCTGTGGAGACCGGCGGCGGCCACAACTGCGCGATCCTCGATGACCACTCGGTGAAATGTTGGGGTTGGAACAACGTGGGGCAGCTGGGCTTGGGCGACAATAACGACCGGGGCGACAAGCCCGGTGAGATGGGGGATAGCCTGCCGTGCATCGATCTGGGTACGGGCCGCACCGCCAAGGCCATTGTCCTGGGGAGCCGGCACAGCTGCGCCTTGCTCGACAATGGTGCGGTCAAATGCTGGGGTGGGGGTGGCTCCCGTCACCATCTGGGCTACCCGGAACGGATCGATCGCGGTGATGAGCCGGGTCAGATGGGAGACAAGCTTCCCACCGTCAACCTGGGAAGCCGCCAGAAGGTCAAGTCATTGGCAGCCGGTAACGACATCACCTGCGCCATCCTGGAAAACGACCAGGTGAAATGCTGGGGTGTGCCAGATGGGCCGAAGCTCGGCTACGGTAAGGGTGCGTTCGAGCAAACCGTGGATCGCCTGCCCTTCGTGAGGTTCCCGAAGGGCAAGGCGGTCGAGGCTTTGACCCTCGGCGAATACCATACTTGCGCCCTATTCACCGACAAGACGGTGGGCTGCTGGGGCGACGCCTCGTATGGACAGCTCGGAGACACGGTTGCTCCCGATGACTGTCCACCCGACATCCCGGTGGACATGCTGTGCCGCGGAACTCCCCCGCAGCGTTCCCTGGAGCTTGGCGCCGCGGCACTGGCCGTTGTCAGCACCGGTTATGGCACCTGCGTCCTTCTGACAACAGGAGGCGTCAAATGTTGGGGAGCGGACACCTGCGGCGCTCTTGGAACACCGCTCCGGTCCATGGAAAAGTGCACCGAGGGGACGATGCCCCTTCCCTGCACCCGCAGAGTGCCAACCAATCCCATCGTCTTGGGCGATGGGGGACCTGTCCGTTCACTGGTTGCTGGAGCGGGCAACTGCGTTATGTTCGAAGACCGGCGCATCAAGTGCTGGGGCTGCTACAACGACCGTGGCCAGCTCGGCTACGGGGACACCAAGCCGCGTCCCCAGCCGACCGACGAGTGGGTCGAGTACTGAGCCCAAGGGGTGAGCTGGAGCTGAGCCCAGCCGCCCACGGCAGGCCAGCCGCGATGTGCGGCCGATCGTCATCTCGCTGCGGGGGGATCGCTCTCGCCTCCAGGTTGTGACGGCGTTGCGATCCCCACGCGCAGCGTGAACGATTACGCTCCCGGACCAAACACGACGCGAAGCTTGCCACCCTGCCCTGCGGCGAGGGTCACTTCACGACTGGGGCCCGTGAAGGTGGTGAGCGGAACGCCATCGAGCGTCACCGACTGGATCTGAAGCGAGGCGTCGTCGATCGCGACTGGATTCAACTGCAGCACCTGCTGGGTCGCCGAGGCAGGGATCCGATAGTACAGCGCCACCGGTTCACGATGGAGCATCAAGCTCCCGTACAGGTAGGTGAAGAAGAACGTCTCCGTGGAGTGATACTCGACGTTGAAGAAGTTGCTCTTGCCGTCCGTGGGCGCTCCGGAGATGCTGTTCATCTTGTACGTGCCGCCGTAGGTGTGGTCGATCACGTAGTCGGCGAAGAACTGCAGGGAGCGGTCGGCCATCTCCAAGTACGTGTCTCTGTCGGTTTGGTCGTCGGTTATGTACCAGTTCGACAGACCGCTCATGATGGCCTGTTCGATCTGCCAGCACTCCACCTGTTGGGTGATCTGGCCCGTCTTCCCGTTGTACCGCGTGTACGGGATTCCATGCGTGTCATCCCAGCCGCCGTTGTTCAGCACCTCGTAAATGAGTTCTCGCGCCGCGTCCCGGTACCGCACGTCGGGATGCCGCAGATAGACCCGCGCAAGGACCCAGGCAGACTTGAGGACGGGTCCCACGTCGCCGCCGCTCTGCGATGTGGCCACGCTCCACGCCGTGTTGTAGTTTTCTGGATAGCCAAACTGGGCGATGCCAAGATCCATGTTCGCGGTCAGGCGATCGGTTACGATGTCCGCCAAATCCACCATGCGCTGATGGTAAGCGGTGTTGTTCGGCCACAATAGCTCGGTCTGGATCGCGTTGGTGGTCAGGGCGTCGACGGTGGGAGTGAATCCCTTGTTCTTCGCATTCGACAGATTGCGGTCAGTCTGATCGTATTAGCCCAGGCGTCCCGAGTTAGCGTCCCACATCTTGGTGTCGAGGAAGTCACGACCTTTCTTCAGCCAAGCGCAGGACGTCGCATCGTGAGTCACGTCGCAGTGCGCGCCAATGCCAAGCAGCGCTTAGTGCTGCACGAACGACCACTTGAAGGTGTTCGGATCCAAGTAAGGCGAATACGGGGTCAGAGCCCCCTTCTCGTTTCCCGTGAAGTACCAACCGCCATAGGTATTGTCCCAAGCGTGGGAATAGAGATGCTCGAGGGCGTGGGCGGCGTGATCGAGATACACGTCGTCACCGGTCACCATGAACGCTCGAGAGAACGTCCAAGCGTCCCGTGTCGTCGTGACGAATCCCTTGCGCCGATCGGAACCCACCGTGCCGTTACGATTCACGAACGAGTAGAATCCACCGTTCACGTTATCGCGTGCTTTGGCTCGGAAATCCGCGAGGGATTTCAGGACTGCGACGGCCCGATCCGGATGCTGCAAATACTCGCCACTGGGCTCGTAGCCCGGCGTGCCTCCGGTCGCGGCGCCACCTCCGGCGAAGGAGCCAGCATCGCCCGTGGAGCCACCGCCTGCGACGGGACCAGTCCCAGCAACGGAGCCAGCATCACCAGTGGAGCCACCGCCTGCGAAGGAGCCACCGCCTGCGACAGAGCCTCCCGTGCCCGAGCCTCCCGTGCCCGAGCCTCCGGTGCCACTGTTTCCCAACGGACTGATGATCTGTGGGGTGGAATTCCCCCCTGTTACGTTGGCGCAGTAACCGAACGCTTCGAGCGTCGATGAAGGAGCAACGACGGCATTCCATCCGACCGCTGTCACCGTCTTGCGAGAGCCTGTACCGCTGAAGTTCCCGTTCCAGGACGTGTAGATGGCGGCCTAGTTGAGCTCCATCACCACCGTCCAGGTTGAAGCGGCTGCCGTGCCGCTGTTCGTGAGCCGCACGTTGGCGCAATAGCCCGCACCCCAAGAGGTCGTTTGGTCAAGGCTGGCAGCGAGATTGGCACTGCCCACCGCTTGTACAGCTCGAGCATAATCTTCCCTATCCGTCTCGGAGCTGGCGCAACCACCTCCCAGAACCAACGACACCACCCAACCCAGGTTCACTGTTCGACTCATTCGCAGTATCAGATGCTCCCTGAACGAAAATATCCACCTATACTGTATGCAATAGCGCCTAAGGTTACACATTGTCTCACCATGTCGAGCCAGTACCTACATGAATTGCCTCAGCACCGAAGAACAGCTGATCGGCCAGCGCCGCTGCAGCGCAGACCTCGCGCGGTCACGCGGATGAGGCCGGACCCGACGGGTCAATGAATGACTCGGCCGAATCACCCAGCCCAGTGTCGGATGCGCGATGGACGCCACGACCCTGGCTTCGGCAATCCCGGCGCAGCTGCCTCGGGATCTGTTGCGCGGTTGGCGCGCGCAGTCAGGACGCGCCAGCCAACGACGCATTGTTGCGCCGTTGGTGGGCTCGAATCCGCTTGAAGTCGGTCAGCATCGGGGGCCGAATGTCAGTATGCGATTGAGTGGCATGGCCTTGGCGCTGGCAATTGGCTCCCTTGCAGGGTGGAGTTGCGGCGGAGATTACGACAGGACTCCGCCAACCGAGAACACCCTCGAGTCATGCCGTGACGGCGTGGACAACGACGCCGACGATTTCGTCGACTGCGAGGACCAAGACTGCCAGATCTATGTGGTCTGTGTCCCGGCTGACAGGGCTGAGGGAGGTTCGGCGGGTGCGCCGGAAGTAACTGAACCGAGTGGTGCGGCGGGCGCGGCTGGCGAGACCAGCCAGGGGGGCGTGTCAAGTCAGTCGGGCGGTTCCGGTGATGCCGGCGCCACCAACCGCGGTGGCGGGCTGAATGCGGGCGGCGGCGGTAGCTCGGTCGGCGGAAGGGATCCCACGGGCGGCAGCCCGTCGGCGGGCGGAGGTGACGCTCAGGGTGGGCTGGCGGGAAATGGCGGGAGCGGCCAGTCCGGGAATGACGAAACCGCGGGGTCCGGGAACACCGAGTTCACTGCGGCGGATTGTCCCGCGGCTGCCGCAGTCGAAGAGCCAGGAACCTGTAGCGCCTGCCTCTACGAAAAACTGTGCGATGCGGTGGTCCCCTGTGAGAATCGGTCTGGGTGCATGGACGCAATCGACGCCATGACATTCTGCATCTACGTCAAGTACGAGGAGAATGCAGCCGGAGGCGACGAGGGGTTCGTGACCGACCTCGACATCGACGACTGCGCCATTGAAGCGAACATGGGCAGTTCGGGTGACGCGAACGACCTCTGGGCAGCGATCGCCAACCACGATGAATGGGCGACGACCGACTGCCGTTTCGAGTGCTACCTGGATTGAGCTCAGTCCACTCCATCAAGGATAGCAAGGAACGCCAATGCGAAATCCTCCCCACTACGTCGTCAAATCCGGTGTCCTGGACCTTCCATTGAAGTTTTCCTGGGACGGCAAGGGCATGCACTTCGGCGCCTCCGAGGGAACCAAGCTGGGCAAATCCCTGTCGCGCCTAACCAACCGCGGCTTGGCTGTGCTCGCCGCCCTGGTCGAGGAATGGCTAGTCTGGCGCCTTGGCAAAGGCATCGACGTGGAGCGCATTCTCGACCACGTGGACGCAACGCTGGCCTGGGCCATCGATCGTCGCTACCGGGATGAAAGCTCGCTCAAGGGAGCAATTCCCAAGGATACTCCAGTCAATCAGGCCCTCGGAGATGGTGTATGGATGGCGCGAACCGTAACCGACGACGACCGTTGGGAGACACTCGTTCTTCCTCCGTCTGATAGCCTGTTCTCCCTGATCAACGTCACCAAGCAAACCATGCCAGACCAACCCAAGAAGGCATTTTTGGCCTGGGTGAACGAGTCGATCGAGACTGCGACGAGGCTTGATCCAAGACCCAAGAAGCGGATGCCGAGCTATCGGGATTTCGATAAACCCGAGGCATATCGCGCAGCCGCCTGGCCCTATTTCGGTGAAAAGGCACTGCCCCGCGAAGCATTCGATCCAGACTTCGGATACAAGCCGACACAGAGAGAGGAGCTACTGAACCGTTTCCTGGTTGGGCTCGACTGGAAAAAGAACCCCTTTCTTCGCTCGCCCGAGAAGATGAAAAAACTTGGATTCAAGGGCAAGCCCTACAAACTCTGATTCGTTGGAGGAAACCGTGTCGCGCGTTCACCGTTGACCCCGACTCCCGGTTCTGCACCGAGGGTCCGAGCCCTTCGTTACTGCGCCGCCCCAAACCCCCAGATATCGACCTCACGATGCTCTGGTTGAAATATTCCAAACTGACCCAAAGCACCAGGCTTGTCCGACGTGTTCCCGTCTCCGACATACCGGCCGGCGCGCGCCCCCATTTCCTGTCGCGGGTCCAAAATTGCGCCAAAATAGTCCGGTTGGCCCGGCACTGAATGGACGCTCCTATGTCTTCTGCTCACCTGGCTCGACGTGTGCCGTTGGCTTGCCTCGGTTGTCTATTGATTCTCGCTGGATGCGGTGACGACGGCGCCATCGAAGAGAGCCAGACTGGTGCCGGCGGTCTCAGCGAGGCGGGTGGGGCCGTGGCCGGCGATGTCGGTGGTGGAATTGCCATCGGTGGCAAGTCTGTTGCGGGTTCAGGCCAGGGTGGTGCTGGCCAGGGTGGGGCTGGTCGGGGCGGCGCAGCGAACGGGGGGAGCGGACAAGGGGGGGCGTCGTTGGGCGGGGCCGCCAATGGGGGAACGGGTCAAGGTGGTGCCGGAGTTGGCGGCACTGGCGACGGCGGCTCCTCGCAGGGTGGCTTGCAGCAGGGCGGTGCTCCGGCAGGCGGAGCCGCGCAGGGCGGTGCCCAACAGGGTGGCGACGGTCAAGGTGGCTTGGCGCTGGGAGGAACCGGTGAGGGCGGTCTGGGGTTGGGCGGAGGCGAGTCTGGCGGCCCGGGTCAGGGCGGAGCGGTCGAGCTGGGCGGCGCTGTCGAGCTCGGTGGGGCGCCCCAAGCGGGCTCCGGTCAGGGTGGCTCGGGGGACTGTGACGCCACCGGGTTCCACGTGGAGGGGACCAAGATCCTGGATGTGAACTGCAATGAGTTCATTCTGCGTGGCGTCAACTACCCATACGCCTGGTTCGTCGAAGGCACCCAGCAACGCTTCGTGGACATCGCCGCGACCGGGGCCAACGCGGTCCGGGTCGTGCTGGCCACCGGGGGACGCTGGACTCGCAGCACGGGTACGGAGGTGGCCAACATCATCTCCTGGTGCAAGACGAACCAGCTGGTGGCGATGCTGGAGGTTCATGACTCGACGGGATACAGCGAGCAGGCCGAATCGGTGCACCCAGACAACGCGGTAGAATACTGGTTGAGCAGCGACATCCGCGACGCGCTCAACGGCCAAGAGGCGTACGTGATGATCAACATCGCCAACGAGCCGTTCGGGAACACCACCACCGACAGCTGGGAGCCGTTCCATACTGGTGCGGTGGCCGCGCTTCGTGAGGGTGGGCTGCACCACACGCTGGTGGTAGATGCGCCCAACTGGGGACAGGACTGGGAGAATGGGATGCGCGACGGCACCGGTCCCACCAACATCTTCAACGCCGATCCGGACAAGAACACCGTCTTCTCGGTGCACATGTACGACGTCTACGGGGATAGCAGCACGGTGACCCAGTATTTCACCAACTTCTTGCAGAAGGGGGTCCCCTTGATCGTCGGGGAATTCGCCGCTGACCATGGTTCGGGGAAGGACGTCGACGAGGACACCATCATGGCGCAGGCGCAAGAGAAGGGCATCGGATACCTGGGATGGTCCTGGTCCGGCAATGGCGGCGAGCTCGGCTCTTTGGATATCGTCAACGGCTTCGACCCGACCAGCCCGACCACCTGGGGCAACCGCCTCATCAATGGTGCCAACGGTATCGCCGAGACGGCCGAGACCTGCAGCTGTTTCGACTGAGGTCCTACCGGCATTCTCCGGGAATGAAGATGCATTTCTTGGTGCGCGCGAAGCAGTGGTTCTTGGTGCAGGGATCGCCGTCGTCGCAATCACTGGCCGATTCGCAGTCGCATTGGCTGCGGTCGTAGAGGCACTGGCCGTCGCGGCAGGTGGCCTTGGTGCAGTCAGCGTGGCGTGGGCCCAGGCAGTCCGCGTCCGTGCGGCAGACGGACGCATTTTCCGGTGAGCCGGTGCGGGGTGGTACGGCTGAAGGGGCGGGGGACTGAGGCCTCGTCGGCGGCTGTTGCGTTGCCTCAAAGTGCGGTGTTGCGGGCGGATTTTCCGGAGTTCGCACCCCAGTCCAGAGGTACCAGCCCACAAGGCCAACGGTTGCCGCGACCCCCAGCATCACCAGTCTGCTGGCCAGCCCCTGGCTCATTCGGAATTCGACTCCGATTCGTCCGTGTCCGAAGCCGGTGCGTCGGTCAAGGGTACCTCCGCCAGGTTGCCCGTGGCTCTGTTCCGGTGCCACTCGTCCAGGCGCTGGGCGATCCGTTTGGCCTCACCCCGCAACGGGAGAGGGTCCCTTTCTTCTGGATCACGCTCGCTATCGAAGAGGGTAAGCCCCGTGGTCCCGCGCCGCTCCTTGAGCAGCACCCAGTGCTCGGACCGCACGCTGCTGCGAAGAAAACTCCCCTGGGCTGCGTTCTGACTGACCACTGAGCAGAAGAAGGGCCGTTGTCGGGGTACCTGGTCCGGGGCATAGGCGGTCAACAGCAGGCTATTGCCGTCCAGCTCCTCCCGAGAGGGCAGGGGAGCGCCCACCAGCTGCAGTATGGTCGGGACCACGTCGACCAGGCCCACCCGCTGTTCGACCCTGGCCGGGGGAAGGCCCGGTGCGTGAAACAGAAGGGCCGGGTGCACACTTTCGATGTGGCAGGTGCGCGCGTGCTGGGTTCCCCCGTGCTCCTCGAACTCCTCTCCGTGATCACCGTTCACAATCACAATCGTGCGCTTGGCTCGAGCTGGATCGGACTTGATGACGTCCAGGACGAAACCGATGTGGCGGTCGACGTTCTGCAGCTCCTGATCGTAGTGGTCGAGCTGAGTCTTGCCGAACTGGGTGTAACCCGGGCCGTGGTCGACGTAGGGGGCATGAGGTGCCGGCAGGTAGATCACCAGGAATACCGGTGCCTTCTTGGCCCGGGCCCGCGCCAAGAAACTGGCGCCCAGTGCCGCTGCCGACCCCGAGCTCACCCGCTGTTTCGGATCGAGGTAGCCTATCCAATCCCAACCCTCCAGAAGCCCCGGCAAGCGACCGCGGAAGTATTTGCTGGATACGAACCCGGTTTGGTAACCCTTGGCCTTGAGCCGGTCACTCAAGAAGCCATGTTCCTTGGCCACCTGGAGCCGCCCCCGTTGTTCGCGCCAGATCAGGCGATCTGGATCGACACCGGTCAGCATGCTGGGGAAGGACAGCATGGTCGCCGAGGACTGGCTCAGTGCGTTGGGGAACACCAGGGAGGTCTTGCCGAGCTCGTCGAGGTTGGGCGTGGTGGGGCGTTCGTAGCCCAAGAAGCTGGCGCGATCCCCGCGCATGGCCTCCACCACGAACCAGATGACGTCATAGGGACGGATCCGCTCGGCGGGCAGCTGGTCCCAGGTGAGCTTGCCGATGGGGAAGGGTTGGTTGTCCTGCGCGTCCTGTCCGTCGCAGTCCTCGTCGATGCCGTTGCCCGGGATGTCGTCGACAGCAGGGCCGCGCAGCGCCGAGAATCCGTCGCAGTCGCCCCCGGCCAACAGGGCTGACGTGCCGTCTCCGTCAAAATCCGTGACTGCGCGAACCAGACCCAAGAGTGGCCCAACGGGCTGGATGGTGTCCAGGGCGCGAAGCGACTCGGGCTCTCGCTCGAACAGGATCTGGGTTTGGTACGCCGCAACCACGGTCAGGGCCAGGGACGCGACGGCTCCGGCCCAGCGCAGACCGGAACGCCCCCGCCATCGCCCCGCGCTCAGCGCCCACAGCACCTGGCACCCCCATTGCACTGCGAGGACGAGAACCAACCACAGCGGCAAGGACAAGGGTCCGAGGGTTTTGGTCAGAAGATGTAACGCCAGGGTGGTGACGACCAGCAGTGGCATCACCATCCAGGTAAGCTGCCTGGTCCGGCGCGAATGTGGCCAGGGTAACTCATGGAATCGATCCAGAGCGGCGAAACACCGGACGAGGACGAAACTGGCTCCGACCGCCAAGCACAGGGCCAGCAACGCCAAACCGGTGACCGCTACCACCACCAGGAGTTCGAGAACAGCCTGATCCTGGATGGTGCGCAACCTGACCAGTGTGGTGCGCACCCCGACCACCAGCACGCCGATTCCCAGCAGGGCGGCCGTCGCTGCGGCATGCCAGCCCACAATGCGCTGGCGGCGGACCACAGGGCTGGTTGGCTCCGCGCTGCGGGCGAACCACGTCGACGTCAGCCGGTACCAGAGCGGCTCGACCAGCGCCAAGACGAACAGCTCCAGCGCACCGAGCCCCAGCCCCGCGACCATGGCGGGGCCCAGGGCGGCCACCAGCCCAGCGATACTGACGCCAGCGTTGGCTCCGACCGCCCCCAGGGTGACCGCGGCACTGGCCAAGCAGGCCGTGGTGAACAGATGGATTCGGCGACCAAGGCCCAAGGACATCACGGCTCCCGGTTACTCGGCGGCGTGGGCAGCCTGGGCTCGGGCCAACCGCTCAGAGAACCAAGCGTTGAAACGTCGGGTTAACGCGTCGAAGCCGCGAGGATCGATCGGTGGTGGTAGGGGGTCAAGGGTTCCGATGGGCAGCCAAGGGGTGGACGGCAGATGCTCCAAAGCCCAGAGCCCCTGCTGGTCCGCCGCCCCGGGCGTCACGTCCGCGTGGGTGGGCAGAAGAGCGCGGATCTCGTCCCGGATGTCGGTCGAGCTGGCGTAGTACGTGGTCCCTTGGGGACCCAGTGCCGACAGGATTTCGGAGAGGAGCCGCCAGTTGGTCCGGCCTTGGGCGGGTGGGATGCAGGCGCGCACCGGTTGCACGCGCCGCTCCAGATTGGTCAAAGTCCCCCGGTTCTCAAGGGCACTGGAGAGCGGCAGTACCACCCGGGCAGCCTGAGCGGTCGGGGTCAGCAGCTGATCCATCACCACCAGGCAGTCGATCGCGGCCAACCCATCCCGGATAGCCGAGGGTAGTTGGGGGTGACCCAAGGGATCCTCCCCAATCACCAGGGCCAGTTGGAGCCGCTTCTCCGCCAGCGCCGTCGCCAGCTCCACCGGGGCGGGCAGGGCGGTCAGATTGGCTCCCCAGGCCTTGCCCAGCGCTGCGAGCGCCGAAGGCTCATTGCTTGCCCGGTAGCCGGGCAAAAGGCTGGGGTGTGCGCCGAGGTCACACAAGCCCTGAGCGTTGGCCATGGCTCGCAAGGCCAACCAGGGCATCTTGAGAACCTGGGCAAAGGCCCGGTACAGCCGCTCGTCGCCGGCTCGGCGCGGTCCGGGAAAGTCCTTGTCGAAGACCATCACTCGCCGCGTCGTCGACGCCAACAGCTCCGCCGCCTCGGCGATCGTCTCGGCGGGCACGCCGGTTTCGCCCACAGCGGCGGCGGCGGCGCGGGTCGATTCCAACACAGCCCGAGCCCCCTCGCACGAACCGGCATGGTGCTGCTCGAGTTGCTCCAGGATGGCCCGCAGGACCAGCGGCTCGGTCCCCGGCTGGCATTGCAGGAACAGCTCGGCCAGCTCCGCGTCGTCGCTGGGTTCGGAACCGATGACCACCAGCTTGGCCCCGTTGCGTACCGCGCGCTTGAGGAACAGATCGACGACGAAGTAGTCGCGGTCGGGCCGCGCCCCAACCAGCAGGATGCTCTCGGCCTCGTCCAGGCTCGCGTAGTCTGCGGTCGACACGATTTCGGGATAGAAAGACTCCGGATTCAACACCTGGGAGAAGGAGGCGATCTGGTGGGTCCCGAGGCCCACCCGGGCCAGCTTCTGAGCCAGGTAGATCTCCTCGTTGGTCAGTCGAGGTGAGACGAAGACCGCCATCTGGTCGGGCCGGAGCCGGGAGCGTCCATCCGAGAATCGAGCGATGGCGGACTTGAGGGCGACCTCGAGCGGGACCTCTTCCATCTCGTCACCGGCGCGAATCTTTGCCGACAGCAACCGATCCGGAGCCTGGACGTGCTCGTGGCCAAAGAGGCCCATCTGGCAGTAGTGCCCGAGGGTCACCTGGGCCTGCTCCGCTCGCGAGGGCTGCACGAAGAGCTCATCCTGCACCTCGAACCTCATCTCGCAACCCACACCGCAGTGAGAGCAGATGGAGTGGACCGCGGTGGTCAAGAAGGGGCCGGGGCGACGCAGGGCCAAGACGGGCAGGATGGCTCCCGTGGGGCAGGTGCCGATACACAGCCCGCAGCTGATACAGCCGGCTTCGAGCAGAGACTCGCCCAGGGCGGGGCGCACGACCGTAGCGAAACCTCGCCCCACGAAGCCCAAGACGCCCTTGCCCACCACGTCGCTGCACATCCGGACACAGCGGCCGCAGACGATGCAGCGGTTGGGATCCAGCTCGATCAGCGGATGGCTCCGGTCCAACTCATGTCGAGGTACCTCGCCCAGAAGCGGGCGAATGTCCACTTCGTATTCGTCTGCCAGGCGGCGCAGATCACAGTAAAAGAACGCGGCGCAGCCGCAGGAGAGGCAGCGCCCGGTCTCCTTCTCCACGTCCTCGGCCTGATAGCCCAGCTCCACCTCCGAGAAACTCCCGTGGCGATCGGCGTCGGTAAGGACCGGCATGGGCCGATGGGCAAGGGGCTCCCGGGAGCGCAGCTCCTCGACCGGGACCTTGCCGAAGAGGCTCTTCTGGCTGACGAAGGGGCGGGGCTCCGGTTCTGCCTTGCCGGTCACCAGATAACGATCGATGGCGTACGCCGCCCGACGACCCGCCGCGATGGCCTCCACGACGGTGGCGGCACCGGTGGCCAGATCGCCCCCTGCGAACACGCCGTCCACCGTGGTCTCGAAGGTCATCTCGTCGACCTTGACCGTTCCCCACTGGGTCAGGTGGAGGGTCTCCCCGCGGGGCATAAGCTCGCTGTTCGAGCCGAGCATCCGCTTGATGGTGGGGCTCTGCCCGATGGCGGCCAAGACGAAGTCGCAGTCGATACGGTACTCCGAACCCGGGATGGGCTTGGGGCTGCGGCGGCCGCTTTGGTCCGGTTCTCCCAGCTGCATGCGCTGGCATTCGAGTGCAACCAACCGATCATTTTCGGCGATGACTTTGGTGGGGGCCACCAGGAACTGAAGGTCGACGCCCTCCTTTTGTGCTTCCTCGATCTCCATGGCAGCGGCCGGCATCTCGGCTCGCGTGCGTCGATACAGAAGGGCCACCTCCTTGGCCCCCACACGGAGCGCGGAGCGGGCGCAATCGATGGCGGTGTTGCCGCCCCCCACCACCAGGACCTTGCCGTAAAGTCCCACGTCCTGCCGGGCGCCGACCTGCTTGAGGAACTCGATGCCCGGGATCACCCCCTTGGCCTGCTCGTTTTCCACCCGCATCGACGCGCTGGACCAGGCTCCCAACGCCACGTACACGGCGTCGAACCCGTCTTTCTTCAGGCTCGGTATGCTGAAGTCTCGGCCCAACAGGGTCCCGGTCGCAAGCTCCACACCGAGGCCCAGGATCTGATCGATCTCCCGGGAAAGGACGTCGTTGGGGAGTCGATACTCGGGGATGCCGTAGCGAAGCATTCCCCCTGCCTCGGGCTGTGCCTCGAAGAGCTTGACCGAGTGACCGCGCACCGCCAGGTAGTAGGCACAGGATAGCCCGCTGGGCCCCGCCCCCACGATGGCCACGCGCCGGCCCGTCTTGGGACTCTGCTCGGGGCGGAAGGGTTGGTCCCGAGCCAGGTCGAGATCCGCCACGTAGCGTTTGATGAAGTCGATTCCCACAGCCTCGTCCACCAGGTTGCGCCGGCAACCGGTGACCTCACAGGGGCGGGTGCAGACGCGACCACACACCGCCGGCAGTGGGTTCTTCTCCTTGATCAGCCGGAGAGCGTCCTGGAATCGTCCCAGGGCGGAGAGGGCCAAATACCCTTGGATGTCCACCCCGGCAGGGCAGGCGCTCCGGCAGGGGCCGATGCAGTCGGCGTAATGGCTGGAGAGCAACAGGGTCAGAGCCGCCTTGCGAGCCGCCCGGATCTCCGGCGTGTTGGTGGAGATCACCATCTGATCGGTGACCTTGGTGCAACAAGCGGGGAGCAGGGTTCGGGCGTTCTTGACCTTGACCACACAGAGAAAGCACGACCCGAACGGTTCGAGCTGCTGGTCGTGGCACAGGGTGGGGATGTCGTTGATGCCGTGCTCGCGCGCGACCTCGAGGATGGTTTGGCTGCCTTCGGTGACGATGCGCTGGCCGTTGATTTCGACTTTTACCAGTGACATGGGACCTTCCACGGCTCGTCAATCGACGAAGATGGCACCCTGGGTGTTACAGGCGCGGACGCACTGGCCGCAGCGAGTGCATCGATCTTGATCCACGACGTGCTTCTTCTTGACCTCCCCGGAGATGGCACCCGCGGGGCAGGCCTTCTTGCACAGGACACATCCGATGCAGGCATCGGTTATCTGATAGGTCAATAGGGCCGTGCAGCGGTGCGCCGGGCATTTCTTGTTGTTCAGGTGGGCCTCGTACTCGGCCCGGAAGTACCGAAGGGTGGTCAGGACCGGATTGGGCGCCGACTGGCCCAGGGCGCACAGGGAGTTGCTCTTGATCTTCTGGGCCAACTCGTTCAATAGCTCGAGATCACCCGACCGGCCCTTGCCTTCGCAGAGCCGGGTGAGGATCTCCAGCATGCGTCGGGTCCCGATCCGGCAGAAGGTGCACTTGCCGCAGGATTCCCGCTGCGTGAACTCCAAGAAGAAGCGGGCCACGTCCACCATGCAGGTGGTGTCATCCATCACCACCAACCCACCCGAGCCCATGATGGCGCCGGTCTGGGTGATCGACTCGTAGTCGATGGGTGTGTCCAAGAGCTCCGCCGGGATGCAACCGCCGGAAGGACCGCCCATCTGAACGGCCTTTAGCTGGCGGCCATCCTTCACGCCCCCGCAGACGTCATTGATCATCTGTCGAATCGAGATCCCCATGGGGACCTCGACGAGCCCGCCGCGCCGGACTCGCCCCGCCATGGCGAAGACCTTGGTCCCTTTGCTCTTGGCGGTGCCCAGCGCGGCGTAGGCCTTGGCGCCCTTCTGTACGATGAAGGGCAGATTGGCCAGGGTTTCGACGTTGTTGACGCAGGTGGGGCAGTCCCACAGCCCGCGCACCGCCGGGAAGGGCGGGCGGACGCGGGGCATACCGCGCCGGCCCTCGATGGACGCGATGAGCGCCGTCTCTTCTCCACACACGAAAGCCCCGGCCCCCTGTTTGAGGTGGACGGTGAAATCGAAGCCGAGCCCCAGGATGTCGTGGCCCAGCAGATTGGCCTTTTCAGCCTGTTGCATGGCCAGCGTCAATCGCTCGATCGCCTTGGGGTACTCGGCCCGGCAGTAGACGTAGCCCTGGCTGGCGCCGATGGCATAGGCAGCGATGGCCATCCCCTCCAGCACCGAGTGGGGATCGCTCTCGATCACCGAGCGATCCATGAAGGCCCCCGGATCGCCCTCGTCGGCGTTGCAGATCACGTATTTTTGCTGGCCCGGCGCCTTGCGCGCGAAGCGCCACTTGGTCCCCGTCGAGAACCCCGCTCCACCCCGACCGCGCAACCCCGAATCGATGATGGTCTGGATCAGGGCCTCCGGATCCGCCGCCACCAGGACTTGCCTCAGGGCTCGGTAGCCATCGACCGCCAGGTAATCCTGCAGGGATTCCGGATCGATGTGCCCGCAGTTTCTGAGCACGATACGGGTCTGCTTCTTGTAGTAGTCCGCCTCGCTCCCGCTGCCATCATTCGAGTAGACCAGCCACTCCGGGATGACCGCGCCGTTCTGGATGTGCTCGGTCAGCAAACGGTCCAGCTTGTCTTCGGTGATCTCCCCGTACTGGTAGAGCCTCCCATCAGGCTGTTGGATCTCGACCAGGGGCTCCCGGTAGCACATGCCCACACAGCCCGTGCGAGCCAGAACGAAGCTCTGGGGGTGAGAGGCCAGGCGCTCCTCGAGTCCCCGGTAGACGCGTTCGGCACCAGCAGCGATGCCACAGGTGCCCAGACCAACTGATACCTTCATGGGGACTCTTCCGGTTTGGGTGTCTCAGCGGCCTGGTACTGCCGAAGCACGCGCTTCACCTTGCGGTCGGTCAGGTTGCCGTGCGTGTCCTGGTTCACCATGATGACCGGAGCCAGGCTGCAACAGCCGATGCAGGAGACGGTCTCCAGGGTGAACAGGCCATCCTCGGTCGTTTCTCCATTACCGACACCCAGGGTCTCCTGGATGGTCAGGGTCAGGTTCTTGGCGCCCGCCACATGGCACGCGGTGCCATGGCAGATCCGAACCATGTTCTTGCCCACCGGCTTGAAGCGGAATTGGGCGTAGAAGGTGGCAACGCCGTAGATGGCCGCCAGGGGAACGCCCGTCTCGCGGTGGATCTCACGCAGGCGCTCCTTGTTGAGGTAACCGTCCTGCTCCTGGGCCTTCTGCAACAGAGGGATCAGCGTCCCCTCCTGACCTTGGTAATGTTGCCGAAACAAATCGAACTTCCGGTGACGGGACACGATGGCGGGCCTTTTTGCTGGGAATGGCGAGGAAGTAAAGCCCAAGTCTTGGGCCCGCGCCCGAAATAGCTCCACTCCGGCCCACAGACCCGCTCGCGAACATGACCGGAACCCAGCTCAATGTTTCAGCTTTGTTTCAGCAGGTTGGCTAGCCCCCAATAGACGGCGGCGCTCACGCGGCCGGATGCAACCTGGCTCCTGGGCACAGCGGAGCCGACATTGGTTCCGCAGCGCCCCACAATGCTCTCTCGTTGCGCTCGAGTGTGCCAAGTTGCCTGGCGGCGTCGGAGCTCGATTCGCCATGCCGCTTTGGATCTTGGTGTGGTGCGCGAAGCGGTGCGAGGGCGAGGCACCGTCCAGTGTCCGCTCGACACGACGCTGACAGGTGACGTTCGTCGAGCTGGTCCGCCACACACAAACCCTCCAGTTTACCTTGGAGCGAGTCGTATCGACAAGCAAAACCCGACATTCGTTTTCCAAGTCCCATTTCTGCAAGCCGATGCTCGGCTGGAACGACCGGCGGTTCACCCATTGATGTGGTGATCTATTATAGAGTGTGTCTCGCTCGGCGCAGCAGACGGACAACGTCGTTCTCAGTTCGGCCCGAAGACTGCGGATTTGTTCGTGTCCCACCTTGTCTGACACACTTTTTCGATTTTGCCCCTTATCCCTTGACGGATCTTGCCGCCTGGGGTTGTTAGCTGTCATGCGACTTATTATCCATCCACTGGCCCGATTTGGTTTCTTCACACTCACTGCAGTGCTGCTCGCAGCGGCCTGTCAGGTCAAGACCGACAACCCAACCAACAACAATGACTCCGACGAGGAGTGCCAGAGAGACTCCGACTGCAAGGGGGACGACGTCTGCTCCGACGATGGTGAATGCGTGGCCCCAAAGGCCGAGTGCGAAGAGGACTCGGACTGCGAGGGTGACGACGTCTGCTCGGAGGATGGCGAGTGCGTCGCTCCGGAGGCCGAGTGCGAAGAGGACTCGGACTGCGAGGGTGACGACGTCTGCTCGGAGGATGGCGAGTGCGTCGCTCCGGAAGAGTCCGACACCCTGGTGATCGGCAACAACGGCAAGGGTGGACGCGCCACCACCGAGAGCGGCACCATCCTCACTTTCGGCGACGGGAGCCTCCCCGAGGGCACCAGGGTGACGGTTGAGGACATCGGCATCGCCGATCTCACGGTCAACGGTCACACCTTCGACGTGGCGGGCGGCGTACTGGTCACGATGGACGAGCCGGCGGAAACCCCCGCCGTCATCAGTGTCCCCAACGGGGCGGACGTCGACCCGGATAGCCAGATCCTGGTGGTCGAGGTGGTGGAGCTACCCGACGGGACCTCGGGCGTGAACGTGGTGGGCACGGCCTCCGTTTCCGAGGACGGCGAAACCATCGTTACCAACAACGACGCGGACGCGGACACCTTCCCCGGAGAGGCTGGGGTCGACGAGTCCGGTACGTACATCCTCGTCACCACCGACGGGGACACGGGTCTCACGGTGGGGCAGGTCACCAACTCCGATGGAGACGGAGTGGGCGGGGTGTACGTCCAATCGAGCGGTGGGATCTTCGTCGGCGTGACCGATGACCAGGGCTACTTCGCCATTCCGGACACCATCGGCTCGGTCACCATCTACGTCAACGACCCCGAAACGGGCGCCTATGGCAACTCCTACGTCCCGGTGGCGGACGAGCCCCAGACCGTCGACATCGTGCTGACGACGCCTGCGGCCATCGCCGAGGGGCTGCCGGGTGGCTGCCTGGACGAGACCCCCGAAGAAGAGGCCTATGCGACGTCCGGGAACACCGCCGTGGTGAGCTCGCTGGGCAACATCGCGCCTCAGCAGGGGGCTGGCATGGCGTTGATGACGACCGGCACCAACGCCGAGGACAACAAGACTAGTTCGCTTGCGCTGACTCTGAACGTCCCCGAAGGCGCAAGCTCGCTCCGGTTCTCCTACCGCTTCCTGTCCAACGAGTACCCCGACTACGTTGACAGCGAATACAACGATCTGTTCGACGTCATCGCCTACATGGGCCAGAGCTCGACCCTGCTCATCGAGGAGCGGGTAGCGGACGCGGAGATGACGGAGGTGGAGGGCTCCACCTACGGCGGAGCGACCTCCTGGAAGGGAGTCTCGGTCGACGTCTCGGACTTGGCCGGTTCCAACACCCCGCTGACCCTCTCCTTCGTGGTGAGCGACGTGGGCGACACGGCCGTGGACACGGCGGCGCTCATCGACAACCTGCGCTTCGACTCGGACACCTGTGATGGGGTCATCGAACCGGTGGTTGACGAGGACGATGACGGCTACGCGGCGGAAGAGGACTGCAACGATGCCAACGCGGCCGTCCACCCCGGTGCCACGGAGTCCTGCGAGGACGAGATCGACAACGATTGTGACGGCGAGACCAACGAGGGTTGTTCCACCACCCCGGATGACCAGGACGGCGACGGCGTGGCGGCTCCCGAGGACTGCGACGACAACAACGCGGCCGCCAATCCCAACGCGCCGGAGGTCTGCGACGAGGCAGACAACGACTGCGACGGTGAGACCGACGAGGGCTGCAACGAAATCGTGGACGAAGACGGCGACACCTATCCTCCCGAGACGGACTGCGACGACAACGACGCGACCCGCTACCCGGGAGCCCCCGAGTTCTGCGACGAGAAGGACAACAACTGCAACGAAACCGTGGACGAGAATTGCTCCGCGCAGCTCCCCCAAAGCCACCACATCGATCTGTCCATGGCGGGCGGGTTCGTGGGCACGGCCATGTACGCCATCTACCAGCGCTTCGACAGCAACATCCCGCTGGATCTGAACGGCTACACCCTGACCTTCGTGCCCGACGCAAATCACACCAGCTACACGGTGACGGCGGGAGCCCTGGCTTGGGACAGCGACGTGGGTAGCCTATGGGCGGGCGACCCCACCGACACCGGTAACGACGACACCGCCACCAACTGTGACGACTGTTATGACACCCTGACCCCGGAGTTCCCCTTCGTCTTTTATGGGACGACCTACGACCAGGTGTTCGTGGGAGAAAACGGCTACCTGACGTTCAGTCGGGGCGACGCGACGTACACCGAGTCGGTCGAGTACTTCCTGGTCAACCACCCCCGCATCTCGGCCATGTTCGACGATCTGGACACCCGTGGCGGGACCACCACGGATGGAGCCACCATCAACGACGACATCCTGGTCTACTCCAGCAGTTCCAAGATGGTCGTGACCTATAGCGAGGTCCAGCACTTCAACATGACCAAGAGCTCGAACAGTTTCCAGTTCGTGTTGATGGCTGACGGCACCATCAAGATCTCGTTCGATGGGATCCAGGACACGGCCACCGGCTGCATCACCGGGATCGGCCCGGGCAGTATCACGACGACAACCAGCGGCTAAGTTTCCGCAATCGTCGGGCAGACCGAGCCCTATCGCGCGCCGAATCCGTAAGGGTTCGGCGCGCGGCTATTCGGGGAGCCGTCGATCCGTGGGCGCCGTCGGCTTGGCGCCGGCACCGAACACCTCGCGGATGGCGTAGATGGGTCGGCCCGTGCTCTCGTGGTAGATGCGCACGTTCATCTCCCCCAGGATGCCGAGGGCAATCATCTGGCCGCCCACCACGGCTAGGAGGACCGCCATCAGAAGCAAGGGGTTGCCGGTCATGTCCGTGTGCTGCCAGATCTTCATGGCGACGGTGGCCAAGAGGGCCAAGCTCGCAGCAAACAGAGACAACAACCCGTAGCGTCCGAAGATCTGAATGGGCTTGGTGGAGTAGGAAAGCAGGAACTTTACCAGCATCAGATCCAGAAGGACGCGCAACGTGCGTCCCATCCCGTACTTGGTGCGGCCAGTGGTGCGGGGTCGGTGGTTGACTTTGATCTCGGCCAGGCGGATCCCGTACCAGGCTGCCACGGCGGGGATGAATCGGTGCATCTCGCCGTACAGCCTGAGGCTGGCCAGGACCTCGCGACGATAGGCCTTCAGCGAACAGCCGTAGTCATGCAGGACCACGCCAGTCTGCCGAGAGATGGCGAAATTGGCGACGCTGGAGGGCAGGCGCCGGGTCAGAAGCGGGTCCTGGCGCGGATGGCGCCAGCCACTGACCAGATCGTAACCGCGATCGAGTTCGGACAACAGAAGAGGGATGTCGGCGGGGTCGTTCTGGAGGTCACCGTCCAGGGTGACGATCACCTCACCCTGAGCCCGGTCGATGCCGGCGCTCAAGGCTGCCGTCTGGCCGAAATTGCGCCGAAGGGAGATCACAGTCACCCGGGCGTCGTCGCGGGCCAGCTCCTTGAGGCGGGTGAGGGTCTCGTCCTGACTGCCATCATCGACGAATATGAGCTCATAGGCTCGGCCCAGAGCCGAGCAAGATTTCGTGAGCTCAGCATAGAGCTGCGCTAACGCGTCCTGCTCGTCATACAGGGGCACGACGACGGAAAGCTGGATGGGGGAGGGCAGGGAGGGCATGAAATCAGGCTCGGGCTGCTGGGGCTTCGACCGAACCGGACGAGCCTACCACCTGTTCGAAGACAGCGAGGTACTGTTGTGCGACCGCCGCGAAGGAGAACCGCTCCACGAACCGACGTCGGGCAGCCTGTCCCAGCGCCTGTACCATTGCCGGATCGGATTCGAGCCGCGCCAAAGCCTGACCAAGGGCCTGGGGATCGCGCGGTGGAATCAGCACCGCGTCGGTTCCCACCACCTCGTCACAACCCGTGCCTTGGGTGGTGACGATGGCCATTCCGGCGGCCATGGCCTCCAACAGGACCATCGGGAAGTTCTCGGATTCGGAGGGTAGGACGAAGATGTCCGAGGTCTCGAAGGCCTCGAGGTACTCCGAGGAGCGATTGGCAACCCAACCGTAAAAGACGGGAGGGTGGGGCAGATCCTGCGCGAGGTGCACCAGGCTCTCGCGCTCGGGGCCGTCACCCAGGACGTGAATCTCGCGCGTCAGCTGGGTTCGCTGCGCCGCCTCCAACAAGAACCTTATCCCCTTGCGCGGCAAGAGGCGGGTCGCGACCAGGATCCTGGGTTGCTTGGGTCGATCGGCGCGGAATGTGGCGGGCTCCAGGCCATTGGGGATGACGGTAACCCGAGCTTCGGGACAGGACTCGAGCAACAGAGAAGCCAGGCGTTGGCTGGGGCAGATCACGCGGGCTGCGGAGCGAACCACCCGATTCCAGAGCGGCGAGAGCAGCTGATGGGCGAGCTTGAGTCTGTCGGGGTTGTAGGAAGGGACGTCCGAGCCATGTGCCGTGATGACGAATGGCAGGCCAGTCTTGCGGGAAAGGGCACAGGCCAGGGCGCCGTCGGGTAGGATGAAATGGGAATGAACGACCCGATACTCGTGGTGTCTGGCCAGGCTGGTCAGGCGTTTCCAGGCCGGCAACACATAGGTCGCCGCTTCGGGCAGAGAGCAGTAGTGCAGCTGCCGCCGCCAGGCGGGCACTCGGAACACGCGAAAACCAGGCAGGTTCTCCTGGCGGGGAAGGCCGCGGAACGCCATTGTCACGAGGTCCACCGAGTTTCCGGTGGCAGCGAAGGCCCGGGCCAGGCCATCGGCGACAACACCCCCACCGCCCCCCAAGGGCGGGTATTCGTAGCAGTTGCACAGGATGTCCATCGGGAAACCGCCGAGCCTGGTGGCCCCCATGCTAGTCAAGCTTGGGACGAAGACCAGCCACAATCCGTGTCGGTTCGAGTATCCTGGCCCCTATGGGATGTCGATGAGTCGTCGCAAGTCCAAGAAAGCCGGTGCGGGTCGGCGTCCTGCGGCCTCGCAGCCCAAAGGCCCGAGCCCCGCCCCCTCTACCCCAGTCCAGCCGGTCCTGCCGCGCCGTTGGCTCAGCGCCCCCTATCAGGTCGTCTACGCCACGCTGCTGGCGCTCCTTCTGGCGTTACTGGGGCTCGGTCACAACGCGTTCTGGGACGATGAAGCCAACACCGCCGTAATGGCGCGCAACTTTTTGGCTACCGGTCGCCTGACGGCTTGGGACGGTCACAATCTGTTGGCCTACGGAATGCACGGCGGCGTCGACCAGAACATGAACCGCTCCGGTGCTCCGCCGCTGCAGTACCTGGTGGCGGCTCTGGGCATGAGGTGGTTCGGCACTGGGAACGCCGAGCTCAGGTTGCCCTTCGTGCTCTTGGGCGTGTTGGCCGTACCCCTTTTGGCCTTGTGGTACCGGCGTGAGTTCGACCGCGAAAGCACCCATGCTCTCCCCGCCTGGCTGTTGGCCCTCAACGTTCCCTGGCTGCTGTTCATTCGTCAGGTTCGCTATTACCCGATGGTCATGACCTTCTGCCTGGGGGTGCTGTGGGCCTTCGCGGAGAGTCGGCGGGGGCGGCGCCTTTACGGGTGGGTATTCTTGGCCATTCTGTGTTTTGGCCTCTTGGTCCTCTCCCATTACCTAGCGGCGGCCAGTACCGCCCTGTTGATCACCGCAAGTCTTCTACGGCAACGCTATCGCGTGCGCCCCACTCTCATCCTCTTTGGCTGTGCTGCCCTGTTGGGGGTGGCGGGGATCGTCTGGATTTCGGCGTATAACCCGGGGACGCTGACCCGGGCTTTGGCCTTCGAGACCAGCGGACCAGGGGATCGCTGGTCACTGCTGTTGAGACGGCTGTGGCTGGTCCCACGCGACGCCAGTCGTTTCGAACTCTGGCCGGCGGGGATCCTGCTGTTCTGGTTCTTGGGTTGGGTCTGGTTGAAGAAGAGGGCCCACGAGCTCTCCCGGGCCATCGGTTGGTCCCTTGCCTATGCCTTGGCCATCATCGTAGCGACGGCTGCGCTGTCGCCGGACAATGGATACAAAGAGACTGACGCCCATGTGCGTTACTACCTGCCGCTGCTTCCCCTGGGTGCGGCCACGGCCGCCCTGGTCGTGGAGCTCCTGGGCCAGGTAGGCCGGCGCTGGGTCACCGGCGCTTTCCTTTTTCTCCTGCTCGCCACCAACCTCTTGTCCCTCAATTTCCTGGGGCAGCTGGGGTTGCACAGTCGTCTGGCTCAGTACCTGCGCGAGCAGGTTGACGATACGGTTCTGGCCACCGATGCCATCAGCACGTACCTGACCGAGAACGTCTCGACCAGCGACTGCGTGTTCATGGTGCCGCTGTACACGGCCATCCCGCAGATGTATTACCGCCCTTCGCATCGCTTCTGCGGCATGGCCAGCAACACCGCCCGCTTTGCCAGTAAGCACCGAGGGGAGCTGCGCCATAGCCTATTCTTCGAGCAGGTGGTGCCGGATGTCATCATCGCCGGCAAGCACCCGCCGCGGCGCTTGTTACGTTGGCTCGACGAGCTGTACGGCCAAGGTAGTTTCGAATGGGCCGAGACCCTTCCTCAGTACTGGTATGACGGCACACGCCCAGAGATCGGATGGCGGCATTTCCGACCCTATCAGCGCCCCAATCCCGAACGAGGGGGCGTCATGATCTTCCGACGCACCAAGGCCAAAGCCCATCTTCCAACCGTGCCCGCCCGCGTCATCGATCGGCTCTTTTTGCTGTAGTGGTTCAGGATTGTAGAAGGAACCTGGCCAAGGCGTCCATGGCCTGGCGGAATCGCGACCGGGTGAAATGGGCGCCGCTGGTCACCCAATCAACGTGTTGGCGCGGCTTCTCGTCATCGTGAAAGTATCCCAGAATGTCCAGGTGATCGGCTTCGCCGCACCACAGAAGCTGTCCCCAAAACATGCTGAGCGTGGGTACGATGCCGTCATTGGACCGCTCATCCACTCCTTTGGGCATCATCCACTTGAGCTGTTCCCGCTGGGCTGGTGTGGGTTCCGCATAGGGATACACCCTGGAACGCTGCGCCGTGATCTGGTACACGGTGGAGTACAGGGCTGCCGTGACCGCAGCATACGGAGAGCTCAAGCGCTCCACGAATTTGATGTGGATGGGTGGAGGAGCCGCGGAGACCATACAGCCGTAGCGGACCGCCGGGTTGTCCTCGGCTGCGGCGTTCAATAGATCGATGGCCTCGGGCATGATCTGGATGATTCCGCCCTGATCGATGCGGACCTTGTGCAGATACCTTACGACTTCGCCGCGCCCCGAGCGGCCCACGATCTTCGAGAGCGTGTCGGTGACCCGGTTGGCCAGACCCAGGTCACCCTGGAACAGAGCGTCGAGGCTGCCGAGTCCAGAGAGGAACTTGGAGAAGAGGGACAGAGAAGGCTCGCCGACCGCCAGGGAAACGATGCTGAGCAGACTCAGCGCGTAAAGGACGCGCGTTCCGGCGACGGTGGCGAAATACCCGGCGAGCGGCGTCCCGTAGTGGGGCGTGTTCATGGTCACGGCGCTGTGCACCCGCGACACGAAGCTCAAGAGATTGGGATCGCCCCCGATCCGGGTGGTCGGGGACAGGACCAGGCGAATGTCCAGACCACCGGTGGAGTGCCCCACCAGATGGATGGGCCCCTCGGTGTCCCGCAGCGTGTGCTGGATCGCTTCGGCCAGCATACGCGAACGATGGCGCAGGGAAGAGGTGGGGGGCGTGGGGACCACCTCCGTGACCAGCTCCACCCCTGCCGTCGCGAATCGTTCCGTCAAGGCCTCCCGCACGTGATGGAAATAGTCGACCCCTGCGAGTCGGCCGAAGCCGAACATCCCGGGAACCAGGTACACATGGTGGACAGGGGCCATGGTCCAGACGAGGGTACGCTCACTTCGGTGTCCGCGGGGCGCGATCCGTGGCAGACTCGCCGAGTCCAGTGCCGGTTCGGCGGCCTGGGAAGCCCTGGTGGTGGAGTCATTCGATGTGCGAGACCTGCGGTTGCGGTGACACCAATCTGGTCCCCGTGGAGCTCAAGGAGAGCCTTTTGTCTTCCAACAACCGGGACGCAGCGCACAACCGGGAGCATTTCCAGGCGGCCGGTTTGTTCACCATCAATCTGATGGGTTCACCGGGCTCGGGGAAGACGGCCGTCCTTCAGGCGCTGGCCAAGCGACTGGGTCAGGGTTCGCTCTGTGCCTTGAGCGGGGATCTCGCCACCGACAACGACGGCCGTCGCCTGCGAGAGGCCGGCATCCCCGCCCTGACCATCACCACCGGCTCGGCATGCCACCTCGATGCGCGCCTGGTGCATCGCGCCCTGCACGATCTGGATTGGCACAGCGCCCAGTACCTTTTCATCGAGAACGTCGGCAACCTGGTGTGTCCGGCCATCTACGATCTGGGGCAGGCCAAGAACGTCGTGGCGTTGAGCGTGACCGAGGGTGAGGACAAGCCTTTGAAATACCCGGTCATGTTCCAGACGGCCGATCTGGTCCTGCTCACCAAGCTCGATCTTTTGCCTCATCTGCCCGGCATTGGCCTCGAGGGCTTTGCCGAGTCCCTCCGGCGCGTCAATCCCCATCCCCAGCTCTTGCCTCTCTCGGCCCAGACCGGAGAGGGGTTGGACGCGCTGGTGGACTGGCTGGTGCGCTCACGGGACGAGATGGCCGTGCACCCCTAACCCTGGGCTCGGTTCGAGTTGGGCCTGGGCCCCGCAGCCACGACCCGTGGCCGTTCAACAGATGCGGGGCAGTTGCTCTCCGCTGAGCCAGTCGACGATCCGCGTGGTACCGAGCAGTGTGCGCAGGACGACCGCGGGCTCATCGCTGCGTTTCACGGTGCCAATACGGCAAGCCTGGGCTGCCCGGGGGTGTCGGCGCAGAGTGGCCAGTACCGACTCGGCGACGTCCGGTTGCACGAACAGCAAGCAGGCTCCCTCGTTGGCGACGTGGAGCGGCGAGAGGCCCAGCAGTTCGCAGGCGCCGCGAACCGACTCGGCCACCGGAATCGCGGCTTCCTCCAGCTCCACCGTTACCCCGGAGGCCCTGGCAATCTCGTGCAGGGCCGCTGCCACGCCGCCCCGGGTCGGATCGCGCAGCACGTGCAGGCTTTCTCCGAAATGGTCCCACAACGGCCAGATAAACGGCAGGAGGGCGGCACAGTCGCTTTCGATCCCGGACAGGCCCAGATTCTCACGGGCACAAAGGACCGCCACGCCGTGCGCGGCGATGGGTCCCGAGAGCAACACCGCGTCGCCGGGTGCGGCTCGGTCCGGGGAGATCTGGGCCTTGGGATGGACGACCCCGATTCCGGCGGTGGTGACGAAGACCCCATCCCCCTTGCCCCGATCCACGACCTTGGTGTCCCCGGTGACGATGGGGACTTCGACGGCACCGGCTGCCCGCTTCATCGACTCCACCACTTGGGCCAACACCGAAAGGGGTAGCCCCTCCTCCAGGATGAACGCGGCGCTGAGCGCCAAGGGTTTGGCTCCGCACACCACCAGATCGTTGACCGTCCCGTTGACGGCCAGGGTTCCGATGTCCCCTCCAGGAAAGAACAGGGGCCGTACCACATGGGCGTCGGTGCTGAAGGCGATTCGCCCCTCGGGCAGGGAGAGTTCGGCTCCATCGTGAGCCTTGGCCAGCGCCGGATTGGAGAAAGCGGGCAGGAAGAGCTCGGAGAGCAGGCGCTCGGTCAAGCGCCCACCACCGCCATGCGCCAGCTGGATCGTGGAAGGCAGTCCCTGGGGTACCGGGCAGGACAGGACGAAGGATGACGGGGGACGATGGGGGTCAGTCATGAATGACGGGCTCAAGAGGTCGAAGTCGGGGTGAACCTCGCATAGCGAAAGTACGCTGCGCAGGCGCCCTCGGAGGACACCATGGGGGCGCCCAGGGGGTGCTCCGGCGTGCACTCGGTGCCGAAGGCCGGACATCGATTGGGGGGCAGGATCCCGCGCAGGACCTGGCCTGCCTGGCACCGCTTCGATTCGACACCAACCGGTTCCGGCAACCCGAAGCGCTGGATGGCATCGAAGCGCGCGTAGGCGGGGGCGAGTCGGAAGCCGCTGTCCGGGATGGTGCCGATGCCGCGCCAGGCCCGATCGCACACCGTGAACACCTGCTCGATCACCCGCCGCGCCGTGGGATTCCCGGCTCGGGTCACCGTGCGTGCGTAGGCGATCCGCACCGGGCTCTGCCCCTGTTCCAGGGCATCCACCGCGTGGTAGATCCCCTGCAGCAGATCCAGTGGCTCGAACCCGGTGACCACGATGGGGATCCGGTACCTCTGAGCCAGGGGCTCGTACTCAGTGGTGCCCATCACCGTGCACACGTGGCCTGCGGCGAGCAGTGCCTGAACCACGTTGTCCTCTGAATCCAAGAGGGCCTGGATGGCGGGAGGGACTCGCACCTGGGCGCAGAGGATGGAGAAGTTGTCGAGCCCGAGCCGCTCCGCCTCCAGAACGGCCATGGCATTGGGCGGTGCCGTGGTCTCGAAGCCGACCGCGAAGAACACGACCTGTCGATCCGGATGGCGCTGGGCCAGGGCCACTGCCTCCAGCGGAGAAAGCACCATGCGCACGTCCGCCCCCTCGCTCTTGGCATGCAACAGATCGTCGCCGCTGCCCGGTACCCGCAGCATGTCGCCGAACGACGTCAGGATCACACCCTCTTGCCGAGCCAGCGCCACCGCTCGATCCACCAGTTCGATGGGGGTCACACAGACTGGGCAGCCGGGTCCATGCACCAGCGATACGCCCTCGGGAAGGAGCTGATCGATCCCGTAGCGCAGGATGGTGTGGGTCTGGCCCCCGCAGATTTCCATGATCGTCCAGGGGCGTGTCACCCGCCGGCGCAGCGCCTCGGCCACGCCGCGGGCTCGTTCGGGATCCCGGTATTCGTCGACGAACCTCACCGTGTTTCGTCCTCGGCAGGTGCCGTCGGCTGCGGCTCACCAACCCCTTGGAGGGCTGCGATCTGGGCCAGATCGGTGAAGAGCTGTTGCGCCGCCGCCTCGTCCAGAACGCTCAGAGCGAAACCCACATGGGCCAGCACGTAGTCTCCGATTTGCGCTTCCGGCGTGTACATCAGGCAGATGTCCATCTGCACGCCGCCGAAGTCGACCTTTCCCATGGGGAGTCCGGTCGGACCCTCACCCAGCGAGACGATTTTTCCCGGTACGCCCAGGCACATGTTTGATGATCCTCAGGTTGGGGGAGAGCTTCCGTCTTCCCAGAGACTCGCCGCGGCCACGGCGGCCTGACCGAGCGACAGCCCACCATCATTGGGTGGCACCTGACGGTGGAGTAGCACGCGGTGCCCCCGAGCTTCGAGGGCCTCTCGACAACCCGTTTCGAGTCGCAGGTTCTGAAAACAGCCGCCGGACAGGGCTACCTCCCCCACCTGGAGCCGAGAAGCCAGCTCGACCACCGATTCGACCAGGGAGGCGTGAAAACGGGCTGCGACCCGGGATGCCTCCACACCGCGAGCCAGGTCGGTCACGATGGCCGCTACCAGGGGGCGCGGGTCCAGTACCCAGTTGGCGCGCGGGCCGACCCCGCTCTCGATGCAGGGGAACGGGTATGCGGGCGCGGACTGGGTTCCCGCTGCGAACTCGACGGCCATGGCCGCCTGTCCCTCGTAGCTCGTTCGTTGGGACAGATCGAGCAGGCTGGCGACCGCGTCGAACAGCCTGCCTACGCTCGAGGTCAGAGGAGAAAGAGCCGGTCGCTCCAGGATATGAAGAAGCGTCCTGCGCTCCGCTTCCGACGTTGCTCTGACCGGGGCCAGAGTCTGGTCAGCGAAGCTCTCGGGACCGAAGGTCGTGTGCAACAGCGACAGGGCGATGCGATGCGGACTGCGCGTTGCCGCTTCGCCACCGGGCAGAGCGAAGGGCAGAAGATGTCCGACCCGCTCGAAGTCACGCCAGTCGCCAACCAGGAACTCCCCACCCCACAACGTCCGGTCCGTACCCAGCCCGCTGCCGTCCCACATCACTCCCAGGGCTGGACCGCAAGACCCATTCTCGGCCAGACAAGACGCCAGGTGGGCGTGGTGATGCTGTACGGCCAAACGTGGGATCCCGGCCAAGGCACCATTCGGGCAAGTCAGGCGCTCCGCCAGCAGGGTGCTCGCGTAGTCGGGGTGGAGATCGCAGGCCACGCACTCTGGCTGGGCTTCGTACAGGCGCAGGAAATCCTGAATGACCCCTTGCAGGACGGCCAGTGTCTCGGCGTTGTCGAGATCGCCGATGTGCTGGCTGACGAACGCGCGATGGTTGACCAGGAGGGTCACGGTGTTCTTCTGGTGACCACCCAAGGCCAAGATGCTGGGTGAGCGTCTGTGAAGCAGGATGGGCAGGGGGGCATAGCCGCGGGCCCGGCGCAGGATTCGGGGCTGCGCTCCCGTAACGCGGACCACGCTGTCGTCCGCATGGCGCGCGATGGGTCGGTCGTGCACGAGCAGCCCATCGACCACCGCACCCAGGCGAGACACGGCCTGTTCCGGGGTAATACAGATGGGCTCTTCGCTGAGGTTGCCGCTGGTCGCGACGACCGGGCGGTCCACCCCGCCCAGTAGCAGATGGTGCAGCGGACTGGAGGGTAGCATCAGACCCAGATACGGATTGTGCGGCGCGACGCCCGGGGCCACCTCGGTCCCCGCCCGACGGCGCAAAAGGACGATGGGTGCCTGGGGGCCGGCGAGCACAGCGCGCTCCGTGTCATCGAGCTCTACGAGTCGCTCGACCCAAGCCAGATTGGGCACCATCACCGCCAGCGGCTTTTCCCAACGGTGCTTGCGCTCCCGCAGCCGGGCCACCGAGTCCTGTCGGGTGGCGTCGACCAGGATCTGGAATCCTCCCACGCCTTGTACGGCCACGATCCCGCCTGCTTGCAGCAACGCCACGGTTGCTGCCAGGGCCGCTTCCCTCTCGGTCACCACCTGCCCCTCGGGATCGAGCAGGCGAACCGAAGGGCCGCAGTGAGGGCAGGCATTGGGCTGGGCGTGGAAGCGACGATTACCGGGATCGTCGTACTCCGCCTGGCACAGCGGACACTGAACGAACTTCTGGAGGGTGGTGTTGGGGCGGTCGTAAGGGAGGTCGAGAATGATCGTGAAGCGGGGACCGCAGTGCGTGCAATTGGTGAAGGGGTAGCCATGGCGGCGGTCGCCGGGCGTGTCCAGCTCCGCGATGCAGTTCGCGCAGGGAGCCAGATCCGCCAGCAACGTGGCCTCCCGGGCTCCGCCCGAGGTGCTGGGCAGGATGCGGAACGAGGTCTCGTTTTGGAGGTCGACCGGTTCCCAGTCAGAATCCTCGACTCGCGCCGGGAAGGGGGCATCCTGGGTGACTCGCCGCAACAGCTCCCGCACCGAATTCTCGGAGCCCTCGGCCTCCAGGGTGACCCCCTGAGGATCGTTCTTGATCCACCCTGCCACGCCGAGCCGTTGGGCTTCCCGATACACGAAGGGACGAAAGCCGACCCCTTGTACCGAGCCTCGAACCGAGAGACGCAGCCGAACGTTCAACACTCACTCCCGAGGTCGTGAGGCTAGTCCCGGGGGGGTCTGTTCACCATTGCCTTCTGCCATGGTTCGGGCTGGGGCTGCAGCGCCGGCGGGTCCGTCATCGGGCCGTGGGCTCATGGCCACGGCCTGCCGGAAGAGGACACAGAGGCGACGCCTTCGGGCGCTGGTCCGTTCGCCGTGCAGGCGTTCTCCCTGCTGTCTCGCCAGTACTCCAAGTTCCTCACCCCGGCGTTCGACGGCCTCCAGCAAGAGGGCTCGTGTCGGTGAGAAGGGTAGAGCGAGGGGCAGAGCCCGCAGATGTTCGCCCAAGAAGGCCAGATCGTGCTGTTCGCCCAGACACTCGCCAAGCTTGCGCAGCTCCTCGATCTCGGCCGAAAACAGCTCGGGCCAGAGCAGACGCAGGGTCCGGGCCTGATACAGCCAGTCCTTGGAGCGTTTCCGCCAGTTGTGGGCATTCTCGACCGAGGGGTCGGCAATGACACATCGAAATGCTCGCCGACTCTGGCGATAGGTTCGAGCAAAGCCGGTCTCGATGGTGGCCCAGGTAACGTGTGTCAAGGCGGGTGGGGCGAGCAAGTCGCAGAGCCCCGAGAGGTGTCTGCCGACGGCATCGACCGCGGCCGGTGACGCGGTGTCTCCGGCCGGGAGCGATGCGGTCCGTCGCAACCAATCGAGCAGGGTGCTCAACTCCGTGTCACCGAGCGGTGCTCCGGCCTGTCGATTAACCGCCGCCAGACTGTGGGCCAACACCGTGCTTTCCCGGTGCCCGGCCAACAGCGCGCTGGCCTCCCGCATCTGCCCTAGCGCCTCTCGCCGAACGCGTCCCGGAAGGTCCCCGGCACCCAGGCGCCAGAGTGCCCGGATCTTCTTGGTGAGCTTGCGGAGGCGATGCAGTGTCTCGGGGCCGCCCGAGGCCGAGAGCTCGCGCAACGCAGTCCTGGCCTGTTCGAGCTGACCGCGAAGAAGAGCCAACAACTCCTCCTTCGCGGTCCCGCGAAACTCGAAGACGTCACTCATCGAGCCAGAGCCTGCTCCGCGGCGGCCCCAGAGTCCAGCCCTGTGCTAGGGCAGTTTGCGGTGAGAACGGAACGGAAGAATCCCCAACACCTCGGCGCGCCGGGTTTCTGACGAGGAGGCTGGGATGGGTGTCGGCATGCTGTGCTCGACGTTGACCGGGCGGGGCGCGTGGGCATCGGTCTGGTTCGCGGGCGAGCCTGGGGATTCGGGGGCCTGTCCGGTCGCGGCGTGTCGCGGGTGATTCCGACACCCGTCGCATTTCCCACAGGGACGGGACATGGTGGTTCCGAAATGACGCCGGATCGACTCCTGGCGACAGTTCTTGGACAAAACGTAGGCAGCCATGCTGCGCATGCGCTGCACGTCGCGTTCCCTCGCGGTGCGGACTCGAGCGGCCAGGAAGCGAGCGCGTTCGGGCAGCGAGGCCCGTTCCCGCAGGATGCGGATGAAATCCCCCTCGGTCTGGATCCAACCCGAGTTGGTCAAGAGCCGCAGCAGGGGCTCCACCCGGGCGCGATTGAAACCCGCCGTGACACACAGGGTGTCGACCAAGGCGGTTTGGTCGGTGCTGGCGTGGCGTTCCAGAGCGACGCAGAAGGCCACGATCTCTTCGGGCTTCGGACGAGCCCGATCCAACTGGGTCTTCAGGTGGGCCTCGTCGTCGGGGGTCGAGAAGACGATGCTCTGCGCGTCCCCTCTGGCGTGATCCAGACACGAGAGGTCCCGGCAGTACTGTTCGAGGGAGGCAGGACTGCGATAGTGGACCAGGAGCCGGGGACGGATGTGGGCGCGGCCCAGGCGATCCGCCTGCACCACGGCGATGCTGTCCTCGGTCGGGTCGTCGCTCGAAGCGGTCGTTCCAACGTCCAAGCGATGGCTGGCAACCTGTGCCGCCTGGAGCCGGTTCAGCACCTCATCAACCTCGGGTGGGTTCGAACACACCACCAGGGCCGGACGAAGCGGGTTGGCCTCTAGCTGCTCCAGCAACGCCGTAGCGCGCTGCTTGACCTCGGTGGCCACGACCTTCAGTGTCACGGATTCGTGCATGGGGGCCCGATCGATCCGAATGGGCGTTCGAAGGCCCAGACGGTGGGGCAGATCACTTCTGACGCTGGGAGGAGCCGCCCGCACCAAGGCCAAGGTTGGTGGACGCCCCAGACAGGGCGATACCTGAGCCAGGCGGTCGAACAGGGGATCGAAATCGCGAGCCAGTTCGGAAGTGCGTTGCACCTCGTCCAGCACCACCCCATCCCACTGGATGTGCTCGAGCACGGGCAGTCCGTCGACGGGATCGACGGCATCCACCGGCACGAAGACGACGGGTCGCTGTCCCTGTTCCAGGGAGAGGCGAAGCTCACTCTGCTGCTCCTCGGAGTCGGGCCATTCGGTCACGCTCAGTCCGTGTTGGCGGAGCTTGCGGGTACACGAGCTGCTGGCCGCCCGACCTCCGGTGACGACCAGGATGCGTTTGCGCAAAGCCGTAGCCGTGGCCACCACCGTTCCCAGTACGTCGCAATCGGGCGTGACCAGCGCCAGAACATCACCACCACTCAACCACGGCTCCAGATAGCCCCTGGCCCCTTGCAGATCCGTGTCCAGTCCCGCGTCGGCGATCAATCGAGCCACGCGCTCGAAGTCACGAGCATGGTCCTCGCCGACCAGCGGAGCTCCGGCTTCGGAGCGTGGGACCAGGCGTCCTCGACGAACTCCCACCGGGAGCGCCCGCGCCTCGGAGGGGGGCACCGGCTCCTCCACCGGTGTCGCGGGCAACGACTTGCGCGCAGGGAGGCCAACGGGCGGCTTGATCGATCGGAGCTTGTTGGCCTTCGGAGCCGCGGCGGGTTTGAGCGAGGGCTTGCCGGGCAGCGGGCGACGTGACGGGACCGGCCGAACCGACTTGGCTCGTTGAGCGCTCGATGCAGGCTTGCGACCGCGCAACGGGACTGTCTTTCGCCCCAGCGCCTTTCTCCCGGCGGCGCCCCGCCCGACCGAGGCTGACGTCGTCTTGCGCCGGATGGTTCGCTTCTCGACCGAGCGCCGGTTAGCCTTGGCAACCGGCTCGGCGCGGAGACGGGACACGGTCTTGCCCCGGACCGCCCTGGTCTTGGCAGGCGCCTTGCCAGTCAGGACGCGGGCCTTGATTGCACCTTTGACCTTGGCTCGGGCAACGCGAGAGCTGGTCTTCTTGGTCCGCTTGGCGCTGGCCTTGGGAGCGGCCTTGGTGGCAACCGCACGAAGGACGGTCTTCTTGGCGCGTCGGGTGGTGGCCTTGGCGGCAACCGCACGAAGGACGGTCTTCTTGGCGCGTCGGGTGGTGGCCTTGGCGGCAACCGCACGAAGGACGGTCTTCTTGGCGCGTCGGGTGGTGGCCTTGGGAGCGGCCTTGGCGGCAACTGCACGAAGGACGGTCTTCTTGGCGCGTCGGGTGGTGGCCTTGGGAGCCGCCTTGGCGGGGGTCCGACGAGCGGTCTTCTTGGCCCCCCGGGCCGAGGGTTTGCGAGCGGTCTGGGTCGAGACTCGGCGTGCGGCCTTGGCCGTGGCTGCCGAGCGGACCTTGGCGGCGCGCTTGCGGGATGAAGAACCGGTCTTGGACTCGGACGCCGAACGCTTGCGCGCTTTGCCCCCCTTCTTGGCAACCGACCGAGACCTACTGCTTGCAGAACTGCGACGAGCCGTCCGACGACTGGGACGTTTGGAACGTAGACTCATGATTCTTCCGGAACGCTGCTGCCGACTGGCGCATCACGTTCATCCACCGACTGTCACCGCGGTGGTTCCTTCTGCTCATGCGGCTAGCACCGATTGGACTGAAGGAGGGAACGAAAATTCAGAAAACGCCTGTGCAGCACTGAACGTACGCCTAGCCTCCCCTAATTCTTCCTACTACGACAGATCGACAGGGGGCGCCAGGCCGGAAATGCCAGGAAACATAGTGATCCCCGATTCTGAGAAGAGTTTCAGTGGTGACACAATTGACCTCTACCTCGGTGTGCCGCGACTCGTGAAGCCCGCCGGCCAGTCCCCGAAATGGCTGGGTCAGCATGGTCTCGTCGTTCGGCTGCGGTATGGGTCGGTCTTGGGCAGGCCATGCGAATCCTTGTGACCGGCATTGGATGTCCCTTGGGTCCGGTGGTCACCCAGGAGCTTCACGGGCTGGGCTTTGCCGTTGCGGGGATCGACGGGGACGGATGGCCCGATGCCCCGAGTCAGGTGTCGGTGACGCGCATCGAACTTCGCAGCGCCAGCCTCGACGAGGTGTTGCGTGCTGAGCGACCCAATGCCGTCGTGCACTTGGATCTGGCGGACCCTACCGCAACACCGAGTGAGGAAAGGGTCAGAACCAACCTGGCTGGTATGTCGGGGCTCCTGCAGGCCATGGCTCGGTCGGGCGCAGAGCAGCTCGTCTATTTGGGCAGCCACTGTTACTACGGCGCGGCGCCTGATCTTCCCCTCTATCACCGGGAGTGGGATCCACCCCATGGCCTGTCGACCTTCCCGGAGTTTGCGGATCTCGTGGGGGGCGATCTGATGGCTCTTGCCTTCGGCGCCTGCTGTTCGCGTTTTCGCGTTTGTGTGTTGAGACCCTGCTTCTCCCTGGGGAGATCGGCGGCGGGGCTCTTGGTCCGGTGGTTGCGAGGACCGAGGGTCCCTACGGTCCTGGGCTTCGACCCGTTGGTCCAGGTTCTTCACGAGCGAGATCTGGCACGCGCCGCTGGGTTGGCCCTCAAGCACGGACTGTCGGGTGCCTTCAACGTGGGTGGGGTTGCCCCCCTCCCTCTGTCCCACCTGGTCAGCCTGGCTGGCGCCACGGCCGTCCCCATACCGGAGCCGTTGTTTCTGAGGTCCCTGGGTCGATTCCATGGGCTGAGCCTGTCCCACGGAGCGGTCAATCTGTTCAAATACCCCGTCGTCGTCGAAGACGACGTGTTCCGGCAGCGCTGCCAGTTCGCGCCCGAGCTCCCGCTCGATTCGATGCTCGACGAGCTTCGGAGCCGTGCCAAGGATTAGCCCTCGGCCGGACCCTCGTCGTCCACCGGACCATCCTCGGTTCCATCCTCGCAAGCCCCGCTGCGGGCCGCGGCTCGTCGGCGCAGCGAAAGCAGGGCGTCCAACAGGCGCAACAACTCCCGGTCGATGTGCTGGTAGTAGGTGCGATTCAACTCCGAGGCCTTCGCCTCGTCTCCCTTGCGGAAGGCCTCCATCAGGCCGCGCAGGTAGTCCGGGAAACCCGGATCGATCACCCACAGGGCTGGGAAGCGGTCGATGAGGTCCCGATACAGCTCCAAGAACGGGTTGGCGACCCAACGGATTGCCAAGGAATGGCTGGCCTCCACCAGCGCATCCAGCCACCGGTGGAAGCCATGCGCGATGACCACCCGGTCGCCTCGATCACAGGCTGCAACCAGCAGATCGGTCAGATCCTGCAGGGTGTCACAGTCGGCTCCCGTGGCCCGCCGAATGGCGAGCTGGGTGGCAAACTCCATGAACACCAGGCGTGCCGGCAACACGTCCTCGATGATGTGCGCGACCTCGCCCAGATCGGGACCCGTCTCGATGAACGGGGCCAAGAGCTCCAGCGTGCCGGTTCGACGAAAGTCGGCCACCGTCACCCCTTGCCCATGCCGAACCGTTACCAGCCGGATCTGCTCCAGGCGCCGCACCGCTTCGCGCAGCGTGTTCCGATTGGTATCATACTTCTGCGCCAACTCCCGCTCGCCGGGCAGGCGCTCTCCGGCCACCAGCTCACCCTTGAGGATCTGGCGTCGCAGGTCGGAGAAGATCCGACTGGTCAGGTTGGAGCTCTGGATGGGCTCCTCGGGAGTCTGCTCCTTGGTCATGGCGGCTCAGAAGAGCAACGATGCCCCGATGGTGAACAGTGGATAACCGATCCGGATGTTGAGCCCCGCCGTCCTGCCGAACATGAACTTGGCGCCGCCGCCGAAGACGGGGATGGGATCGGTCTCGGAATGATCGAAGTCTCCGTTCGCCGTTTCCCAATCTCCCCACACATGACGAATGCCCAGGCCCGGCTCACCATAGACGGTGATGATCTCGGTCAAGTAGAAATTCCATTGTAGGACGATGGGCAGGTGGATGCCGTACACGCTGCAGTCGTCCCAACGAGGATCCCCCGGTCCCCGGTAGTCATTGCAGTCGCTGTAGCTCGAGAAGTTGAGGCCGAAGCCGATCGCCATGTTGTTGTTGATGGTATCGATGGGCCCGTTGTGCATCAGCGGGATGGCGGCCTGCATACCGATGCCGAGGCCCGTGTCAGCCCAGGGGGCGTTGTCCCAGGCCACCACCAAGTGGGGTTCGAGCTCGAAATCGTACATGGGGTGCTGTCCCGGGTGCCGGATGATGGAGGCTGCTTGGGCGGAGGGGATCCCCGAGGGGCTGACAGCTGCCCAGGCGAATGCGGCAGCGGAGACGAACAGGCGGCAGGCGTTTCGGGAGAGACGGGACATGCTGGGTGATTCCTCCAGGTCCGAGCTGGAACCGTGCAAAATCTACTACCGCGATCCAACCCTGCGCGTCGACTTCGGTCTCCCCTGATCTGTACTGTTGGCCGGTTTGGGCCGCTGGCGCTTGGCTTTGCTGGCATCCCGCAATCACGGACCGGAGCCGGCCAATGGGACTGGACCGTTGTGGGCTACGCCTGCTTGGCCGGGTTCGATTCCTTCTGTTCCGGGCGAACAATTCGCTTAGCGCTGCAGGTCTCTCGCGAGATTTACCCCGGAACAAGCGCTCCGTCGGCGTCGAAAAATCTCGGTGGAGCGCTAGGCGAAGCCCCCTCGGCCGGGTAGCATCCGCCTTCATGTCGCAGCCGCTCGAGACCGATTCCATCTCCCAGTTCACCTCCGATCTCTCTACCGGTTCGAACCGCTTCCTGTCGCGTGTGATGCAGCACACCCTGGTCAACGCCTGGCAGACGCCGGACGAGTTCGTGGAGCATTTCGGTCCCCAGGTCATCATGCGGGCCCTGGAGAAGGCGGACGAGGTTCGGGCGCGTTTGTTGGTCAAGTTGGCCAACGTACACGATCGTATTGCGGCCAAGAAATCCATCGACTCGGCGGCAGAGGATCTGCGTCTGGCCCTGGAGGAGAAGGTCACCTCACCCGAGGCTCTGATGGATTGTTTCACGTCGGACGAGCGGGTTCGCTATCTAAAGGCCCCCGAAATCTGGAAGTTCCTATTCGAGGACTCCTTCCACAAAACCAACCTGAGTGACGGAGCGGTGGCGCACGAACGCGCGGTTCGACGCATGCATTTCCTGCTCGAATGCGCCCTGGACGAGGGCCTGGTCACCCTGCAAGACATCGCGGACGGCATCACCTTCGACCGCGTGGCGGAGAGCCTGCCCCCCGAGGAGCTGCGCAAGGTCGTAACCCACGCCCTCAAGCACGGTCGCGACGACGAGGCGCTCAATGAGGAACGCCTGTTGGAGGTGGTCCCGTTGCCACAGCTTTTGGGCTTTGTTCCCCTGGACGCCACCTGGGAGGGAGTCATCCTGGCGCGCATTGCCGCGCCGCAGGGTTTCGCGGAGGCCGTCGAGGCGCCCAAGACCGAGGACGAGTCGGAGGAGAAGTCCCCCGAGTTGCGTCCCAGCCGTCGCGCCGCCGCGCGGCGCTCGGCTCCTCCTCCCCCACCGCCGGTGGCTCCTGTTCCGGTGGAGGCACCGGTTACCCCCGTCACGGCCGGTGAGGACGAAGCTCGGGGTCGAGCCATCCAGCGGCTACGCGAGATCGAACGGCTCCCGGTGCGACTCGACGACCTCACCACGCCGATCCTGCTCTCCATCGAGTCCATGTACGAGGATCTGTTGGACGCCAGCACGGACGAGGAGCGTGCCGAGTGCATTCGCGAGTCCTTCCCCAACGAGGGTCATCTGCGCACGGCGATGCTGGCGCTGGCCGAGGTCTTGGAGCCAAGCATCGACGTGACCCGTCCACCCATCAGCGACGCGGACACGGAAGCACTGGTCAAGTTGGTCGTGTTCGAGGAGCGAAAGCGCAAGGAAGGTGACGCGGTGGCGCGTCGTCCCTCGCTTCGGCCCCCGCCGCTGCCCGTGGGGCGCAGCGCCTCCAGTATTCCAGCGGCTCGCGTGACCGCACCCACTCCGGGCAGCAGGAACGGACGCGAGTAGCGCCCTTCGGTGCGGGGCCTAGCAGACGCGGTGCATCCAACCGTAGGGATCGGCCGCGACCCCGTAGTGAATGTCGAGTAGTGCGTTGCGGAGTCGCTGCGCGACGGGTCCCGTGGTCCCGTCGTTGATCTGAAGCACTCCGTGCTGTCCGTGGAGCGACCCGATGGAGGTGATCACGGCCGCGGTTCCGCACGCGAAGGCCTCCGTCATCCGTTGGGTCCGCGCATCTTCCAGCCAGCTGTCGATGGTCACCGTCCGCTCTTCCACCGTGAAGCCGAGATCGGCTCCCAATTTCAACAGGCTGTCCCTGGTGATCCCGGGCAACAACGAACCGGTGAGCTTGGGGGTGACCAGCGTGGTTTTGCCATTCTCTTGGTACACGAAGAAGATGTTCATGCCGCCCATCTCTTCGACATTGCGGCGCGTTACTGCGTCGAGCCAAACCACCTGCGCACAGCCCTTCTGCATGCCTTGAGCCTGGGCGGGTAGACTGGCCGCGTAGTTGCCGGCGCATTTCACGGCGCCGGTTCCCCCCGGTGCGGCGCGCACATAATCCTCGCAGATCCACACCGCCACCGGATCCGACCCCTTGGCGAAGTAGGACCCCGAGGGCGAGCCAAACAACATGAACAGGTACTCCGACGCCGGACGCACCCCCAGGGCCGCCTCGGTGGCGATCAGAATGGGACGCACGTACAGGCTCTTGCCGCGTCCAGTTGGTATCCACCGGCGCTCGTGGCGAATCAGCTCATCCGCCGCTTCGATGAACATCTCCACCGGCATCTCGGGCATGGCCAAACGCCGGGCCGAGGCCTGGAAGCGTCGTGCGTTGGCCTCTGGACGAAACGTCGCAACTCCGCCGTCGGGTTGGCAAAATGCCTTGAAGCCCTCGAAGATGGCCTGTCCGTAATGGAGCACCGACGCCGCCGGCCAGAGTTCCAGCGGGCCGTAGGGAACGAGGCTGGCCCCGCCCCAACCACCCGGGTTGTTGTAGCGGATGAGGATCATGTTCTCGGTGTAGAAGCGACCGAAACCAGGGTTTTCGAGCAACGAAGCGCGATGTTCGTCACTCATGGGGTTGGGGAGAGGGCGCCGTTCCAGCGCTAAAGCCGACATGTCGCCTCCGGGATACTACAGCTCGGCCGAACATGCTCGTCCGATTCGAGGCCAGCACGCGGTGCAGCCGGATCTGGCCGAAGTCGTCGGGTCGTGCGCCGCAGGCCGGGGGCTCCGCGGTGGTGGCCCGTCGGATTGCCCAGTGGGACAAGGACGCGATAGCATTGGGCCGTTGGACGAGGTCAGAATCGATCGTTGGCTGTGCGCTGCCCGGCTGTACAAGTCCCGAACCCTGGCTCAGCAAGCGTGCGAGGGCGGGCATGTGCGCGTCAACGACCAGGTCGTCAAGAGCAGCCACGTGGTTCGGGTCGGCGATCGGGTTGCGGCGGCGACTCCGGCCGGCAAGAGGAAGCTCCGGGTCAAGGCGCTGGAAGAGAAGCGGCAGTCGCCGGCGCGAGCCACCGAACTGTTCGAGGACACGGAACCCATCGAGCGAGACTCGTCCCCGCGGATTGCCGTCCGACCGCGCGGAATGGGGCGCCCGACCAAGGCGGATCGACGGGCGTTGGCTCGCCTGCGCTGGGACGCCGAGGCCGACGACGACTAGGGGTTGACGATGGGCGGACCGTCGGGGCCCGGGGCTGCGCCGTCGGGGCTCGGCGCCGGCTCCTCGGGCTGTCCACCGGGCGCTTCGGGCTGCTCCGGCGCCGGTGACTCGGGGGCTGTCTCCTCGTTGCCGGCCGGAGCCTCCTCGGTCGCTGCTTCGGGCGTCTCTGGCGTCTCCGCGGTTTCAGGTGCCTCGGGGGACACCACTTCCGCTGGTGGGGCTGCGACCGGAAGCGCCGGAACCGGACCCGGTACGATGGGGGTGGGAACCTCCGGGGGAGGCGGAGGTGGAGGCGGGGCTGCTGGGGTGGGCAGTTGCGCCACGCGTGAAGCAATCGAACTGACGAACGAGGCTGGGCGCAGCGGACTGGAGATGGAGGTGACCCCGCGGCTGACCGAGCTCTGGATGGCGCCGGTGGGTCGCGCGGGTCGCGAGTAGTTGCGCGGCGCCGAGCGGGGTGTGGTGGGCGGTCGACCGGGAGCCCCTCCCTGATGGTTCACCTTGACGGCTGCTCGGGACGAGGACTCGGGTTCTGGCTCGGCCGCCTGCACCTCGTCCAGATTGTCTGGGATCAACCACAGCGCGAGCCCGGCGTAGGTCAATGCCAAGACGATCAGGGTGACGAATGGAAGCCAGCGATGACGCAAGACCCGCTGGGCTCGGTCGACGTTGGCCATGACTGAGCAGAGGCTACCCTGGTTCGTGCGGCCGTCAACCGAAGCTGCGTCCCTCCGCCCACCTGGTTATTTGGCCGGCACGGCGCAGTCACGGCGGTCAGCGAACTTGCGTCAACGGGCGCCCGGGGCCACCCCGTGCTCCAAGGAACTCTCCTCGGGCTCCATGTAGCCATCGGGGAGTACCACCCGTTGCTGACCTCCCGATTTTCCACGGGGGAGGCGCAGCGCGCTGGCCGGCAGGGGCAGCGTGGGATCGATGGATTGGCGAATCGCCTCCAGCTCGCCCAAGGATTCGACCCCCGATAGGCTGCATCGGAGTCGGGCGCTGCCTCGGAAGCCTTTAGTGTACCAGGTGGCATGACGACGAAAGGCTCGCATGGCAGCCGGCTCCCCCATCCAATCACACAGTCCTCGAGCGTGTCGTAGCATCAGATCGAAGGCGGACCCCAGCGTCATCACCGTCGACGGACGTTGGCCGTCGAACAGACCGCGCAACTCGGCGAACAGCCAGGGACGGCCCAGACAACCCCGGCCAATCACCACCGCGTCGCACCCGGTGGTTCGCAGCATGCGCAGAGCATCGGCAGCCTCCCAGACGTCACCGTTCCCGAGCACCGGGATGGAAAGATGGGTCTTCAGCTCCGCGATGGCATCCCAACGGGCCGCTCCGTCGTAGAACTGCTCGGCCGTGCGGGCGTGCAGCGTCACCGCCTGGCAACCCGAGGCTTCCGCGATGTGGCCCGTTTCCAGGTAGTTCAGGTGCTCCTCGTCGAGGCCGAGCCGAAACTTGATCGTTACCGGGATCGAGCCCGCTGCCCGGACCGCGGCCGCGACGATGCGACCGAGAAGCTGGGGACGATGGGGCAGAGCGGCTCCTCCTCCCTGGCGCGTGACCTTCCGAACCGGACAACCGAAGTTGAGATCGAGGTGGTCGATCAGCTGGTCGTCCACCAGTCGTCGGACCGCCCTTTCAATCCACTCCGGTGAGGTTCCATACAGCTGTTGGCTGCGGGGATACTCGTCGGCTGCGAACCCCACCATCTGCCAGGTCTTGGGCTGGTTCTCGGCCAGGGGTCGCGCGGAGACCATCTCGTTGATGCAGAGCGGTGCCCCCAGCTCCCGGCAGAGTCGTCGGTATGGGAGGTTGGTGACCCCTGCCATGGGCGCCAGGATCACCGGAGGCCACAGCGGGGCTCGCCCCAAGACGAAGGCTCGAAATTCGCCGGGTCGGGCAGGCGCTTCGCGCTGGGCGAACTCGGATTCGGGGCAGGGGCGGCACACGGTGGCGTTCCGAAGGCGAGGTGACCGAGCCTATCGCCGTGACCGCACAGGATGCGAGGGTAACCCCAGCTCTTCGGGTGGGATCTCCCCGGCGGGTATGGAGTAGCCGCCCAGCGAACACACCACTGGATCGGGTTTGCGTTTCAGAGGCGGCGCTTGCCGAGCGGGCGGCTCCGGCTCGTCGAGGGCGTTTGCCTGCTCGGTTTCCAGCGGGAGACTGGCGCGCATGACGGGTTCGGCCCCGGTGAGAGGCTCGGGGATATCCATTCCTCTTGGGTCCAGACTCGCGACGACCGGGCTTGTCAGCTGTTGGGAGAGCCGCCGGAGCATCCGCTCCGCCTGCTCTCGTTCCATCAGCAGTTCTTCGATCTGCTCCTGTGCCGAATCCAATCGGGTGCGCAGACCGAGCGGGCCCTCGACTGCGGCGCGCTCCTCGAAGAAGCTGGGCGGCGCCAGCTCCGGGCTCCGCGGACCCGATCCAGGCTTGAGGGTTTCCTTCTCGGTCGCGGCGACGCCCGGTTCAGGAGAGAGTCGCGCTTGAGCCCGCTGGCTCATAGGGATCCCCGAATCCACCAGGAAATCAACCTGGCGTCGGACGGCGTTGATCTCGATCTCCAGACGGCGTCGCAGTGCCAAAAGCGAGGGATCCCGACGGTCGAAAAGCTCGAGCACGCGCTCCAAACCGGACCAATCGACGCCGGGAATGCCGGGCGGTTGGTCCGCGGCGGGGGCGGCTCGAACGGTACCGCTCTGCAGAGCCCCGTCGTCCAGGGCCGAACCCGAACCGTCGAACTGGGGGTCCGCGGGGTCGCGCGAATGAACCATGACGGTCTCGACCCTATCAGCCTAATCCGACGGGCAGGTCGAAGCATCCCATTTTGGTCTGGGGGCAGCCGAACCACTGGAAATACCCAGCTCGACTGGTGGGCCAAATGCCGGCCAAAACCCAATTCCCCTGCTTGCCCCCGGGGGTCGGTACTAGGATGATGAAGATTCCGTCACGGCGACCGAATCGGTCAGCTGTCTCGCCGCGGCAGGACTTCATGAAGATCCCCCATCGCTCTACGCCGTGCTGGACGGCTCCGGACCGAGTCGACCATTGGCTCGTCCGGCGTGGCCGGCTTTTCCCATTCCGGGGGGTCCGCTGAAAATGGTTCGCATCCTGCTCGTGGAAGACTCCCACAGCATGCGTCATTTCGTGCGCGCAGCCATCGAGGCTGCGGGCCCGGAGCTCGGGGAAATCGAGATCGCGGAGGCGACCAGTGGGTTTGATGCTCTACGGCTCTTGCCGCGCGCCCGCTACGACCTCGTGATCACTGACATCAACATGCCGGACGTGAACGGCCTCGAGGTGGTGCAATTCATCCGACGCAGCGAGACCCATCGCCATACTCCCATCATACTCATCTCGACCCAGACTGCGGAACGAGATCGACAGCGAGGGTTGAGCCTGGGAGCTAACGCCTATCTGGCCAAACCATTCACCGCCCCTGCGTTGACGGACGAAGTCAGACGACAATTGTCAGGATCCTCGGGCGGGGCTCATGACTGACCCCGGCGACAAAGTTCGGGAGGATTTCTTCTCGGAAGCTCAAGAGCTGGTCGAGACCCTTTCGCGCAATCTGCTGGCGCTGGACGACTCCCGCAGAGCGGGGTCGGTCGACCCCTCACTGGTCAACGAGAGCTTCCGTGCCGTCCACACCCTCAAGGGCCTCTCCAGCCTGTTTGGGGCCAGTAGCGTTGGTGCTCTGGCGCACCGGCTGGAGGACGTCTTGGACGATCTGCGCCTGGGTCGGCGGCAGGTCAACGACGAGACCCTGGATGTCCTGTTCCGGTCCATCGATGTCTTTACCAAGATGTTGAGCGCACAGGCGCAACAGGATTCCGACCAATCCCCCCCCGATGTCGACGATCTATTCGAACGCATTCGACAAATCGGGCAACCGCGGGCGGCGCGTGCTCCCGAACCGATCGACTACGTGCTCGATCCGGGCATGTTGGCGGTCCTCACCGAGTACGAGGAACACCGGCTCCGCACCAGTATCAAGGAGGGGCTCCGGCTGTATCGAGTTCGGGTGCGCTTCGATCTGGCCACCATCGACCGGGCGCTCGAGGAGATCAAGGATCGGGTCAAGCAGCACGGAGAGATCATCACCTATCTTCCAACGGGAGACAGTGCAAGCATCGACAGTATCGATCTCGATCTGCTGGTGGCCTCGCGCCAGGCCAAGGACGTCCTGGAGCAAGTGCTGGAGGCCGAGAACCTGGTCATCGAGGAGGTGGCGAGGGGGCAAAAGCCCGTTGAGCCACCGGTGCCGGAGCAGGAGCCCCGGGTGTGGGGTGAATTGCAGCCAGCAGCCGCCGGAGCGGCAGACGCGGGATTGGTCGCACCGGGGGCTTCGCTGAAGTCCTTCAGTCAGACGGTGCGGGTGGATATCCGCAAGTTGGACAGCCTGATGAATATCGTGGGGGAACTCGCCATCGTGCGCGGCAGCCTAGCGAAGATGGCGGAGCGTCTGCGTCGCGAGGGTCAGCGGGGCACGGCAACCGAACTGCAGCGCCTGCACCGCAGTTTCGACCGCCGTCTGGCGGAGATGCAGGACAGTATCCTGGAAGTTCGGATGGTTCCGCTGGCGCAGATCTTCGACCGGCTGGACCGGATCGTTCGGCAGATCAGTCGGGAGGTGAACAAGGTCATCCAGCTGGTTATCACCGGTTCGGAGACCGAGATCGACAAGCTGATTGTGGAGGAGCTCAGCGACCCGCTGATGCACATGATTCGCAATTCCATCGATCACGGTATCGAGCCTGCGGAACAGCGGGAGGCCGTGGGCAAGCCCTCGATCGGAACCATCGCGCTCAATGCCTTCCAGAAGGGTAACCACGTCATGCTGGAGATCGAGGATGACGGTCGCGGCATTGACGGGGAAGGGGTGCTCCGAAAGGCGGTCCAGCTGGGGCGCGTCACTGCCGAGGAAGCGAGCGAGCTCAGCCGTTCAGATGTTCTGGGGTTGATCTTTCTGCCCGGGGTCAGCACTCGCGAAGCGGCGGGAGATATCAGTGGGCGTGGTGTTGGCATGGACATCGTCAAGACCAACATCAGTCGTATGGGTGGGGTCATCGACATCAGCAGCGAGGTTGGCATCGGGACCAAGATGACCATCACCCTACCCATCACGCTGGCGATCGTTAGTGCCCTGCTGATGACCTGTGCCGGTCAGACCTACGCCATTCCCCTTTCCAGCGTGTCGGAGGCCATCACTCTGGAGGGGGCGCATCTTCGCGTGGTGGAGGGGAGAGAAGTGATGTCACTGCGCGGGACGACACTGCCCATCTGTCGTCTGGCCGAGTTATTGATGCTCCCTCCACCGGTGGTGCGGCGCCGCCAGTTCGCGGTGGTGGCATCGGTGGGAGCCCGTCGGCTGGGGCTAGTGGTGGATCAGCTGCTGGGCCAGCAGGACATCGTCATCAAGCCTCTGGGTCGTTCACTACGCAACGTTCGCGGATTCTCCGGGGCGACCGAGCTCGGGGATCAGCGAGTGGGCCTGGTGCTGGACGCGGCCTCGATCCTGGAAGAGGTGCTGTCGGGGTCGGAGCTGGGAGCCCGGGTGGGGCGGGCCCATCATGGCTGACATCGTTCCCATCGCAGCCGCGGGCATGGTGCGGCGAGATGCCAAGGATGCGGGCCCCATCCGGGAGTTCCTGTCCATCGTCTTGTGCGGGCATCTGTACGGTGTGGAGCTGACCTGCATCCGAGAGATTCTGAGCCCGCCTCCGCTGACCCCGGTCCCGCGAGCGCCGCAGAGCGTGATGGGGGTGTGCAGCGTGCGAGGCCAGTTGGTGACGGTGGTTGACCTGCGTCGACAGCTGCGGTTGCCCAGTGAGGAGATCTCGCGTCGGGCCCGCATCCTGCTGACTGAGTCCCAAGACGAGGTGATGGGTATGTTCGTGGACGAGGTCAGACAGGTGGTGCGTCTTGCCGAGTCTGACATCGAACCGGCCAACCAGGCTCTGGGGGGTGACGTGTCGGAGCAGATCCTGGGGATCGGGCGGATCGGTGCTCAAGTCATCGTCCTTTTGCACCTGACCCACCTCGAGCCGCGTTGAAGCAAGGAGCTTTGGGTATGGATGGTTCCAAAGGCCGCACCGATCCAACAAAGAGCCTGGTGGGCTTCTCGGTGGGACAGGTGGCGTACGCCATCCCCATCGGTGCGGTTCGGGAGATCATCAATCCCACCGGTTTCACCCGCCTGCCCCACGCCTCCCCGATGGTTCTGGGAGTGGCCGATCACCGAGGCGAAGTCGTGCCCATCGTCGATCTTCGCGTGCGTTTCGGGGTACCCTCCAGCGTCGACCTGCGCAGGACCAAATGGATTCTGATCGAGGTTGCTGGGCGAACCGTGGGCTTGGTCGTGGATCACGTGACCGAGGTCTTCGGGACCGGGGGCGCCGAGTTGCGGCCCGTCCCACCCTTGGGGGGAGGGGAGGAACAGCGAGGTCTGCTGGGGGTGACCACTCATCTGGGACGTCTGGTGTTCGTTCTTGACGTTGGGCAGGTCGAGGCATTGACCGCCGGAATCGATCTGGCGAACAACCCAGCATTGACGGGAGGGGGTGAAGGGTGACACCTCACGATCTGCATCGTCAGCTAGAGTCGATCGATCCCGAACAGCGTCGCCGTGCCGCTTCGGCCCTCGCTACCGAAGGGGGGCCCGAGGCGATCCCATTGCTCATTTTGGCCCTGGGCGACATGGATTGGCGGGTCCGCAAGGAGGCGGCTCAGGTCACCGCCTCACTGACTCCCAGCGGGGCGTTGCTGACCTCCCTGGTGGAGGCCTTCGGCTGTTCAGAGAACATCGGTCTGCGTAACGCCGCGGTCGAGGCGCTGGCTGGATTGGGGCAGCCAGCCATCTCTCGATTGTCCGAGGCGCTGGTCGCTTTCGACGAGGATGCGCGCAAGTTGGCGGCGGAGACCCTGGGTCGCACCGGGCAAGCCTCGGCGGTGAACCTGCTGTTGGGTCTGGCACAGGATCCGGACGTCAACGTGCGAGTCGCGGCCATCGAGTCTTTGGCTCAGGTTGGCTCGACCTGTGTGGATCAGGTGGCTCCGACCCTCGGTTACGCCTTGTTGGCTGAGTCAGAGCTGGTGCGGCTGGCTGCGCTGGACGCCATCAACGCGTTGTCAATCGTGGTCGCTTGGGAGGACCTGGCCTCGGCACTCGAACACCCCATGCTGCAACCGGCGGCTCTCACTGCGGCAGGCCGGATCAGCGACGTCCGGGCCATTGCCCGCCTCGTAGCCGCGTTGCATCGGGGCACCAAGCTGGCGCAACGGGCGGCCCTTCTGGCCTTGGCTCGTGGCATTACGTTCTTTGCCGAGCTCTTGCCCTTGATTCGCTCGGAGTTGTCGGGGCTACCATCTGCGGTCCGTGATTCCATAGTGGCTCTGATCCGGTCTTCCGAACCGGAACTCCGACGGGCTGCCCTGTTGGTGGCGGGTGCGATCGGTGACGAGGCGTGCCTGACTGTCGTACTGGACGCGGCGCGCGAGGACGATCTGGCCGGCACGGTGGCTCGGGCGCTGGAGCTCTTGGGAGCGAGGGTGGGCCCGGCCCTGTTACGGAAGACTGGAAGCTCGAATCCCGAAGAACGGGCGCTGGCCTTGCGGTTGTTGTCGGAGCTGGTCGACGTCCTGGATCCGGACCTGATACTGGGGGTTCTTGTCGAGTGTCTGGCCTCCAACGACGAGGCCCTACTGGGCGCCGCCCTGGAGATCGCCCAGAAGGTCAGCGACGACCGTTGCCTGAACTCCTTGGTGGAGCGTTTGGCCGCGCTACCCGAATCCCTGCAGATGGCCGGGGCCGCGGCGTTGAGGGCCATGGCACGCCGCCATGTCGAACAGGCGCATGCCGTGGTCGACCTGAGCTGTCCGGATGGTCCAGACACCTTGACTTCGGTTCTGCTGTTGGGGGCCTTGGCGGGGACCTCGGTGGCTGCCAATCAGCGAGACATCGACTTTTTGGTATCGGCGCTGGCCCACGATGCTCCCAAGGTCCGTTGCGCCGCTCTGTCCGCCCTCTCCGAGCAACGCGCCGTGATCGCGGTCGAGGTCGTGGTCTTCGCACTTTCCGACGAGGATCCCGACGTGCGTCTGGCTGCGATCCGGGCCTTGGGGCGACTTCGGGGGCGTTCTGGCGAAGCCACCGGCGTCGAGCGCCTCCTCGACCTGCTGCAGCTCTCGGACAGCCCGACGGTGGTGGCGGAGGCGGCCAAAACCCTCGGGGATACGGAGGATCCTCGGGCGATCAAGGCCCTGCGCCCGCTGGTGCGCCAGGGTGCAGCCTCGGTGGCAGTGGCGGCTGTCGATTCCATTGCGCGGATCGACGATCCGCGCCGCGTGGATGCCCTGTTGGAGGGGCTTTCCCACCCGGATCCCGAGGTCGTCAAGGCCGTCTTGGGGGCCCTGGCCGGGATTCGAGACGTGCGGGTCGAAGCTCATCTCGGGTCTTGTCTGGATCACGATGCCTGGGACGTGCGCCGCTTGGCCGCGGATCTGTTGGCCCGGACCGAGAGCGAGGTGGCTGCCAGTCTGCTCAAGGCGCGCCTGAGCTCCGAAACGGAGCCCCTGGTTCGAGACGCGCTGGAGCGAGCCCTGGGTGAGATCGACGCGCCCCGGACCACCCGGCGCAGCACACCGGTGCCGGGCCTTGGAGGGCTGGGGGGACGATGACCTACGGGCGACTGCCCAACGGTCCGATGCGACTGCGTTCGGATGAGTTCCGACTGCTTCGCGATCTGGTCAATGCTCGGACAGGGATGCAGTTCGGAGACGAGTCGTTGATTCTGTTCGATCGTCGGCTTTCGGAGCGGGTGACTGCCTTGGGGTTGGCGGGCTTCGACGAGTACTACAGGTACCTGCGGCTCAGCGCTGGAGGTTCGGCGGAGCTGGACGAAGTGGTCGAGCGCCTGATCACCTCTGAGACCTATTTCTTCCGGCAGGAATACCAACTGCGCGCCTTCCGCGACGAAGTGTTGCCCATTCTTTACCGCGAGAACCTGACCAAGAGGAGGCTCACCCTGTGGAGCGCTGGCTGTTCCACCGGCGAGGAGGCGTACACCCTTGCGATCCTGGTCCAGCAGAGTGGTCGATTCGCTAGCTGGGACGTTCGGGTGATCGGAAGTGACATCTCCAAGCAAAACGTGATTGCGGCGCGCAAGGGCGTATACCGCAGTGCCTCGTTCCGCACCACCAGCCCCGAGGCCCGTCGAGCCTACTTCACCGAGCAGGGTGGATTGGCGCGGGTCACGGACTCCGTCCGGACCCTGTGCCATTTTGGCCGATTGAACCTGCTCGATTCGGGCAGTGCCAGCGTTGTGGGGCGGGTGGATGCCGTGTTCTGTCGCAATGTCCTCATCTACCTGGACGTTCGGTCACGGCGCCAGGTCATCGACAACCTCTACGAGCGTTTGACACCGGGCGGTTTCCTCATGCTGGGTCACTCCGAATCCCTACTGAATATCACGACCGCCTTTGAATTGGTGCACCTATCCGAGGATCTGGTGTACAGGAAGCCACTTTCCACGGTTCAATCGGGAGAAGCGGGATGAACAGTTTGGGTCGACTGAAAGTCTTGGTGGTGGACGACTCGGCCTTCAACCGCCGCAGCATCACCGACATCCTATCCTCCGATCCGGAAATTGAGGTGGTGGGCAAGGCCGCCGACGGTGAAGAGGCCCTACGCCTGGTCAAGCTCCAGAAGCCCCACGTGATTACCCTCGATCTCGAGATGCCGCGCATGGACGGGTTCACGTTCTTGAGGATTCTGATGAGCCTCCACCCGACCCCGGTGATCATCGTCTCCTCCTACAGCCAGAAGGAGAACGTGTTCAAAGCACTGGAGCTTGGGGCGTTGGATTTCGTGGCCAAGCCCGATCGCTTCGCGGATTCGGAGATGTCTCGAGTGCGGGGGGACCTGTTGCAGAAGGTCCGGATGGCTCGGGCCATGCGCTCCGACTCGCTGGGCTCCCGCGCTGCCCACGAGCCCCTTCCATCCCGAGTCCTCGCCCAGGACCCCGGATCTTATGTCGAGCCACGCCACGTGGTGGCGATAGCATCTTCAACGGGGGGGCCGACCGCGCTGCTCGAGGCCTTCTCCAAGATCCAGGATCGACCGAGGGCGAGCATCGTGGTTGCCCAGCACATGCCCGACAAGTTCACGCGAACCTTTGCGGAGCGTCTGGACCGCCGCAGTCGCATTCGGACCGCCGAGGCCCAGCAGGGCGATCTGCTGAGCGCTGGACGAGCCTTCGTGTGCCCGGGGAGGTACTGTGCGGAAGTGGAGCGCACTCGAACCGGCGAGCTTCAGATCCGTGTCGTCAATCCCGACGCGTCGGATCGATACGTTCCCAGCGCCGACCGACTCTTCACCAGCGTGGCGAGGGCGGCGGGACTGCGCGCGATCGGTGTGGTGCTGACGGGAATGGGTGACGACGGAGTTCTGGGTGCTCAGGCCATTGCCCAGGCGGGTGGAACGGTCATCGCGGAGAGCCCAGCCACGGCCGTGGTGTACGGGATGCCGGGGGCTGCGGTGCGCAGCGGCGTTGTCAGCCGCTCCCTGTCCATTTACGAAATCGCCGACTGGTTGGCAGCGGTGTGTCTCTAGGTCCAGTCGGTGCCGGCGGGGGGCGGCATGCCAAAGGCCGGTGGCGGGTCGGTGCAGCCGAAAACGGTCCCCGATTCGCCCGGTCCCCGGGCGCCGGTAGTTTGACCCGCGCGCCTCGTCCCGGTACCAATGGCCCATGAGACTCTCGTCGGGTGCCTGGCTGGCCGCTTCCCTGTGGGCTCTCACGGGGCCGGGGCTTTCCATCGCCCGGGCGGCCGAGGTCGGTTTGGGCCAGATGCAGGGCCAGCGCCACGTCAGGAGTCCATCCCGGCAGTCTGCCCCGGCAGGTGGCAGCAAGGCGATGGCGAACTCCACTGCCTCATCGCCGCGGCAGGCAGCCCCCAAGCCTCGCCCCTCGTACCAGAACAAACCGATCCCACGCAATCCGTCTTCTAGCCTGCCCAACGGGGTTCCGCCATCGGTGCCGGACCGGGCGGCGCGCCGCGCCCTGGCGGGAGGCCCCAGTCAAGACGAACTTGCGCGCGGCCCCGACGAACCCGAGCTTCTGGCCTTGGGTCAGGCAGAACGGGTCTTGTTCCCCAGGCCATTGGCAGGCGTCAGCGCCGGATGGGACTGGCAGGCCGATGCAACGGAGCCTGATGGCTGGGCTCCGGGCGTCCCGCCGTCGGTGGTTCCTTCCCCGACCGAGTCTGCCGCTTCGGCCCCTTCCTGGCTTGGCACTCTGGTCTTGCCCAGCATTGTGACCCGACTGGATCCACGGATCGTGACCTACCTCGGGTTTTATCGGGACAGTGCTAGCGGGCAGTCCATCGCGCGAGCCTGGGCCAAAAAGAGCGGGATCTATGGGACGGCGGTGGCCGCTGAACTGCGGCGGGCTGGTCTTCCGGAGGATCTGCTCTGGCAGAGTATGGTGGAGAGCGCCCACAACCCGGCGGCCCGCTCCCCGGTTGGGGCGGCGGGGCTGTGGCAGTTCATGCCGGCGACCGGTCGCACCTACGGGTTGGTGGTGGATCGCTGGGTTGACGAGCGGCTCGATCCCCGCCGGGCAACGTTGGCGGCAACCATGCTCCTGAGCGACCTTCACGCAAGGTTCGGGAGCTGGGAATTGGCTCTCGCCGCCTACAACATGGGGAGTGCTGGGCTGTCGCGGGCCATCCGCAAGCACAACAGCAACAACTTCTGGACGTTGAGCAGCTATGAAGGAGGTCTCCCCTGGGAGACCGTCCTGTACGTTCCCAAGGTCCTCGCTCTGGCCATCGTGATGCGCAACAAGAGCACCTTTGGCCTCGCCAACATAGCGCCCGATCCGCCACTGGAGTTCGACACCGTGCGAGTCCGTCCCGGGCAGTCCTTGGGGGCACTGGCGCGAGCAGCGGGTCTGGACGAAGCGCAGCTCCGGGGGTTGAATCCACACCTCTTGGTGGGCAGAGCGGCACCCCGCCCAGCCGCCGCGGACGCTACCACCGAATTGCGCGTTCCCAAGGGCATGGCCAGCCTGGTGACACGGACGCTGGGCTCGCGATCCGGTCTGGAGCCAGACCTCGAGGTTTACGTTCTGCGCAAGGGCGACACACCAGAGAGCGTGGCACGCCAGAAGGGTGTGCCGCTTTCAACCCTGCAGGCAGTCAACCAGACCACCGCAGGCGAGGTCATCGAACCAGGAACCGTCTTGCTGGTTCCCCGGCAGTCCGATTCGTCGGTCGAGCAGGAGCTAGTCGAGGAAGAGAACGTCATGGTCGTGCCGACACAGACTCCCGTCCCGTCCGGCAAACGGCGGGTTTTCTATCGCGTGGTGGCCGGTGATTCGCTGACCTCGATCGCCAAGGCGTTTGGCGTCACTCGCACCGAGCTGTTGTTCCACAACGCCATCGACACCCAGGCTCGGCTGCAACCCCAGATGACCCTACAGATTCTGGTTTCCACCAACGCCTCCCTGGAGTCGGTCAGGCACTTCGAAGAGAAAGACGTGCGAGTGCTGGTGGCCGGTAGCCTGGATTTCGTCAACTACTTCGAGGGGCTGCAGGGCAACGAGCGGGTGGTCGTTGCGGCTCGTCGCGGGGACACTCTGACCAGCATCGGGGCTCGCTACGGCGTCAAGCCAGGCCTCTTGGAGCGGATCAACCACCGTTCCCGCACGGCGCCGTTGAAAGCCGGAGAAACCGTGGTGGTCTACGCTCGACGGGGTGGTGTGCCCGCCTCGGCTCGCGTCCCGGGACCCCCTTCCGAGGCCAGGCTGGCGCCCCCGGTTCCGGCGAGGACGGAAACGCCGCCCAGCGGTGGATGAACTGACGGACTGCGCTATGCCTTGGCGCCCGAGCCAGCTCGGTGCACGACCAATCCGGAGCCGCCCATGACCTCAGATGGCATCATCCTCGCCGCGGGGCGCAGCACTCGCATGAAGAGTCAGCTGAGCAAGGTGCTGCATCCGGCCGCGGGCCGTCCCCTGGTCCATTTCCCGGTACGCGCTCTGCTCGAGGCGGGGGTCGACCGGACCGTCGTGGTCTGCAATGCGGAGAACCTGGAGCCAGTGCGAGATAGTCTGGTGAGCACCTTCGGGAGCCATCGCATCGAATGCGTCGTGCAGCCGAAGCCGCTCGGTACCGGGGACGCGACACGCATCGGGCTTGGCGCGGTTCAATCTCGGTCGGTCTTTGTGGCTTGCGGAGATACGCCCCTTCTGGAGGCCGAGGATCTCAACCAGCTCCGTGCCACGGTGCACGCCGAACAGGCGGTCCTGGGTGTCTCCAGCTGTATCCTGGCCGATCCCGGCGGATACGGCCGGATCGTTCGGGGTCCCCAGGGCGACGTGCTGGCCATTCGCGAACACAAGGATGCCACCCCCGCGGAGCGCGAGCTGCGGGAGGTCAACTCGGGTGTCTACTTCGGCCAGGTCGAGACATTGATGCAAGCCATTGGTCAGCTCTCGACGCACAACCAAGCCCAGGAGCTGTATCTCACCGACGTGGTGGAGATCCTGGGTCGGCGGCATCGGTTGGTGGCGGCGGTTGGACGAGCCGATACGCTGCTGGGTGTCAATGACCGAGCCCAATTGGCCGAGGCAGATCGCCTGCTGTGCGAACGAATCCGTCTGCGCTGGCAGCGAGCCGGAGTCACGGTTCATCCGAGCGCGCGGGTCGACGACACCGTGCAGCTCGAGGCGGACACCACCATCGAGTCCGGGGTCGTCCTGCGGGGTCAGACCGTCATCGGTCGAGCCTGTCGGATCGACGTTGGCTGTGTGCTCTCGGACGTGCAGATTGGTGAGGGGGCCGAGCTCTCGCCCTACTGTGTGGTTAACGGGGGCCGAATCGCCAGCGGTACCGTGCTCGCCCCGTTCACCCGGAGCGGGACGTCCGACACCTAGCCAAGGCCATCCCACTCTCGGTTAGCGCGAACCGTGCGGTGAACCCACCACGTGCAGGTTGGGACGCGAGGGTTCGTTGCTCGGCGAGCCCGCCACCTCGGTGTAGCTTTGGGGGATCTCGTGGGCCATGACGCGCCGTTTGGTGTCCAGATAGGCAGCTGAGAAGGGGTTGGCGGCCACCAAGACTGGGATCCTCTTTTCCACCGCAACCCCCAGCTCCCGGAGCTTCTCGACTTTGTCCGGGTTGTTGGTCAAAAGCTCGATTGACTCCACCTGTAGCTTGGCCAACATGGCACTGGCAACGTTGTACTCGCGAGCGTCCACCGGGAGGTGAAGCAGCCGATTCGCCTCCACCGTGTCCGCTCCCATGGACTGCAAGGCGTAAGCACGGATCTTGTTCGCCAAGCCGATACCCCGACCCTCTTGGCGCAGATACAGGATGACGCCCAGGCCCCGTCGGGCAATCTCCGCTTGGGCTCGCTCCAGCTGCTCACGACAGTCGCATTTCAGCGAACCGAAGACCTCACTGGTCAGGCATTCCGAGTGAACGCGCACCGGTACGTGCCTCTGGCCGGCTACGTCCCCGAGGACCAGCGCCACGTGCTCCTGGCTAAGACCCAACTCGGACGGAGGGCGTCCATCGTCCCAACGGAACACGTGGACGTCGAAAGGCCCAAAACGGGTGGGGATGGGTGCCGTGGCGAGGTGGGTCAATCGCTCGGGGCGAGGACCTCGGATATCGAAGGAACAGCTCATCAATGGTGTCCGTGGAAGAGCGAGAAAAGGACTCTCGACTGAACGAGAAAGGATATGGTGCTCAGGTGCGGGTCGGTCAAGTGCGCGGCGGGCCCTTGGGTCGGACGGCGCCTGCCTGAGACCGACAGAGCTTCATCAGCGTGTGCTCCAGGATTGCCTTGGCGGGACGCCGAGAACTCCCTTTCAATGCCAGATCCAAGTCGGCCAGGACGACCAGCCAGCGTTCCAGCTCGGCGCGGGGCAGAGCACGAACCTGCGTCGCCAGCTCACGCGCCTTGAAGGGAGGTGCTCCCGCGACCTGCGCAGCCCGTGTCGGGTCGCCGGTTGCGCGCAAAGCCGACTCGAAGCGCAAGAGCTGTCTTGTCGACCAGGCCAGGACTCCAACCAGGGGCAGGCCTCGGTCCTGCGGTTCGTACAGGGCCTGCAGGGTCAGCAGCGCGGCTCCCAGATCCTTTTTGCCGACGGCCGCGACCAACTCCCATACGGTGGATGTTTGCACCCGGATCAGGCAATCCGACAGAGCGGCCTCGTCGATGGCTCCGCGCCTGCCAACGTAGAGGCTGAGCCGTTCCAGCGAATCGGACAGCGTCGACAACTCCGGGCCCACCATTTCCACCAGCAACTCGGCGACGGACGGTTCGATGGTAGCTTCCAGTTCCGAGGCGCGCTTCTGGATCCAGGTGGGCAGCGCGCCGCGTGACAAGGGGTCGCAGGCGACCAGCCAACTACCCTTCTTGGCACTGGTCACCAGTCGTCGGCGACCATCCAGGCGTTGCCCGGCCAGGACCAGTACCGTGGTGGGCGCCGGCTTCTGCGCATACTCGATCACTCGGTCCATCGCCTCGTTTGCCGACGCGTCGTTGGATGCCTCCCATCGTTCGACCTGTCGCACCAGCACGAACCTTCGACGCGCCAACATGGGGAGCGTGCGAGCCGCCCCCAGGATTGCATCGATCCCGTGTTCCCCGGCAATGAAGAGATCCTCGTTGAGTCCTTTGACTCCCCCGGCGGTGGCCGCCTCACGGAGGGCAGACAGAACCTTGGAACGCAAGTGTTCCTCGTCGCCGGCCACCAGCACGACGGTCGGGAGCTCGCCGAGTGCGGCCTTGGCACAGACTTCTTCGGGGGTCATCGGCGGCGGGAATTTGAGCGGTCCGCCTCCGAAACGCAAGCCACTTGGCAGTGACCGTCAGGTTTTGGGGGCGGAGCAGCCAACCCTACACCTCCAACTCGACCCGCTCCAACAGGAGTTCGGCGCCCTGTGCCAGGTGGGCGGCCGCGTCGCACCCGGGGCAGGCCAATACCTCTCTGCCGGTCAGCTCCAGCCCGCACTTCGGGCAGGTCCACTGTACCGCGACCCGCTTGAGCTCCAGCACGGCCTTGTCACACACCGTGTCCTTCTTGGCGATCTCGAAGGCGTGAGCCAACAGGTCGCCCTCAACCCCACTCAACTCACCGATGCTGACCCAAACGCGATGAACGGCCTTCGCCTGGTGCCGTTCTGCCTCCTCTTTTACCCGGTCGAGCAAGGACAGAACCAGAGAATACTCATGCATGCTGGTCGGGACTCTCTAGCACCGAGGGGGAATGCGCGACGCCCGGGTTTCGGCGACTAGCCCGTGGCCTGGTTGGCGGTTGGGGGAATGGCCCTCCGCCCAGAGGCCGAGCCGGGGTTGGCCAAGGGAGCCCCAGCGGGGTAAAGCCCTGGTCAGGCATGGCCAACGGGGTTGCAATGGACGAAGACACCAAGTCCCGCTGCTTGGAAGATGGCGCAGATCGGCTGGGGCGACCCGCTACCCAATGCTCCGAGCCGTCTCGTTCCGGGCAAAAGGGGGCGGTGGTTTTGGCCATTGGCAATTTCGATGGAGTCCACCAAGGTCACCAGGCTCTGTTGCGCGCCGTCATTGAACAGGCCAAGGCGTGCGGTGATTGCGCCATGGCAATGACCTTCGATCCGCACCCGGCCGCGGTGCTGGGGACGCGCCGGCCAGCCCTTCTGACCACCACCGCTCGCAAGCTGGAGTTGTTGCGTCGGATCGACCAAGCTCTCCTGATCGATTTGCGGACCTTCGACCGCGCGTTTGCCAGCCTCACACCACGGGCGTTTGTGGAGACGATCCTGGCGGACCATGGTTTGGTGCGTCGAATCGTGGTCGGGGAGAACTTCCGATTCGGTCAGGGGCGTCGAGGGGATCCTCGAGAGCTTGCGGAGCTTGGCGCCACGCTGGGCTATCAGGTGCAATCCTTCACCCTGGCGGGGGATGAGGGTGGCGTCCATTCCAGCACGCGGGTACGGGAGGCGCTGTCCGAGGGGGATCTTGAGACGGCGTGTGCCATCTTGACCAGGCCACACTCCATCAGTGGGCGGGTGGTCCGGGGCTACGGTCGTGGCCGAGAGCTGGGCTTCCCTACGGCGAACCTGGAGGGGGTGGAAGAGCTGTTGCCTCCCCCCGGTGTCTACGCCGTTTTGGTCGACTGCATCGACGACACCGGGGGGGGCCGGCTTCTGGGGCGTGGCGTGATGCACTGGGGCCATCGCCCCACGGTTGACGCGGACGCGGCCGTGGAGGTTCACTTGCTCGATGGCAGACCGGATCTCTACGGTCGTCACTTGCGAGTCCACCTGGTCCGGCGTTTGCGGGAGACCCGGACGTTTTCCGGAATCGACAGTCTGACTCGGCAAATGGCGAAGGACGTGGAACGAGCCTCCGCGGTGTTGGAGGGCAGCAAGCCCGACCCCGTGGCGGGCGGGGCCTGGTACTGAGGCTCCGTTTCTTCGGCCTCGGAATCCCCAGTCGGGGCACCCCCTCGACCAGTTCCCCCAGGACGAGTAGAGTAGGCGCCGTGCTACCCGAAGCCGCTGCCCTGGACGCCCTGTCACGCGATGAGCTGCTGGATCGGGCTCGGAGCCTGGGTGTGGAACGGGCTGAGCTCTTGACCCGGGTCGAGCTCAGAGACGAGATCATCCGCAAGACCGAGACGGACGAGATGAGCCGTCGACGCGCGAGAGGCTGGTTCGGAGCGGCGCGGGATCTGGTGGCGAGCCTGGTGGGACAGGGATTGAACCTCCCGGATGCTGCCGAGCTGATCCGGGGGGTCAACGCGCGCGCGCCACACCCCGGTCCGCCGGTTGCCACCGTGACCTTGGCGGAAATCTATGCAGCGCAGGGACACACTCGCAAGGCCCTCGATCTGCTGGATCAGGTTCTCGAGAAGGAGCCTTCCCACACGGCTGCTCGGGAGGCCAAGGAGCGGATCTTGGGTGAGCTCCAGTCAGTCGTGGGCGAGGACTCAGCGGCTTCGGCGGCCGCCGAAGGGTCCGTTCAGGTTCCGGCTTCGACGGGTCCCGACGTTTCACCGCCGTTTGGCGATCCAGGGCCGGTGGTCGAGAACGACTGGGTGGCGGCATTGCGGGATGCCTCCGGAACGGTTCATTGTCGATGGGAGCTCACCCTCCCCGCCCTGGGCGGTACCGGATCTGACCGTGGCAAACTGGCTCTCTGTTTGTTGAGGGTGGACCCCCATCAGACCGAGCCGACCGTCCGCGAGGTATTGGTCGAGGTCACAGAGCCGGCTGGTCAATGTGTGGTGGCGGAGGCCGTTGGCGATGACGTATTACGGGTGGCGGTCGGTTTTCGCTCGGCCGGAGGCCTGGTGCCAATCGCGATCGGCAGCGTGCTGGCCGCCGATCCAGACAATGCGCCGCGCTGGTTGTGGGTATCTCCCTTCGAGCCGTCGAGCGACCGAGGTCTTGACTGGGCCCGCCAGCGCCTGGCCAGCTTGAACGATCTTGGCTAGCGCAGGCTGGTACGGGACACGTCGGATTGTCGCAACCCGAGGTGCGGTTCGGACGACCTCGGAACATGTTCCGTGGTCGATGGTTTATTGGGCCTGCCTGGGGCCTCGGGTGTGCAGGGATTGTCGCGGTTTTGTGCCCTTCGGTGATCCACGCCGATCCGCTCTCGGATGCCCAGCTGAAGGTCAAGGGTGCCGTCCGCTCCACGGCCGAAGGCCGGACCGAACAGATCGGTTGGCTCGAACTCTCCTTGCCCCTCGAGGATCTGCCCGAATCGCCCGGTGCGCTGGCTCAACTCGATGTTGCGCAGGAGAGTCGTGCGGACTCAGTCGGTCTGGTGCCGCTCGATCCGTTGGAGCAGGACTTCGTTCCCGAGCACGCAGAACCCGAGGCAGATTCCGGTCGATCCATGCCCGGTGTGGTCGAGCTTGAGGACGGCGAGCTTCTTTCCACGAGCCCAGTCGGTCCGCTCCTGCTGGTTGCGACACTGCGAGCGGCCTTGCACAATGCAGGTCTCGAGGAATCGCTAGACCGGTTGGAGAGCATGGCGGGGCGGGCCCGAACCAGCGCCATCCTTCCGGACGTGAGACTGCGCGCTGGGCGGGAGTTCGACCAGTCACTTCGTCTGACTCCGACCGAGGAAGACCCTTACCGGTACACCCAGACCGATGGTGCCAACCTGCTGCTAGAAGCCAGCCTGACCTGGCGCCTGGGTGCACTGGTGTTCGGATCCGAGGAACTCGGCCTGGAGAGACTCCACCTGGCGCGGGAACGCGAACGCCAGCGCTTGGCGCTGCAGGTTCTTCAGGCCCTGTTGGATTTCAACCGGGCTTGGCTTCAGGTCCAGGTTCCACGTCGTCGAACCGGCCGGGCCCGGCTGAGTCTCTTCGAGGCCACCCTACGGCTCGACCTGTTGACCGGAGGTTGGTTCAGCGCCAAGGGTGCGCCCGTCGTTCTCAAGCCGCCGTCAGTACCAGCACCGTCCCGAACCCCTGCCTCGGTCAACTCCCTGGCGAATCCACCCGAAGCGAGGTAAGGACGCGCCCATGCTGTCCGATACTCGAGGCCTGTTGATGGACATTTCACGGCGTGTAGCGGCGCTAAGGGGGTCTCTTTGACGTCCCCAGCCTACGCCGTCGGATAGAAGAATTGGATTCACTGGCCTCGGCGAGCGAGTTCTGGAACGACAAGAATCGCGCCGAGTCTCTGATGCGCCAACGCGCCGCCGCCAACGAGAAGGTGGAGCTGGTGGAGGGTCTGGCTCGGGAATCCGAAGACCTCTTGGCCTATCTGGAATTGGCTGCCTCCGAGAACGACGAGGGGGCCATCGCCGACGCCACGGCGCAGGTCCAGGGCTTGGTGGCCCGAGTGCGTGCGGCGGAGTTGCAGCGAATGCTCGCCGGACCGGTCGACCACGCCGGGGCCATCGTGTCCATCCATCCCGGCTCGGGCGGGGCGGAGGCCAAGGACTGGGCCGAAATGCTGCTCAGGATGTACCTCAGATGGTGCGAGCGGCGGGGGTTTCGCACCGACTTGCTCGACTACCAAGCGGGCGACGAGGCCGGGATAGACGACGCGAGTTTCGCCGTGAGCGGAACCAACGCCTACGGCTATCTCCGCGCCGAAATGGGGGTTCATCGTCTGGTTCGTATCAGCCCCTTCGACGCCAATGCCCGCCGTCACACCAGTTTTGCGGCGGTCGAGGTCACGGCGGACATCGAGGACGAGATCGACATCGAGGTCAAGGATGTCGATCTGGAGATCACGACCATGCGCGCGGGGGGTAAGGGCGGACAGAACGTCAACAAGGTCGAGACGGCGGTGCGCTTGAAGCACGCGCCGTCGGGGATCGTCATCGTATGTCGGGCCGAGCGCAGCCAGCACCAGAACCGCCACATGGCGATCAAGATGCTCAAGGCCAAGCTGTACGAGTTGGAGCGACAGAAACGTGACCAGGCTCAGGCCCAATACGAAGCGCAGAAGGGCCAGATCGCCTGGGGCAACCAGATCCGCAGCTATGTCCTGCAGCCCTACCAGATGGTGAAAGATCTCAGGACCGAACACGAAACCAGCGACGTCAACGGGGTGTTGGACGGCGACCTGGACGCGTTCATCGAGGCCTACCTGCTCCTCGCCGCCGACCCAGCTGCCATGGGTCCGGGACGTGGCTTGGTGCCGGCACGGTCCTGACGGGACCTCCGGTGGCCCTTTGGCTGATGTCGGCCGCGAAATCAGCCAAAGAGGGCGGCGGTGGACGGTAGGCGCCAGCCGGGGTAGACGCCGTGCCGCAATCATGGCCGAGTCGACCCACACCCAAGGACCCAGCGAGCCCGTCGAGGCCACCGGAGCGGAGGAGACGCTGCTCAGGATGCGTCGAGAGAAGGCGGAGCGCTTGCGGGCCCACGGTGAGAATCCCTTCGCCAACGAACTGGATACCTCGGAGCGCACACCGCTGTTGGCCCTGAGCGCGGCCTTCGATTCGGCACGCGTTGCTGGCTCGGACACGGGTCGCTACGATCCGGTGCGGGTGGCGGACCTGGCCTCGAACCGTTCCGTTCGCGTGGTGGGACGGGTGATCTCCCGCCGAGGTTTTGGCAGAGCGGTTTTTTTGAGGATTCGCGACGACAGTGGGGAGATCCAACTCTTCGCCAAGAGCGACGTGCTGGCCAATCGTTTCTGGGTCCTGGATGAGCTGGACGTGGGTGACTTCGTGGAAGCGCAGGGCACGATCATGGCGACCCGGGCCGGGGAGCTGAGCGTCCAGATCGACAAGCTGCGCATCCTGACCAAGGCCCTTCGTCCCCTGCCCGAAAAGTGGCATGGGATGACCGACGTCGATCTCAGGTATCGCCGCCGCTATCTCGATTTTGCCTCCAATCCCGAAGCCGCCGCCGTTCAGAGGGCTCGAGCCGCCATCGTCAAGGGCCTGCGGGAATTCCTCGATGAGCGCGACTTCTTGGAGGTGGAGACGCCGACCCTACACTCCCTGGTGGGGGGAGCAGCTGCCCGTCCCTTCGAGACCCACCACAACACTCTGGATCTCCATCTTTACCTGCGTATCGCTCCGGAACTCTACCTCAAGCGACTGTTGGTGGGTGGCTTCGAGCGCGTTTACGAGATCGGTCGTTGCTATCGCAACGAAGGGATCAGTACCCGTCACAACCCTGAGTTCACCATGTTGGAGTTCTACTGGTCGTATGCGACGGCGGACCAGCTCCTGGGAGTGACCGAGGAGCTTCTGCGCTCCGTTGATGGGTTCTTGGAGAAGAGATGTACCGAGCTGGGCTGGGTGGCGCGCTACCAGCGCTGGAAGGCCGAGCGCCCCTTCTGTCTCGACGAACCCTTCGAGCGCCTGCCGCTGGAGCAGGGCGTTCTTGCGGCGCTGAAGAGGTCTGGTCTGCAGCCCTCTTACCTCTGTTCGGTCTTGGGCGGTAACCCAGGGGCGACGGTGGCGGAACTGCACCAGGGATTCGGTGCCGCCGACGGCGATGCCGAGCGCGCCCAAGCCATCGAATGGGGCAACTTCCACCGAGGTCTGTTGCGCTGTGACAGCCCCGGAGAACGCCTGTTCCTGGCCTACGAATACCTGGCCGAGCCGTTCTTGGCCGCTGACTATCGGACCCGCGATGGCCGTCAGAGTCGTCCGGTATTCATCCTCGACTACCCCATCGAGGTCTCACCCTTGGCTCGACGCAAGGATCACGATCCATCACGGGTGGATCGATTCGAGCTCTTCGTTCACGGGCGCGAGCTATGCAACGCCTTCAGTGAGTTGAACGATCCGGACGATCAAGCCGAACGGTTCCGGGAACAGGTCAGAAAGAAGAGCACGGGTGCCGAGGAAGTGATGGACTACGACGAGGATTACGTGCGTGCTCTCGAACACGGGATGCCACCTGCGGCTGGTTTCGGTCTGGGGGTCGATCGGTTGACCATGATGCTGACGTCCCAAGCCTCGATTCGCGATGTGATAGCCTTCCCTCTGTTGCGTCCGGAGCGAGTGGAGCCGTGAGATACGTCCTTGCTGCGACCGCCCCGCTCCAGCGGGCGGCCCCGGCCCCCGGGGGAATCTTGGGGTGGTGGGACACCCTGGGCACGCCGGGTCGCCTGGTGGTGTTGGGGCTGGCGGTGCTCTTGGTGCTGGGCCTGGCCGTTCTGGGCTGGCGGCGCTTGGGGCGTTCCGGGCGCCGTGGGGTTTTGTGGGCGGTGACGGGCACCGGCTTTTGTGTCTTCGCCGGTCTCACCACATGGACGATTCGGCTCCCCCAGACGCGCGGGACCCTCTTTATCCTCTGGCACCAGGTGGTGAGGGTGGGTGCCGTCCTCTCGGGTACCATTTTCCTTCTGGGCTGCATGGCCCTGATGCTGCCGTGGGTTCTGGATCGGATCGAGCGGGGGGGATTCATCCCATTCGTGGCGGCCCGTCACGTGCGCGCGCACAAGAGCGGTTTTTTGACCGTCATTTCAATTCTGTCGATTGCTGGCGTGGCGGTCAGCTGTTTCGCGCTGTGTGCGGTCACGTCCATCATGGGTGGATTCGGGGCCGATCTGAAACGCAAGATCCTGGGCAACAACGCGCACATTCGGGTCGAAACGGGTCACCTGGGTGGATTCGACAACTACCAGCCGCTGCTGGAACGAATGCGCGGTTTGCCAGGGATTGCGGCAGCGACTCCGGTGGCGGGCGGGGAAGTGATGGCGTCGAGTCTATCCAACACCGCCGGGGTGCTGGTGCGGGGAGTGGACGTGGCCACCATTGGTCAGGTCATCGATGTGGTGTCCAACGTCGAGGTGGGGCGTTTCGACTATCTTTCTGATCCGGTTCGCCTGGCCAGCTTGCCCGCCACCGAAGCCGTCGGGATCGGTCCCGGTGGAGAGGTCTACCTCAAGGGGCTCGATTATCGCTCCCGGATGCAGAGCAAGGGCGTTTCTGACCAGCCCCAGCCCGTGCCTCCCGAAGAGGTGCATCCGGGTATCGTGCTGGGAAGGGAACTGGCCAAGTCCCTGCACGCCTACGTTGGCGACGAAGTGACCCTGGTCTCCCCGTTGGGTGATTTGGGACCCATGGGTGTGCTCCCTCGAAGTCGTCGCTTCCGAGTGGCTGGGATCTTCTTCAGTGGGATGTACGAGTACGACGCCACGCACGCCTATGTCCGGATCGACGAGGCCCAGAAGTTCCTGGACCTCGGTAACAAGATCACGGCACTGGAGGCCCGGGTGGTGGACACCGAGGGAGTGCGGCCGGTGCGGGACGGCGTGGAGCGGGCTCTGAAAGGCCACGACCTTCGGGTTCGGGACTGGAAGGAAATGAACCGCAATCTCTTCAGTGCCTTGCTCCTGGAAAAGATCACGACCTTCATCATCCTGTCCATCACCATCGCCGTGGCCAGCTTCTGCATCATCTGTACGCTTTTGCTGATGGTGACCGAGAAGAGCAAGGAGATTGCCATACTCAAATCGCTGGGGGCCAGTGACCAGGCAGTCCAGCGCCTGTTCATGACCGAGGGCGTGGTGATCGGTGCCATCGGAACCGTCTTTGGTGTCGTGACGGGTTGGGCGGCTGCCAAGGGACTCCAGTCCTTTGGGGTTCGCCTGAACCCCGATGTCTACTACGTGGACCGCCTCCCCATCGAGGTTAACTGGAGCGACTACCTGCTCGTGGCTTTGGCCTCCCTGGCTATCACGACACTTGCCACCATCTACCCGGCGCGCGCCGCCAGTCGGCTGCGACCCGTCGAGGGGATTCGCTACGAATGAGGTCGTATCGTGAGTGAACCACTCGTTACCATGCAAGATATCCGAAAGACGTTCCAGCACATGGGGCGCCCGCTGGAGGTGCTGCGGGGAATCGACCTGACCATACAGGCGGGGCAGATCCTGGCCATCGTTGGTCCCTCCGGCGCTGGCAAGAGCACGCTTTTGCATTGCCTGGGAACGCTGGATCTCCCTACCTCGGGTCGTATCCTGTTCGGTGGGGAGGAGCTCACCACCATGAAGTCGTCCCGGTTGGCCGTGGTCCGCAATCGTGACATCGGATTCGTCTTCCAGTTCCACCACCTGTTGCATGAGTTCACTGCAGCCGAGAACATCATGCTGCCTGGTTTGATTGCCGGGCGGTCTCGCCAGAAGATGGAACGTCGAGCCGAGGAGCTGCTGGAAGAAGTGGGGTTGAGCGGACGAGCTACCCATCGACCCGGTGAGCTGTCGGGAGGTGAACAGCAACGAGTGGCCATTGCGCGGGCCCTGGCCCTCGGGCCCCGGCTGGTTTTGGCCGACGAGCCTACCGGGAACCTGGATAGTGCCACCAGCAATGCCATTCACGATCTCTTCTTCCAGATCAACGAGGTCCATCAAACCACCATCGTGGTCGTTACCCACAACCCGGGATTCGCCGGCAGCATGCCTCGCGTCGTCCACATGAAGGATGGTCGCGTGGATCGCGACGAGGCAGGCCCCGATTACCGTCCCAGCTGATCCTGGGCCTCTCAGTGCTCTGGGGCGGGCATGCTTCGCCCAGGGCTGCGCCGTTTGGTCACAACTGGTGCTGAGGGCTCCGGGGCGGCGGCCTCGTCCGGACCAAGGGGCCCGGCCAAGCGCAGCGCCTCTTTGGTGATTGTGGTGCCCTCCGCCCCCGCTAGCAGAACCGTCATCACCGCTTCGAACTGCAGGTCGTTGCCGGGCCAGGGGTATTCCAGAAGCGCTTTCTGCACCGCTGGCTCCACCCCGTAGGGTTTACCCCTCAAGGCAAGGCCCAACCGTGCCGCGCGCTCGACGATCATCGCGCGCAGATCCTCCGAGCGCTCCGCCAGAGAGGGGATGCGAACCCTGGCCTCGCCCAGAAGGCGCCTCCACCCATCGTGGAGAAGCCCCTGCTGCTCGAGTGCTTCCAAGGGTTCGTGCAAGGCCAGCACTACGTCGGGCGTCTGGCTCACCGAGTCGTCGGTTGTCGGCATGCGCTGAGCGAGGCGTCGCAGGATGGCTAACTGGATCGGGAGTTCTAACGCCTGGGCGTCGACGAGCAGCAACGTTCCTCCGCGCGCCCAGGCGAGGGGGGAACGATCCGCCTCGGACCACAGGTCCGTGCCGGTTGCGCAACGCACCGAGTCCAGAAGGACCAGGGGACCATTGGCGCGGGGACTGGCCAGATGGAAGATGGCGGCCCACCCCATCGGGTCGACACCAGCCGGCAACTCCAGGCACAGACCAGACCCCTTGCGTCCCCGCTGCTCGAGTTCCTGGATGGCCCAACGACTGGCCGGTGAGTACGGGGTGTCCTTGATGCGACGCGCGTGATGCTCCGTGAGCAAACGGGTTCGTTCCCGCTCGCTCTGCCCGGCCTGCATCAGGAGTTGGCACTCCGACTCGAGGCGAGTGGCGCGCTCCCAGGTTTCTAGCTCCCGCTGACGGGAGCGGGCCTGCGCGGACGTCACGGCGACCAGAGCTCCCAACCGATCCGCCAGGCGCCGGAGGGCCATGGCTTCTTCGAGAGCCAGCGGTGTGCGACGTCTGCCGATGGGCAGAGCGATGAGTCCCAGGGCGCCATCCCGGTCCGTGAGCAGAGTCGTCGAGAACACCTCGCGCATCTCGAGGAAGCTGACCATGGTTCGGGTTTCGATGCGCCGGACCTGGACTGCCCGCAGCACTTCGAGACGCAAAGTTCGCTCGGGCTCGTTGGCGGACAGCTCGTAGAGAAGGTCGGGGATCGCCAGGGACTCCTGTTGGAGATTCTGGGCGACATCGACGAAGAGCGCACAGGGTGGATCCCGCCGCCAGAGTTCCACCCGCTGTCCCGGCCCGCCCCCGATGGGAGACAATGCCACCAACGCCGAGCGGATCGCGTCGTCGGGATCGGGTTCCAAGGCCGCTTCGGTTGCGGCGACGATGGCATCCATCCATCGGGCCTGCTCCGGTGCCAAGGGGCGCGCCAGGTTCCGAGAATAGAGCCCGACCAGGACGCTCGCAGCGCCCGCTGTCACCAGCAACCACGCTGCCTGGCTGGGCCATCGCAGGGCGGCGACTGAACCAACCATCAGGATGGGCACGGCCAGCACGGCGATGGCCAGGGTGCCGCGCAGGACGCGGATGGTTCGCGCAGCATCCGGCGTTGCCGCGACCCAGACATGGGACAGTGCCACGGCCAGCAGAGCGGCGGGCAGGGTGCGGTCGGGAGCCAGGATGTCCAAAAGGGCGGCAGGGATCGCCACCAACGGCGCCGCAATCGCGATGGTCACGCAAACACTGGCGCGGTCCCCGATCCCGAGCTCCAGTCGACGTGCCAGCCGAAGTCGCACCGACGCTGCGGTACTCAACAAAAGACCGGCGATGCTGACGGTCGTCGTCGCATAGTCGACCAGCAGGGGATCCAGCACCAAGGGGATGGAAAGGTCGAGTGCCCGAAGACCCGAGAGGGTGCTGGTGACGCTGAACAGTAGGGCAGCGAACCCGGCGGCATCCAGGGAGCGCACCGTTCGGGGCGGTGCCAGAAGCCCTGGCGCGGCGGGTATTCGGGCCAGCGCCACCAGCGAAGCGACCAGGGCGGTCCCGGTACCAAGGTTTGCTGCTGTGTCGAAGGCCGCGTGACCCGGGGGCCCGGTGCGTGCCGCTAGCCACAGCAGGCTTCCCCATACTGCCGCCCGGGCTGCGCTGAGGGTCGATGGATCCTGTCCGGATAGCTCACGGCGCAGGGGGTTGGTGCGGCGATAGGCGAACGCCAGAAGGATCGGGCCCAGCACCAGAACCGACCAGGCCCCAAGGCTCCAGGGCTGGACCTTGAGGGAAGCCGCGGCCACGTAGGCAATGCCCAAGGCAGCAATCCAGTACGACCCAAGGAGCGCAGGCACGGTGACCGGATGGTAGCTCGGACGAGCCCGGCTGCCCACCAACCTTGACGAATCGATTGGCCCCCCTCGGGGTTTGCGTGTATCCGATGTTCATTCGGACCAGGAAACCGAGGGCCGTGACGCCCTCTCGGTTCCGACGCCGGACCCCCTTTGCCGATCAGGAAAAGCGCCCGTATGCGAAAGAACTACGTGCTCGATACCAACGTGCTCCTCTACGACCCGCAGGCGGTTCTCAAGTTCGAGGACAACGACGTCATCCTTCCCATCTACGTGATCGAAGAGGTGGACCAGTTCAAGCGTGAGACGACGGAGCGGGGCCGGAATGCGCGCTCCGTGGCGCGAACCCTGGACACCTTGCGCGCCCAGGGTTCGTTGGCTCAGGGGGTGGCTGTTGGCGACGGGACGGTCCGGGTCAAGGTACCCGAGCACCGACCCCACCTGCCCCACGGTGTCAATCCGACTTCCACCGACAACGCCATCCTGCAGACGGCTCTGGAGGTGCGTGACGGTTCCCCCGACAAGCCCACCGTCTTCGTGACCATGGACGTCAACCTCCGCATCCGTGCCGATGCCTTTGGGCTGGCCACCGAACCCTACGAACACCACGCGGTTGACGTGGAGCACATGCACACGGGGATCACCGAGATCAAGGTGACGGCTGCCGAGCTCGACCAATTCAAGCAGGATGGTTTCTTCGCGCCTTCCGCGCACGCGACTCTGTATGCGAACCTGTGTGTACTGTTGCGGGACGACACGGCCGGGCGTCCCCGTCAGGCCCTTGGCCGTTATCACGCCGGGACCCGGCAGATCCGAGCCGTCCGCACCCCCAAGGACGGCGTCATGGGGATCCACCCCCGCAATTCCGAGCAGAGCTTCGCCATCGATCTCTTGATGGACGAAACCATCCGTCTGGTGACCCTGGTCGGCATTGCCGGGACTGGCAAGACCCTGCTGGCCCTGGCGGCCGGGATGCTGCGCACCGTGGAGGAGGGGCGCTATTCCCGTCTGTTGGTGAGCCGCCCCATCATGCCCATGGGGCGTGATATTGGATTTCTGCCCGGGAGTGTTCAGGAGAAGCTCAATCCCTGGATGCAGCCGGTCTTCGACAACCTGGAGTTTCTGCTCTTCTCGGGGGGGGGCAAGCGACGAGGGATGCGTGCCTTCGACGAGCTGTTGCAGAGCGGTGTGGTCCACGTGGAGCCGCTCACCTACATCCGCGGGCGCAGCATGCCGCAACAGTACGTGATTGTCGACGAGGCCCAGAACCTCACTCCCCACGAGGTGAAAACCATCGTGACCCGCTGTGGAGAGGGAACCAAGATCGTGCTGACCGGCGATCCCTTCCAGATCGACAACCCCTACGTGGACAGCGCGACCAATGGTCTGACCGTGGTGGCGGAGCGCCTGCGGGGTGACGACATGATTGGGCACGTCGTGCTGAGTCGTGGTGAACGAAGCGCGTTGGCCAACTTGGCCGCCAGCCGACTGTGAGCGATCCACTTCTCCCACTGGGCCGGGCCCTGGTTCGGGCCGAGCAGAGCATCGCGCTGCTGGCGCGAACTCAGCCCCTGGCCACGGCGAAGTGGCAAAGGGAGCTGGTCTGCTCGTGGCAAAGGGGCGTGCCGCTTCGGCCCCGCTTCGTCTACGCGAATGTTCCCGATCTGTCCGAGCTGCGTGCTGTCCTGTCCATTCTGGCTCGAGAGGCCGAGGCTGCCGGTCCCCGAGGCTGCTTTTTGGCTCAGCGCGCCCTGGAGCTCGAGTTGGAGGCCCAGCTGGCCCAGACAGTGGGTCGTCCCGAGTTCCGGTCGCTCGCTGCGCGCCGATACCACACACCGTCGGGCCCTTTGGCGCAGGTTTTCGTCGCTCGAGCCAGCGAATGGATCACTCGTTTTCGGGGCGAGGATGGGATGGGGACGGCGGCCATCGACGAGGCACGGGCCGTCTCCGACGACCCCCGGGATCCGTGCAGCCTTCTGTGCGCCCTGCAGCGGGCGTTGGGTGAGCGGCGCCTGCCCTGGCGAGTTCAGGTTGAAGACGGGCTATTGGCTGATGCAGCCGTTGGACCCTGGGCGGTGCTGGTCCGACCCGGACTTCACCTGCGAAAGGTCCAGGTGCAGCGCATCGTCCTTCACGAAGTGGTTGGCCATGTGCTCCCCTACCAGGCAGGCCGGTGTGGGCGGGACGCCGTTCTTTTGGCTGGACCAGCGGGAGCTGGCGAGGCTGAGGAGGGACGAGCCTTGTGGTTGGAGGAACGAGCTGGCCTGATGGACCCCCAACGCCGCTTCGTCCTGGCGGTTCGTCACCTCGCTGCCGCCAGCCTGGAGGCAGAGGCCGATTTCGTGGAATCGGTCCGGCAGCTCTTGGCCTTGGGCGTGGAAGTGTCCTGTGCCCTCTCGGCCGTGGTGCGGACGCGCCGGGGAGGAGGGCTCAATCGCGAATGCGTCTATCTGCCCGCCTGGCACCGTCACGCCCAGGCGGTAGGGGAGCATCCCCAACTCGACACCCTGTGGAATGAAGGGCGCACCAGCTTGGCCTACGCCAGTTTCCATCTCGCCAAGCGGCCTGCGGGGACCTCCCCCCGAGGGCCTTCACTGCCACCGGCGGCCGAAGCTCTCACCAACTAGGGGGGCGTAAGGTCGAGCCACACCGGGGCGTGATCCGACGGGCGGTCCCCCAGGCGTGTTTTCTTGTCGATGTCGACGGCGGCGCAACGAGAGCAGAGCGCCTCGGACACGAACAGGTAGTCGATGCGCAGTCCCTGATTACGGGAGAGCGACACGCCACGGTAGTCCCACCAACTGAATTTTGCCGGTTCGTCGTGATGAAGGCGAAACGCGTCCACCAGGCCCAGGTCCAGCAACCGGCCGATGGCGCGCCGTTCTTCCGGGTGAAAATGCACTTTCCCTTCCCAGAGCTCGGGAGCCCACACGTCACGCGGCTCCCGAGCGACGTTGAAGTCTCCCCCCACCACCCACAGAAGGCCATAACGCTGGGTCTGCGCCAGAAGGGTCGACCGGAGTCGTTCCAACCAGCGGAGCTTCTCCGCAAACGCGGGGTGTTCGACGTCCTTGCCGTTGGGCACATACACACTGGCGACCCGGACCCCCCCGACGGTGGCGGCCAAGAACCGGCGTTCCGCCGATGCTTCATCTCCATCCAGGCCCATCGAGACGTCCGTCAGGGTGTGTCGGGCCAGGATTGCCACGCCGTTGTACGACTTCTGGCCGAAGATCCTGACGCCATAACCCCGCCGGGTAAAGTCGTCGGTCGGGAAGTCGTCGTCGACGACCTTGGTTTCTTGGAGCAGAAGGATGTCCGGCCCGCACTCATCCAACCAGGGCAGGACCGCATGCAGGCGAGCTCGGATGGAGTTGACGTTCCAGGTCGCGATACGCATATGGGACGGGACCTGCCCCAGGCGCGAGTCCTGCGCAAGGTCGTGAATCTGAGCCTGGCCGCCCAATCCTCCACAGGCAATTGTTCCCAGCTCGTGTAAGCTCGTCCGCCTTTCCGCCATGCTCGACTGCTCCACGCGCTCCCTTCTGCCCTGGGCTTTGCTTGTGTCTCTCGGTTGGTCGGGCCAGGCTCAGGGCCAATTCGAACGCCCTACCCAGGAGCCGGCTCCCGGTGCTGACCCAGCGGCGGTTCGCGTCGAACCCCCGCGGCTGGTTCACTTCGAGGAGGCGCCCTATCCGCCCTTGGCCCAGGAGTCGGGGCTGGAGGGGGACGTCGTGCTCAAACTCACCGTCGCCGCGGACGGAACCGTCGCGGACGCCGAGGTGGTGCAGGAGGCGGGTCACGGGTTCGACGAGGCGGCGCGGCAGGCGGCGCTCAAGTTCCGATTCGACCCTGCGATGCGGGACGGACAGCCAACCTCGGCACGGATCCTGTATCGCTACTCGTTCACGCTGGCGGCGGCGCCGCCGCCCTCCGAGCTCGCTCCGCCCCCCGCTCCGGTTGGGAACCTGGAGGGTCGGCTCTGGATTGCGGGCACCGATCAGCCCCTGGCGGGTGCCACTGTCATTCTGACTCTCCCCGATGGTCAGTCCCAAACCATCGTTTCCGATGCCAACGGTCGATTCGAACTCGTTGGCGTACGACCGGGCTCCTATCGCGTCCTGGTCCAGAACCCCGGTTTCGAGACGGTTCAGCAGGAAGAGTCGGTGGTAGCCGGGGAAGCGACGGAGGTCACATATCGGATCCTTCCCCAGGCCGAGGAACTCGAGGTGACGGTGCGTGGGGAACGTCCGCCTCGTGAAGTGACGCGGCGGACCATCGAGCGCCGCGAGATCGAGCGCATTCCGGGGACCAGCGGGGACGCCCTGCGATCGCTGGAGAGCCTGCCCGGTGTGGCGCGCCCGCCTGGCCTGGCTGGCATTCTGATCGTGCGGGGGTCGTACCCGGATGACACCCAGGTGTACGTGGACGGTAGTGAAGTCCCTTTCATCTACCACTTCGGCGGACTGCGCAGCGCCATTCCCACCGAGCTTCTGGAACGTATCGACTTCTATCCAGGGAATTACGGGACCAGGTTCGGCCGGGGGATGGGCGGTATCGTGGACGTGGGGCTCAGCAAGCCGGATACCCGTTGCAGGGGTCCCTATGGAGCGGCGACGGACCGTGACGGTTGCTATCACGGTCTGGCCCAGGTCGATCTCATCGAGGGTCGCGTCCTGGTGCAGGGACCCCTGCCCATTCCGGGTTGGACTTTCGCGGTGGGGGCTCGTCGTAGCTGGGTCGACGCCTGGATCGGGCCCGTGCTCGAATCGGCGGGAGCCAACGTCACCTCCCTTCCCGTCTACTACGACGTTCAGGCCATCGCCGAGACCGAGCCAACCCCAGCATCGCGCCTTTCCTTGCGCTTTCTCGGGTCCGATGACGGCTTCGCCGCCGTGATCGATCCCATGGCCCAGGAACCCGCTTTCGGCGGCGATCTGCGCTTCTCGCAGGGTTTCTACCAGGGTCAGGTCCTGTACGAGAACCAGCTCAGCGCCCAGGTGAACAGCAACACGCTCCTGTCCTTCGGCCAGAACTTCCTCGGTGTTTCCATCGGTCCCCTCCAATTCGATTTGCGCACCTATCCCATCCAGTTGCGCCAGGAGTTTGGCTGGAGCCTTAGCTCCGGGATCAAATTGAACACCGGCTTGGACTACGTAGCCCTGCCCTACGACGTGAAGGTTCGCTCCCCGTCTCCGCCGGGTCCGGGAGAGCCGGATTCGGGTCCCTTCTCTTCCCAACCAATCCTGGAAGCCGAGGAACGGGACAATGGGTTCCGACAGGGGTGGTACGCAGATCTGGAGTGGCAGCCGCATCCGCGACTGCGGGTGGTACCGGGGATGAGGATCGACTACGCCGGTGACACTGAGGGAGTCGACATCAGTCCTCGCCTCAACGCTCGCTACGATCTGGTTCAGGGACAGCCGGGAGACAGAGCACATTTTCGGCGGCGAACCACGCTCAAAGGAGGCGCAGGTCGCTATTATCAACCCCCGCAGTTCGTGCAGACCAACGCGGTCTACGGGACGCCGGGCCTCAGGTCGAATCGCTCGACGCATTACAGCCTGGGGGTGGAGCAGGAGCTGACCCGGCAGATCGACGTCAGCCTGGAGGGTTTCTACAAGGATCTGGACCGATTGGTTGCACGCGGATTCGCTCCCAACGGATCAGCCTACACCAATGATGGCTCCGGCAGGGTGGTTGGGCTGGAGACGCTGCTGCGCTACCGACCCGACGCGCGGTTCTTCGGGTGGCTCGCCTACACCCTCTCGCGGAGCGAGCGGCGCGATTCACCTCAGCGAGAATTCTATCTCATCCAGTACGACCAAACCCACAATCTCGTGGCGCTGGGCAGCTATCGGTTGGGGCGTGGTTGGGAACTGGGGGCGCGCTTTCAGTTGGTTTCGGGCTCGCTTACGACCTCGGTTCGGCGGCCCCCCAGTTTGCCCGCGCTGTACGCGGCCGATTCGGGGTCGTACGTGCCCCTGCAAGACGAGCCGAACGGCGAGCGACTGCCGTTTTCCCACCAGCTGGACATGCGCCTCGACAAGCGATGGCAATTCGAGAGTTGGCAGCTGGGGGCCTACCTGGACGTCTACAACGTGTACGCCAACCCCCGGGTCGAGAGCTACGCCTACGACTACAACTACTCCCAGCGGGTGCGGCAGACCGGCGTTCCTTTCCTTCCCAGTGTTGGCATCCGGGGGGAGTTCTGATGAGGCATCTCACCGCGAAGTTCGGTCCATCGGTCACCCACTCGGCGGCCACGCTCCTGATCTTGGGGACTCTCGGCTGCGGTTCCGATTTCGACCCGCCCAGTGAGCTTTCGTCCTTGCGGGTCGTCGGAGTCAAAAAAGATCAGCCCTACGCCTGGCCCCAGGCGCCCGGGACGGCAACAGACCCGGCGACGGAACCCGATCGCCACGTGGAGCTGACCCTGGCCTGGGATGATGCTCGCGCCGAGGAGCAGCGCGAAGGGCCGATCCAGCGCCTGTGGTTCTCGGGTTGCCACAACCCACCGGCGGATCGGTACTTTTCTTGCTTGGCTGCGGTGTGGTTGGGTTTCCGAGCCTTCGAGGAGTTGGGGCCCGAGCGGCTGGAGGAAGGCGACCGGTGGTCGCCCGCACAGGTGAGCGACCCGGACCTCAAACGGCAAGCGCTCACCCGCATCGCTCCCGAGCTACCCGAAGCCGTGCTGCCATCGGTGCTCGCGACCCTCGATCAGCTCCAATTGGGAAGCGGGGACCGCTACGGTTTCCAATTGCCCGCAGAGCTCATCGCCAATCATCCCCCTCCCACGGATCCGGACCTGCCGAACTATGGGCGTTCGGAGGTGTTCTTCACGGTTTGCGACGGCCAGGTCGGTATTGCGCCGGACTGGCAAGAAGGTGTGGATGTCACCGAACTCTTGTCGGACGCGTCCCGAGGATTCCCTCTCTCGTGTTATGATGATTCGCGTCGTCAGAGGGGGCCTGAGCTTTTCGTGGCGGGCTATTCGACCCTGTTGGGCTACACCGAGATCGTCAACCAGAACCCGGTGGTTCGGGGGCTCGCCCTGGACGGCCAAGAGATCCCGGCTTCACAGCTGTGTATCGGTGAGGCCTGCGCAGGATTGCAGGCAACGCCTCCCGATCCCTGTGAAGCCGAGGAGGCCCTGCGCATTCCAGCCTGTTCTGCGGATTCGGACGGCAGTTGTCACAAGCTCAAGCTCGAACCGGTCCTGAGGGAATCCGAGAACAGCGAGGTCGACGATCTGGCGGGTCGAGGTACCTCGGCCGAGGGCAAGCTCCTAGAGCAGATGTGGATTCGCTACTACGCGACCCGCGGTCAGATCGAGGACTCGATCAAACGTTTGCAGGACCAAAAGTCGGGATGGCTCGACGGTTACGCCACGACCGTTCGGCTCCCCAAGGAACCGGGCGCGGTTCGTCTTTGGGCTGTCGTCTACGACAATCGTGGTGGCCTCGACTGGGTGCGTGCCTCGCTGTGCATCGAGTGAAACCCACCGGGGATGGCGTTGCTGGCGGGCCGAAAGCAATCGGGGAGCCGGGGATCGAAGGACGATCGGACGAGATCCGGTCCGGGGGCCAGCGCTGTCGGGGCGGCTCAAATCATGGGGAGATTGCGTGGGGCCGCCAAATCGACGAATCTAGCGGCCCAATCGTCTTTCTGAGCTAACCCGTTCACCGCCGATGCAGCCAACCAAGAAGCCCGCTCCGATTGCCGAGGGGACTCTCGTCAATGATCGATACGAGATTCGCCAGAGTCTCGGCAAGGGAGGGATGGGGGAGGTCTTTCTTGCCTACGATCGGAGCACGCAGCAGATGGTGGCCCTCAAGGTGGTGCGCGAAGAGTCGCGCATGCCGGGCGATGACGAGGCGCTCCGTCAAGAGCTTCTGCTGGCGCGGTCGGTCAGCCACCCCAACGTTTGCCGAGTCCATGATTTGGCCCCGAGTCCCTGGGGACCGATCCTGGTCATGGAACACATCGCTGGCCAGACGCTGCACACCCACATACGACGCAAGAAGACGCAGGGTGGCTACACCGCCGATGAGTTCCGTAAGGCTGCCAGTGAGGTGAGCGCCGGTCTGGCTGCCATTCACGCCCAGGGCTTGGTTCACGGGGACTTGAAACCGGGCAACGTGATGGTGACCGCCGATCGGGCGATTATCTTGGATTTTGGGTTCGCGCAGGAACGAGCCAGGCTGAGCTCGCGTCGGCCCGCTTCTCCGCCGGATGGAGGCACGCCCAATTACATGTCTCCGGAGCGACTGCGCTACGGTGGGGCCAGTCCCGAGGACGACATCTACGCTCTCGGTCTGACGCTGTGGGAGATGTGGACCTGCAAGGTTCCGGAGCCAGGGACTCATCCCCGGCAGCGCTCCATGCGCGAACAGATCATGTTCGACGTTCCCAGCGGTCTGAGCGGGGACGAGGTCAAGCAGGTATTCCGCTGCCTGAACGACAACCATGCCTTGCGCCCCAATGCGCGCCACCTGCGGTTCTTCAATCCCACGACCCTGACCACCAGCCAAGCCCAGGTGCCGCGCGAGCGTCTGTCACCCGGGCCGCCACAAAGCCGTGCACTGACCGAGGCCTTCATGCCCGGAGCGCAGGCGTTGCTCATCACCTACGCAACCAACGCCGTTCAGGCTCAGGGCTCCCTGTTCCCCTTGGACAAGCCAGCCCTGACCGTGGGCAGACGCGCCGGTCAGGATGTCGTCTTGCCCGAGGCGACCGTGTCCGGAAGCCACGCGGTCATGCGTTGGGAGTCGGGGACCTGGGTCATCGAAGACGTGGGGAGCACGAACGGCACGTACGCGGACCACAGCTACGATCGGAAAAAGCAAGTGGCCCTGCTGCATGGCGGAGAGGTCCAGCTGGGGGAATGTCGCCTGAAGCTGGTCAGCTTCGCGGCGGGCAGCGTGCAGCACCAACGGGCTCGAACCTATCTGGAGCGGTTCGATGGGCTGACCGGTCTCATTCGGCGCGAGCGATTCATCGAGGCGCTACAGGATGAGTGCGCCTTCGCGCGCTGGACCAGCGTTCCCTTGACCGTGGCAAAGTACCGCATTCATGGACCGGGACGAGGCCCCACGTCACGTCCCACGATCCTGGAGATGTTGGCTCTGCGCCGGGTGGCGCAACGGGTGGTCGAGCTGACCGAGATGATGCTGTTCAGCATCGTCCCTGTGACGGCGGGTGCCATCGGGCCATTGGGTTTCGCAGTGGTGATGACCGGGCCCACGCCGGCCGAAACGCGACAGGTGGTCGAGCAGGTCGTGGCTCAGGTCAAGGCGCTCTTGCCCGAATCCCTCGATCTGTCCTCAATCGTAGTTCACCCGGAGCCGGGTCAGTCTCCCGAAGCTCTAGTCGCCGAGTGAGTTCCCACGCCCCGACATCGAGCCCTTCTGCTCATCGTGTTTCATGGTTGGTCCGCCACGTCCGCCCTATCCCTCTGCTCCCAGTGACCCGAACCTTCGGCGTCTGGGTGTGGGGTCGCCTGGGCAGAAGGAGAAGCCGGTACGCGCGCAATTGATCGTGGCCCTGGTGGCTGGTCTCATCCTGTTGGCCGTGCCCCTTTACCTGTGGCGAAGACCGGCGTTGCGTGTGGCCGTCGGGGCCGATGCGGCGCCCGCCTCGAGCCCGAGCGGCGCCGCCGTGCTCGCCCCTCCCATCGTCGTGCCCACCCCCGACGCAGGTGCTCCGTCATCGGAGTCGGTGACCCTCGGTCCAGTTCGCAAGGTCCGATGTGGCAATCGACGCAAGAACAGCGAGGACCCTGCCCTGTGCGATACCCTGAGCTCCTTCGAGAAGGCGCTGGCCGAAGCCATAACAAAGACCGCGGACTGCGCGCCGCGTCTGGCCAAGGGTGGGAGCATCAATCACGTGCTAGAGCTGGACTTCGTCGCCAAGACTCGGCACGTCTTTCCAGGAGCCAGCGGGGAGTGGCGTGGCCCCAGCGCCCGGCGCGCAACCCGATGTGTCGAAAAGGCCCTGCCTCAACCCGACTGGGATGGGACGGAGCACCGATATCGGCACTACACCATTGCCATTCTCGCCACCTACCCACCCCGGGAGTCGGAGAGGAAATAACACCCGGTGTCCCCGTTCCTAGGGTCGGGGGCTGGTCGCCTTGGGCTCGCTCACCGGGACCTTGGGCCGCGTGACGAAGGACAACAGTCGCTCTGCCTTGCCAATCCGTTGCATGAATATGCCGGTGAAGGCGCCGAACAGGGCGTCACCGGGTGCTCCCGCCGTCGAGCCCGAGGGCTGCGTGACCCAAGCCTTGAGCTTCTTCATCAGCTCGTCCCCGATGGGGTTGATCTCCACGCGAGCCTTGACGAAAAGGGCTGCCTTCGGGGGCACCTGGGCCCGGGAAGCGATCAACAGCCGTCGGGTCTCCGCACAGCGACGCAGCACGCCTTCCATGGTCGTGGTCCAGTCGAACAGCGCGACGGTCCCCGGTTGGGTGAGCTCGACCCGATAGGCCTCCTCCCAGACGTGCCAGGTGGCTTTGCAGCTCTGCAGGGTGGTGGCGATCGGTGTCTCGCCGCCGGCACGATACAGGGCCGCCACCAGAACGACCGTGGTGGGGAGGCCTCGAGTCAACCGGTGGCGAATCTCGGCATCCAGGGCATCTCGGAAGGAAACGGTCAGGGCGAGGTGGGAATAGGAAGGAGCCAACCAACTCAGGGTGCCGTCGCGCCCCGGGAGCACGGTCAGTTCTTGCGCCCGGGCCGGGGCAGAGGCGCTCAACACCGCTCCCAGCAGCAATCCCCTTAGCCCCGGCAGAAAGACCCGGTCACGACTCACCGGACCGACTCCCCTCGCATCGGAATGAAACCCAGCACGTTGGAGAAGGAGAACACCAATCCCCCGGCGTTGGTGTCCATCCGGAAGCCGACGTTGGCGGTCAAGTCCACCGGCACCCGCGACCACCCGGTGTAGGAACGCGGCGGATGGGAGATATCGCGCTGGTGGGCCACCCCGTAACACCCGGCCCGTACGAAGAAATCGATCCCGAACACGCTCCGTACCCCGCGGTACACCGGGATGCGGTACTCAGTGGCCAGTTCGCCCGCGTAGTGGCCGTAGCGCACTTCCTCGATGATGGTTCCCAGGAAGTTGGGCGATGGACGCCGGTCGACGTTGAGCCCCAGGATGCGGGCCGGCAAGAAATCCGAGAAGTCCCCCACGTAATACTGCTCGAAGAAGGGAACGTTACCGGTCATTGCTCCCAGGAAGAGCTGCAACCGCAAGACGTGGCGCGTACCCGGAACTCTCCACCACCGTGAGGCTCCGGCCTCGAATCGCTGGTACTCGTAGTCACTCCCCAGAGGGGCCAGTGACAGTTCCCCCAGGGTGGTCGCCAACCAGCCACGGGTGGGAAGGAAGGGATGGTCTCGCGTATCGTACTGGAGATTGGCGCGAACCGAGGAGAGTACGCTTCGCCCGCGCACGATGTCGAACAGAATGGGTTCTCGTTGCCCGCCACGGATCTGGGAAGCTTGCTGGGGAGGACTGGCGTTGATGGTCTCCAGGCGATAGCTGAGCCACATCTGGGAACTGATGTTCAGGTCCCTTCCCACTCCCACGCTGCCGCCGAAGCGCTTGTACGGCACCACGGCGTAATCGGTCCGTTCCTGCTGGCTCGGTTCGTACCACAGTACATCGCGAGTCCCGAAGAAGTCAGTGGCACGATTTCGAAGCAACATGCCACTGACCATCCATGGGGTTCCCAAAAAGGCGGGGTCCAGGAAACGGACCCGGAGCGCGTATTGGTCTTGTGCCAATCCCAGGGCGGTACCCAGGGTCATGCCGCTGCCCGCCAGGTTCGTTTCGGCGACGTCGATGCCCCCGTAGGCAGTCAAAGGGCGGGGTTCTCCGTTGGATTCCGCGTCTGCGGACAGGCCCAGCCAGATCCCCTGCAGGGTAATGGTGTTGCGTTCTGCGACCTGCACCACCAACACCACTCGTCCTCGTCGCGTGCCTTTGCGAAGCGAGAAGGTCACCTCTCGGAAGAAGCCCGTACCCAAGAGGCGATAGCGGGCCAGCTCCACCCGGGCATCGTTGACGTCCAGCACGTCACCGGGTCTGAAGGGGAGATAGCGGAGAATGACGCGGGAGCGGGTCCGCGTGTTCCCCAAAATCTCCACGCTCTCGATGGTGTAGCGAAGATCCTGATCGGGGGTCTCGGCCTCGGCGTTGGTCCGACAGGGTACCGTGCCCACGGTGGGGGGTAAAAGAGGTGGCTCGGGTTCGGTCGGGGCCGGGGGCAGGGAGGAACCCGACGTACCCCATGTGTCCAGTGTCTCTCCCGTCGCCTCGGGCCTCGGCTGGGCCCAAGCGGGATGGCACAGCGCAATCGCCAGCGACACCAACCCCAGCTGCCAGAGGAGCGGACGGGCTGGAGGCCTCGGTGCCATTCCGATTACGTCCTGCCTGCGGTGGAGGATGGTTCCCATGGCCGTCGACCATGCCACGCTAGCACGGACGGTCCGCCTCCGGTGCCAGGGCCCTGCATTCACCGGGGAATGCGGCTAGCCGGAATTTGACCCCATCCGCTCATAGCTGACGCACAGCGCTCGCAGCCGAGCCGCGATCCGCTCGTCGAGTTCACCCTCGAGCAGTCGGAACCGCCAGTTGCCTTCGGTCGTGCCCGGAGTGTTCATGCGTGCCTCCGACCCCAGACCGAGCAGATCCTGCACCGGGAAGATGGCCGTTCTTGCCACGGACCGCAGGGACAGACGGACGAGGTCCCAGTGTATCTCCCGGCCGTCCGAGCCCAGGTAGTCGAGCGCGCGACGCCGTACTGCGCGGTGAGCCTCACGGGCTCGCGGGTCGAGGGGCTCTGCAGCGCGAAACCATCCGACGGTCGTGTCATTGTCGTGCGTTCCGGTATAGACGGCCGTGTTGGGATGATATCGATGCGGCAGGTAGTCGCTACCCGCCGGATCATCGAAGGCAAACTGCAAGACTCGCATCCCTGGCAGATCGAAGGCGTTTCTGAGGGCGTGGACCTCCTCGGTTACGATCCCCAGGTCTTCGGCCAATAGAGGGAGACCACCGAATACCGAGCGGAGCGTGGCCAGAAACTCCTCACCGGGGGCGCGCACGAAACGCCCGGTCTTTGCCGTTCGGGCCGTCGCCGGCACCTCCCAGAACTGACGCAGGCCGATGAAGTGGTCCAGGCGGATGGCGTCGAAACGCTGCAAAGTGACCCGAAAACGCGCAATCCACCAGGCGAACCCGGTCTCGGCCAGCCGGGACCACCGGTAGATGGGGTTGCCCCACAGCTGCCCATCCTGACAGAAGTAATCGGGTGGCACCCCGGCCAAGGTCCGGCGTTCACCGCATTCGTCGAGATCGAAGACGTCGCGATGAGACCAGACGTCTACGCTGTCATGCGCCACATAGATGGGCATGTCACCCATCAGGACGATGCCGTGTCGGTTACAGCATTGCCTCAGGGCCAGCCATTGCCGATCCAGCTCGAACTGGACGAAGCGGTGGAAACCGACGGTGGAGCGCATCTGCCAGCGTGCCCGCTCCAGGGCTTCTGCCTCGCGGTCGCGCAGGGCGGGTGGCCACTCGACCCAGGGAGCTTGCGAGAATCGTTCCTTGAGGGCGAAGAAAAGGGCGTGATCCTCGAGCCACGAGGCGTTTCTGCCGCAGAAGTTCCGATAATCCTGCTGCTCCTCCGGCGTCGACTGGCGTTCGAAGCGCTGGTAGAGGATCCGAAGCGCCCGGTTCTTGGTGGCCAAGGCCTGATCGAACCTTGCATGGCGGTCGTTCTCGATGACGGGAGCGGTGCTGGCCGGGCTCTCGCGCATCGTGTCCTTAATGACGTTCTCCGGTAGACTCAACAGCAGGGGGTTCAGTGCCACCGAGGACGGACTGTCATAGGGTGAGAGAGCCGATCCGGTGGGGCAGACCGGTAGCATCTGCCAGTACGTCTGGCCGGCATGGGCCAAGAACTCCACGAATCGGTGAGCGGATGGTCCGATGTCGCCCACGCCCTGACCACCAGGCAAACTGGTGGGATGCAGCAGCAGGCCACTTCTGCGCTGCCGGAATGGGACACACGAGACGGTCGACGGGCTGCCCATCACGGCCTCACGAATGCGGCGATTCTCCGACCCCTTGGTGGGGAGGGGCGGGTGACGGAGCCGGTCGGGGCTCCGACTTGGGAGGCCACAACCAGGATGCGGCGATGCCCAGGACGATCAGGGTGACGATCACGATCAGGCTCGTTCCATTCCCCACATGAAACAGATCGTGCCCCGCCATTTTGAGCCCGACGAAGACCAGGATACAGGCCAACGCGATATCCAGTCGGTGGAACTTGTCCATCATTCCCGCCAAAAGGAAGAACAATGCCCTCAGGCCCAGGATGGCCATGACGTTGGAGGTGTAGACCACGAAGAGATCATTGGAAATTGCCAGGACCGCCGGAACGGAATCGACGGCAAAAAGCAGATCGGTCATCTCGATGACCACCAGAACCAGGAACAGCGGTGTGGCGTACCAAAGCTGGTCCTTCTTGGTGAAGAAACGTGCCCCGTCCAGTTTGGGGGTGGTCCGAAGGAACCGCACCGCCAGGCGCAGAGCCGCACTCCGACTCGGATCGATGGTTTCCTTGTTTGACCGCGCCAACCGAATCCCCGAGATGACCAGAATGGCGCCGAACACGTAGGATGCCCAGTTGAAGCGCTGCAACAGGGCGGCACCGGCCAGGATGAAGACCGCACGCAGCACCACGGCTCCGAAGACACCCCAGAAAAGCACCCGCTCTTGCTGCTTGTCGGTGACCCGGAAATACCGAAAGATGACCAGGAAGACGAAGAGATTGTCCAGCGAGAGGGATTTCTCGACCAGATAGGCGGTCAGATAGGTGACGGCCCCATCGAATCCCTCCGCGTGCTGGACCCAGAGGGCGAAACCAAGTCCAGCCGCGATCCACAGAAGGCTCCGGTAAAGGGCGGTTCGAAACCCCACCCGGGCGGGGTCCCGGATGCAGATGGCGCGGTCCACCAGCATGGCCAGCAGGACGGTGCTCACGAAGACTACCCAATCAACGGAGCCCGCAGTCCTGAACATGGGTTTCTGGTATCACGCAGGAAAAGCTGGCGCTAGCTGGCTGACCCGCAGCGTTGGACCGGTCGGCCAAGGGCCGGTCATTGGGGCACGAAGCCGACGCCCATGGATTCCAAACGTCGCTCGATCGGGTGGGCTACTTGGCCGGTCCGCGACGCGGTAGGCTTGGCGTCGTGCCGTTGGGCAGTGTCACTAGGCGGCTTCTGGGTTTCTTCGCAGGCCGAGTGTTGTCAGTCTACTACGCACCCGAGTACCGACTGTTGCTCCCGGGTGCTGCAAGGAGTGGCATCGATCCGCGACGTGCCGACCGAGCCCTGGGGTTCCTGCAGTCGATGCGTCGGGCTCCCCCGATTCGGATCCGGTCCGCCCAGGCCATCCCGGTTGGCGATCTGGCTCGCGTTCACACCCAGGCCTATCTGGGCAGCCTCGGTGAGCGCGAGACGCTCGGGTCGATATTCGGATTGAGCCCGGAGCTCGTACCGGTCCCGTCGTTGTGGATGGCGTTGCGCATTGCCTGTGGGGCCACCTTGGCGGCGGCCCGGGAGAGCATCACAGGGCATGGGCCCGTCGTGAATCTGTGGGGGGGATTCTCCGATGCCTTCTCGGATCATGGGCACGACCACGGTGCGCTCAGCGACATCGCCGTGGCTTTGGCGACTCTACGTGCCGAGGGTTGGTCCGGACAGGTGACGGTCCTCGAGCTCAATGCCCGATCCCCGTTGGGACTTGCTGAATGCATCCAGAGCGACCCCGAGGTTCAGTTGGTTTCCCTGAGTTCCGGGTCCGGACCGACCTTAACCAGGGGTGTCGAGACGGTGCTTCTGGCTCATGCCACTGACGACGAGTATCTGGCGCAGCTCGACGTCCTGCTGAGCGATCTGCCACGTGCCGACCTGACCTTCGTGGTGGCGGGCTCGGACGCCCTGAGAGAGGATACCAGGGCGCCGCTCCAGCTGAGTCTGGACGGGCTCAGGCAACGGGATATTCGAACCAGGAACGCGCTCGGGCAGCGGCCGAGCGTTTGGCTATCGGGGCACGGAGCCTCCCCCGACGCATGGCGGGCCCTGGCGACGACCCTGCTGGTCCTGTGCGGACGGGAGTCGGTCCCCGTCTTCGACTCGCCCGAGTGGCTTGGGCAACGGCTGTCTCGCCTCGGGCGGGGGATCCCCTCGGCGCGTCTGATGTTTGACGACGACGACGTGCTCAGGGACCTTACACCACAACGCTATCGCCAGCGCCGCTGGCTCGACACCTACACTCGAGAGGGTGTCGAGTATGCACTGGTTCGGTACGGCATCCATTATCACCTGCTTGGCCTGGGCTACCAGAGCCTGCGGGTGGTTCTGGACGGGACGGCCCAGGGCGACCGGATTCGAGTCTTTGGGCAAGCTGACGGGCAGGAGAGCCTGCTGGGCGAGGTCGTGGCCGAGAGGCGCTCGTTCAACTCATCCGTCTGGCTCTACGTTCACTGGTTGACCCTTCATCACCCGCGCCTGGTCACGACGACAGAGGTTCTGCTGCCGGGCCAGGATGTCCCTGGTCTCGGCCTGGCTCGCGAGATCGGCGAACTCCTCGTCTTGGCAGCCCGTCGCATGAGGCTTCAGGGCATCGCCTTCGTTCCCTCCCATTTTCACACCGCCTACTTTGCCAAGGATCGGCTCCGCTTCGCCGACTCGGATCGACAGGGGCGCTTCGAGGCCCTCTTGCGCGATACCGCCGGGCTGCCATTGCAGGACGTTGCTCGGTTGTTGGAACGGGGCCAAGTCCTAAAGAACGGTGCGGTGTATCGCTGGGAAGCGACGCTGATGCTGCACCGCCTCGAAGGGGAGGAGCTGGATCGTGGCGACGTTGCTGCGGAGCGCGAGCGAACTCGGTTCACCGTGGCGTTCTAGCCAGCGGCTCCCTCACCTGACCTTCCCCAGAGTTCCGTTGGCACCGGGGTCATTGGGGCCGAATGGTGGCGGTGCTCCGTCCAACCCCGACGTTTCGGGTGCAGCGCCGAGATCACCGGCGACCGATGACGGGATGCCAAGCGTCTCATTTCCGCCCTTGGAGGCCAGGATATCGAGGAATGTCAAGGTGATTCGGTCGGAATTGGGCTAGCTGGCCAGGCCTGGCGGCGAGGTCGCGGTTGAATCGAACCTCTCGCTCACGATAGGGTAGTCCTCCGGACTGCTTCGAGGAGTGTTGCATCCGGATTGCTTCGAGGAGCGTTGCATGACGACCTTGCCTCCGCCCACGCCTCCGCCCCCACGTCCAGCGCCCTTGCCCGATCCGAATTCGCTGGATCCCTCCTGGCCTCTGCCGTCCGCTGAGGCAGATCCCTTGGTTCCTCCCCTGCCCGTCGTTCCGCCCAGTGGCGGCACGCCCATCTGGCTGACCGTGACGATCGGCCTATTGTGCCTGGGGTTGGGCTTGGCGGTGAGTTTCCTACGCAGGCCGGCGCCCGTCGTGGAACCATCCGTTTCGGCGCGAGCAAGCGCGACGGTCTCGGCGGAGCCGCCCAAACCCGAACCGACCCTGCTTCAACGCGCCGAGACGGGGGAGGCACAAGCCATCGATCAGCTGCTCCTCATCGCTCCGGCACAACGAACCCTGGAACAGGCCGTCGCCTTGGGTCGGGGGCGCTTCGTGCAGAAGTCCATGGCACTTCGTCATCTGCGGGGCGAATTGCTCAAGACGACGGACGAGGAGGGGCTGCGCAAGCTGAACACCTTTGCCGAAGACGGGGAGACGGCTCGCGAGGCAGTCGGAATCTTGGCTGAGCTGCAGGGGTCACGGGGGGCCGACATCCTATACGACATCGCCACCTCCAAGATGACGCCTCACGAGGTCGCGCTCTTGGCACAGCAACTCCTGGACAGCCAGGCAGTCAGGCCCAAGGCCTCGCCTGCCTTGGCTCTCGTCCTCGATCTGAGGGATGCCACCACCTGCGAGCAGAGACTTGGCCTGTTGGAGAAGGCCATCGAGACGGGGGACCGTCGACTGCTCAAGCCCGTCATCGCCCTGACGCGCAAGGCCGGTTGTGGTGAGACCAAACGTGACGACTGCAACCCTTGTCTCCGCGTCGATAACGCCAAGATCCTCAGGGATGTGTTGGGCAAGATCCAGCGGCGCAAGCCCCCCTCGCTGTGAACCGAAGCGTGGTCGGGTGCGACCGCTCACGGAGAGCATCCCCCGTGGTCAAGCGCTCTCGACCCGTCGCTTCAGGGCTTGATTCATCAACGCCTGGCCGCGTGCGATCTGCAACAGGCGTGGGCCGGAGCGCTGCACCCACAGTCCAGTGAATGTCTCGACGACCGCCAGGCGGCAGCGCCGTGGAGCTGGCTCGATGAGGCCAAAGCGCTGCTCGGTGCGCAGCAACCAGGAACACCCGATGTTTCCCACCCAGCGCAGCTCCTCGGCGGGCTTCAAACGAAGGACCCTGCGCCGGATGCGAATCTCGGGCCCCTCCGGCAAACAGACCGTGACCTTCACCCGGGCTCCTTCAGCCAGGTTTCCTCGCACATCCGCAAGGAAGGGATTCCACTCTTCGTACCGAGACAGCTCGGTCAAGGTCACCCAGACATCCTGGGCGGTGGCGTCGACTTCAATCTCGGAGCGCAGCTCGAGGCGTTCGCCCAGCAGGGTCATGCTCATGAACAGAAGGCTCCCGTTGGACGCCCAGGTTAGCAGTCAGCCTCGGCGCCTGGGTCGCAGTCGGCGCGGCGCCGCGGCTCGAGGCCTCGAACGGGGAGGGGAATCGTTACCGACCCATGGTCCCAAAGACGCTTGCCACTCCTTTCTGGGTAGGGCGGCCGGACGGTTCAATCGACCCGTTCTTGGCATGTGTCGATATCCCGCCAGCTCATCCTGATACCAAATGCTCGTCTGGAGCCAGTTGCAGTACAGGTGTTCGGCTCAGGGAGGTGGGAACGCACAAACCGGCGCTGGCAAGGGACTTTCGCTCGGCTCGGGTCCCTGGTATTGAGCTGGCCTTCCGATGCGGATTGCGCGGCGCGCATGGGCGCGCCAAGACGACGCTCCTCCAACCTCAGGGAATCACCGATGCGTAGAATGCGAGCTCCGCTCTTTCTAACAGGACTGTTCTTGGCTTCACCTGCCCTGGCGCAGAACGTCCAGCCCGAAGAGGTGAAGCTGGAAGAAGCGAAACCGGAAGCTCCGCCGGCCGCGCCAGCTGAGCCCGCTGCACCGACTCCCGCCCCCGCGCCGGCTCCCGCGCCCGCGCCGGCTCCCGCACCTGCGCCGACTCCCGCACCTGCGCCGACTCCCGCACCCGCGCCCGAGCCCGCTGCCGAGGCCAGTGCTGGAGCGACCGTTTCACTGGGTGGGGCAACTGGTGGTGCGGACGCGTCGGCCGCTGCTGCGGGTCCAGGGGCGGCTCCCGCTGTGCAAGGTGATCGCGGAATGGGTTCGCTGGGCGGACCCACGACGGACGCCGAGAGCGAATGGAAGATGGACTACAGCGGCTACTTCCGGGCCCCCATGCGGATCGGCATCGGCAAGCGCGACAAGACGGTCGGTGACCAGAGCTCCACGACGTTGCACAGCCCGCTCGTCCCTGACGATCAGTACCTGGCCTGGCAGCACACGCGACACGCGCAGCGCGACTGGGCGGAGATGTTCTTCTCCTACGGCAACAGCTACGCCAAGGGCACTGTGACCGTCCAGGGATTCAACTACACGGATACTTCGTACGTCATCCCGGGAACGCAGTTTGGCATCACTCAAGGCTGGATCGAGCTGACCCCCTACATGCCTTGGGAAAACGTACGCATCACTCTCAAGGCCGGGAGTTTCTGGGGTCGCTATGGCCAGGCGGGTCGCTGGGACGCCGGCGAATACGACACCTTCGTGTTCGGCCGGACCCATTCGATGGGCGAGACCCTTCGTCTCGAGTACGACTTCGCCGACCAGCCACTGACCCTGGGGTTCGAGCACGGCATCGGCACCAAGCGTCCCGACTCCAGCGTCTACAACGCGGCTCGCTTCACCATGCTGCACCATGCCCACGTCGACATGCTGTGGGATCGGCGAATCCAGTTGGGTCTGCATTTCTTGCACACCTGGACCCAGGAAGAGGCCCGTTTGATGGGCTACCAGCCCCAGTGGGTGGTCGCGGACAACCAGAAGATCCTCTATCAGGGCATGGATCAGCCCGATGGCAAGATGAGCATCTTCGGTGCCGAAGCCCGTTTCGACATGCCGGACGTGTTCGGCTACCTGTACCTGGGTGGTTCCTACATTGCCCTAAAGGACGCGGTGACCGTCGCTCCGGCGGTGGAGGTCATGCACAGCTTCGGCGGTGGCGAGTACAACATGGGCGTGACCGGCAACTACCTGGACAGCGAGTATTGCCGCTGGAATCTGGGCATTCCGGGGTCATGCAGCGACGGCAACGGTGGGGTCTTCAACATTCTGGGACAGGCCGAGGCGAGTGTCGCCGATCTGTTGGGCGCCACACCGTTTGGTGAGGGTCAGGATCTCAGGATGAAGTTCTACGGCATGTGGAACAAGATCAATAGCGACGACAAGTTCCAGGACGGGACCGTCAAGCTCAAGGTGGGCACCGACTTCTTCTTCGATGCCTTCCCGGTCTTGGCTTTCGCGACCCGCTTCGACTACCTGTCTCCCAATTCGCGGATCCCGAAGCAGAGCTTCATGATCCTTTCACCTCGGGTGGTCTTCCGTTCCGCCTTCGTGACCCACGAGCAAATTAGCTTGCAGTACTCGCGGTACATCTACAAGCAGCGGGAGTGCAAGGTTGGGACCCCGGCTGACGTCCAGGCCCCCCGCACCGCACCCCCCACTCCGGCTGTGGGTGGAACGCCGTTCCCCATCGTTCCCGGGCTGTCGCCGGACTGGACCTTCGGGGCGTCGCCCGACGAGCGATTGTGCGTCCAGCCGCCTCCCTCTGCCGTCACCCCAGATGGGTGGGGTGCCAACGCCGAGAACCAGGAAGCGCGGGTGCGGGGAATGCCCTACACCGGTTCCCACCTTCGCCCCGACGTCAATGTGATCACGCTCGAGGCGAGCATGTGGTGGTAGTCGGGCCGCCGTCGCTGGCCCACTCGCGAAAGGCCGCTCCTTCGGGGGCGGCCTTTTTGCGTTGGTGGCAGTGGCGCAGAAATGACCGGAACCGTCGCCCATTTTCCATGGGGTCCGGACAAAGAAATACCAAGCCTGGCGGGGCTCGGTTCACCTGTCACATATCCGATTGCGACGAGCCACCCGTCGCCTCGAACCGTCGGAGAACTCACGATGCATCGAAGGACCGTGGTTCTGTCAATTGGCCTGCTTGTTTGTGTGCTGCCTCTAGGATGTGATCCGGGGACCAGTCTACAGGACCAACAGGAGGAACCGAACGATCCCTTCGTGCCCATCACCTGCGAAGCGGGCATGGTGCGCTACAAGGAGGAGTGCCTGCCTGTCCCGACCATCAAGGTCGACACGGTGGGCTACGTTCGGGGCCGGTGCAAATTGGCCACTGTTGGGTCCCAGGATTCAGCGACCGGCTTCGAGCTCAGGGACGCGAAAACCGAGGACGCGGTCTATTCGGGGGACCTCTCCGAACCCCGAGAGAGTCCGGATACCGGCGAGACCGTGCGGCTTGCTGATTTCACGGCGTTCGACGAGTCGGGACGTTACGTGTTGGTTGTTGATGGCGTCGGGGCGTCTCCCGCTTTTCGGATTGCCGAGGCACCCTACAACGAGGTGCTCCGCACGGTTCTGTTGGGTTTCTATGGGCAACGGTGTGGCGTCGAGGTCACCATCGAGCACGATGGGGAATCCTTCCATCACGGGGCATGCCACACCGAAGACGCGCGCACCGAATACCTGGAGCGGGACGTCTCCTCCTGGGACCAGGACGGGAAGAACGGCGCTGGCGGATGGCACGACGCGGGTGACTACGGAAAATACACGATCAACGCCGCCTTCTCGGTGGCGTTTCTGCTCAAGGCTTGGGAGGACTATGGGGACGTGCTCCGGGGGGTCGAACACATCCCGGACCATGACGGTGAGCTGCCCCCATGGCTCGATGAGGCAAGATTCCAGCTGGACCAGCTGTTGTCGATGCAGCTGCCCGACGGCAGCGCATCCCACATGATTGGTCCCGCCGTGTTCCCCGCCGCCCCGGTTCCGCCAGCGGGGCAGTCATCTCACCCCAACGTGGCTCCGTTCCCGGACAACGTCTTGCCGGAGCGGGACACCACCCGACGCGCCTTCTCGGGTCCCGGAACGGTTGCCACGGCCGCTCTGGCCGCGGTGACCGCCCAAGCGGCTCGGATCTTCCGGCCCATCGACGCCGAATATGCCGAGGTCTGTCTACAAGCAGCCCGGCGTGCCTACGATTGCCTGGGCGACGACAGCGAACTCCCAGGGGTGCCCAATCTGAACGGCTTTACCCACGATGCCTACGGTTCGCAGGGAGACGCCGACGACAGGCTTTGGGCCGAGGTGGAGTTGTGGCGCGCCACCCAGGACGAGTCCCTGCTCACTTCCATCGAGGCGCAGCTTTCCACCATGACCGTTAGCCCCAACTGGGATTGGGCCAATCTGGATCCCCTGCCGGCTTTCGAATATGCCGAGGCCAACGAACCAGGGCGCGATGAAGCGGTCGTTGCGGCTGTGACCGCTGCGATCCAGAGCTCTGCTCAGACGTTGGTGGAGGGTACGGCGGCGCACGCCTATGGGCGCGGGATTGGGCCAATGTACTACTGGGGTAGCAATGGCGTCATGGCCCGTTCGGTGATGAATCTCCTGGTGGCCAACCGACTGGCACCTGACGAAGCCTATCTGGATGCGGCGCTGCAACAGATTGACTACCTATTGGGTCGGAATCCCTTCGGACGCACCATGGTGACGGGCGTTGGCTATCTTCCGGCGATGTCGCCCCACCACCGCCCATCCTTCGGGGACGACATTCGATCTCCCTGGCCGGGGCTGCTGGTGGGGGGACCCAATCCGAATCAGCACCCCCTGGCCGTCTCGCAGCCTGATCGCCCGCCAGGCATGTTCTGGTTCGACGAAGGAGGCGACTACACGACCAATGAGGTCGCCGTCAACTGGAACGCGGCCCTGGCTTACGCCCTGGCAGGATTCTACCGGTGAGCTGTCGGTTCGCGGCTGCCCGGAACCGCACTCGTTGGCGCCGGACGGAGGCTGAGCAATACCGCCAAATCCCGAGGATCGCGCAACCTTTGCGCGATCCGGCCCCCGGGGGGTACCCATTGGCAACGGCAGGCCTTCGTCTGCCATTTCTCGAGGCTTCGGCTAGTATGCGCCCCGTGGGTCTGCCCCCAGCAACCCACCGATCCCGCAGCAAGACCGCAGCCAAGTGCTCGTCGTCAACTGTATCGCCGATATGAAAGGATGCCATGAACTCCAAAGCTTGCTCGACTCCGTTGCTAATGGCGAATCTTGCGCTGGGCGCCCTGGCGTGCGGACCGTCTCCAACTGATCCGGCTCTGGAGCAGAGTCCGGAAGGAAGCCCCTGCCCGGCCTCCGCTCTGATCGATGACGGAGAGGACAACAACAACCAAGTCATCGTTCAGGATGGCAGAAGTGGCTACTGGTACACCTTCGTCGATCACGTGGGCTCGACAATCAGCCCCGCTGCAGGCGAGACGGGTGGCATCTTCAGCTTCTCGCCCGGTGGTGCCAACGGCTCGGGCTTTGCAGCGCGTATGTCGGGATCCATCTCCAAGGCGAGCATCGTCTACGCCGGCATGGGATGCAACATGAGCGATCCCAAGGGGGAATACGACGCCTCCAAGTACGGCGGGCTCTCGTTCTGGGCCAAGAAGGGCCCCGGAACGACGCCCAAGGTGCGGGTCAAAGTTCCCGACGTCGCGACCGATCCGGACGGAAAGATCTGTTCGGCCTGCTTCAATGACTTCGGCATGGATCTCAAGCTGACCGAGGAGTGGACCAAGTACATCCTCCTCTTCGACGCTCTGAAGCAGGAGCGAGGCTGGGGGGCTCCCCACCCCCGAGGGATCGACAAGAGCAAGCTCATGGCGGTCCAGTATCAGGTCAACGAAAAAGGCCAGTCGTATGACGTCTGGATCGACGACTTGGGATTCACTGGCTGTGGCGGAGGGGCTGCTCCGGCTGCCAAGTGACACCGGCGGGAGACCCGGCCGACGCGGGCTGGGTCTCCCATCGACCTTCCCGAAGAGACCAAGATGGCATGGTGGGCCCATGCCCTTTCTTGCGGGCGACCTCGACAGGACAATAGATGCCGCATTTTTGCCAAGGAAACACCAGGATGAAACGCAGTACTTCTCTGTGTTCGATCGCGCCGTCTCTTTGCGCCGCGGTGGTTGCCGCCGGTGTCTTGGCGACGGCTTGTGTGCCTCGTTCTGCCAAGACGGATCAGACGCCGGCTGGATCGGGACAAGGCGACGTCGGCAATGCGGCCCTACCCCCTGCGCCCCCAGCGCCGCCCGCTGCGCCGGTTCCCCCCAATCCCAAGACCGGCAATACCTATGTGGATCGGTTCCTCGAGCTCTGGACCGATATGCACAAGATGTCGAACGGGTATTTCAGTCCCGAGGGCGTGCCGTACCACGCCGTCGAGACGTTGGTGGTGGAGGCCCCGGACCACGGTCACACCACGACCTCCGAAGCCTACAGCTACTTCGTATGGTTGGAGGCCATGTACGGCAAGTTCACCAAGGACTGGTCACACCTGGATCGAGCCTGGAAGAACCTCGAGTACTACATCATCCCCACCGCCCTCGATCAGCCCACCAACTACGCGTACAACCCGACCAAGACCGCGACGTACGCGGCGGAGCACGAGGAGCCCACGGCCTATCCATCCCCTCTGGAGGGCACGGTGGTGACCGGCACCGATCCGCTGGGTAAGGAGCTCAAGGACACCTACGGTAACGCCAACGTTTACGCGATGCACTGGTTGTTGGACGTTGACAATTGGTACGGCTTCGGCAGGCGTGGAGACGGGACCAGCCGGGTCTCCCTCTTCAACACCTTCCAGCGGGGGCCCCAGGAGTCGGTCTGGGAGACCGTCCCCCAGCCCTGTTGGGACGACTTCCGGTTCGGCGGGCAGTTCGGTTACTTGGACCTTTTCGTCAAGGACGCCAAGCCGTCCAAGCAGTGGAAGTACTCCAACGCTCCGGATGCTGATGCTCGAGCGGTTCAGGCCATGTACTGGGCCAAGAAATGGGCGGATGAACAGGGGGGCAATCCAACGGTGGACGGCATCGCCAAGAAGGCGGGCATGATGGGCGACTACATCCGGTATGCCCTGTACGACAAGTACTTCAAGAAGATCGGCTGTCAGGATCGCGGTTGTCCCGCGGGCACGGGAAACGACGCGGCCCACTATCTTCTGTCATGGTACTTCGCCTGGGGCGGATCACTTCCGGGCGGGCCGGCTTGGGCCTGGCGTATCGGTTCCAGTCACAGCCACTCCGGCTACCAGAACCCCATGTCGGCCTTCGCGTTGTCTCAGGATCCGGGCGTGAAGCCACAGTCACCTTCGGGGCAACGGGACTGGGCCACTAGTCTGAATCGCCAGCTGGAGTTCTATCGCTGGCTCCAATCCAACGAAGGTGCCTTCGCTGGCGGCGCGACCAATAGCTGGAATGGTCGCTACGAAAAGTTCCCCCAGGGGGTCAAGACCTTCTATGGCATGGGCTACCAGGAAGCACCGGTGTTCATGGATCCGCCCAGCAACACCTGGTTTGGCTTCCAGGTGTGGTCGGTGCAGCGGCTCGCCGAATACTATTACGTGACCGAGGACCCCAAGGCCGAGATGATGCTGGCGCGTTGGGTTGGGTGGGCCAAGAAGCACACCCGACTGCTGCCAGATGGCTCTTGGAAGATCCCGTCCACCCTGCAATGGTCCGGGCAGCCCTCCATGGACTGGAATCAAGCGACTCAGAACTGGGAGCCCAGGGATCCGGCTTTCAACAAGGGTCTGCACGTCGTGGTCAAGGACTTCACCGATGACGTGGGAACCACCGCCGCCCTGGTCCACACCCTGGAGTTCTACGCAGCCAAGAAGAAGAACGCGGAGCTGCAGAACCTGTGCAAGGAACTGCTGGACCGAATGTGGAAGAAGTACCGTGACGCCAAGGGGATCAGTACCCCTGAGGAGCTTGCTGGCCACAAGCGCTTCTCCGATAAGATCTTCGTGCCGGCAGGCTGGCAGGGCAAGATGCCGAACGGCGACGTGATCAACGATCAGTCGACGTTCTTGAGCATCCGCAGCAAGTACAAGCAGGATCCCAACTTCCCGCAGGTCGATGCCTACCTCAAGGGTGGTCCCGCTCCGAAAATCGCCTATCACCGCTTCTGGGCCCAGGCTCACATCGCCTTGGCTTACGCCACCTACGGTTGGTTGTTTGGTCAGAAGTGAGCGTCCTTGACAGGTCCGTTCGGGCCGTCCCCCAGGGGAGCGGCATGGTTTCCTGCTACCGCAAGCGCGGTCTTCGTCCGTCCGAGCGGCGAGGACCGAGCGAGGGAGCAACGATGAAGCGTTCGATGTTGATGACGTGGTTCCGACCGCTCAGTGCGCTGGCCCTGTTGACCGTGATTCTGCCCGGCTGTGTGGCGAAAAAACGCGGTGCCGACACCGTGGGCAGCAGTGCCAACGTGCAGCCTGGCCACAACCTGTTGGGGCAATCCGATTTCAATCAAGGCACGAGCCTGCCTTGGACCCTGTCATTTACCCCACCGGCCCGGGGCAACGCGGCGGTGGAGAACGGCGCCTACTGCCTGCACGTCGAAGACAAGGGTACTAACAAGTGGGACGCTCAGGTTCGCCATCGGGAGATGGTGCTGGAACAGGGGCACACCTATTCTCTGAGCTTCAAGATCTGGGCGGATAAGCCGGCTCGGGCGAGTGTCAAAGTGGGGATGATCGGTCCGCCCTATTCCGAGTATTGGGTGAAGGTTGTCGATATCGGGACCGAGCCGGTGACGGTGACGGACAGCTTCAATATGAAGCTCGCCACCGATCCAACCGCCGAATTGGCCTTCCATTACGGAGGGCCCGTTGCTCGGGCGGACGTTCCTTTCGTCATCTGCATCGACGACGTAGTCCTCTCCGATCCCCAGTTCATCCCGCCACCTCCCCAGAAGGCGGCCGACATACCCAAGCTGGTGGTCAACCAGGTGGGCTATTTCCCCAATGGTTCCAAGCGAGCCGCCTACGCCCAGGCCTCGACCTCGCCGATGGGATGGGAGTTGTTGGACGCTTCGGGCGAGGTTCAGGCGAAGGGCCAGACCACTCCCTTCGGTCTCGATGCCGCGGCTGGGGAATCCGTCCACGTCATCGACTTCTCCAGTTACACCAAGGCAGGCAAGGGCTTCACGCTGCGGGTGGAAAGTGACGTGAGCCCGGCTTTCGACATCGACAATGGTCTGTACGGTTCGATGAAGAAAGACGCCCTACACTATTTCTATCACAACCGCAGCGGTATCGAGATCAAGATGCCCTACGCCGTGGATCCCAAATGGGCACGTCCGGCGGGACATCTGAACAGCGACCGGGCCGTGGCGTGCGCTCCGGAGGCTCGCTGCGACTACAAGTTGGATGTCACCGGTGGTTGGTACGATGCAGGTGACCACGGCAAATACGTGGTCAACGGGGGTATCGCACTGTGGACTCTGCTCGATCTGTACGAGCGCACCCAGGTTCTCGGCTCATCCAAGGCCGACTTCTCGGATGGCAAGCTCAACATACCGGAAGGTAACAACCGGGTCCCCGATATCCTGGACGAAGCTCGCTGGGAGATGGAATGGATGATGAAGATGCAGGTGCCCGACGGCAAACCCCGTGCGGGCATGGCGCATCACAAGATCCACGACAGCAATTGGACGGCGCTCGGGATTGCCCCTCACGAAGCCGAGCAGAAGATGTCGCGCTTCCTGCGACCGGTCAGCACCGCTGCCACGCTCAATCTGGCCGCCACCGGTGCGATGTGTGCACGGATCTGGAAGGGAATCGATGACGGTTTTGCAGGGCGCTGTCTGGTCGCGGCCGAAAAGGCCTGGGCGGCGGCCAAAGCCAATCCGCAACTCTACGCCCAGGCCAGCGACACCAAGGGTGGTGGCCCCTACGAGGACAACGACGTTTCGGACGACTTCTACTGGGCTGCTGCGGAACTCTGGATCACCACCCACAAGGACGAGTACCACCGGGCCTTCTCCTCCTCCCCGTTCCACGCCAAGTTCACCATGGACGCCGGGGGAGCGACGTCATCGATGAACTGGGGGAGGACCGATTCCCTGGGGAAGATCTCGATGGCCGTGGTCAAGGGAGTCGATGGAGCTACCCAGGCCCAGATGCGCCGTCAGATCCAGGCGGCTGCGGACGAGTATGCCAAGCTGGTCACCAGTAGCGGCTACTCAGTCCCCTTCCGAGGCGAATCGAGTGGCGCCTACCCCTGGGGCTCCAACTCCTTCGTCATCAACAACCTCCTCATCCTGGCGCTTGCCCACGATTTCACTGGCCAGGTCAAGTACTTCGATGCCGTGGTGGACGGCATGGGATATCTGCTGGGGCGCAATCCCTTGGCGCAAAGCTACGTGACGGGTTATGGGTCCCGTCCACTGCAGTGGCCCCACCACCGCTTCTGGGCGTATCAAGCGGACCGGCGGTTCCCCACCGCGCCGCCTGGTTGCCTGTCCGGTGGACCGAATTCCGGGCTCCAGGATCCCTACGTTCAGGCGGCGGGCCTGAACGGTTGCGCGCCCCAGAAATGCTTCGTCGACCACATCGAGGCCTGGAGTGCCAACGAGATCACCATCAACTGGAACGCCCCGCTAGCCTGGGTGACCGCTTTCCTCGACGAGAGGGGAAGGAAGTTGCCCCCTCGTGGCAGCAGCGCTTCAGCAGTGGGCAAGTCCGTGCCGGGGAAGCAGAAGTGAGGGCAAAGGAGCGCTGAGTCGCCGAATCTTGCCGCGCTGAGTCCTTGGTCGGGCACCGTCTGCTCCGGGACCGACGACGCTGAAATCCTGGCCGATCATGCGAAGCCAGGTACTCGTCTGCTCGGGCCTGTGCCGGTATGGGAGGGTCGGACCAGTTTGCAGCCCGGTTTCCGAAGGGCCCCGCCAACCCCCAGCCCAAAACGGCGGCTGACAGAGTGAAAACGACGGGCTAGAGTCCAACCCACGCCGGAAAAGCTGAACCCGACTGCTGGCAAGACCATTCCTGAACGAGTGGGAAGGCTTCCCCCAGTAGAGGGTCCTCAGCATAGCCCCCTCCGGAGACCCAGTAAGATGCGTTTCGGCCATTTCGACGACGACAACAGAGAGTACGTCATCACCACCCCCCTGACGCCGTACCCTTGGATCAACTACTTGGGATGCGAGAAGTTCTTCTCGCTCATCTCACAGCAAGCGGGGGGTTACTGCTTCTATCGGGACGCGCGTCTACGCCGTATCACGCGCTATCGCTACCACAACGTTCCGACTGACGCCGGGGGGCGCTACTACTACATTCGGGAGAGCGACGGCGATTATTGGACACCCAGCTACGGTCCAGTGAAGCGGGAGCTTGAGAGCTTCGAGTGCCGTCATGGCCTCGGTTACACCCGAATCACCGGCAAGCGCCGCGGCCTCTCGGCGGAGCTGCTGTTCCTGGTCCCGCTCGGCGAGAATGCCGAGGTTCACCAGCTGACCCTAAGAAACGAGACGGCGCAGCCGCGAACCGTCCAGGTCTTCTCGTTCGTCGAATTCTGCCTGTGGAACGCGATGGACGATTTCACCAACTTCCAGCGCAACTTCAGCACCGGTGAGGTGGAGGTCGACGGGTCGACCCTCTATCACAAGACGGAGTACCGAGAACGCCGCGACCACTATGCGTTCTACCACCTGGCTCGGAAGATCGACGGGTTCGACACGGATCGGGAGTCGTTCTTCGGCCTGTACAACGGTATGCACGAACCGCAGGTGGTGGCCGCCGGAGCCTCCAAGAACTCCGTGGCTCACGGGTGGGCGCCCATCGGATCCCACTCGGTCAGCATCACCCTGCAACCCGGCGAGTCGCAGTCGTTGGTCTTCGTGTTGGGTTACATCGAGAACCCACCCGAACAGAAATGGGAAAAGCCGGGGATCATCAACAAGCAGCGCGCTCGCGAGTTGATCGCCCGGTTCTCAACCCCCGCTCAGGTGGCTTCCGCCATGGGGGCCCTGCGGGCCCGTTGGGAGGATCTGCTCAGCCGATACACCGTGTCATCCGGCGACAAGCGGCTGGATCGGATGGTGAATATCTGGAATCCGTACCAGTGCATGGTGACGTTCAACATGTCTCGAAGTGCCTCTTACTTCGAGACCGGTATCGGACGAGGCATGGGCTTCCGGGATTCCAACCAGGATCTTCTGGGATTCGTCCACCAGATCCCGGAACGGGCTCGGGAGCGCATCATCGACATAGCCTCCACCCAATTCCCGGACGGCAGTGCCTACCATCAGTACCAGCCCCTGACCAAGCGGGGTAACAACGACGTGGGCAGTGGGTTCAACGATGACCCGCTGTGGTTGATCCTGGGGGTGGCTGCTTACATCAAGGAGACCGGAGACTACGCCATTTTGGACGAGTCGGTCCCCTTCAACAACGACGAGAGCAATCGGGCCTCGCTGCTGGAGCACCTGAAGCGTTCTTTCGATCACGTCCAGAACAACCTGGGTCCCCACGGCTTGCCCTTGATCGGGCGCGCGGACTGGAACGATTGTCTGAATCTCAATTGCTTCTCCGAGACTCCGGACGAGTCTTATCAGACCACCGGGAACCGAGTGGGGCGCACCGCGGAGTCCGTCTTCATTGCCGGGATGTTCGTGGGGATCGGTCCGGAATATGCCAAGCTCTGTGAGGCCAAGGGGCAGGCGGAGGAAGCCAAACGGGCTCTTGGTGCCGTGGAGGTAATGAGAAAGACGGTCCTCGAGCAGGGTTGGGACGGTGAATGGTTCCTGCGTGCCTACGACTTTTTCGGCAAGAAGGTGGGCAGCAAGGAGTGCGCCGAGGGGCAGATCTTCATCGAACCTCAGGGATACTGCGTGATGGCCGGTATCGGGTTGCAGACTGGCGAAGCCAAGCGAGCCCTGGATTCGGTGGCAGCGCGACTGGCCACGCCTTACGGGATCGTGCTGCAGAATCCAGCCTACCAAGTCTACCATTTGGAGCTCGGCGAGATCTCGTCGTACCCACCCGGGTACAAGGAGAATGCCGGCATTTTCTGCCACAACAACCCGTGGATTATGATTGCCGAAACGGTGATTCGGCGAGGCGAGCGGGCCTTCGACTATTACAAACGCATCACCCCATCGTATGTCGAGGACATCAGCGAGATCCATCGTACCGAGCCGTATGTCTACTCGCAGATGGTATCCGGCAAGGATGCCGCCGGTGACCCCGGGGAGGCCAAGAATTCCTGGCTCACCGGGACAGCGGCCTGGAACTTCGTGGCCGTGTCCCAGTACATGCTGGGGGTTCGTCCCGAGTACGATGGGCTCGTCGTGTCCCCCTGCATCGGCAGCGAGATCTCGGAATTTACGATCACGCGGAAGTGGCGAGGCGCGACGTATCTCATCCACGTGAAGAACTCGGGACGTGAGGGAAGCGTTCCCAAGCTCTCGGTGGATGGGACCCCGCTGGATGGTTGCCTGGTTCCGGCCGCCAGAGCAGGCTCCACGGTTCGGGTGGAGTGCGTGGTCTAGAAGCAGCCCGAGGTCTCTTCCCCGTCGCGAACGGGATTTGATCGATGTTACGCTAGTGCGGTACGGCGACCCCTGGACGGCCAGTGGGCCGGCAACTGGGTCCTTCGCATGAAGCTCGCGTCGATCGGCATCAGTGTTCTTGCTCCCACGTCCTTGACCTTGGCGGGGAGCGTGCGTCGCCACGTGGTGGAGGTTGTGTCCGCCTACGTGAGCGACGAGGATGCTCTGTCTCGGGTGGGCCTGGGGACCCACGAGCTGATGGACAACAGCCTGCGGCATGCCCTGGACGGCTTGACCACGATGGAGGCCACCCTCGAAGTCGCTGACGGGGAAGGTCGCTTCGTGCTGGTTACGCACAATCGCTGTCGGGACTGCGACCGCGAAGCGGTCTTGGCCGAGGTCAGACAGACGGCACAGGATATCGACCCGGAGGAGTTCTACGATCGCGTCATTCGTCGCAGTGTGGGTCGACCCGGCTCGGGACTGGGCCTGGCCCGGGTTTGGGCGGAGGCGCAGCTCCGACTTCACTGCTCCGCAGCCGGGGATCAACTGACGGTTCAGGCCATGGGAATGGTTCCCTTGAGGAGTCGCCCATGACCGACACTGGCTTGTCCCAGGTCCAGACCCAGCAGTTCGAAATCGGTCCTGTCCGGGGTGCCGCCGAATTGGAGATCGAGCTCTCGGGGACGGCGGACATCGAAGCCGAGGCGGTTCTGGGAGGCTATCTCCGTCTGGTTGATGCGGAGGCTCGTCGGGTTGGAATGTCGCGGGTCATCGTCAATCTGACCCGGCTCTCCTTCATGAACTCCAGCTGTTTCAAGGCTTTCATCCACTGGATCGACGGCGTGCAAAGGACGACAGTCCTGAACCGGTATCAGATCCGACTGGTGTCCGATCCCCACCATCACTGGCAGAAGCGCAGTCTCGATGCGCTCAGGCGTATGGCTCCGGATACCGTGAGTGTGCAGATCAATCGGGAGCCATCCCCATGACCCGCGCCCGTCGAACCATTGGCTTATTGGTGGACTGGTTGGAGGACGAGTACCAGAACAAGGTGCTGGCCGGGGTCGATGCCGAGGCTCAGGCCAACGGGGTCAGTCTGGTATGTTTCACGGGCGGCGTGCTGCGCTCTCCGTTCCGGTTCGGCGCTCGTCGCAACTTCATCTACGATCTGGCGGGTGCTGGATGCGTGGACGGGCTCATCATCATGTCCGGAACGCTCGGCAACTACGTGGGGCCGGGCAAGCTAGCTCGCTACTGCGAGCGCTACCGGCCCCTGCCCATGTGCAGTGTGGGTATCGCCCTGGCGGGGATCCCCAGCGTGCTGGTGGACAATGCCACCGGGATGCGGGAGGCCATTTCCCATCTGATCGTGGCCCATGGCTACCGGCGGATCGCGTTCGTGAGGGGACCCGGGGTCAACGAGGAGGCCGAGGATCGGTATCGGGTGTACCGGGAGGTTCTCGCCGAACACGGGCTGTCGTTCAATCCGGACCTGGTAATCCTCGGGAACTTCCAGGCCAGCTCGGGTGTTGACGCGATTCGGATCATGCTCGACGAGCGTCGGGTGACCTTCGATGCCATCGTCGCTGCCAACGACTTCATGGCTTTGGGGGCCATGGAGGCGTTGCTGGCACGCAACTTCCGGGTCCCCCAGGACGTGGCGGTGGTGGGCTTCGACGATCTTCGCGAGGGCCGTTTCGCCCCCGCCCCCTTGACCACCGTCCGCCAGCCTCTGGATCGGCAAGGCAAGCAATCCCTGGAGCTGGTTCTGGCCCAGCTGGAAGGGGACGCCATCGAAGAGCACGTGATCCTGCATACGGAGCTGGTTCGACGTCAGTCCTGCGGTTGTTCTTCTCACGAGCTCCCGGACCGGCTGATGCCGGAGATCGCCAATCACGAGGACGGGTTGAAAGGAGTCTTCCAGGAGTACCGCGCGCGGATCCTGGCCGACGTGGCGCAGGCAGTATGGGCCTCCTCCCCGGACGTCGACGTCAGCAGCGGCGTGGAGATCGTGGACGGCTTCCTCACCGAGCTGACCGGGGACCACCCCGGACATTTTTTGACCACGCTGGACGCTGCGGTTCACGCCGCGGCCGAGACGGGCGGCAACGTCGACGCCTGGCAGGCCGTGGTGACAATCCTGAGGCGATACACCCTGCCCGTGCTGCCGGGGCGGGAGGAGCTGCGACTACGGGCCGAGGAGTTGTTGCACGAATCCCGGGTCCTGGTGGGGAGCGCGGCGGAGCGAGTGCAGGCTCAGAAGCGTCTGCAAATGGAGCAGTGGTCGCGAACGCTCAGAAAATCCGGTGAGGCGCTGTTCACGTCCCTCGACGTAGCGGCAGTCATGAACACGGTCGCCGAACAGATCCCAAGGCTTGGGATCCTGAGCGCCTACCTCTCGACTTTCGATGGCGGCCAGGACCAGGCGCGCCTGATGCTGGCCTACGATTCCCGCGGTCGGGGCGTGGAGCGCCGGCGCGGGGAGAGCTTCCCGGCGCCAACCCTGGTTCCCGAGGGCATTCTCCCTGAGGATCTCAGGCAGACGTTCATCGTGGAACCCCTGTTCTTCGAGAACGAGCAGCTCGGGTTCGTTCTGTTCGAGATGGGGCCCACCGACGGTGTGGTCTACGAGACACTCCGGGACCAGATCGGCAGTGCGCTCAAGGGGGCCCTGCTGGTCCAGCAGCTGGTGGAGGAGACGGCGCGCCGGGAGATGGCAGAGCGGGATCGCCTGCAGAAGGAGATGGAGATCGCCGAGCGGATCCAGACCTCCATCCTCCCCAAGAACGTTGCTCTGTCCGGGATGGACATGGCCTCCGTCATGTTGCCCGCCACCGAGGTGGGCGGTGATTACTACGACGTTCTACCCTTCGACGGGGCCTGTTGGGTTGCCATCGGAGACGTGGCGGGCCATGGCCTTCGCACCGGCCTGGTGATGATGATGATTCAGAGTGTCATCGCGGCGCTGGTCACCAGCAACCCGTGGTCCTCACCGCGGGACGTTTTACGGGTGGTCAACTCCGTGATGTACGAGAACGTCCGGCAGCGCTTGGGGCAGGACGAGCATGCCACCTTGACCTTGATGCGAATCGACCGTGAGGGGCGCATGGTGTTCGCTGGTGCCCACGAGGAGCTCCTGTTCTACCGGCAACGCAGCCGACGCACCGAGTTGGTCACCACCCCCGGGACCTGGGTGGGCGCGGTGCGCAACATCGACTCCGGGACCACCGACAGCGAACAGTACCTGGAGCCAGGGGATCTCCTGGTCCTTTACACGGACGGTGTAACTGAGGCCATGAACGAGGTGCAGCAGCAATTCGGCATCGAGCGGCTACGGCGGGAGGTGGAGGCTGTCGCCGAGCGCACCGTCGACGAGATCCGGGACCATCTCCTTTCGGCGGTACGCAACCATTCCGCCCACCAGGAAGACGACATCACCTTGGTGGTCCTGCGGTACCGGGGTTGACGGCAGACGGGACTAGGCGTAACGACGCAGCCGAGCCATCTGTGTGGTTACGGGAGCTTCCCCTAGCAAACCGTCCTTTTTGCGCTATCTTCCCGATTGGAGCTTTTGGGCCGCCAAGGCGAGGACCGACGACAGCAGATTCGACGTGCTCAGGCCTCGCCGGGAACGGGCCGATTGTGGAAAGGTTCAACCCATGATCCGACATGAACTTCTGGGCGTCTCCAGTCTTCTTTCGTTGGCATTGGCATTTTCCGTTTTGGGCGGCTGTTCCGCGAAGGGAACGGATCTCCCGTCTCAGGGTGGAGTGGGCACGATGGGCCCCGTGGGTGGTCAGGATCCGTCGACCCAGGGTGGAGGAGCTGGGCTGGGCAACGCTGGGATGCCGGGCGGTGGGCTCGGCAATGGAGGAGCGACCGGCAACGGTGGTGCTGGTACTGGCCAAGGTGGCGGCGCTGTCGGACAGGGTGGCGGTTCTGTTGGCCAGGGTGGTGCAATCGTTGGCCAGGGTGGCGCAATTGTGGGCCAGGGGGGTGGCGTCATCGGCCAAGGTGGCGCAGTCGTGGGCCAGGGGGGTGGTGTCATTGCCCAGGGTGGGTTGGTCATTGGCCAGGGGGGAACGGTCGGAAATGGCGGCAACATCATCATTCTGGGCGGTGGGCCAACCGGCAACGGCGGTTCCCCGCCTGGCGATGGAGGCTCTCCGGGCGAAGGTGGAGGTCCCTCGGAGTGGACCGTGAGGCCGAATGGATACGTTCTGACCGGCCTTTGGGGTGGCTACGGGTTCACCCGCGCCGATACAGGAACCGTCGATCCCACTGACTTCGAGGACGTGGGGGACGCCGGCGTCCTTTGCGCCAGCGGCTCCGTTGATGGAGGCAGCTACGACTACACCGCTGGCGTGGGCTTTAACCTGAGTCAGGCCACCTCCGGCGGGACGGTCAAGACGATCGAGCCAACTGGCTCGGGCGTGACTGTGGCCTTCAGCAACGCCGGGGCGACCGTCCTGCGGGTCCAACTGGAAGGTGCCAGCAAGAGGTGGTGTTACGACATATCCAGTGCGTCGGGCAGTGCGAACATTGCTTACTCCGACTTCGTGACCGAGTGCTGGGAGGGCGCCGAGAATCCGGTGGCCTATGCCAAAGAGGCCATCAAGTCCCTTCAGCTGGTGATCCCCGGTTCCGGCCCCGAAGGGGATGATGTTCCCTTCGATGTGTGCCTGAACTCCGTCACCGAGAACTGAGCCCATCCAAATTCCCATCGAGGCGAGGCCTGCTGTCAGATGGGTCAGAGCCGGTGGTGATGTCCGAGGCGGCGAACCAAGAGGCGAGGTCCGCTGCCTGGTGGGTCAGAGCCGGTGGCGACGTCCGAGGCGGCAAGCCAAGAGGCGAGGTCCGCGGTCAGATGGGTCAGATTCTGGCGGCTTGATGGCTGGGCTCATGCCCTGGACGGGTTTGGCGCCACTTGATTGTCGGTCCGGCGTAGCCACGACGATGGTCGGTCCGGCGTAATCATGGCCCGGCCCGGGCGGCCGCCAAGTAGCTCTTGTCTAGGGGGCGGGGCTGTCTTTACTCTTCCGTCGCCATGAGCCGGATGGATCGAATCGCGATTCTGGCCGCGGGTGGCCCGGCGCCCGGGATCAACAGCGTCATTGGCGCTGCCACGATTCGCGCCTGTCTTGCGGGTGTCGAGGTCCTGGGTGTCAACAACGGGTTCCAGTGGTTGATGCAGGGCGATGCCTCGCGCACCATGCCGCTAACCATCCGTAACGTCTCGGCCATCCATTTCCGGGGTGGTTCGTACATCGGGATATCCCGCGAGAACCCCTCCGAGGATCCGCGCGCTCTGGAGCGGACGCTGGAAGCCCTGCGCCGCATGGACGTGGATGGAGTCATCACCATCGGTGGGGACGAGACGGCGCTGGCTGCCATGCGACTGGCCGAGGTGGCTGGTGGCCGACCGCGCTTCGTCCATGTGCCCAAGACCATCGATAACGATCTGGCGTTGCCCAACGGGATCCCGACCTTCGGTTTCCAGACGGCTCGCCACGTGGGTGTGGGGATCATCAAGGATCTCCAGGTCGATGCCGCGACCACCTCGCGTTGGTATTTCATCATCACCATGGGCCGGAAATCGGGCCACCTGGCGCTGGGGATCGGCAAGCCGGCGGGGGTCACGCTGACCGTGATCCCCGAGGAGTTCACCAGCCCCACCATTCCGCTTCAAAGGGTGGTGGATATCCTGGCGGGTGCGGTGATCAAGCGCCGCGCCTATGGTCGGCGCGATGGGGTCGCCATCCTGGCCGAAGGCCTCATGGAACGGATCGATCCCTCGGATCGGGAGCGTTTCTCGGAGAGCCAGTGGGATCGGGAGAGCAACCGGCGCATATCCGAGGTCCGTTTCGGTGAGGTGCTTCGAGATGAAGTCATGCGACGGGTGGGAGCTTTCGGGCTCGACGTGACCATCGCGACCAAGAGCATCGGCTACGAGCTACGCTGCGCCGATCCCATCCCGTTCGACATGGAGTACACCCGCGACCTCGGGTACCTGGCTTCCAAGTACCTGTTGGAGGATGGCGCCAATGCCATCATCAGCATCCAGAACGGGCAATTCCACCCCATTGCCTTCCGGGACATGGTCGATCCGGAAACCGGGCGCATGCGCCTGAGGCACGTCGACATCAACACCGAGCAGTACCGGATTGCCCTGCGTTACATGCTGCGCCTGCGGCGGGATGACTTCGAGGACGACTTGGAGCTCGCCAAGCTTGCCCGCGCCGTGGGCTTGAGTCCCGAAAGATTCCGGGAAGAGTTCGAGTACCTGGTTCGCGACGAACCGCCCCCGCTGCAGCTCGATCATTCACCGTGAGTCCGACGCGGGCCCCGGTGGATGTCGTCGAGGTAACGACATCCACCGACTTATGCTCTTACCGTTGCTGATGTAGTTGCTGCTCCCACCATGCCTCGATGAACTGGGATCGGGGCAGATGCCCATTCGTCTGGTACCATGATGGATCAGTCCGAGTGAGTTCTTCGATTCCTTCTCTGCCCCCGCCGGCGCATTTCGGTCGGCGCCCCACGCTGGGACTTTTCCTGGATTGGCTGGAAGACGACTACCAGGCCGCTGTTCTGTGCGGCGTTACGGACGCCGCCATCCAGCACGATGCCAATGTGCTGGGTTTCGCTGGGGGCGGACTCCGATCCCCCTATCGTTCGGCGATGCAGCGCAACCGCATCTTCGATCTGGCGACCGCGGAGCGCCTGGATGCCCTGATGGTCATGACCGGGACCATCGGCAACGAGGTGGGGCCGCAGGGCCTTGCCGAGTTCTTGAAGCGATACGAGCCCATTCCCATCTCCAGCATCGCCGTTCCCCTGCCGGACAAGCCCAGCATCCTGGTGAACAACGATCGGGGTATGCGTGACGCTATCCAGCACCTGATTGTTCACCACGGCTTTCGGCGCATTGCCTTCATTCGTGGACCCGAAATCAATCAGGAAGCGGAGCGGCGATTCCGCGTCTACCGGGAGGTCCTGCAGGCTCACCAGATCCCCTTCGACCCCTCCTTGGTGGTCATGGGGGACTTCCACCGTCCCTCCGGAATCGCGGCAGTCAATCAACTCCTCGAGGATCGTGGGGTTTGCTTCGAGGCCCTGGTGGCGGCCGATGACTATATGGCCCTCGGCGCCCTGGATGCCCTGCAGATGAGCGGGGTGAGGGTGCCGGAGGACGTTGCGGTGGTGGGTTTCGACGACGTGGATGAAGCACGTTTCGCGTCGCCAGCGCTGACCACCGTGCGCCAGCCTCTGTATGAGCAGGGACTGCAGGCGGCCAACATGGCTTTGGCCATGCTGCGCGGGGTCGAAGTGCATGGCGACGTGACGTTGCACACGGAGCTGGTGTTGCGGCGGTCTTGCGGCTGTTTCTCGCAGAATGGTGTCGTGCTGGCGGACTCGGACCGCCCCGTTCCCCCCGAGCATTTCCGGGACGCGGTGGCGGGGCGTCGGGATCGGATTCTGGCGGAGATGGAACACGCCCTGCGCGGAATGGCCCGGTCGCTGGGGGCCGATTCCCAGGTCAGATTGCTGGACGAGTTCCTGTTGGCCCTACAGGGCGATGGTGCAGACCAATTCCAGAGCACCATGGAGGACGCGCTGCGCAGCGTCACGGCCAAGGGCAGTGACGGGAGTGTGTGGCAGGACGTCATCACCGCCATGCGGCGGCAGATCCTGCCCTGCCTGGGGGACGAACGCCTGCGGGCGCGCGCCGAGGATATTTGGCAGAAGGCGCGCTTGCTAGTGGCCAACGTCGTGGAGCGCGTTCAAGCCCAGCAACGGTTGGAAACCGAACACTGGATCCGAGCGCTCAGCGAGACTAACGAGGCTGTTATCACCACCTTCGATGTGGTGTCGCTGGCCAACGTGGTGGCCCAGCAGCTGCCGCGCCTAGGCATCCACAGCTGCTTTTTGTCCCTTTACGAACCGAATGACCAGGCCAAGTTGATTCTAGCCTACGACGCCTGGGGTTCCGGCGGCGAGTCCTGGATTGGCACGGTTTATCCGGCGCGGGACCTGGTACCGCAGGCTCTCTGGCCCGTGGATCGCCGCACCACCTACATCGTGGAGCCTCTCTTCTTTCAGGAGCACCAGCTGGGGTTCGTCCTTCTGGAGATGGGTCCCCGTCAGGGTATCATCTACGAGGTTCTTCGGGACCAGATCAGCGCTGCGCTCAAGGGCGCGTTGTTGGTCCAGGAGGTCGTGGACAAAGACACGGATCGTGAGCGCTTGATGCAGGCCCTGGAACGCCGTGCGGCGGAACTCGAGCACGCCTACACGGCCCTGCAGAAGAACCAGGAGATGCTGCTCTCCACCGAGAAGATGGCCAGCATCGGGCGCCTCACGGCTAGCATCGCCCACGAGATCAACACGCCGGTGGCGGCGGTGCGAGCGGCCCTGGTCGAGCTGGAGCGGCTGGCGCGGGAGTACGGAGCCTCGGTCGAGGATCCGGAGGTCACCCCCCAGGACCACCGAGACATTGCCCAGGAGATGCAGCAGGCCATCTTGCTGGCGCGTGGTGCGGCGGAGCGGGCCGCCGATTTCGTCCGCAGCATCAAGAATCAGACTCGAGACACCGGCAAGAAAGAGCGCATCCTTTTCGACGCGGTGGCCAACGTCAAGGAGTCGCTCCTGCTGCTCGGCCACTCCTTGCGCAAGGGCAACTGCCGGGTCGCTTTCGAGCCGACCGACGAGAGCATCGAGCTTCGGGGAGCCCCCGGGCGCTTGGGGCAGGTGGTCACCAATCTGGTGACCAACGCGATCGACGCGATGGTTCCTCTGGGGGGCGGCACCATCGATCTGGAGCTGAGCCGTGAGGACGGCCAGGTGATCATGAAGGTGCGAGACCGCGGTCCCGGCATTCCCGACGATTTGCGGCAGCAAATCTGGGAGCCGCTGTTCACGACCAAACCATTTGGTCATGGCACGGGTCTGGGATTGACGATCGTGCGAGAGATCGTGTGTGGTGAGTTTGGTGGCACGGTCGATGTCATGCCGCGTCAAGAAGGCGGAGTAACCTTTACGGTCGCGATTCCCACCGCCGCCGAGGGAGGTTCCGGATGAGGCGCGCGGGTCGTTCCTCGGAGCTCCAGGGGACGCGGGTTCTGCTGGTCGATGACGATGCGGACTTCCGGGAGGCCACCCGGATGGTCTTCGTTTCCGAAGGCTATGAGATTCGGCTGGCCTGCTCGGGTGCCGAAGCACTGGGGATCCTGCGCTCGGAGAAGGTCGACGTGGTCCTGGTCGACTACTGGATGCCCGAGATGACCGGCGAGCAATTGGTGGCTCGGATCCGCGAGTTCGACCGCGACGTTCAAGTGGTGCTGCAGACTGGGTACGCCAACGAGCGGCCGCCCCGCGAGATGCTCCGGACCCTGGACATCCAGGGGTTCTGCGACAAGAGCGAGGGTCCGGAGAAGCTCCTGTTGTGGACCGACGTGGCCGCCAAGGCCGCGCGCATGACCGGTCGACTGCGGCGTGGACGGCAGGGTCTGGACAATGTGCTGTCGGCCACGGCTGCCTTGCACCGCATGCGTCCCATGACCGAGCTCTACGCCGAGATCCTCGACCAAGCGACGCGCCTGGCCGGCGGTACCGGCGGGATCCTGGCCATCTACCTGGATGCACTGGGTGAGGACGGCGATCTGTCGCTGGAGGAAGCGACCGGCAACAACGTACGAGTCGTATCCAGTACCGGTGGTCTGGCGGGTTGTATGGAATGGTCGTCGACCCTGAAGCTTGACGGATTGGACGCCGTCCGTCGGGTTCGTTCCAGCCAGCGGGCGGTGATCCAGGATCCGTGGCTGGTCATTCCCCTTTTGTCGGGACAAACCATGCTGGGCTTCGTGTGTGTCTCTCTGCCCGGTGTTCCTTCCCTGGAACTCGAGCTCTTCGATCTGTTGGGTCAGCAAGCGGGGGTGGCCGTCCAGAACGCTTACTACTACGAGTTGGCGGCCCTGGATCCGCTCACCCGGGTTCATGCCCGCCGTTTCTTCGATGTCTGGGCGAGACGGGAGCTCAGGGCGGCGCTGCGCACCGGGGCGCCGCTCGCCCTGTTGCTGATGGACATGGATGGGCTCAAGGACATCAATGACCAGGGCGGGCATCGGGCGGGGGATCGAGCGTTGGTCAAGGTTGGTCGGGTGTTGCGGGGAGCCACTCGAGAGCACGACCTGGCTGCTCGTTACGGTGGGGACGAATTTGCGATGCTGCTTCCCAGTACGGATTCGGCGGGGGCGGGGCGGGTCGCGGAGCGCATCCTTCACCACCTGCGGGAGCAGGCGGTGGAGGTTCAGGGAGTCGCGCAGCCGCTCTCAGCCAGCATGGGCGTAGCCGTGGTGCAGACTCTTGGGGCCTTCGCCCCCGAAGTGGGACGCTCGGTCACCTTGGAGTTCTTCGACGAGGTGGTGGCGCGCCTCATCGAGCGGGCCGATGTGGCGCTGTATCGAGCCAAGCACGAGGGCCGGGGTCGGTACGAGGTGGCGGAGCCATTGGAAATCCCGGGGAGCGGCACGGAGCGTCCCGCCGACATGATGAACGAGCTTGCCTAGAGGTAGCGGAGCTCGATGCCCAGGGGGCCCGTGGTGGCCCAGCGCCGCCCTTCCCCAAGAGATCCCGTGCAGAAGCGGCGGGTCGGTTGTATGCTCGGTCATTCCGACGGGCCGTACCGAGTCGGACAACGAGGTGGCATGGCGCGCAAGCATCGCCAAGTCCAAAGTTCGGGATACACGATTGCTCTGGTCGACGACGATACGGAGTACCTGAGCGCGACCCGTCTGTTGCTGGAGTCCGAAGGCCACCGCACGGTGATCGCCACCAGTGGTCCCGAGGCGTTGGAGCTGCTGGCTCGGGAGCCCGTCGACCTCGTGCTGCTCGACTATTTCATGCCCGGAATGACCGGGGAAGAGGTGGTGGGCAAGCTCCGGGAGACCAACCAGACCATCCAGGTCATCCTGCAAACCGGTTACGCCAACGAGCGACCACCTCGCGAGATGCTGCGCCGTCTGGACATCCAGGGCTACTACGACAAGAGCGAGGGGCCAGAGCGGCTCCTGCTCTGGACGGATGCAGGACTAAAGGCCGCCGACGCCATCGGTCGACTGACGCGAAGTCGCAAGGGGCTGCGCGGGATCCTCGAGGCGAGCCCGACCCTGCACCGTATCCAGCCGCTCTCGGACTTGTATCTGGACGTGCTGGAACAGGCCAGTCGCGTGGTGTCGGCCACGGCGGGTCTGTTGGCGGTCTTTCCTGAATCGGGAGCGCCCGCCTCGATGGGACGGGCTGCGCTGCTGGGTAGTGCCCGGGGGGCCGAGGACGGGGCGCTGGTCGTGCAAGCCGCGTCGGGCCGTTTTGCCCAGGCGGGTGAGGAGCAGCCCACCCTGTCTGAGTCGGAAATTGACGCCCTGGTCGATGTCCTTCGCGAGGGCGCTTTGGCACGCCAGCCGGGATCCAGTATCGTCCCTCTCCGGGTCGGGGATCTGACCATCGGCGTGCTCTGGCTGGAGCATCCGCCGCTCCGCGACGAGGTTGCGGAGCTTTTGCAGGTGTATGCCAATCAAGCCACGGTTGCCGTGCAGAACATGATTCTGTACGAGATGGCGGCACTCGATCCGCTGACCGGGGTGCACGCTCGTCGCTTCTTCGAGAACTGGCTGCGGCGTGAGGTGCGGACGGCATTCCGCTCCCGACAGCCGGTCGCCGTGCTCATGCTCGACATGGACGGGCTCAAGCGTATCAATGACACGGCGGGTCACCTGGTCGGCGACCAAGCACTCGCGGCGGTGGGCAAGGTGCTGCGCATGGCCACTCGTGAGAACGACGTGGTGGGGCGGTATGGTGGCGACGAATTCGCGGTGGTTCTCCCCCAGGCGGACTCGGAGGGTGCCAGCCACGTGGGGATCCGGCTCCTGGAGCTCTTGCGCGAACGTCGGATCCAGATGCCAGAGGGACCGGAGTCGCTGTCGGGTAGCGCGGGCCTGGCGACCCTCTTGCCCCACAGCTTCGGCATCAACGGATTCGACCGGCCCATTCCCGCCAGCTACTTCCAGAAAGCGGCCACGGCGCTCTTGGTTCGAGCCGACGAGGCGCTGTACGTGGCCAAGTCCTCGGGCAAGGATCGGCTCTGCACGGCCGAGGATCTGCTCTGGGAGCCCCTCCCGGGTGATACGGAGTAGGGGGCACAGCCGCCTGGGGCGGCCGCCAGACGGACCGGACCATGGCCGCGGTGGCCGGTTCCGAGGCGGAGCGGCGCACCGCCGCTTCAGGTGGCCGCCAGGGCCTGGTCGACATCGAAGAGGATGTCATCGATGTGCTCCAGCCCGATGCTGAGGCGAATGAAATCCGGGCCAACCCCGGTGCTTTGTTGCTCCTCGGGGCTGAGCTGCTGGTGAGTCGTACTTGCGGGGTGAATGGCCAAAGACTTCGCATCGCCCACGTTGGCGACGTGGGAGAGAAGCTTGAGATTGTTGATGAAGCGCTTGCCTGCCTGCATACCGCCCTTGATGCCGAATCCGATGATGGAGCTGGCACCACGGGGCAGATACACCTTGACCTTGGGTTGTTCGGGACTGGACGGTAGCCCCGGGTAGTTGACCCAGGAGACCTTTTGGTGTCCTTGCAGGTGCAAAGCGACGGCCAAGGCGTTGGAGGAATGCCGTTCCATCCGAAGATGGAGGGTTTCCAGACCCTGCAACAGCAGGAAGGCATTGAACGGTGACAGGGCGGGACCCAAATCCCGGAGCAAGGTGGTTCGAGCCTTGACGATGTAGGCGAGGTTCCCCAGCGGTGCCAGGGCTTCGACGAAATCGAGCCCGTGGTAGCTCGGGTCGGGCCCGGCGATGAGCGGGAATTTGCCGTTCTTCCAGTCCATCTTCCCACTGTCCACGATGATGCCCCCCAGCGAGGTGCCGTGCCCACCCAGGTACTTGGTCGCGGAGTAGACCACCAGATGAGCGCCGTGCTCGATGGGGCGCAGCAGGAAGGGACTTAACGTGTTGTCCACGACCAGGGGGATCCCGTGTCGATTGGCCAGGGCCGAAAGCCCATTCAGATCCGCCACGTCGAGCTTGGGGTTGCCAATCGATTCGCAGTAGACGGCCTTGGTTCGAGGCGTGATGGCAGCCTCGATGGCCGCCAGATCCTGGGAGGGAGCAAATTGCACGCGGATCCCCAGGCGCGCGAAGGTGTAGTGCAAGAGATTGTACGTACCGCCGTACAGGTTGTCGGCGCTCACGATCTCGTCACCGGCTTGGGCGATGTTGAGCAGAGCCAGGGTGATGGCACTCTGGCCGCTGGCCACGGCCAAGGCCCCGACCCCGCCCTCCAGCTCTGCCACTCGCTTCTCGAGCACGTCGGTGGTCGGATTCATCAGCCGCGTGTAGATGTTGCCGAACTCCTTGAGGGCGAAGAGGTTGGCGGCGTGGTCCGTGTCTTTGAACTGGTAGGAGGTGGTCTGGTAGATGGGCACGGCTCGGGAACCCGTGGTTGGGTCGGGCACCTGGCCGGCATGCAGGAGGAGGGTTTCGGGACGCAAAGGGGGCGTTGCCATGGGGACCTTCGGTGTTCGGGGGCCTGTCGACTGGTCTACTCCGCAACATACCCGCACAATTGCCTGACCGCAAGGCTCAATACGAATTCACCCATCGGAATTATGTAGAATCAACTGACGACAAAAAACAGCCCACTGACCGGCGCGATGAGCCTGCTCACAACCTGTCAACCGGTGGGGACGACAGGTCAACTCCGCATCCGGCCGCATCGAAACGATTCCCAGCCGTGGGCTGTGGTGTGTCGCCGCCGTCCACCCCAAAAAAATCAAAGGACAAACATGACTCTACCTTGCCCGGTCTCGCTGCGGCACCCTTCACCCATGAGCTCCATCGTTGCTGGTCGTTTGCGTTTGCCGCAATCAGCCTGGTTGTCCGTTCTCCTGTTCGCAGCGCTTGCGGCGTGCAGCGACGGCTCGGGCGGTGACGAGAACACCGAGTCCTCGGCGGGAGCCGGGGGCAGTGGGCTTTCGTCGAGCGGGGGTAGCGGTGGCGTTGGCACGGGTGGTTCTGCTCAAGGGGGTGTCGGGACGGGAGGGGCAGGTGTCGGCGGTGCCGGTCGAGGCGGCGCCGGAACGGGTGGTTCGGGTGTTGGCGGAGCTGGTCAAGGTGGCGCCGGAACGGGCGGTTCGGGTTTCGGTGGCATGGGTGTTGGCGGCACGGGTACCGGTGGCGCGGGCGTTGGAGGCTCGGGTATTGGTGGAGCGGGCGTCGGCGGCACCGGCCTGGGTGGAATGGGCGTCGGCGGATTGGGACTCGGTGGCTCGGGCACTGGTGGTTCCGGCTTAGCCGGCTCGGGGACTGCAGGCTCCGGTGTTGCAGGTTCTGGTCTGGGCGGCGCAATCACGGCGGGCGCCGAAAACGGCGGTGCCGGCGAGCTGGGCGGCGCGGCTGGCAGCGCGGGGAGCGATCCGGGTACCGGCGGAGCTACCGGGAGCAAGTTCCGCATCTACCTGATGATCGGTCAGTCCAACATGACGGGGAATGCTCAGGCCAGCGACCAGGACAAGGTGGAGGACGAACGGATCAAGGTCCTGGGTTACGACGATTGCGGGGACACCGGTCGCGTCTACAACGAGTGGGACGTCGCTGCGCCACCCCTACATGCCTGCTGGTCCAAAGGCATCGGCCCCGGTGACTATTTCGCCAAGACGCTGATCGAGGCGCTTCCTGCGGGAGACACCATCGGACTTATCCCCTGTGGTATTGCGGGGGTCGACATCGACTTTTTCCGCAAGGGTGTGACCTCGGAGCGCCGCGGCGAGTTCACCATCCCCCCCGACAACCACTGGGACACCGCCTACGACTGGGTCATCGAACGGGCGCAAATCGCGCAAGAGGCCGGTGGCGTCATCGACGGAATCATCTTCCATCAGGGCGAATCGGACAGTGGCCGACAGGAGTGGCTCGACGAAGTGAATGGAATGGTCGAGGATCTGCGGGCCGATCTCGGCACGGGAGAAATCCCCTTCCTGGCCGGGGAGCTCTTGTACAGCGGGGCCTGCGCGGGCCACAACAGCGTCATCGCCCAGCTGCCCCAACACGTTACGAACTCCTTCGTGATTTCTGCCGAGGGTCTCAACGGCGTCGATCAGTTCCACTTCGACATTGCCGGCTACCGCACGCTGGGTCAGCGCTATGGCGAAACGATGATCGAGGCCTTGGGATTGAGCGGACCGTAGCGACGGCGGGGCTCGGCGCGGAGCCGGCCCTGGAGGCCGGCGACGGCAGAAAGGACCGTCATTTGGCACTTTCCCGCAATAGCGCATCGGTCAAGTGATGAGAGTCTTTCGTGCGGTCGTCCACGACCCATCACGTTCGAGAACGCGAGTGGATCCACGCGGGCTGCTGCGGGATAACCGACACTCGGCATGGAACGAATCATCCGCTTTGCCCGCACCCACGAAGAAGCCGAGCTCTGTGACAGGGAGGATCTCGAGCGGCTGACCTTCGAGGAGCGTATCAACGCGGTCGAGCAACTGCGAAAGGTCTGGTTCGGTGAGGATCGAGCCTTGCCCCGACTGGATCGAGCTCTTACGTCTGCTACTCCCGCAGCACGTAAGATTTCTGGCTATTCGGCGGTCACTCCGTCGCCGGTCACGGTGAGCCACGACCGCGTCGCGCTGAAGTGGCAAGGGTCGATAGCTGCTGCGCGCGCCACACTAGGGCAACCAACGGTCTCCGGCGAGCAGCAAACACGCGTCGGGGCTCCACGGTTGAACGGTGGGTGCGATGCGTGACGGCGCGCGGGGCTGCGCCTGGATGGCGCGCGACGTTTGGCGCCGCGTGAACGGCGCGAGACGATGGGTAGCGGCGCGTGTACGGTGGGTGCGATGCGTGACGGCGCGGGGCCGCGCATGAACGGTGGGTGCGATGCGTGACGGCGCGCGGGGCTGCGCCTGGATGGCGCGCGACGTTTGGCGCCGCGTGAACGACGGGTGACCACTCCGCTCGGCTCTGCCGTCGTCAACAACGTGGTCGCCGAACCGAGGGGCGCCAGGCACCCTCTGTTACCGAGATCTTGCCATGCCGCCTCCAGCCTTGGGCAAGCAGCCAGGTTCGGGCCTGCGCGACCGCAGGGAGCACAGGCGGAGCGTGCGGAACCTGCTCTTTGAAACCGTCGAACCAGCCTGCCGATGTGCACGGGTCGAGACAACTGTCCGGATACCGGTTGCCACCGTGGTGGCGCCAATTGCCCAGGACGTAGACCAACGCGAGCCGTGCCTCCTTCGGGGTCCTGAGGATTCTCGAGTGGTATCTGTCGGCCCAAACCCTGCCCGAGCGGTCGTGGGCACGATTGAACGCCCTCGCCATTCTGATGGCGAGGCCTCTGATAGAGCGCGACAGCGCCACGCTATCGCGAGCTTCGCAGAGCAGATGCAGGTGATTGGACTGGATGCTGAAATGGACGATCCGGCACCCGAAGCGCTCGCGGCCCGCGGCAATTGCTGCGGTTAGCTCCCGACGAGATGACAGCTCGCGCAAGGAAGGGAGACCTGAAAGCGCCCGTAGCGTGACATGGAGCGGGAAACGGGAGGGAAACGGCGTCCTTTGACGATGGGGCACGCCAGCGTTCCCGGTTCGGGGCCTCCCGGCACCTGGTCTACGCCCTCCCCGCCCAGGGGAGGGGAGCTCCAACTGCGGGGACCGCAGCCGGCGACGACTCGAGGGACGACTCGAGGGACGACTCGAGGGACGACTCGAGGGACGACTCGAGGGTCGCAGCGATGCGGAGGACTGTCTTTTCGCCAAGAGTGGAACCGAAGCGCAGGGGTCGAGATTCGGACGCCCAATGTCACCAACGGCAAGGACGGAGAAAACGAAAAGGGCTGCCGGCGCCCTGCCTATTGATTAGGGCTATAATATCAGAGACGAGCCCTTGATGCAAGCCCGCCGCCTCGCCTCGCGACGCGACGCGCCGGCAGCCCGCCGCCTCGCGACGCGACGCGCCCGCAGCCCGCCGCCCGCCGCCTGGCGACGCGCCCGCCGCCCGCAGCCCGCCGCCTGGCGACGCGACGCGCCCGCCGCC
>CAZYKT010000002.1:25461-30449 GCA_964648165.1 uncultured Polyangiaceae bacterium | reverse complement strand
GCGACGCGCCCGCCGCCCGCAGCCCGCCGCCTGGCGACGCGACGCGCCCGCCGCCTGCAGCCCGCCGCCTGGCGACGCGACGCGCATCAGCAACCTGCCTTCGTCTTCGCGAGGTTCGAACCGCTTGGCGCTCTAGGACCGAAGAAACACCGCGCGTGCCTCGGCGAGGCTGGCAAGCACGACAAACCCCGAGCCGAGCTCGCCCCGGTGTTTCTGGCCGTGCCCGGTCAGGACGTACACACCGGTGGCGCCCACGGAGCGGGCGAACTCCGCGTCGTGGGGATGGTCTCCCACGGTGAAGGAACGCACCAGATCGATGCCATGCTCGCGCTCCGCGAGCCGCAAGAAATACGGCTTGGGCTTGATACAGTCGCAGCCCTCTGCTCTGGCGTGGGGGCAGACGAACACGCGCTCGACGGCGACCCCCGCTGTGCGCAAGCGCTCGACCACTGCCGCGTTGACCCGCTCCACCTGCTCCAGCGTGAGCCGGCCCGCGGCGACGGCGGACTGGTTGGTCACGATGAACAGCGCGAACCGGGTCTGGAGCTCCCGGAGCAGTTCGACCACACCGGGGATTAACTCCACGTCGGCCGGATCTCCCAGATCCCCGCGGTCGACGATGAGTGTCCCGTCACGGTCCAGGAAGATGGCGGGGCGGGGGGCACTCACGGTAGCTGGTACCTCTCCGGGATCTGCTCGGCGCATTCGGCGGTGACGTTCAGGTCCCGTACCAACCCGTCGCGCAGTGAGTAGATCCAGCCGTGCACCGCCAGGGAGCGCCCACTGTGCCAGGCTCCCTGTACGACACTGGTGCGACAGACGTTGGCAACCTGGGCAATCACGTTGAGCTCGGACAGGCGATCCATCCGCTGCTCGAGGTCGTCAATTCCAAAGAGTTCAGTCCGATGGACAACCTGTACGTCGCGCAGGTGCCGTAGCCAGTTGTCCATGGGCCCGGCAGCCTGGGATTGCATCGAAGCGCGCACGCCGCCGCACCCGTAATGGCCACAGACGATCACGTGGTGGACCCCGAGCACCTCGATGCCGTACTCGAGGACCGTCAGGCAGTTCATGTCGGTGTGGACGACCACGTTGCCCACGTTGCGGTGGACGAAGATTTCCCCGGGCTGTTTGCCGATGATGCGGTCGGGGGTTAGACGACTGTCCGAGCAGCCTATCCAGAGCAGATCGGGGCGCTGCTGGTCGCGCAGACGCTCGAAGAACAGGGGATCCTGGGCGCACATGCGGGCTGCCCAGCGCCGATTCGCCTCCAAGTAATCCTCAAGCCTGCGCATCGCCGGCCTTGGTGCGGCGCGCATCGCCGGCCTTGGTGCGGCGCGCATCGCCGGCCTTGGTGCGGCGCGCGTCGCTGGCCTTGGTGCGGCGCGCGTCGCCGGCCCTCCGCCTTGCCAGGCTGCTCTCCCCGGCCACGAACTCGATGAGCGCCGACACCCGGACATGCCGTTCGATGGGGTGCCGCAAGGGCAAGTCACCGCGGACCCGGTACTGGTTGCGGCGGCCGTGACGGACCCGAACGATATGCCCGGCCTCTACCAGCTCGGCGATGATGCGCTGGACGGCGCGTTCCGTGATACCCACCCGGTCGGCGATGTCACGCATCAGGACCTCGGGCTCACTCGATAGGCACAGAAGGACATGAGCGTGATTGGTCAGGAAGGTCCACGACGCTCGCTCCCAGGTCGCGGGAGCATCGCGCCGGTTGCGCCGGGGAGCCAAAGCCTTCTCGATTTTCTGCTTGCCTTTGGGGGGCAACATGCGCTAAACAATACACGACAAAGCTGTCGTATGTCAAGGCGGAATGAACCCCGCCCCGACGTACCCCCAAGGAGCCCGTCATGACCATCGAAACCAGTGCTGCGCCACCCACTCGTAACCAGCGATTGATCGCCTGGGTCAACGAAGTCGCGGCCATGACCAAGCCGGAAGCGGTCGTCTGGTGCGACGGCTCGCAGAGCGAATACCAGGCCATGCTGAAGCTCATGCTGGACGCGGGGCTGGCCACGCCGCTTCCCAAGCGGCCGGGGAGCGTTCTGTTCCGCTCCGATCCGTCGGACGTCGCGCGGGTGGAGAACCGCACGTACATCGCGTCGCGAACCCGCGAGCAAGCGGGCCCGACCAACAACTGGATCGATCCGGTCGAGCTCAAGGGCACCATGAAGCAGCTCTACGCGGGCTGCATGAAGGGCCGCACCCTGTATGTCATCCCGTTTTCGATGGGGCCGGTGGGTTCCCCCATCGCCAAGATTGGCGTCGAAATAACGGATAGTCCCTACGTCGTGGCCAACATGCACATCATGACCCGGGTGGGGACCCGGGTTCTCGAGATCCTGGGTGACGACGGCGAGTTCGTGCCCTGTCTACACTCGGTGGGGAAGCCCCTCGCTCCCGGAGAGAGCGACGCAGGCCTTTGGCCCTGTGCCCCGCTGGAGCAGAAGTACATCGCCCATTTCCCGGAGGAGCGGACGATCTGGTCCTATGGTTCCGGCTACGGAGGCAACGCTCTGCTCGGCAAGAAATGCCTGGCCCTGCGCATTGCCTCGGTGCAGGCGCGGGACGAGGGCTGGCTGGCCGAGCACATGTTGATCCTGAAGATCACCAATCCGGCGGGGAAGACCAAGTACATCGCGGCCGCCTTCCCCAGCGCCTGCGGGAAGACCAACCTGGCCATGCTGGTGCCGACGCTGCCGGGCTGGAAGGTGGAGACGGTGGGGGACGACATTGCCTGGATGAAGTTCGGCGCCGACGGCCGTTTGCACGCCATCAACCCAGAAGCTGGCTTCTTCGGCGTGGCCCCCGGCACCTCGCTGGACTCCAACCCCAACGCGATGGCCTCCATCGAACGCGACACCATCTTCACCAACGTGGCCTTGACCAGCGACGGGGACGTGTGGTGGGAGGGGATCGGCTACGACGCGCCCGGGACGCTCATCGACTGGAAGGGAGCTTCCTGGAACGAGGATCAGGCGCGAAAGCAGGGACCCGCGGCGCACCCCAACGCGCGCTTTACCGCCCGTGCTGCCAACTGTCCATCCATCGCCTCCAACTGGGAGGATCCGGCGGGCGTCCCCATCGACGCCATCCTGTTCGGGGGGCGTCGCCCCAACACCATTCCCCTGGTTCACCAGGCCAAGAGCTGGAACCACGGGGTGTTCATGGGGTCCATCGTGGGCTCCGAGGTCACCGCCGCGGCCCTGGATCTGAAGGCGGGAACGGTTCGTCGCGATCCCTTCGCCATGCTGCCCTTCTGCGGCTACCACATGGGCGACTATTTCCGGCACTGGATCGGCATCGGCCAGCGTGGTGACAAGGCCAAGCTGCCCAAGTTCTTCCTGGTGAATTGGTTCCGGCGTAGCGCCAGCGGCAAGTTCCTCTGGCCCGGTTACGGCGAGAACAGCCGCGTCTTGGCCTGGATCTTCGATCAGTGCGATGGCGTGACGGGTCGCTCCGTCGAGACCCCCATCGGCATCATGCCTTCGGCCGACGCCATCGCGCCGCCCCCCGGAGTCTCGGCCAAGGATCTCGCGGAATTGCTCGCCGTGGACAAGGTCGGTTGGAAGAAGGAGCTCGAGGACATCGAGGCCAACCATTACCCGCTCTTCAAGGAACGGCTCCCCGCCGAGCTGGCAGCGGAGCTGGCGGCGCTGAAGAGTCGTCTGGGGTAGCGCAGGGAAACCCGAGCCTCGCCCGGCCTTGGTGGACAGGGATGCCGGACCTTGGTAGTCGTCTTGCGGACTCCGCTCTGGACTCCAGAAGTCGGTTGGCCTTGGTGAATGGGACGTTGCCGCGGAGGTCACATGACGTTTCGACCTCGCTTTTCCATCACGAACCGCATCACCTTGGCGCTGACCAGCATCGAGCGCGCGCGCGGCTTCCTCGAAGCGGCCAATCTATCCGAGAATTGGGCGCCGGATGAGCCAGCGTGCACTGCTGCTCGAGGCGCATCACACCACGCACATCGAAGGTACCGAGCTCAGCTTGGAACAGGCTGAACGGGTCTGGGCCGGGGGCGAGGAGCGCGGGGCGGATGCCGATGACGTTCGCGAGTTGCTGAACTACCGCGCTGCTTTCGAACTGGTCGGTGAATACCTGTCGAGCGGGGCGCCGGTCAGCGAGGGGCTTGTTCGTGAGCTTCACAAGCGCCTGGTCGAGGGCGTACGGGGCGGGCAAGGTATGCCCGGGCAGTGGCGTTCTGTTCAGAAAGTCGTAGCCAACAGCAAAACGGGAGAAGTCATCTATACACCGCCACCGCCTGGTGAGGTGCCGGCGTTGATTCGCGAACTGGTGGAATGGCTGCGGGAGGAGAGGGAGATCCACCCGGTGCTTGTCGCCGGGATCGCGCAGTTCCAGCTCGTTCACGTGCATCCCTTCGTTGATGGCAACGGACGCACCTCCCGGTTGCTCTCGACCTTGTGGCTGTACAAAGCTGGCTATGACTTCAAGAGGCTGTTCACGATCAGCGAGTACTACGATCGCGATCGCGCGGCGTTCTACGCGGCCATTCAGGGCGTACGTCAGGCGGACATGGATCTGACCGGTTGGCTCGAGTTCTTCGTCACCGGATTGTCGACACAGCTTCAAGAGGTGAAATCCAGGGGCGAAGGGGCCATCCAGATCGAGGTTCTGGCCCACAGCAGAGGTCTGAATCAACGCCAGGCCGAGCTGCTGACCGCACTCCGAGAGCGCGGCAGGCTCACGCTGGCAGACTGCGAGAATCTGTTCCCTGACGTTGCCAGGCGGACCATCCAGAGGGACCTGAAGGGCCTCGTCGATGGCCAGCTCGTCGCCGAAATGGGCCACGGGCCCACCGACCCGACCCGGCACTACCGCTGGATCGGTGGAGAGCTGTGACAAGCTGTGACATCGAGCTGTGACAGGCTGTGACAACGGGCCGCGGCCCCGTTGAGATGTCTACCCATTGCCGGCTACCAGTTGAACCAGGAAGATCCGACGCACGCCAATGACGTCCG
>CAZYKT010000002.1:0-25361 GCA_964648165.1 uncultured Polyangiaceae bacterium | reverse complement strand
CTGAGTTGGCGGGCGTAACCTCGTAGTCACCATAGACGTAGATGGCGCCCTGGATCCCGCACACGTTGTCATCGGTCAGCGTGGGGTCGCCGCCCACCCAGTTGAGATCCGTGCCCAGTGCCGCCGCGTCCGAGAGCAAGTCTGCGCCGCAGGCGGTGACCGTCGCGCCGCCGGCCGCAGGAGGAGCGCCGCCAGCGCCCAGGACCCCACCGGTGCCGCCGGTTGCGTCGTCGTCGTCGTCCGAGCTGCAAGCGGACGTGCCGACCATGAAGGAGAGACCAAACAAAGCAGTAATGAAGCCGAGCTGGGCGAAACGAATGAGTGCCATAACCTGATACCTTCCCAATGAAGAGATTGTGCCCGCCTCGCCGGCGCTCCGGCACAGGCATTGGAACAGTCTAGTCCCTTCGATTACGAGGGCAAGACATCGATTCCATACGGGAAGGTCCGTCTACTGCGACGGGCCGACAAATTCAATAAATGCGGGAATTTGGTGAATAGAAGCGGGATTTGGCGCATCCCGTTTCCACAAGCCTCTCCACACTCGAGGCAATGACCCACCCACCAGGACACCGCGATCAGAGCGATGAGCTGGCCCCGGGGGGCCGTGTTGGCGTTGCCACGCGCGAAGAGGGACGGTCAGGACCGCTCGAGCAGGATGGTCTCGGTGGGGCGATCGCAGACCTCGGAGGGGCCGAAATACTGGATAGGACCCGGGTAGAGGTACGTGTCGTCCAGGGCCCAGGCGTCCCGCTGGCCGGAGAAGGCCCGGAACGGCTTGCCATCCAGCTCCACCAGCGCCTTCTTGATGACGGGCTTCTCCTGCCCGTGGCGGCGCTCCACGTTCATCATCATGGTCAGGGGGATGCCACCCGCTACCCACTTGTCGGCGGGCTGGGTCAGGTTGCGCACGCTGGCAAGGTAACCGCTCTTGTCGGCGCCCAGCAGGGCGGCAGCGCTGTACCCGAGGCTATAACAGTAGTCGGCGTCGAAATTGGAGGGGGCGGCGCAGCGACCCTCGTAGCCGAAGAAATGGTTCTGCGCGCTGAACTTGCCCACGTAGGTGCCCTTGGCCTTGCACTCACTCAAGAGGTCGCCGACCAGATCGATGAGCAGCTTCTCGCTCTCGATGCGGGAGACCTGGACGTTGCCGTGCGGATCGCGGTCCATCATCAGCTGGCGCTGGATGGCACCGGGTAGTGTGGCGAAGACCTGGGCCGAGGCGGCGCTCAGCTTCTTGGCGATGTACTGGTGCTTGTCGTCGTCGTCCTTGAGCTGGTCGAAGTACGGATCGGCCATCAGATCGTTGAGCTCGGATATCATGACCTTGAGCTCCGGGACGAACTCGATGACCCCCTCCGGCACCAGGACCACGCCGAAGTTCTTGCCCACCTCGGCACGGCGACGGATGACGGCCGCGATGTCCTCCACGATCTGGCGCAAGGTGAGCTTCTTGGTCTCCACCTCTTCGCTGATGAGGGCGATGTTGGGGTGGGTCAAGAGGGCGGCTTCCAGCGCGATGTGCGAGGCGCTGCGGCCCATCAGCTTGATGAAGTGCCAGTATTTCTTGGCGCTGTTGGCGTCGCGCTGGATGTTGCCGATCAGCTCGCCGTAGACCTTGCTGGCGGTGTCGAAGCCGAAAGAGGCCTCGATCCACTCGTTCTTGAGGTCCCCGTCGATGGTCTTGGGGCAGCCAATCACGCGGATCCCGGTCTTTTCTCGGGCGCAGTACTCGGCCAGCATGCAGGCATTGGTGTTGCTGTCGTCCCCGCCCACGATGACCAGGCCGGTGATGCCCAGGGCGCGGCAGTTGGTCACCACCTTGGCGAACTGCTCCAGCTTCTCCAGCTTGGTGCGCCCGGAGCCGATGATGTCGAAGCCGCCCGTGTTGCGGTAGGCGTCGATGGTCGGGTCGTCGAAGCGCAGATAGCGGTTGTCCACCAGGCCCCCGGGACCACCCAGAAATCCGTAAAGCTCGCTCTCCGGATGCAAGCGCCGCAAACCGTCGTAGAGCCCAGCGATCACGTTGTGTCCACCGGGGGCCTGGCCACCGGAGAGGATGACCCCCACCTTCAGCGGGCCCTTGGCGCTTCCCGGGCCCGGTTGGAAGGTCACCACCGGGTGGCCGTAGCAGTTGGGGAACATGGCCTGGATCTGCGCGCCGTCGCCCACGGACTGGGTGGGTCCGCCCAGCTGGGCTACGACATTGGGTCCGTGGTCAGCGAGCACCTTGGGCAGCTTGGGCCGATAAGCGGAACGGGCTTTCTGCAGGGGAGAGGCTTGGTGCGTCATGCTCGAAGGGTCCTCCGGGGCCCAGGGCATAGCTCGCTCCGGGGGACAAGTAAACCGTGCAGAACCACCCTTTTTGTCGACCGGGACGAGGCCGGGACCGGTCGGTTCGCCCGGATCTTCGGCCCCGGCTGGTCGTCGGGCTGAAAAGCTGCTAACCGCGAGCGAGCCAAGCCGGGCGCGCGAGCACCATGACATCCTCTCGACACATCACCGCGGTCGTCCCGCTCTACAACGAGTGCGAAACCCTGGTCGAGCTGCACAAGCAGCTGGTCACGGTCCTGGAACCCGTGACCGTGAGCTTCGACATCCTGTTCGTCAACGATGGCAGCACGGACCAGAGCGCCCAGGTGCTCGACGAACTCTCGGCCCGGGACCCTCGCGTGGGAGTCGTCCACTTCCGACGGAACTTTGGCAAGGCAGCGGCGCTGGCGGCGGGCTTCGAACGGGCCACAGGGGATCTGGTGGTGACCCTGGACGCCGATCTTCAGGACGACCCCGCCGAGATCCCTCGCTTCATCGCCCAGCTGGATGCGGGGTTCGACGTGGTGTCGGGTTGGAAGAAGGTCCGCCACGATCCGATGGGTAAGACCATCCCCTCCCGGCTGTTCAACTGGGTGGTAGGGAGCGTCTTTGGTCTGCGCCTGCACGACTTCAACTGCGGGTTCAAGGCGTATCGGGGCGAAGCGCTGCGCGAGCTGAACCTTTACGGCGAGCTCCACCGTTATATCCCGGTCCTTTTGCACGCCCAGGGGTACCGCTCCACCGAGATCGAGGTCTTGCACCATCCCCGCCGTCACGGTCACTCCAAATACGGCGTGGAGCGGCTGGTCAAGGGGATGTTCGATCTGATGACGGTGGTGTTGACCACCCGCTATCTGGCCCGTCCCCTGCACCTGTTTGGTTTCTTGGGCTTGATGCTGGGCCTGGCCGGTTTCGGGATGCTCGCCTACCTGAGCGTGCTGTGGGCGTTGAACCAGGGCCCCATCGGCAACCGGCCCTTGTTGTTCCTGGGCGTGCTGCTGGTCATGGTGGGAGTGCAGATCGTCAGCATTGGCCTATTGGGCGAGTTCGTGAATCGTGTCCATTTGTCCCCGAAGACGGCCTATGTCATCCGAGAATATCGCGCCGCTCGCCTCCAGCGAGAGCAGTAACGCGCAGAAGTACAAATCTCAGAATCCCATCATGCGCCTACTGTTGGGGCGGTTCCTCGAGACCGTCGTCGGCGAGGTGCAGCGGTTGGCGCCGCGGCGCATCGTCGATCTGGGGTGCGGTGAGGGCATGGTGGCTCGCGCGGTGGGCGAGTGGAAAAGCGACCTCGAATATCTGGGGATCGAGCTCTCGCCAACCGCTGCCCAGGTGGCGGCCCAGATCGTCCCCTGGGCTCGGATCGAACAGGGCAACATCCTGACGCGACCCGTCGACGAACAATGGGCGGAGCTGGCCCTGTGTCTGGAGGTGCTGGAGCATCTGCCCGAGCCGGCGCTGGCCGTGGAGCGTATTGCCCGCTGGACCCGGGATGCTGCCGTCGTCAGCGTGCCGTGGGAGCCGTATTTCAGACTCTCCAACTTGCTGCGCGGCAAATACCTGTCACGGTGGGGCAATCACCCCGAGCACATCCAGGCCTTCAATCCCAAGAGCTTCTCGGAACTGCTCTCGCCCTGGTTCGAAGAGGTCAAGGTCAGGACCTGCTTCCCTTGGCTGATTGCCGTGGCGCGTCGGCCCAAGACCAAGGGCTGAGCTACAGCATCTTGGCCCGGCGCAATAGCAAAAGAAGGCCCAGGACCGTGACTGCGACCAGCAGCCAGAAATACCCATAGCCGTAGTGCCAGCGCAGCTCCGGGAGATGCTCGAAGTTCATCCCGTATACGCCCACCAGGAAGGTCAGCGGCAAGAAGATGACACTCACCCCGGTCAGTCGCTTCATCACCAAATTGGTGCGGTGGCTGACCAGGGACATGTAAAGATTCAGGGACTCGGACAGGATCTCCCGGTCGACCAGGAGATCCTGAAGGACATGCTCCAGCGTCCCCACCATGTTGCCCAAGAAAGCCTGGGTGGCTTCGCCGACGTAGAGCGTCTTGCGGGTGGACAGATCGGTGAGCACGGCCCGCGCCGGCAACAGGATCTTCCTGAAATGCAAGAGATCGGAGCCGAGCTCGGAGATGCGGGCGAACACCTGAGGATCGACCTCGTCGGCGCGTAGCGAGTTCTGTAGCTCCTCGACCCGCGCTTCCATGGTTCCCTGGACGGTCAGGTAGTTTTCCAGCAGATGATCCCACAGCTCATAGACGAGGAAACTGGGGCTCTTGGCGAAGCGGTCGAAATCCGAGCGATAGTCGCGTTGCACCAGGGTCAGAAAGGCCACCGGTCCCGTGTGGACGGTGAGCAGGAAACGCCCGGCGATCACGGCGTCGACTCGCTCCAGCTCGAATTGCTCGTCCTGCTGGTGACAGCCGGTGACCACCAGATGCAGGTAGTCAGCATAGCGGGCTATTTGCGTGGCAGGATCATCGGCGAGGACCCGCTCGATCAACTCCTCTCCGAGACCGAAGAGTCCGAGGATCCGGCGAGCCTCGACCGGATCGGAGGCGTCCAGATCCAACCACACGAACTCTTCCTCGTGCAGGGCCGCGGGCACCGCCGACAAGGGAAGATCCCTGGCGCTCTTGCCCTTGCCCTGCTCGTCTCCAAAGCTAAGCGCCACCGCGAGAGTGGTGCAGGGACGATGACCATTGGCCATCGCGCGGTCCAGGCGCGAGGCATCGGAGAAGGTCGACCCCTTGGGTGCGGGTTGGCTCGGCACCGAGCCCCGTATACCATCGCTGCCCGCCCAGCCGAAAACCGAACCCATCCCCGCTCTGCGGCTCGCACCGTGCCGCGAAGGAGCGACAAGGGGCCTCGTCCGCCCGACCGGGCGGGGTTTGGGGGCGACGATTCCCCCCGGAGCCTTGGGGCTTCCTGTAAACTCGAAATTCCTTGTTCGATCGACCCGTAGATAGGTGCGGATGAAATCCCTCCCTCGGTTCGAGCTGAGTCAGTCGGAACTGGCTCGCACGACCTCCGATGCCGGCCAGGCTTCGAGCATCCCCGACCTCGTCGAGGAGCTGGAGTCCATTCCCAGCGACGGAGATCGCCCTTCGGTGGGTGGGCCCTCCTGGTCGGGGTTTCCGATGCAAACTGAGGACGAGCTGGTGGGGGCGACGCTCAACGACACGTACGTCGTGGAGTCCGTGCTGGGTGAAGGGGGCATGGGTCGGGTGTATCGGGCGCAGCATACCCGGATCCATAATAAGCAGTTTGCGGTCAAGGTGCTGCGTCGGGAGCTGGCGCACAGCGCCGAGCTGATTGCCCGGTTCCGCCGTGAGGCGCAGGCCGCTGCCTGTATCAGCCATCCCAACGTGGTTGGGGTCTACGACATCGATCAGACCCCGGATGGCTACGTGTACATCGTGTGCGAGCACCTGGTGGGCGAGGATCTCGGCGGGCGAATGGCGTCGCGGGCTCCCCTGGCGGTCAAGACAGCCGTCCACATTGCCGCCCAGGTGGCCAGCGCCCTTTCGGCTGCGCATGCGGCGGGCGTCATCCATCGGGACATCAAGCCCCACAACGTCTTTTTGCTGTACGACGAGCAGGGGGTGGTGCCGGAGCTCCCTGCCGCCAAGGTGCTGGATTTCGGGCTATCACGTTTCATGGACGCGGATGGCGCCCCGCTGACCCGGGCCGGGGTGGTGATGGGAACTCCCGCCTACATGTCGCCCGAGCAGGCCAGCGGTCGCGACGTCGATTTTCGTACCGATGTCTATGGGCTGGGCGCGGTGCTGTACGTGGCGCTCACCGGGCGTCCCCCCATCGAGGGGGATTCCCTCCAGGCCGTGCTCTTGGCCGTGATCAACCAGGAGCCTCCGCGACCACGCCTGCACAACCCCCAGATCCCGGAGAGTTTGGAGCTGGTCATCCAACGGGCCATGGCCATCGAGCCCGAGCATCGCTATCAGACCATGGGAGAGTTCCGCGAGGCCCTGCTGGCCTTCCTGGAACCATCGCCCCGGGACGCCGAGGCGGGGAGTCCTCGAGCGGGGTTCGTGACCCGAACCAAGCTGGAAGCCGAATCACACGAGGTGGCCACGGCTCGGCCCCGGCTGATCCTGGTCAGCGTCCTGTTCTTCTCATTCTTGGTGGTGGGCTTGGCAACCACCGTGCCAAGCTTCGAGCTTTTGTGGGGACGGCTGGAGCTGACCCGCGTGGAGGCGGCGCTGCTCGGATTCGCCGTCCTGGGGACGCTGTTGACTCCCACCTTCTTGCTCCTGCGACGGATCCGTCGAACCGTCTGGTATCACCATGCGCGGGTCCTGGAACTATTGGATCTGTTGAGCCGCGGGGTGATGTCGGCGCTCTTGGCGTATGGCCTGGGCGCCCTGGCCATTCGATTCGTGGATCTGTGGTCCCGCTTCGGACTGGCTCGGTCGGAACCCTCGCCTTTGGCCCCCATGGGGATCATGGGTGGAGCGTATTTCCCGGGCTTCAACCTGATCCTGTTGGTGTTGGCCTTGCTGGTCGGCGCGACGACCCTTTGGGCCCGACGTCTGGAGCTTCGCGACGCGGGGACTCGTGTTACGCGATGGTTGCTGGTCCTCTCGGGATGGCTCGCGGCCCTGGCCGCCCTGACCCTTGGATTCTCTTGGCGTGCCGCTCACCAAGAGCGAATGCTGGACCAAGCGACCCAGGGGTTGAACAGGCCTGTACCCGCTTCCATCGCCTCCCAGGCCCCTGGGCCATCGCCCCTTACCAAACCCGTCACTCTGCCGGAAAAACCAGCCCTGGCATCGGGCGATGAGTTGGCTCGAGCCTCCGCCAAGGGGGTGGAGGGCCTCTTGCCCCTGTCCGAACGCTACCCCAAGGATCCCAACGTTCTTCATCCCCTGGTCTTGGCGTTTGCCAGTCGGGCTACCGGGCTCGCCGATGCCATGGCCATCGCGCAGCGTCTCTTCGACGCAGCACCCGAGCGGGCTTACGATCCGGATCTGCGGTTCTTGGTTCGCAAAGCCGCCGTGACGCCCGGCCAGGCCAGCAAGCTTGCGCTCGGCGCCATGGCCGATCACATGGGGAGCGCGGGACCCGACCTCTTGTATGATCTGTGGGTCAACCAACCCAAGGTTGCCAAGCGCGCCGCGGCGTTCCTGACCCAGCCGCGGGTGCGCGCCAAGGCCTCGCCTGCGCTCAAGGTGGCCCTCGAACTGCGCGATGCGACGAGCTGTGCGGATCGCCTGCCCCTGCTGCAGCGGGCCGCCGAGCTGGGAGACAATCGGGCCGCGGCCTTGCTTTCGCCGCTGACCATCAGTCCCCGACGCGGCTGCGGGCGGAGTCGCCGTGAAGCCTGCCCGCCCCCCTGCCCGGAGGAAGCGGGCGCCATCCGAGCTAGCATTGCGCGCATCATGAGTCGCGGTCAGGGCACCAAACCCTGAGCGAGCGGCGTTCGAGCCCTACTCGATATCGAACTCGAGGGTGAGCGGTTTGCCGTTTCGCTCTCCGGTCAGGGTGAGGCGCTTGGCCGACGTCATCGAGGAGAATGCCTGAAGTGCGGCGCCGGGATCGTTCAAGGGTTTGCCATTCAAGGCATCGATACGATCATCGTTCTTCAGGCCGAGGGCACGCAGCAGGCCCTCCTTTCTGACGCCGCGCAGGCGCATCCCCACGATCTCGCCGTCCTTCTTCTCGGGGGTGATGCGGGCTCGCAACCACTCGAGCTTGTTCTCCATGATCTTCGTGAAGGCTGAACGATCGATGCGATAATGGGTGTCGCTGACCTTCTCGATCTTGGCCAGGATGTCGGCCGGAGCCGCGGCGTGGGTGGGGCGAGTGATGGCCGCCGGAGGTGCCCCGCCGTCGGCTCCGCTCGGAGCCCGCGGGTGGACCAGGGCCTGACACAGACTGGTCTCGTTCCACAGCCAGATCGCCGAACTGGCGTGGGCTGCATTGTAACCGATGTGCACCAGAGTCCTGTCGCCCACCGTCTCGCCGACGTGCAACAACCGCGGCGTCGTCTCGCCCGGCACCTGAGCGGTGGCCAGGGAGTCCTTGGGGTCGAGCGCTTCAGAAACGATGATGGCGCGCAATCCCTCACAGGGCGGTGCCAACAGCGGATCGTCCGGATCCTCGTCCTCTTCCGGGCCCGCGTCGGGTGTGGAAAGGTCGAGAAGAGGGCCTGTCGTCGAGTCGAAGGCGTTGCGCTCCAGGATGGCGTCGGCGCTGTTGATTCGAGCCGAACTCGACGGCTTGGGGCGGGGCGTCTTGGGTGCCTGGCTGGCAGCCGGTACGGTCAGGCGACCAGCAATCCAATTCGAGATCCCTCGAGCCTGGAAATAGGCCATGATCGCCAGAAGTCCGAGCAGGACCAGGCCGAAGTGACGACGGAACAGGGGATCGAGCGACACTGGACGGATACTAACGCAGCACGTGGGCGCGGGCTTCCCGTTTGATGTCGGCGTGGAGATGATCGCGGTGCGCCGCGTCGTGGTTGGGCGTCAACAGGTAGTGGAACAGCTGGGCACGGGCCATCTCGCAGACCAGGTTGCGGAGCTGGATGGCTTCCGCCGTGCTGCTGGCGAGCCGGGCTTGTGGGCCGCAACTGGGCTCGCCAATCTGGCCCTGGTAGTCCCGTTCCACCGAGAGGGTGCGCCCGTCCGCCAGCGTGAAGGCTCGGATATCTGCCGCCAGCCCGTAGGAATGCTGGCTCCGAGTCTTCCGTCCGGCGATTCTGGCGCGGGGGCGATACGTGTTGTCGACATGGATGGCCGCGACTCCGAGGGGGGCCAGAACCGTTGCGAGATCGTCGAGCGCCAGGACCATCCGGCAATCGAGCACGGAATAGACGCTGCGCGGGCCGGCGGTGATGAACCTGACGCCGTGTAGAGGGCCATCCAGGCGCAAGGGAAAGGCCACGCCGGGGGCGTAGGTTCGGACCGCCTTGACCGAGATGGCGCGTCGCCGGAGCTCGGCTCGGCATTGCGCCGGCAGCATCCTGGCGATGCGGGTCGCGGGGATCTTGGTGTGGGTGGGGACATCCGACGGACAGGGGTCCTGGAACGGGTAATGGGGTTCGGGGACCGGTTGGGTCGGGGCAGGATCGGGCGTCGCATCGGGCCTCGACGCATCGGGTTCACAGGGGCGAGCAGCGTCATCTTCCGGCGAGGCGTCAGCTGGCGGTGTCACGGAGTTGGCTATCGCTGCGAGCCTCGGTGCAGGTGGCAGTTCGGGCGGCTCGCCGTGGGCCCCGCAGGCCTGCCCAACGGCCAGCAGGGCCGCCCAGCAACACCGGCGAAGCACCACGGACCGCGCGCAGACGGCAAGATGATGGAAAGACCCGAATGGAGTGCTGCCCATCAGGGATGCAATGTGTAGTCGAAGAGGTTCCCCGACATGGCCAACAGGGAGAATACCTTCCAGGACAAATTGAAATAGTAGCTGGGAGGCAGCATCAGATCTCTGGGCTGGTTGACCAGACGCAGGTACACCTCGTCAACGAACGCCTGATGGTTGGGGCTGCTCATCGCGCCCACCCCGGCAGCTCCCACGAAGAGCGCCGCCTGCACCCCGGCGGGACTGGTGTTTTCGGGGCGAGCCGTGCCGTTCAGCTCGTAACCGTCCACGATGTTGGCTGCGCCGATACCGGCAAAGAAGGAGCTGGTCTTGTCCAGATAGGTCTTGGCCCGGGCGTCGCCGAATTCACAATAATCCATCCCGATTCGGAAGGGGGTGCGGGCCGAGTCGTACTGGTAATGGGTCGGCGCGCCATCGAAGGGCTGCATGGGGTTGGCCCATTCATCGGCCCAGGCGGGAACCAGACCGTTGTTGGCATTGCCCAGCTCATCCTGAAGCGTGGCCAGCAACATCTCGTAGCCGCGGTCGATCACCCGATTCCAGTCGTCGACCTTGCCCGTGATTTTGCCAAATAGCCGGTATTCGTTGGGGGCGAAATAGGAGGGATTGTAGGTGACGGTCGGTCCCCAGGAATCCCCTGCCACCAAGAACTCATTTTTGCCGTGGTCGATCTCGTGATCCCAGATCCGTTGGATCTGTTGCTGGGCCAGGTTTGAGTAGTCGTCGCTCAGGCTGCCTCGCCCCCCCCATTTGTGCGCAGCCAACGCCAGCGCCCAGGCCATGTCTTCGTCCGCGTCAGTGGCGGCCCCCGGCTCACGCACCTGGCCATCGGGGCCGATCAACCAGTTCATCAACCCGTTTTCGTTGACCAGGCCCTGCGAGTATTGCCAGAAGGCATCGAGGCTCGCCTGGTCGTCCATCACCACGGCCAGGATCATCCCGTAGCCTATCCCTTCGGAAACGGTGGTGTCCTCTTCGGTGCCGGGGCGGCGTACGCGCAAAAAGCCATTGGCACCATCACTGGTGACCAGATCGGTCTTCCAGGTTTCGTAGGCCGCCTTGGCATGGTCGGAGTGCGCGGCGGCTGGGTAGACGCAGTACGAGCCACGGTTGTTCTGGGGATAGGTATAGGGAGGTCCGGGATCGCCCACCGGCTCGCTGCCACCCTGGGCGACGACATCGCCGGCGACGCCGCCGGTGGCTCCGGCGCTTCCGCCTGCTGGTGAGCCACTGCTCCCGCCGTTGGCGGCTCCCGCCAGGGGTGCACCTCCGCTGCCGCTGCCCGCTTGACCACCCACCGAACCGCCGCCGGCACCCGAGCCGCCTCTCGGAACCCCGCCGCTACCGGCTGCGCCACCCCGGCCCCCCTGGCCCGAGCCCCCCGAGCTGCCACCTCCGACCGTTCCTCCGCCGGAGCTCGGTATTCCACCATTTCCGACGACCCCACCTGTCAGGCTGCCGCCACCGCGCCCCGTCAGTCCTCCCGAACTCGGATCGACTTGTCCTCCGAGGTTGGCGCTCCCGCCGCCCGATGCTCCCCCACTTGAAGGGACGCCACCGGAGCCGGTTCCGCCCGCGTCCGGCGTTCCGGAGCCAGCCGAATTCGAATCCTCGGACGTGTAGTTGCCGCAACCGACAAGAAACCAAAAAAACAGGGGCATTACCCGGCCAAAGCGCATGGAGTGATCATGGCACAGCTCGATATCCCTGTCAGGCCGTGGGCCTGGTGGGACGGCATGGAGAATCCAGCTAGGCCAAAAGAAGGTAGCGTGGTAATCTCTTGGCCCAATGGCAAAGCCTCGGAACCGGTTCGCTTGGGGATTGATCGGCACATTGAGTTTGGTGACCGTGCAGGGTGCGGCCCAGACCGACCAGCAGCGGGCGGGGGCGAGGGCGCTGGCTCAACAGGGCCTGGAGGCTTACTCAGCGGGGCGTTGGTCCGACGCAGTCGATCTCTTCGACCGAGCCGAGAAGCTGGTCCACGCACTTCCCCATCTGCTCTACCTTGCGCGCTCCAATGCGAGCCTGGGTCGGCTGGTGGAGGCGCGGGAACTCTATCTGCGCATCGGCCGTGAGCCCTTGGCCGCCGGAGCACCTCCCGCATTCACGGATGCAAAAAGAGAGGCAGCGCAGGAGCTGCAGGCTCTGGAGCCCCGCATCCCCAACGTCACCATCAAGCTGGCGGGGCCCGGATTGGAATCGGCCAAGGTCACGTTGAACGGTGAGGACGTCGATCCGGCGCTGGTCGGGGTCGCCAGGCCGTTGAATCCCGGTACCTACCGAGCGATCGCGACCAGTCCGACCAGTCGCAGCACCGAGCAGCTCTTGCAGGTGGCCGAGGGTTCTCGCCAGGAGTTCGTCCTCGAATTGGCCCCGGTTGCCGCGACTCCCGCCCCGGTGGGCCCGGTAGCCCCCGCAGCGCCGCCCAAGGACACCGGCACGACCAAGGCCGCTCATCCTTATCGGATCCCCGCTTACGTGGGCTTCGGGGTGGGGGCGGTCGGTCTCGGGGTTGGCACGTACTTCCTCATCGACCGCTCCGGCAAAAAGTCGGACGCCGACGACCGGTTCAGCAGTTGCCGCGACCGGGGGGACTGTGACGACAGCGACATCTCGGCCATCAAGGGACTGGACGACGACGCGGCCACGGCCGGCACCATGGCGATTGTCGGCTACTCGGTGGGCGTGGCCGGAATCGGCGCGGGCATCGCGCTGCTCATCCTGGACAGCAAGGCTTCTTCCGCCAGTAACCAAGCGACTATTCGTCCCTGGTTCGACCAGCACCAGATCGGTGTGATGGGTCGATTCTGAGGACCCAACTTATTATTCACGAGAGGAAATCCAACATGGCTTCCACCCTAGTATCGCGGCGTTTTGGGCTCGGGATTTGTGCCATCACCCTGCTTTCGGCGTGCTCCTCCGACGAGCGCAATTTCGACGACGTCGTGGCCGGGGCTGCCGGTGAGCTCGAGGGCGGCAACGCCGGTTCCTCGGGTGACACGGACTCGGCAGGAAAGGCGGGTTCCCCGGAAGATGGCGGTTCGGGAGGCGAATCGGGCAACCCCGCTGAAGGTGGCTCCGCTGCAGGAGAGGGTGGTTCTTCCGGCGCAACTACGGAAGGTGGCACCGCGGGTGAGCCCAGTGAGGGCGGCACGGCAGGCCAGGTCGTCAGCGACGGCGGCACCGCTGGGGAAACCAGCGAGGGCGGCGCGGGCCAGGCCGGCGATACGGTGGTGACGAGCGGCGGCGAGACCAGCGAGGGCGGCTCGGCCGTCTCGAGCGGTGGCTCGGGCGAGGAGGGCGGCTCGGGCGAGGAGGGTGGCTCGGGCGAGGAGGGTGGCTCGGCCGAGGAGGGTGGCTCGGCCGAGGAGGGTGGCTCGGTGGTCACCAGCGGCGGCTCGGCGGGGGAAACCAGCGAGGGTGGCTCGGTGGTCACGAGCGGCGGTTCGGCTGAAGAAGGCGGCTCGGGCGTCACCAGTGGTGCTGCGGGCTTGATCGTGACGGCGGGTGTCCCCAACCAGGGCGGCGACGCCGGTGCGGCGGGTGCACCCACGGTGTGCTCCACGACTGATCCTGATTGTGAGTGCGTCGACAACGTGCTGACCGCTATCGATGCGGACGGCGACGGCGAAGGCACGCGTGCCTGTGAAGGAGCGCCGGGTGCCGACTGTGATGACGGAGACGATACGTACATCCAGAACGAGTGCGGTGGTTGCACCGATGGTATGGTGAACGACGCCTGCCGCACCTGCGGTGTCCTGGCCTGCGTGGACAACGACTTGGCCTGCGTGTCTCCCACCCCTCAGCCTGGGGACTGCACGAACGATACTCAGATCAGACTCTGCGTCGAGGGCCGGTGGACGGAACCGCAGGCTTGCGTGGATATCAGCCCCAGCACAGCAGTATGCCTGGTCAACGTTTGTGTCGTATGCACGCCGGATGAGTACAAATGCGCGCCTTCCGCTGCTGGAGTGACCAGTCTCTATCAGTGCACCGAGAACGGCAGCTGGAGCGCCTCACTGCTCGATTGCAACGCGTCCGAGGGCCTTGTATGCGACGCGGCAACCCAAAGCTGCATAACGGCCTTCAACCGATTCCGGCCGGGTGACTCCACGTTCGAAGCTCCACTGCTCCATGAACACGTCCTGCCCGCCGCTCCGGGCCGTTCGACGCGGGACCTCCTGGATCTGGCCACGGATTTCGAGCTAGCCTAGGGTAACCCTATGCTGCTGCTCGGAAGTCGGGCCATCCGCTTCCATCTCCCCGAGTTTCGTGAGCCCCTGGACTGGGATCTGGTGGCCACAAAGGAAGAGCTCGCTGAGCTGTCGACTCGGCTGGAGCCGATCCCCCAAGTCAAGGCGCTGCCGTTCAAGTCAGACTTCGGGTTCGAGGGCAGGGTCGTCGAGGTGACGAACGCATCGGCCATTCCCTATTGGCAGAAGATGCTGGGTCTCTTCGGCGACCAGCCGGTTCTGACGGTGAACGGTTTGGGTTCGCTCCACGTCCCGCCGCTTGAGTACCTGATGTTGGCCAAGCACTGCAGTCTCATCTATCGGACCGTGCATTGGTACAAGAACATCGCGGATCTGTACTACCTGCGAGACCGAATCCCGACGGTTCCCGATTGGATCGCCGCGCTGCTCAAGGAAACCCTGGAAGACTCGCGTCGGATCTACAAAGAGAGTCACGACGCCGATGGAGGCGCCTTGGCGGTCTGCAATCCGTCGCTCGGTCCGTTGCCGAACCCAGAACTGCACACCCGCCTCCACAAGACCATGGCGCTTGAGGGATTGCCCGTGGCGAGCCACCCCACCGCCTGGCAGGGGTTCACCGATCTCCCCGTTGAACAGCGGCGGGAACGGATGATCCGCCTCTTGGCCGAGGAGGCCATGGTTCTGGCCGCGGAGCGGATGTCCGATTCCGAGGGACGCCTCCGTCCTGCTCGGGATTGGATCCGCCTCGCCGTCCGCGAGCTGGCAGTGGGCAAGCTCCCCGAGTCCTGGCGCTACTTCGTGGTCAACTACTATCGGGAGATCCGGGCCTTGATCCCCGATGATTGGTACACCCGGATCCCGGAATCTGAACTCAATTCTCGGGCCGAACAGTACGAACCGTCGAGCACGATGGTCGGCTGCGACCCCGCTCCGGCAGGCGTCGAGTGCCTACGGCCCTCGACGTTTACTCGCCGTCGCTAGGTTCCTCGGCCTCGGCTTCCGCCTTCTTCCGGCTCTTCTTCTTGCCCTTGGGTTGCTCCTCAGCTTCGACCGGGATCCGGACCTCGCAGCAGTCCCCGTCCGCGCCCAGCGTGCAAAATACCGGGATCGATTCATCGGGAGCCAGATCGAACCCCGAGAGGCCCGCGGAGCACTCATCCGAGCCAAACTCCACCACCCCGGCGGGGATTCGGAAGCTGTAGCTGCGGCCGCCTGGCACCAGGAAGATCCCCTCGATCCTTACGCCGTTCACGAAGAACCGCATGTGGATCTCATTGCCGTGATGCTCCGGATCGGAGGTGACTACCACCGTCCCGTGGCGTGACGATGGGGATTTTTTGGAATCGGCGGAGAGCGGCTCCACCTCTGACCAGCCCTTGGTCTCCGGCTCGGGTTCACTTGCCGGCTCGACCTCGACCGGTTCGGCGGGGCTGGGACTCTTGGGTTCCTGCGGTGCCCTGGAACCGCATCCCTGGATCAGGCAACACAGACACCAAAGGCTCAGCGTTCGCGTCAAGGCGGCGGCTCCTGTGAGTCGGCTGGCGGCGGCTCCTCTGAGTTCGTGGGCGGTGGCTCTTCCGAGTCGGCCAACGGCGGTGGCTCCTTGGAGTCGCCTTTGAGCAGTGCGGGCAGGCAGAGATCGAGCTCGACGGCCGTTCCGCGCAGCGGTGGACTAATCGATTTGGTGACCCGCTCTCCCGCCCAGGCAACCTTGGCCCCGTAGGAGAGCAGTGTCAAACGGCCCTGGTGGCTGCGTACCGTTTCCAGGACGCGCATGAGGCCCTTGCCTGCGGAGTCGTCGTCTCGAGAGCTCAAGCTGGAATCGACGACGGCTGCTTCGATGACATCCGAGTCGGTGGCGCGGTGCAGGTTGTGGATTTGCTTGCGCCGAAGCCCCGCTGGCACCCCCGAGCCCCGGTCCAATACCGCCAGACGAACCGCGCGGGTCTTGGCGTGGCGCCGCGCAGTGAACAGGGCGCCAACCGGCGAGCCCGAGCAGCCCAGGGCGTTGTTGACCAGCTCCCGCAGGCACAAAAGGACCGGCTCGGCCTGATCTGCGGGCAGACCGAGCATTCGCTCCACCTCTGCGGCCAGCTTCTGATCGAGATCGGCACCGGGAGCGCCGGTGATCTGGCACAGACCGCCGGTTGGAGCCGGGCTCTTTCCCGAAGCCAGCTCCGCGAGCTCCGCCTGCACGAACGGCTCCGCCAGATCGGCATCCTCCGGAACCAGCAGGGTCGTTTGACGCCCTTCCAGGCGACGCACCAGGATACAGGAAGCGACCAGAGCGATCCCGAACGGGGTCAAAAGGTCAGTCGACCGCGCATCGAGTTCGACGGGCTCCCGCTCCCTTTCAGCCTCGTTGCAGCGACGGATGAGTTGGGCGCTCTGATTGACGCTGGCGCGTCTCGGGATCTCGATTCGAGCCATTGGACTCGGATGCTCGCCGAAGTGGCTCCGCCTGTCACGGGCAGACTGCCCAGGCGCTTCGCCGGTCGCACCGAGCCGGCACTCCGAGCAGCAAAGCTTGCCAGCTGGACGTGGTTACGCCGAATAGGCCCAAAGGCCAATTCGGTTCTGGTTCTGGTGAGGGGCACTGCCGATTTGCCGGATCGGCGCAGTCACGACCCGGGACGGGCGGAGAGCTGCCGGCCGCATTGGTGCCAGGCTCTTGGGCCGCTAAGCGACGGGGGCCTGGTCCAGCTAATGAACAGCCGAGGACGCGTCGTTCTGGCTCAAGGGACGCCATGCAGTCCAGTCGCTCCAGCCAACCGGTGTGCGAACCGTGCTCCGTCGCGGTGCCCAGGGCCTCAACGCTTGCGCGCAACGCCGAGGACGAGGACCAGCTCGATCCATCGCCCCGGTGGGAGGCTGCCCGGGTCCAAATCCTGCTCGACAACCTGGACGGTGGTGTTGTCGTGGAGGACCAGGCGGGCAACATCGAGTTGTGCAACGGCGAGTTCTGCCGGCTCCTCAATCTGCAGGATGCGCCGTCGACGCTCCGGGGACAGTCCTTTGCCGGTTTGGTGCGGCGAATTAGCCCCCTGTTCTTCATCCCGGAAGCCTTCGAGGAGCGGATCGAGGAACGAGTCCGGGCTGGGGTGCTGGTGCGTGGCGAGCTGACCTATCTGGCTGATCTGCGCATCCTGGAGCAGGACTACGCACCACTGTTGGTCGACGGGCAACTGACCGGGCATCTGTGGGCGTTCCGCGACGTGACCGTCCGCGAGAAGAACCAGGATCTGCTGCAGCGCCAGGCCGACGAGCTTCGGGCTCTGTCGTTGGTGGACGAGCTGACCGGGCTGTACAACCGCCGAGGCTTCCTCACCCTGGCCACCCAGCAGCTCAAACTCTGTGACCGATCCATGCGTCCTGCTTTGGTCGTCTTCGTGGATCTGGACGGGATGAAACGCATCAACGACGAGCTGGGCCACGAATACGGGGATCAGGCGCTGGTCGAGGTCGCCAGCGTGCTACGGCAGTCGTTCCGTTACTCGGACGTCATCGGCAGACTGGGCGGCGACGAGTTCGTGGTGTTGGCGGTGGAAGCCGAGCCGCTGTCCGGCAGCGCGATCGTCCAACGTCTGCAGGAGAAGGCGGCGGAGGTCAACGCCAAGCCGGACCGCCGTTTCCAGCTGGCCTTCAGCGTGGGTGTGACCAGCTACAATCCCCGCGAACCGGAGATGGTCGAAGAGGTCCTGGCTCGAGCGGACAGCCTGATGTACGAGCAGAAGCGAGCGCGGCGTGCCGGACGAGATCCGTAGGGTGCCCCGGGGTGCCGTCAGTATGAGTAGAACTCGAGCCCCACGCTGGGGATGGCGACCGGCCCTGAGCCTTCGTCGTCACATCCACCGGCCGTGCAGTCCCGCCGCGTGATTTCTCGGGAGAGCGTGGCATTGAGCATCTCGGCCACCAGCGCCCAGTAGCCTCGCCCTGCGATGGGCCAACGCTTCTCCAGACGCAGATCGACACGGAAGAACGGGGCGGACCGTTGTGCGTTGCTAAAGTAGGTGTCCTGGGAATTGGGTCTCAGCATACGCCCCGGGATCCCGGAGTAGTAGACGGCCCGTGTCCCGGCCCGCCAGTGCCGACCTAGATCGATGGCCAGGGCGCCTTGCACCACATGGGTTCGATCAAAGGCCGCCAACGAGTTTCTGACGTCGTTGGTGCGTTCGGTGCGGGATAGCGTGTATCCCAAGAATCCTCCGATGCGCTGGGTCAAGGCGCGGTGGAGCTCCAGCTCCAGTCCTATCGAGGAGCCTCGCTCGCGCCGGTTGATGGATTCGGGATCGAAGGATAGATCCCGGGCGCTCCCGATGGGGTCCAAGAGATCACGGAACCGGGCATGGAAGGCGGTCGCCGCCAGCTTCAAGTCCAAGGGAAGATCGAACGACAACCCGCTGCTTGCCTGGATGGCCTCCTGCAGGCCGCCCTTCAAGGTCCCCACCGAAGCGGCGGGGACCTGCGGCACGTAGTTGGGTGATTGATGAGACAGGCCCAGGGACTGATGGGCGTGAATCCCCGCTCCCGGATGCCAGGCTGACGACCAACGCAGATCGACGCCAGGGATTGTCTCGCTGCCGACTCGATAGGCATCCACGCGGGCGCCGGGCGCCACCGACACGAAGGGGGCGGGGCTGTAGGCCAGCTCCGCGTGGACCCCCGAGTTCAAGTCGGTTCGGGCCGGGAAGAGCCGGCTCAGATCGTCGGCGTCCGCCGAGGTCAGATCCAGATCCAGCTCGTAGACATCCATGGTCACGTCATGACCGGCGGTCAGGGTCAGGGTGCCGTCGAGCTTCTGCTCGACGAGGGAACGCACCCCCAACACGCGGTCGCTCAGATAACCAGCCGGGGAACCGGTTCGATCGTAGCCCATGGTGGTGGCGACCCGCACCGAGGTTCCGCCGAACTTGATGTCGTGTCGCACATCGATGCGGTGAAACTGGGTTCCGGCACCCCGCTTGGTTGCCGACGCATCGCTCTCGTCGTCGGTCTCGTACAGATCGAAGGCTCCGAAGGTGAATACGCCGAGCCGACTGTGGTCCCCTGTGGCGATGTCACCCCGCGCCTGGTAGTCCCAGTAGTTGAGGTTGGCGCCGCTGATGAGCGAAGCCACCAGGGCCGTATAGGAATAGCGGCCGCCCAGCAGCACGTGACCGCGACCGTCGGCGAAGGGCGTCTCGACCAGGCCCCCGGCGTCGAAGATCCGCACGTTGCCCTCACCCCCCAGACGACTCAGCGGTTCCCGAGTCTCGGCGGTAATGATGGCCCCCGCGTAGCGACCATATTGAGCCGGGGCGGCCCCCCGATGCAGATCCACGCGCTCGATGAGAGCCGGGTGCACGACCGAAGGCCCCAAGAGGGCATGGTAGAGGAAAGGGACTCGGATCCCGTCCAGGAAGACGCCCACGTTGCCGGGCGGAGCACCGCGCACGAAGAAGAAGGGAACCCCTGAGAAAATGGGCATTACGCCGGTGCTTGCCTCCACCGCCCGCAGGGGGTCGCCAAACGTTCCTGGAAGCTCGCGGGCCTCAGCGCGCGTGATGACACCGGTCGTGTAGGCGGGGCGAACGCCGCTGACCACCACCTCCACCGTGTCGGCTCCGGGCCTTTCGGGTGCCTTGGAGGATGACGGCTCAGGCCTGCCCGAGGTAGCGGGCTCGGGGCCTGGCAGCGGGGATGGTGGCTCGAATCGCACCAGGAACCGGATCCGCGAGGCCACTGGGCGCCCCAGTCGGCGTGCCGGTTCGAAACGGAAGTCGGAAGCGGCGGTCAGCGCTGCGGTCCGGAATGGCTCGGGGCCCTCCAGGGCCTTGGCCTGCTCGACGTGTCCCTCGGCGTCGATCAGCAGCTCCAAGAGGACCAGGGTGGTCTTCTCTGGATCGATGGGCGCGGGGACGACGGTGGTGATGGGTTCCGGAGGTCTGATTTCCGGAGAGTCCGTTGCCGTCCCGGAGCCCGACTCCGATCCGGGCTCGGCAAGCACCGCTGCCGAACCACCAAGAACCACCAGGGCCACCGCCGGCCCAACCAAACGAAGATGCACGACCGGCTGAGTCTAGTACGATTCTTCAGGCAAGAGCACGAGCGGTCGGTGTCGTGCCCCGGCAAGGCGGTCGTTGGCCCGATGGGGCTTCTCTCTGCAGACGCCTCGGATGAAGGGCCGGGAGACGACGCCCCGACCGCAACCAGCGAAGCTCAGTCCGCGACCAAGACCTTTAACCCCAACCTGCGGATATCCTCCGCCAACTCCGTCAGCCAGATGCCGTCCACCGCAGAGAGGATGGCACCCTCGGGTCGTTGTGGCGGTCGAGCCAGCGAATAGAGCTGGACCCCTCGGATGCCGACCTTGCGCTGCTGCACGCTCCGCAGGACGTCCAGGTACGCTTGCCGGTCGGAGGGCAGGGGCAGGACCCCGTCGCGCCGGAACCAGCAGCTCTGGATCCAGGTCGGACACAGGCTGGCGCACCGTTCGAGCCGCCCCAGATGGCGTTCGATGCTGAGCCCCGTCCCGTTTGTCGTTCGAAGTCCTTCGCTCGTCCCCGAGTCCAGCTTGAACCACAGCTCTCCCGACAAGGACGCCAACCGCAATAGTCCCGGGTCGACCCAGCTGCGACCGACCAGTGACCCGTTGCTGATGACGACGAGCTGACTTCCGCGGAGCACCTCCCGCTCGTTCCGAATGCGTCCCAACAACTCGATGGCCTGCTCGAATTCACGACAGGTCGTCGGTTCGCCATTCCCGGATACTGCCAGGTCGCGAATGGGTACGGATTGCCCGCCCAGGTACCTGGCAAAGAAGGTCCCGTCTTGTACCTCCGACAACAGAAGGCCAAGCTCGGTTTCCAGCAACTCCAGATCCAGCTTGGGCGCAGCGCCGCGTTGCAGGTTGGGCACCTGACAGTAGACGCAACGCCAGTTGCAGGCGTTGTTGTGATTGAGGTTGATTCCCACCGAGAGCCCCCGGGAACGTCGAGAGAGCACCGGGTAGACCAGTTGGTACCCCGCCACGCTCCGATCGTGATCGAACACGGTAAGCTGCGTGGTTGACACTCGTCCACCGTCGGCGCTCATCACTTGATGACTACCAAGGGTAGCTCGATCTCGACCCGCCCTCGGTCACGAAGCAGGGTCACCTTGGCCTTCTCGCCAGCACGACGACCATCCAGCAGGTTGTAGAGGTCGTCGTAGTCCTTGACCTCTTTGCCATCGATTGCGATCACCACGTCACCCAGGCGCAGCCCCGTCGTGTTCTGTTCGAGCCCGCGCACACCCGCCTTGGCTGCCGGGCTGTCCGGGATGGCGGCGATCACGATCATCCCGCGTAGTCCCAGATGCCGCTCCAACCTTCGCTGCGGGTCGATTTCGATCCCCAGACCGACCTGCTCCACCCGCCCGCTCTTGATGAGCTGCGGCACGATGCGGCCAATGGTCTGTGCCGATACGGCGAAACCGATCCCCGCGGAAGCGCCGCTTCGCGAGAAGATCATGGTATTCATACCAATCAGCCGCCCGCTGCTGTCCAGAAGGGGGCCGCCGGAGTTGCCAGGATTGATGGCCGCGTCGGTCTGGATCATGTCTCGGATGGTCACCCCACCGATTCCATCGACCTCGCGCCCCAGGGCGCTGATGATGCCGGTGGTCAGCGTGTGGTCCAGACCGAAGGGATTGCCGATGGCGATCACCTTCTGTCCCACCTCCAGCGGCCACCGCCCCGCGTACCGTTGAATCGGCGTCAGGTCCTGCGGGGGGGCCTCGATCTTCAGGACCGCGATGTCCTTGCGGGGCTCGCTGCCGACCACGGTGGCAGGAAAGGTCTTCTGGTTCTGAAGGGTGACCGTGAGCTTTTGGGCATTGGCAATCACGTGGAAGTTGGTCACCACGTGACCCTCGCGATCCCACACCCAGCCCGAGCCAGACCCCGCGGCGACGTCACGGGCTCGTCCGGCGAAGTAGTCGACCACCAGTTGGCGTTGAGTGACGAAGACGCACGAGTTGGCGGTGTTGGCGAAGACCGCGATGGTGTTTCGCTCGTCCTCGATTCGGGGTGAAGCAGTCGGTGGAGCGGTTGCTGCGGCTGCGGAGGGTGCGAGAGCCACGGGCGGCTGTGCTGCCGCCTGCCCGGCATTGCCGTTCTGCTCCTGACAGGTCACCAGTGCAAAAGTGCAGAGCCCACCCAGCAGGGCCGAGACCAACAGGGCCAGGAAACGGTGAACGCGTGATTTGGACATATCGGCGATGGGGAGGTGAAGTGGTTGATGGCTCCTGCGACCAACACATGGTTCATCGTGCAGGTTTCGACAAGATGCAAAAGTTGTACCTTGGTTGTGGGACCGGCGGCCCAGCGGAAGGGGAATGGTTTGACGTCGGTTGGGCCGGAACGTACGCTAAGTACACTGTTCGAAGCGCAACATGCTCACTGTTTGCGATGCGGCAATCCTGGCCGCCCAATTTCCTTGCCAATGGCGTGACGGAACCCCCCTACGGGTGCACCAACACGCCGAATAGAGCTTGCCTATGACTAGCAGCATGCATTCGACCAACGACTGGTATCTGGCCGTCGACGGGCAGAGCATTGGCCCACTGACCACCGAATCGGTTCTCAGTGGAATCGAGCGGGGGGAGGTATGCCCAGGGGCGCTGATCTGTGCCGTGGGGGACACGGCCTGGAGTGACATCTCCACTGTGCGTGTTTTCAGCGAGGTCCTGGGCAACTCCGAGGCTGCCTCGCGCGAAGCCCTGCCATCCTTCCATCCCGAGGCTGGCGATGACGTTCTGGGTGATGCGAACTCCTTGGTCGAAGTACAATGGGGCCGGCGATTTCACTCCTACTTCCTCTTGGATTCGGAGATAGAGCTTCCGGAGGAGTCCGCACTGCTCAGCAGTTTGGCTCGAACGCCGCCCGAGCAGCTGCAAAGCGACGAGGCGCTCTGGAACCTGGCTCTCTGCCTCGCCTTTGGCTCGGATCGCGTTGCCGACGCCGCCGCGCGAGCCCTCTTCCAGACGGTTTTGACCGTGGAAACGGCCGATCGCCTGGAATGGCTGTGCCGCACCCTGCTCAGCCGCGGCTTTCTGCCCTCCGGGATCCCCCGGTCCGCGGGCAATCGAGGACTCTCGGTGCTGCGCGGCCATTGCACTGCCGCCCTCCGACCGAGCTTGGAGCGCGAAGCCCGTCCCGACTGAGCCCGGTTCGGGTCAGGGCTGGTTGCTGGGCTGCGCCAGGATGAGCGTGTAGGAGTGTGGTCCGAGCTGGTACAGGCGGTGGCGAGAATCCATCGGAGCGCTCTGGTAGGTCTGGTACCAGGGCTGTGCCTTCCAGAGATCCGAATCCGTTACCTGGCCGGAGAGGAAGACGTCGAGCTCCACGTAGTGTCCATTGGTTAGCGTGATGAGCTGAGGGCCGAAACTCCATGGCTCCCGACCTGCGCCAGGCTGGGCGTCGTTGTGCATGGCTCCACCGTAGGCCAAGACGAGGGGCGCCTCCTTCTCGCTCCGAGTCTCGTCCAAGAGCCCCTTCAGGTTGTCCAGCGTGAGCTGGGCAATGAGCTCCAGCATGCGGGATACCCGATCCGGGCCAGCCTCGAGCACCGCCTGGTACTGTTGGCAGTTCGGGATCAAGGCGCGGGGCATGATGCCGAGTCGCTTGGCCGCGAACCCCAGAGCCAGATAGTCATTCTGATTGGTTTCGGCTTGTGCTGACGTGACCGGTTCCTGTGCCTGCTTGACCTCTTGGACGCGTTGGTCCCCGCAGTCGTTCCTGCCCACCCACAGCTCGATGATGAGATGCTTGCAGCGCCCCGAGAACAGGGGCAAAAGCTGGCTGAACTGCTGGGCCGTCGAGGTGGAAAGCTTGGCGCCCTTCTGGACATGGGCCTCGCCAATCGCCAACACCAGCGGAGCGTTCTGTTCCAGGACGTAGGAGACTGCGCTCTGCGGATCACCAAAGGCCAAGCACCCGAGCGCGCCACAGGGGGTGCCCTGTTCCACTCGGTTGGGGCTGCGTTCCCCGGCGGGAGCCGGGGTACTACGGCCTGCTGGCGGTGCCCCAGGGGCCCGCGCAGGTGAAGCCAAAGCCGGCGGTTCGGCTCGGGGTGGCGTGGCCGTCGTCGTCGGGCTGCAGGCGTGGGCCAAACCGAGAGCGAACCAACCAATGTGACACTGGGACTTGCGAGTTGACACCGGGACGCTAAACTCTATTCGTAATGCTCTGCTCGTGCAGCTTTCGTTGGTATTCCTACTTTGGGCCGGCCATGTGGCCGCGCTCCGAGGGGCCAACTAGCTAAGCACTAGTCGAGCAGAATCCCAATCAAGCCCCCGGGTCGCGGTTAGCGGCCGGGGGTTTCGTCGTTTCTGGGCCCCCGCCATGTACCCAACCAACAACCTCCACGTTCTCGAGACCGAAACCTTGCTCACCCCTGACTCAATCAAGGCCGAACTCGCCATCACGGAGCAGGCCGCCCAGACCGTCCATGATGGTCGAGAGGCGATCCGCGCGGTCCTGTCCGGTGCGGACGCCCGCTGCTTAGCCATCGTTGGTCCCTGCTCCATCCACGACCCAGATGCAGCCCTCGACTACGCGCGCTGGCTCTGCACCATGAACGCCCGCTTCAGCCAGGAGCTCGTGCTGGTGATGCGTGTCTATTTCGAAAAGCCCCGGACCTCGGTGGGCTGGAAGGGACTAATCAACGATCCGGAGCTCAACGGGACCTGCGACATCCCGCGCGGTCTGCGACTGGCACGGCGGATCTTGCTCGATATCACCCACCAGGGGCTCTTGACCGCCCACGAGATGCTGGATCCGATTGTGCCGCAGTACATCGCCGATCTGGTGTGTTGGGCCGCCATCGGGGCGCGGACCACGGAGAGTCAGACCCATCGAGAAATGGCGTCAGGGTTGAGCATGCCGGTGGGTTTCAAGAACGCCACGGACGGCAGCATCGACGTGGCCGTTAACGCTTTGATTTCGGCGGCGCGCTCCCATCGCTTTCTGGGAATCGACGGGGAGGGTCGGGTTTCCTTGATTCGCACCAGCGGCAATCCCGATGGTCATCTGGTCCTGCGCGGCGGGCACACCGGTCCCAACCATCAGCCTGCTGCCGTCGAGCAGGCGGCCCGCCGTCTGACCCAGGTCAAGGCCCATCCGGCTATCCTGATCGATTGCAGCCACGACAACAGCGGCAAGGACTACCGGCGACAGCCCGAGGTCCTGGATTGTGTGGCGCGACAGATCGCCCAGGGTTCGCGGGCGATAGTCGGTGTGATGATCGAGAGCAACCTGGTGCAGGGTCGTCAGGAGCCCGAGCCCGCCAGCGGTACCCTCTGCTATGGGCAGAGCATCACGGATGCCTGCGTCGATCTGGGGACGACCCAGAACATGCTGGAGCAGCTTGCCGAGGCGGTCCGCTGTCGCGGACGGATGGTCGCATAAGCCTGAAGTTCGCGCACCATCGGGCGATCCGGGCGGCGGGGTCTTTTGAA
>CAZYKT010000001.1:107621-275231 GCA_964648165.1 uncultured Polyangiaceae bacterium | reverse complement strand
ATTAACGGTGTGATGCGCGAGGATGGCTTCGACATCACCGCCGCCTCCGAGGTCATGGCGATCCTGTGCCTGGCCCAGGGCATGGTCGATCTCAAGGAGCGTTTGGGGCGCATTCTGGTTGGATACGACAACTTGCACAAGCCGGTCCTGGCTCGGGATCTGGGCGCACCGGGTGCCATGGCGGTTCTGCTCAAGAATGCCATCCACCCCAACCTGGTACAGACGCTTGAAGGAACGCCGGCCTTCGTGCACGGTGGACCGTTCGCCAACATCGCGCACGGCTGCAACACCGTGGTTGCCACCCGAATGGCTCAGAAACTCGCCGACATCGTGGTAACCGAGGCCGGTTTTGCCGCCGATCTCGGAGCGGAGAAGTTCTTCCACATCAAGTGTCGCAGTGCCGGCCTTCGTCCCTCGGCGGCTGTCCTGGTCGTGACCCGCCGCGCCCTGGCCTTACATGGCATCGAGAATGCTGTGCGGCACGTGGACAACGTGCGCTCCTTCGGAGTCCCCGTCGTGGTTTGCATCAATCGCTTCGCCGACGATTCCCAGGCCGAGCTCTTGGACATCCAGAGCCAGCTGACCGATCGGGGAGTGCCGGTTGCCATCGCTGACGTCCGTGAGGGCGGCGGTCAAGGGGGCGTAGCCTTGGCCGAACGACTCCTCGATTGCATGGAGGGTCCGGTCGAGCTCCGCTTCCGGTATCTGCTCGAGGCGCCGCTGTTGGGGAAGATCGAGGCGATTGCCACCGGCATCTACGGAGCTAGTAAGGTCGAGCTCTCTTCGGAGGCGCGACGCGAGCTCGCCCGCATCGAGGATCTTGGCTACGAGAGCCTGCCGATATGCATGGCAAAGACCCCGGCGTCCTTCTCCGACGATCCCAAGCTGGTCGGGGCCCCGCGCGGATTCACTCTGACCGTAAACTCGGTCCGGGTCTCGGCTGGAGCTGGCTTCGTGGTCGCCAGCGCCGGGCAGATCATGACGATGCCGGGGCTCCCCAAGCGACCCGCCGCCCTGTCCATCGACGTGGACGAGGCCGGTAACGTGTCCGGTCTGTTCTGAAGGCCGCGGAACCGTCGTGGCGCAGCTCACCTCGCACTGCGCAACACCTCGGCCAGGTGGCGAACGAGCTGGCGATACCGGTTGGGCTGATCGAGCAGCTGCTGGTTGAATTCCATCTCCATTCCCAAATACTGGCGAGAGTTCCATAGCCGCCGCAGCGCAGTGGGTAGACAGTCACCTTGCCCCACGTAGGGCTGGTTGTGACACACGCGGAGCTCGGGCATTCTCTCCGTGAGCCCCCGCTGGATGAACTGCGCTAGCCCGGGTTCCTGGCTGCGCCGGGGATCGTAGAGCAGACCCAGGTCAACGGCCCTCACCTGTCCGAACAGGACCGGCACGAAGCTGTGAATGGCCAGATGAACCACCCGTTGACCCCGGGCGATGCGCGTCTGAGCGGCGCGCCGGACTCGCCTCCAGTGTGGGGCGTGGTAGCACAAAATGAGTCTTCTCCTCTCCGCCTCGGGCAGTTGGCCCGTCCATTCCGAGAAGACCTCAGGATTGCCAGGTGAACGATTGGTATCGCACACCAGGCGGCTGAACCGAGTGAAGAACAGCGGGCACCCCATCTTCCGCGCCAGGCTTTGCGCCGTCGACAGCGCCCCTTGGTCCCAGCCGCGATGGGTCTGGATCCGATGGGTGACCTCACCAAACAAGACGGCAAGTTCCCCTGGTATACGCGGGCTGGCGTGCTCACAGGTTAGAACGAGTGTCCCGTTCACCCTGCCCATCCCGACAAGAATGGCTGGTTGTCCCGAAGGCAATCAGCGAGCTTCTGGTACACCCGTGTCAGACTGGCCCGATCCAGGTCGTCCCCCAGCGCACCGAGGATGCGGTGGGCCAGACACCCCTCGCGAAGGATTGCGCCGAGGACCCTCTCGGACCGAGGCTCGATCAGTGATCTTGCTTGTGCCTGCACGCGCTCCAATAGACCAGCCAGTAGCTCCGAACCAGGCATCGGGCTCGGCCCCAAACCGAACAGGGCCAGGTACTCCCGATCGTCCACGGTCACCCGCTCTGCCCCCTTCATGGCTTGCTGCAGCAATCGACTCAGGCGCTCCGTACCCAGCGCGTTCTGCCGCCGCGAGTCCGACCAGACGTTCTCGTACAGACAGCGGGCGATGGCGACGACGAGCTCCGCCACGGCGCAGTCGGCCAGCGGGCACTCCTGCACGTCCAATAGCCTTAGTTCGACGCTGTGCCGGTCGAAGCGAGCCATTGCGCCTCTCGCGTTGACCCAAACCGGGTCGAGCACGGGATCGGCGCCCGCCTCGGCCAGGGCCTTGGCGAGGGGTTGGATCACGGTTCGCTGAAACTCCTTTTCCGAGCTGACCGGCTCCGGAATGATCTGACCCGCGGCCATGGGGACGCGCGCCGAGTTGCTGCGGTAATGAACGAGCCGGGTGTCGGCGTATCCCGTCGGTCGACCCAGCTCCAGCGGGGAGCTGGCCGCCAACATGGGCAAGAGCGGCAAGAGAACTCGGCAGGCCGCGTGCAGTCGACCGAACTCCGCGTCGTCGAAGAACGGGAGGTTGAGGTGGACACTCTGCAGATTGGACCAGCCGTGACCGCGACATCCGAATAGCTGGTCGAAGGCTCGGTAGATCTCCCCGCTCTCGTACGGCCACAGCCGCGTCTCGCGCTCCGGATCGAAAAATGGGTGCATCGCAGTGGGCAGGAGCCTGGCTTGATGGGCACCAAGAGCCCGATTCAGCACCACAACCTCCCCGTGCAAAGCCGAGGCGAGCCCCTGGAGCGACGAGGTCGGGGAGGCTAGCTTCAGCTCGATGACATGAGAAACGAGCTCGTTGGACCAGCCAAATCGACCGCGGGACAGCTCGGAATCGACCTCGCCCTGTTCGTCGCGCAATAGCTCCGCCGCCAACGGCATCGCCACCAGGGTTCGCTGGTCCACTAGGACATATTCGACTTCGTACCCGAGCACCTGGAAGGCATGCCAAATGTCACGGTCGCACCCCTCGGTCATTCCGTCAGCCCCATGCGATGATGGGCCTCCAGTCGGTCCAGAAAGACCTGCATGATCCCACTGTACAGGGCGTCCTTGAGCACGGCGTCCTCGAAACCCACGTCGATGCTGGGGTTGTCGTTGACCTCCACGACCAGGACCCTTCCAGAGGATACCTTCAGATCCACACCATACAGCCCGTTTCCGATCAGGCCCGCGGCACGCACCGCCGTCTTGACCACGGCCCGAGGGACCAAGTCGAGAGGAACCGCCTCGACCCTTCCGTAGCGGAAACCCTTGGGTCCGTTGGCGATGATTTGCCAGTGGTCCTGGGCCATGTAGTAACGCGCCGCCCAGAAGGGCCGGTTGTCGAGGACCCCGATCCGCCAGTCGTAGGGAGTGGGCACGAACTCCTGGGCGATGATCAACTCGGAGCGTTGCAGCATCCGCTCGCACTCGGCCTCGAACTGTGCCGGATCATCGGCCTTGACCACTCCCTGGGAGAACGCCCCGTCGGGTTGCTTGAGGATGCAGGGCCAGCCCAGGGCATCCGGGATGTCCGCAAGGTTGTCGCGGTGAACGACGATGGTTTTGGGTGTGGAGACCTTGTGACGATCGAGGAGCTCCTTGAGGTAGACCTTGTTGGTGCAGCGCAGGATGGAGTCCGGGTCGTCGATGACAACCAGTCCCTCGGCCTGGGCGCGGCGCGCAAAACGGTAGGTGTAGTGAGAAACACTGGTCGTCTCGCGAATGAAGAGTGCATCGAACTCCGCCAGCCGGGCGTAGTCATCCTTGCCGATGAGATAAGGCGTGATTCCCAGCTCCCGCCCCGCCTTCATGAACTTCGCGATGGCCCGCCGATCCGAGGGGGGCTCTTCGGCGTTCTCGTCGTACAGGATCGCCAGATCGTATCGAGCCATCCGGCGCTTGGGTGCGTTCCAGCGACGCTGGCTGAAATACTCGGTGGCTTCCTTGTGCACGAAGGCTCGATGCGAAGCGGAGAGGCCGTCGGCGCTGATGGGTGAGATGCTCTGCAGGTACCAGCGCCCACTTCTGGACCGCGCGAAGGCGGCCCGCAACAGGGGGCTGTAGAATAGCTTGAACAGATCGGCCGCCAGACGATCGTAGCGACGGGCCATGTTCTTGCCGAAATAGATACTGAGTTCGAACCGATTGGAGACGATGGGGGCCAGGCTTCGTTGGATGGTCTGGTCCAGTTCGTCCGAACGGATCCTCACCAGCTCGGTTGACTTGATTTCCTGGATGGTAGCGACGTCCGGCACCGGTTTGTGACCACGGGCGGCCGCCAACAAGGAGACGTAGTATCCCAGGCTCTGGTAGCGGTAGGAACGACAGAGATTGAAGACCTTGGCTCCCCGCCGTTCGGCATACTCGGGGCGAGTCAGGTAGGCTCTCGCCGAGACGACGTCGACATTGGGGATCTGAAACGCCCAGTCCTTGGGGTTATTGACGACAATGAGTGCCTGCACGAACAGTCCCTCTTTCGTTTTTCGGCTCGATAACCAACAGGTTCGCGTCGAAGGTGATCATGCCCAGAAGGATGGAATTGATGACGCGATTGACGCTCATCCAGTACTTGCCCGACTGGGGCCCGTGCTCCGCCGGACCCCAGGGATCTGCCACCAGGACCAGTCGGTGGACGCGGTCGTACCCGCCCAGGACCACGAAATGTCCCATGGGGTGGCCCGCCACGTCATCGAATACCAGGGCCCCGTCCCGGCTCACTTCACGGCGTGTCTGATACATGTACGTCGAACTGAGACCGGTCAGAATCGGCAGCCGGCGACGAAGGAGCCTTCGGATCAGGTCGGGCGTGAGATCCTCGAAACGGACCTGGCCGCCGCCGGAAAGGAAGCGCTGATAGGCCGTCGCCATGACATGCAGGGTCTCGTGGTCCTTGGTCGCCGCCTGCCGGGCGAGGCGCGCGATGAGATCGTCCGAGGACAGGAGCCGCCAGCTGGGGTCGAAGACCTGGAGATTGTAGGTGTAGATGGTGGCGCGATACCCTCGGGCCACGGCGTGGCAACCCAGAAGGACCGCCAAGGTGCCGCCATCCCGGAGGCGCTCGGTTTGCGAAACGACCGCGTCCAAGGGGAGCGTGTCGCCGAAGAAGGCATACACGGCATGCAGACAGGTCGGCCCACAGCTTTCTTCGTCGGGTTGGGTGAGCATGTCGAGCTCCAGTTGAAACTCGACGGGCGCGTGGGTCATGGGGACATGGCACCTGTCAGTGCCGGACCCCTTTAGCTAAGGGCAGGCGCAAGCTCGGCGCAAGGCGTTGGAGCGACCGGGACGACCGGGGCGGCCCACTCGGCCCCTGGGCCGCCGCTAAGGAGCCCCGACTGGGCCCGCAGACGCACCACATTGCCGGGCGTCGGCGCCGCGTTGCCCTACCTCAAGAGCGGCAGACCGTGCAGGCGCAGTTGTTTCAGACGCACCTCGACCGCTGCGACGGTCTTCATGGGAAGTACGGTGTGCCCTTGAGGCGCGGACAACGCCTGGCCATCGTGGATTATCCACCACAGCAGCTCGGCCAGGGTACGGGCTGCGTAAGGGTTTGCCAGATCCTGGAAGACGACGAGGTACGTGTAGTAGCTGATGGCGTAGGCATCGGCGCCCGACGGGTTGGTCAGCGACACCAACAGGTTCCCGGGAAGCGGTTCGCTGAGCGCCGCAGCTCGAACCGCGGTCGGGGTCGCCGGGACGTACCGGCCGGCGCGGTTCAAGAGTTCGGCGCTGGGGAGCTCGGTCTGGCGCGCAGCGGCCAGATCGACGTAGCCAATGCTGTAGGCCGTGTTCTGGACCTTCTTTAGTACTCCCTGGTTCCCCTGCACCCCCTCGCCAATCGGCCACGCCACCTTCGACCCTTGGCCCACCGTCTCGCGGAATCGCTCCGATACCTTGGCAAGATAATCGGTGAACACGGCCGTGGTTCCCCCCTCGTCAGAGTGAACAACCAGGGAGAGCTCCGCCGGGGGCAGGCTCTGCCCGGGGTTCTGCTGCACCAGACGGGGGTCGTCGAAGCGCCGCACGCGGCCCAAAAACACGTCAGCAATGAGCTCTGGGCTCAAGCGGAGCGGCTGCTGTGCTCCGGGCAAGTTGTAGACGATGGCCACGGCCCCCAGGGTGGCTGGCAGCCAGAAGACGGGCCTTGGTATCGATTTCTGTTGGTCGTCGCTGGGCAATCCTTGCAGCGTGCCAAAATCCGCTTCCCCGCTCGAGAGCAGGCGCAGGCTCTGCTCGAGTGCCAGGGACTGATACTCGATATGTAGGTTGGGGCGGTCCTTTGCGAACCGGTGGAACCACTCGGTGTACAGGGGCTGGGTGGCGCTGGAACCGACTCCCTTTAGGGTGATCGGGATCTTGGTTGGCGCGGCGTGGGTCCCGTCGGACCGCGAGCTCACTGGTTCCCGGTCGCACGCCGCTAGAGCCAAAACGGCCAGAACCGCCAGGAGCCGTGCCAGGTTCCGCATACCGAGAACATCGCGAATGCAAGGCCCCGATGTCAACCCGCACCCGCGATGGGCCAACGGCGTTACCGAGAGGCGCCACATCGCTTAGGTGGGGACGGGAATGCTTCGCTCCGGAGTGCGCGGGCCAGCTACGGGAAGGGTAAACTCGAAGCTGGTTCCCACACCCGGCGTGCTCTGCACCTGGATCTGGCCAGCCAGTGCTTCCACGAGGTGTTTGACGATGGCTAGGCCTAGACCGGTTCCCCCCAGCTCGCGCGAACGCCCGGTGTCCACTCGATAGAACCGCTCGAATATCCGCGGAAGATGGGTGGCCTCCATCCCCGGGCCGGTGTCCTCTACGACGAACCGGCACCCGGCTGGATCGCCAAAGGCCCGGACTCGAACCGTCGCTCCCGCCCCCGAGTATTTGACGGCGTTGTCGATCAGATTGGCCAATACGTTCTCCAGAGCCCGACGGTCGGTAACGATGCTGCACAGAGCTGGCTCGATTGCCGTTTCCAGAATCTGGCCCTTGCGATCGGCGCGTTCGCGAAACAACGACACGACATGGTCGACGAGTTCGCGCACGTCGACGGACTGAGGTGAAAGTTTCAGAGCCCGTGACTCGATGCGGGACAACTCCAGAAGGTCGTCCACCAGGTTGCCCAAACGCTCCGCGTTGCGGGCCATGATGTCGACGAAGCGGGGTGCCGCCGAGGGATCGGATTGGGCGGCGTCCCTGAGCGTCTCGGCTGCGGACCGGATGGCCGTCACCGGTGTTCGAAGCTCGTGGGAGACATTGGCGACGAAATCACGGCGGAGATTCTCCAGGCGCCGCATCTCGGTCACGTCGAAGAATACTGCGAAGATCCCATCCCCGTCCCCTCCCACTGGCGCAGCACGAACCAGCAGGCGCCGCGGCATCAATCCCTTCACCTCGATCTCCTGGAACTGCCCCTGGCGGGTCTGGGCCACCTTCTGCAGAAGCTGAGTGAGCTCGACGTTTTTGATGAATTCGGACGGTGGACGACCCACGCCTTCGTCGCTCAGCAGCATCATCTGGCGCAGAGCGGGGTTGAGAAGAACGGTCTTTCCCGCTTCGTCGAGCAGAAGGACCCCTTCGTGCATTCGGGACAGGATGCCGCTCATCCGATCCCGACTGGTTCTGGCCTCCTCCAAGGTCGCCGACAGGTTTGCGTTCAACTGCTGCAACGCCCGACCCAATTCGCCAAACTCGTCCTTACCCAATCGCGGTACGCGCGTCGAGAGATCCCCTTGAGCCATTCGCGTCGCCGCCAGGGTCAGCGCGCGAGCCGATCGGGAGGCCACCACGGCGGCCGCCAGCGAGGTAAAGAGCGCCGTTACCAGCGCCAGCACGGCTCCCACCGTCAGCGCGTGCTGGAAATCCTGGACCTGGCGCCCCACTTCCTTGAGTTCCAAGGCGATACGAACGACCCCCATGGGCTCGCTTCTCTGACCGATTGGCACGGCTCCGTACAGAAGATCATGCTCCAGCGTCGCGCTGTGGCGTCGCTGCACGCCCCAGCCCGAACGGAGGGCTTGCTGAACCTCGGGACGGTGGGCGTGGTTCTGGAGAGTCGATACGGTTCGGGGCGAAGAGCCGGAGTCGCCCAGCACCACCCCGTCCTTGCGGATGATGGTGACGCGAGCCGCGGCGGACCGCCCCAGCTCTAGGGCCACGTCCTGCCAGGGCACCGGTCCAGGCCCAAAGTGAAGCTGAGCTTCGACACGTCCCGCGGCCAAGCGGGTACGAACGCGCAGGTCAGCCTCAATCTCGGTGAGGGCGCGACGTTCCAGCTGGACACGGACGTACAGGAACACCAAGAGAGTCGAAACCGCCACCAGACCGAGGGAGATCAGGAAGAGCTTGGCCCGAAAGCCCAGTCTCACGTCGTCACCTCGTCCGGGGACTCCACGAACCGGTACCCGACTCCGCGGACGGTTTCGATGTAGTCACGGGCTCCTTCCAGCTTCTCCCGCAGCCGTTTGACGTGCGTGTCGACGGTCCGGGTGGTGATGTCCGCCTGGATGCCCCACACGTCGTCCAGGAGCGTGGTTCGGGTCTGAACCCGATTCTTCCGATCGTAAAGGGTGACCAGCAGCCGGAACTCCAGAGCCGTCAGCTCGATCTCGACCTGTTCGACCCAGACCCGGTGTGCCCCGCGGTCGATCCGCAGCCGACCAAAGTCAACGAGCTCCGAGCTGGCGGAGACCTCCTGCTTCTGGCGTCGGAGGATGGCCTGAACACGGAGCATCAGCTCCCGAACACTGAATGGTTTGACCACGTAGTCGTCGGCGCCCAACTCGAAACCGACGACACGATCGACTTCCTCGCCACGCGCCGTCACCATGATCACCGGAATGGGGCGGGTCTGCGGATCCTCCTTGAGGGCTCGGCAAACCTCGGTTCCCGAGAGATCGGGAAGCATCAAGTCGAGCAAGACGACATCGGGGTGCGCTTCCCGAATCAGCTTGAGCCCCGCCTGACCGGTACCCGCCACCCTGACCGTATGACCCGTTTGCTGCAAGTTGTACTCGAGGATCTGTTGCAGATCCGTCTCGTCTTCGATGACTACCACTTTGGCCATGGGACGCGCCGGGGATACTACAATGGGAGTCTGCCTCGGTGACAGACCGAAGACAGGGCCGTGCCAATCGGGTGGCGTCTTCGCGTGGGACCAGGAGACTCCCGCCGGCCGGAACGGGCTTGGAAGGGTCTACCCACAGGAGCGGTCGTAAACGAACTTAATCCACTGGGAGAAGAACTCGTTGCGATGGGAGCGCCAGGTGTTCATGGGGTGCTCGAGATCGAGATTGGCCGGTGCATCAACGTTGTCGAATCCCTTGGCGCGATCCCTGGCGTACTCCATAATCAATCGCTCGGGTTCGTATTCGGGATGGCCCAGATGCATCAGATATCGTCGGTCTGCGCTTTCGAAGATCGTGTAGCCGGCCTCGGGAGCGTGGGCTAGGAGCTGGACCTTCCCCAGTAGCTGTTGCGTCTCCAGCAGGGAGTCATCGATGCCAGAGTGGCGACTCTGAGGACACCAGAACATATCATCGGTGTCCCCGGTGATGGGATGATGCCGCTCGATGTTCTTGGTCGGAAAGACGCCGAATACCTTGCGGTCGTACACCACCTTGTCGATGCCGAGCAGTTTGGCCAATGCCAAGCCTCCCCAACAGATGCCCAGTGTGGAGGCACAACGGGTGCGGGCGATGCGGAGGATCTCGGAGACCTCGTCCCAGTATCGGACCTGTTCGAACTCGAGTTCCTCCACGGGTGCTCCGGTGAGGATCAGTCCGTCCAACGGCTGCTCGGACGCCTGCTGGAACGTCAGGTACGAGGACCGGATGTGATTCGGATCACTGGTCTTGTAGGCGTGGGTTTCGAGCCTGATCCAGATAGGCTCGATCTGAATGATGGAACGACCCAAGGGCTGCAGGATGGAATACTCGTAGCTCTCCGCCTTGGGCATGACGTTCAGGATTCCGACCCGCAGCGGTCGGATATCCTGGCGCTCTGCGTGTTCCGGGGTGATGCAGACGACGCGGCTTTCCTCGAGGGCCCGTCGAGCGTGGTAGTGGGGAGGCAGGATGATGGTCACGTGGTAGTTCCGGGGCGGATCAACTGGCGGACGTGCGCTGGGGGGGCCGGAACCGGGATCCGGCGGCCATCGTGAGCGAAGTCTACCCTGCGGTGCGGTTGAGACAAAAAGCCGCTGCACCGCCAGTAGGCCATCCGACCAATTCCATGGGATCGCCTCGCTGGGGTCCGAAGCCCACCCCAGCGCCTCGTTTTCCGGTTGAGGCTTGACGAAGCGTGGCCGTGCTTGGAACCTGACCCCCGCAGGGTCTCATTCGGGAGGAATCGGATTCCGAAGATGGGGCCTTTGGCGTGCCGAGGAGAGTGACGTGATGCACAAGGCGTGGCTGGTAATTGGACTCGCATCGTTGTTTGGTTGTGGGTACACGGAGAGTGAGTGGCAAGCCCAGCTCGCCAAGTATGACCATCTCGACGGCCAATACCAGGCTGAGAAGAGGGCCCATGAACAGACTCGCGCCGAGCTCGAGGCGACTCGGCTTCGCGTCTCCAGCCTGGAAGATGATTTGCGAAAGCTCGGCTACAACCTCGATACGGTGTCGGCACAGCTGCAGCAAACTGGCACCGAAAAGGATCAGTTGGCTTCCAGTCTGGACCAGATGAAGCGAGCCTTGAACGAGTACCGGCAACGCGCCGAGCAGCTGGAGCGGATCAAGAAGCGATTCGAAACCCTGAGGGACAAGCTCAACAAGCTGACCCAGATCGGCATCAAGGTCGAGGTCCGTAATAACCGCATGGTGATTCGTCTCCCCGGTGACGTTCTCTTCGCCTCCGGGCAGGATCAGCTCAAGAAGGAAGGAATCAGCGTCCTGGGAGAGGTGGCGGCGGTCATTCGAGGCGACGCTCAACTCTCGAAGCGCTACTTTCAGATCGCGGGACACACGGACAACGTCCCGTTGCAGGGCGGACCCTTCCGCGACAATTGGGGGCTCAGCCTGATGCGCGCCCGCGGTGTCCTTCTGTGGTTGATTGGAGCGCCCACCGCAAAGACCGGAGGCGGGGGCCTGGATCCCAGTCGGCTGCACGCCGCGGGGTTTGGCGAGATCGACCCGGTGGTTCCCAACACGACCCCGGCCGAGCGCACGCAGAACCGCCGCGTCGAGTTGGTCCTGCTCCCGGATGTCGAGGAGATGCTGGACCTTCGGCAGTTGCTCTGATCGCGCCGGAGCAAGGCCGGGCCACCGGACGACCCCTGTGGATTTTCACTTCGGGCAGCATCCCAGGTTGGGAAACCGATTGCCCTCAACCGACGTAAGAGCTGGGTCGGTCGTGGCGAGAGTCCTCGACCCCGAGATAGACTCGGCTCGCACAACGCGCCGTGGTCGAACCTACCCTCGAAGAGCTCATGCTGGCCTACGTGGATGGCAACATCGCGGCGTTCGACGCCTTGTACCGGAGGGTTGCACCTCAGCTGTTCGGCTTGCTCTTGCGGCTCACCCGCGATCGGGCAAGGGCAGAGGATCTGCTTCAGACAACCTTCACCAAAATCCATCGGGCTCGCGGGAGTTACCTGGTGGGGGCTCGGTTCCTCCCCTGGGCGATGGCCATTGCGCGCCGGTCGTTTCTCGATGAGAGGCGTACGGCCCGCAGTCGACCGGAGGACCTGAGTCCCGACGGTCGCCTACCCGAGCCACCCCGACGCCAGGAATCGTCCCGTCCTGACACGGCAGCGGTCATGGAGCGGGCACTCGATCGTCTTCCGGAAAACTACCGCGAGGCCATCCAGCTCACCAAGATCGCGGGTTTGTCCTTGGTCGAGGCGGCGGAGGTGCTGGATGCCACTCCCACTGCAGTCAAACTTCGCGTCCATCGCGGTTACGAGCTGTTGCGCAGAAGATTGAAGGAGCTCGGTGAGTCCAGTTGACCATGCGTGACAATCCCGAGAACGGCATCTGTTTTCCGCCCCCCGAAGCCCCGGGTTCCGAGGTGAGCGAGAGGATCCGAGTTTGTTGCACCAGCAACCTGGCACCGGTGGACAGAAGGTCGGGGTGGCGCGGGGTGGCGTGGTCGGTGGGCATCTCGGGGTTGTTGTTTGGGGCACTGCTGACCGTGGGTTGGCTGCGTCATCCACCACGTGCTGCCGTTCTGATGGCGCTGACTGGAGCGGTGCTGTGGGGCATCCTGCAGGCGGCGGTCTTGGCCGTGGGGCATGGCCGACCGCCGGGACGTCGTGGCTCCCGGCGGCTGCGCTGGCTGGTGACGGGATTGGTCGTGGTTGTTTTTTTCTCACACCTGACCCTGACGTCCACCTCCATGCTGTCGCCGGCTGAATTCCTCAGCGTTCCCCGATCCCTGCGCGGGACCCTGGTGTGCGGCATCCATTCCCTTCTGTTCGGGGCAATCTCGACCGTCTCGCTCCTTTGCCTGTGGCGGCACACCGATCCTTTGAGTCCGGCCCTGACGGGAGCCCTGACGGGATTGGCGGGAGGACTGGTGGGAGCGGTGGCGGTGGACATGGTTTGCACCAATCTCGAGGCTCACCATCTGTGGCTTGGCCATGGCATGACCCTCGTCCTGCTCGTTGGTTTGGGTTGGTTGCTGGGTCGTCGGTGGTTGTCACCATGACCTCTCCAACCCCCTCAAGGACCCAGGACTCGGGTTGGTTGCGACTGGCAGCCCGGTGGACACTGTTCGCGGTGGTGTTGTTGCTGCTGTGGCGCGCGATAGCCGGTCCTTCCTCGGGCCCCAGCCCAGGGACCAGGGCTGTGCCGTTCGTCCTGCCACTGGTGGCCGGTGGTCAAGGTGAAGTCTCGCTCGATTCGTTGCGGGGCAGTCCCTCGGTCATCGAGGTCTTCGCGAGTTGGTGTTCGGCGTGTCGAAACCTCACTCCGGTGCTCAAACGGGTGGCCCAGGCAAACCGCACTCGAACCGTACGGTTCGTCGCGATCAGCAGCGACCAGTCCCCGGAACTAGCCCGTGCCGCCCACCGCTCCTTTGGCCTGCCTTTCCCGGTCGCCTGGGACGATGGCAGGTTCTCCCACAGCTACCGCATCTCGGCGTTGCCCACGGTGATCCTACTGGATGCCGACGGTCAGGTCCGTCACGTCGCAACCGGCGTGGTCCGCGAAGCAACCCTCGAACACTGGCTCGAGGAGCTAGGTGCCAAGCGAAGGTAGAGTCGCGTCTACTCGGGCTGGTCTGAGGGTTGCGCTGGCACGGGCTCGGGTGCCGGTCGGGGTGCCGGTTCGGCTTCGTCGTTCGGCCTCGGTTCGGCTGCGGCGGGCTGTCCATCCTGCTTGGCGGAAGCGTCAGCTGCGACCTCTCCCGGTTCCGCCGCACCGGGCTTGCTCACCGACGCTTCGGCAGCCGCCGGGCGAGCCACAACCCCGTCTCGCCGCTCCGTCACCTTCCACTGTCCCTGATTCTGCACCACCGTGTAGGTGAATCCGCGAGTCTCCTTGCCACCGTAAACGCTGGTGATCTCCACAGTGGCCCGGTTGCCTTGGCGTTCCGTGACGCGGGGCAGGCTTTCGATCGTGTTGGCCAACTCCTTCTGGCGTTTTTCGCAGGCCTCGAAGTCCTTTTCACACTCCTGCAACCGCTGGTCGACGGTCTCCTTCAGCGCTCCTGCGCACAGATCCGTGGCCAGCGTGAAGTCATGGGTCTCGAACGCGTGGTGGAACTCCATCGCGGCGTTCTTGGGATCCTTGACCAGGGCAGCCGTCGAGAAATGCTTGGGTTCCCTGACCTGGTCGGGATGCGCGTTGCAACTCAGACGTGCCGAGAACCAAAGGATCAACAAGAGGAAGGATACGACCCCGAGCATCCCGATGGTCTGGAACTTCGGGACGTTGAGCTCCTGCTCGGTCTGAGGGACGTCCTCCTCGGGCACAGAAGCATCGGCGCGGCTCACCGACGAATCACGTCCGGGCCTGGCCGACGTGGTTCGTCCTGGAGCTTCCGAGGACTCCGACTCCGCTTCGTCCGCGGATGCCTCGGGATCGTCAGCAGCCGATTCGGCCTGTTTGACACCCAAGTCCTCGTCCAAATGGTCGTTCGCTTCGGGGTCCAGACCTTCGGACCGCGCCTTTCCCGATCCGGATTTCACGTCGCCGTCCTTCGCCATGGTGGACCGGAGCATCCCCGCGAAGTGGGCTGTGCGCAACGAGTTCGACGGGTCGGCCATGGGGCTGGTTCACCAGGGTAACAACTGGCCCCGGCGGCTGTCCGAACTGTCGGGATGGTCCGCCCGCTCGCCATCGCCGCCATTCTGGCCTCTCTGTCCGGCTGCGCGTCCACCCCTGCACTTCCACCGCGGGCGGCCGAGCTCAACCATACCGGGGTCCAGGCACTGGCAGCGGGTGATCTGGAAACTGCGGAGAGCCGGTTCAGCTTGGCCCTGGAGTACAGCCCCCGGTTCGTCGAGGCGTGGGTGAACCTGGGCCTGGTCGAGTTGGAGCGCGGCAACTTGGCAGTCGCTCGCCATCATTTTGGGCGGGCACGGCGTCTGAACCCCGACATCGCCCAACCCCATCATGCTTTGGGGGTTCTGGAGGAACGCGAGGGGCGACCGGATCGGGCTTCCGACGCGTACCAGGACGCCTTGGCGGTCGATCCGGGTTTCTTTCCTTCACGGCTCAACTGGGCCCGACTGCTCTTCACCGCGGGCTTCGTGGAGCATGCCCGCGTCCAGCTGCGCAAGGCCGTGGAGGTTGCACCCGACGACCCGGTTCCGCCAGCAGCCCTCGCGGAGGTACTGATCCGCACTGGCCGTGTCACGGAGGCGAATGCTCTGGTCGAGCAAGCTCACCGTCGGTTTCCCGACGACCCCGCTCTGACCATCCTCGTGGCTCGTATGCTGATGCGCCGAGACAACCCCGACGGAGCACTCGTCCTCTTGTCGCCACTGGCCCAAGGCCGCAGCGAGACTGCCGTCGCTGCTCTGGGGTGGATGGCCACCGCCGAGCTGGTCGCGGGTAGACCCCGGCTGGCGGTGGGTGCGGCCCGACGTGCCCTACAGATGGAACCCGATGACTCGGTTGCCACCCACACCCTCGCCCTGGCCCTGGCTGCACTCTCCGACCCGGGGTCAACTGCGTGGCTTGCACGAGCCCGCACGCTGGCCCCAGCAGCCCCACTCCCCAAATCTGAGGGGCGATGGGGGCACGAACCTGCCGCACGGTAACCCTCCGTCTCGAGGCAAGGTATGCTCGTTCCGTGTCGTCACCGGACCCCGCAACCCCCTCTGTCGTGGATCCAGCCGCTCGAGTCAGGACGGGGCCGCGCGGTCAGGACTGGGCCGCAACCCGCACCGTCTTGGCCTGGGGCGACCGGCGCTGGCTGTTGCGCTGGCTTGCGGCGGTCGCTCTGAGCCTGAGCCTGAGTGGAGCTCTCTCGTTGTGGATCCAGGCGCGCTCTTCGCCCCAGAGCGTCCTTTGGACGGCCCCCCCGGTGCTCGCCACGACGATCCGGTGGCTCTTGGTCCTGTTGGTGGCGTTGGGAGGCTGGGCACTGTCGCCCGGTTTTCTCACGAACCGGGCGAGCGAAGCTCTGCTCGCCCTGGCGCGGCGACGGGGATACGCCGAGGTCGATCTGTCACGGGCCGAACAGAAGGCTCGTCTGTTCTGGCTGGGGCGCCTGGGTCTTGGCTCGACACTGTTGTTGGTTGTGCCGTTCTTCTTCGCTCTGCGGGGACACGATGAGCTAATGGGTTGGCTCATCGGCTCGCTCGCGGCGATGGCGGTGGTCACCAGCGCGGCAGTTCTTTCAGCGGGGGCAAGCGTCGTGGTGGGGCGAGCCTGCGAGGTCCGGCCTCGACTGGCCTGGCTCGGTTTGATGGCCTTACCCGAGCTGTTGAGGTTCCTCGATCCGAGCCTGCCCACTCTGTGGACCCTGAGCGGGACCCTGGCCGAATGGGTGCTCTGCGTGGCGGGCTCATGACACACCTTCGACTACAGGACCTGGCCGGCGACCGGCTTCGGGGCGCGACGGCCGATGTTGAGCCGGGTTTCTTCGTCATCCGGGGCACCCCAGCTGGAGGAGCCGATGAGCTGATTCGTCTGTTGGACGGCTCACTCCGCCCACGTCGTGGCCAAGTGACGTTGGATGGCGTCAGCATCCATTCTAGTCCCCGGCTCCGGCGCAGGGTGGCTTCACTCCGAGCCATTGAGACGCTGCCGTCCGCCCCGACCGTGGCTTCGGCCTTGAACCTCATCGCCCAGTTTCGCGGGCTGCCCTGCCAGGGTCCAGAGTGGCTGAAAGCCGTCGGCGCACAATCCCTTGCCCCCCGCCGACCAGAATCGCTGCAGCCAATCGAGGGGCGTTTGGTCGGACTGGCAGTGGCCTTGGCGATAGCCGAGCCCGAGCTGGTGGTGTTGTACGAACCGCTTGCCTTCGAGCCGCCGGTAGTTCGCCAGTCACTCCTGGCCTGCGAGCGACACGCGCGCCGGGTCCCGGTCTTGTGGGTGTTGTGCGGCGACCGAGTTGACAGCCGTTTGGGTCGACCTCGAGCCACCCTGGCAGGAGGCGTTTGGTCGGAGTCGGCGCAGCCCCCCCCAGAAGCCGGCACGTTCCATTGCCATGGGCTGGGGCTGCGCAGAGTGGCGGCAGGACTCGCCGGGTCGACCGCTGTCGACGAACTGCGGTTGTCAGCCGGTAACGGGGGCCCGGAGACGCTCTTGGCGAGTGGACGTCTCCGCGGGGAGCTGTCAAAAGCCTTGCTCTGTGCAATCATCGCCACCGAGGCACGGCTGTTCGGACTTCGCTTCACGACGAGGACACCGTGAGCAGTCTCTGGCGAGGTCTAGTCGACAGCGTCGTCGATCTGTTGCGACCCCGACGGCAGCTGGCCATTCTGGGGGGCTGTCTGGCCATCGTCGGTTTGGCCCACGTCGAAAGACGGGTCGATCCCACCCTGGCATGGGACAGAGTTCTGGCAACCATTCTGACGCTCGGACTGCCGCTCTATCTGGTCCTGGTAACGGCGCAGACACCACTCGAAGGGAACGTCCCTGCACCGGTCGAGGCACTGGCACGCCACGGCGCCAACAGACGGATGCTGATTCTGGGCCACGTCCTGGGCAGGATCGGAGTGGGTGCGGCCCTGGCAATCGTGACAATCGCTCTGGCGCAGCTGATCGTCTCGACCGCGGCTCCGGTTCACCCCTGGGCTCGCGAGCTCCTTTTGTGTTCCGGGATCGCGTGCCTGGCGGCCATGGCCTATGGGCTCATGTGGGCGGCCGGGGGGAGCCTGCGGCGTTTCGGCCCGTGGCTGATGTATGTGTTGGACGCCTTTCTGGGTCGTTCCACATCCGGGGCCGGCCTACCCTTTCCCTCCAGTCACGTTCGCAGCCTGCTCGGATCCCCCAATGTCGCCTTCTTGAGCAGCAGTGGTTCTTCGTTGGCACTCCTCTTGCTTTCGGCGGCGGCGCTCGGGATCCTGCTCTGGCGCACCGAGCGCTGAGAAAAAGGGGGCGAAGAACTGGCCGAGGTCCGTCGGGCGCGCTAGCGTGGCGCCTGTGCGGGGAGTCTGCATAGCGCTTACCAACTCTGAGTCGTTGCGATCCCTGCTGGACCGAGGCGAAACAGACCGCGAATTGGGTGACTGTGAGCTGGAGGGCGCGAGTGACGGCGAGTGGATGACCGCGTCCATCCAGGTTCAGCGGGAGGAGATCTGCGTACCAGTGCGGGTTCGCCGGTTGGGGGATGATCTCCGCTTGGTCCTGTCGGAGCGGGACTGGCAGCGGCTCCGTGGGTTCGCTTCGCATTGTCACGTGACTCCCGTCGAGGTCTCTCCCGCGAGCCAGGTGGATCCACGCGCCAAGGGTCGGGTCCTGGTCGTGTCCTCGGAACGCGCGGTCAATCACGTCGTCGCGACCACCCTACGCTGCGCGAAGATCCAGGCCGACTCGGCCACGTCGGGCGAAGAGGCCCTTCGGCTCGTGGATTCTGTCGAGTTCGATCTCCTCGTGATCGACGCTCAGCTGCCGGATGCGAGCGTGCATGCGCTGTGCCAACGTCTGCGCAACGCCAAGCCCGAATGCTGCCCCTCGGTGTTGCTCCTGGCCCCCAGTTCCTGGGCAGGGCTTGAGGAGGGGCTACTCGGGGGCACCGCGGATGATTTCGTGGCCACACCGTTTCGCTGCCAGGAGCTGCTGGCACGCGTGGTGAGCCTGTTGCCTCCGGCCATGGACAGGCGGGGCTGGAGCGGAGCCGCGTGAAGCACTGATCACTCCTGACTTCGGAATGCCTCGGCAGGGCGGAGTCGGGCAGCGTACAGGGCTGGCCAAACGGTTGCAGCCAGGCACACCGCCAGCGCAAAGACTCCCACCCACGCGAACTCCAGCGGCTCAATCCGCACTGGCAGCCGGGAGATGAAGTAGACGCCAGGATCGAGCGGAAACTCGTAGCGAGCCAGCAGTCGACAGGTCAGCCACCCCGCGCAAAGTCCCAGGCTGGTTCCCACCAGCCCGATGAACGCCCCCTGATACAAAAATGCCCGCAACAAGGCGCTGTCGGTGGCCCCCATCGCCTTGAGAATGGCGATCTCTCGCTTCTTCTCCAGAACCACCATGATGAGGGTCGCAATGACGGTGAAGGCCGCCACGATGATGATCAGAGCGAGCACCAGACTGATCAGAATCTTCTGGATCTTGAGGGCCGTGAAGAGACCGTGGTTGAGCTCTTCCCAGTCCATGGTGTGGTAAATTCCATTGTCGAGTCGCCGCTCCAACTCCCGCGCAATCGGCTTGGCCCGGTCAACGTCAGCAATGCGCATCTCGACCCCCGTGACCGAGTCCCCCGAGTCGTAGAACGCTTGGGCCTGGTGCAGGTGCGTGTAGACCAGTTTAGAATCGTACTGGTCGAACCCCGCATCGAAGATGGCGACGACCCTAAACTGCTTGGCCACCGGCGCTCGAATCACGCCGCCCGAGTACGAGAAGCCGATGGTTGGAGAGGTCACCTGCACGCAGTCCCCCAGGGCCAGCTTCAGGTTCTCTTTGAGTGTCTTGCCAACCACGATCCCAGGGAGGGTGCGTGCCGCCTCCGGGCTCTGACACGGATCGGCAAGCAGCTCCTCGGGCAGGATGTCGGAATCCGGCAGTCGGCTCTGGTAGCCGCTTTCGGGCTGGATTTTCCCTACCGGAAGCGAGTCGGGTTCATCGCTCGGCTCGGTGGATGCTTGGCCAGAACCTGCAGGGCTCTTGGTCTGTGTCGGCGCAGTCACGTCGGGCGCAATGGCCGGCGGTACGGCTCCCCGCGTGGAGGGAGAGTCGTGAGTCGCCGTTCCGCCCCGGGTGGGGGCTCGCTCCTCAACGAGCTGGCTGGGCGAGGTCGAGTCCTGCACTGCCCCGCGAGTCGCCGCGACGTCGCCGTCAGCCGGGTTGGCCGTGGGCTCCGCCGTCCCGGCCTGGACGCTCGCGCCGACGTCCGCCGTCTGGGGCGCATCCTCGACCGTCCCGCGAATCGCCACAACGTCGCCGTCAGCCGGGTTGGCCGTGGGCTCCGCCGTCCCGGCCTTGGCGCCCGCGTCGACGTCCGCCGTCTGGGGCGCGTCCTCGACCGTCCCGCGAATCGCGACCACGTTGGTGTCGGGTGGCAGATCGGGGAGGGAAAACCCCAATGGATCGCCCTTTTTCTGGGGTGGGGGCCCCGCAGCGACACCCAGATCCGCGATCTTCCCCTCCACGACGTGGCGGGGAAGATCGAGCACGCTGGCCAGCCGTCGGTCGTCGACCCCTTTGAGCAAAACACCGGTGGCCGTGTGCGGTCCGTGAGTGACCATCATCGGGTTGATCACGAACGGCGCGACCCCCAATACTCCCGGCACGGCCTCGGCCTTTCGCATCACCTCCCGGTACTCCCGAAAGTCGGAGGAGTACTTCAACACCAGGACATGCGCGTTGACACCGAGAACCTTCTCCTGAAACTCTTGCAGGAAGCCCCCAGTAACACTGACCACCGTCGTCAGAGCTGCTACGCCCAACAACACCCCCACGGTTGCGAACAGCGTGCCCACCGATATGAAAGCGTGCTTTCTGGATCGGGCGTATCGAATGGCCAGCTGGATCGGGAAACCCATCGTCGTTCGCGATGTAGCAGAATCCGGCGCGCCATCGGCGCGCGGGCGCCAGAAGGCCCCGTTTGCGGGGGCGAGGCGCGTTCCGTCCGGCCCCGGGTCAAGCCCCAGCAAGCCCCGGTTCACACGTGACGCCAGGTAGAAGAAGCTCCGGCCAGCAGTTCGCTCTGTTCCTGGTGGCCAAGCTGCATAGACTCCTGCAACTTATTGGTGAACGAAGCAGGCCGTTGTCCACTACATCCGCTATAACTAAGCCGGTCGCCCGGTTTACCCATCGGCGCGCTTCGTGATCGATGACGAACAACGATGACGCCAAGTCCAAGGACACGCCGGCTGGCGCCGATGCCGTCGCCCGTGACTCGAGCACACAGCACGCCAACGACAGTGATGCCGCGGTCAGCGCCACCAGGAACCGGCGTCGAATGGACTCGTCTGCTGACGCGCCCCTTAAGGTGGTCAGTGTGCGACCGGATCGGTTATCCGACGACGATCTCACCGATGAGATGCGCGCCCCAACCCCGCGACCCTTACGGACGACGGAACAGGATCCCTATGTTGGTTGCGTGATCGACGGGCGGTATCGAGTGGAAGCGGTGTTGGGCGAGGGGGGAATGGGTGTCGTCTACGCCTGCAAGCACAAGGTCATCGGCAAGAAGGTCGCCATGAAGGTGCTGCGGGCGGATTTGGCGCGGGACCGAGAGGTGACTAACCGCTTTTTGAACGAGGCACGAGCGGCCTCCGCCATCGGCAGTCCCCATATCATCGATATCAGCGATTTTGGCCGCTTTCCCGACGGTTCGACCTATTTCGTGATGGAACACCTGGACGGGGTTCCTCTGTCCCATGTCATCGAACCCGACCAACCTCTGCCTCTGCAGCGGATCCTACACATTGCGCGACAGCTCGCGGAGGGACTGGCAGCCGCCCACAGCGCGGACATCGTGCATCGGGACCTGAAACCGGACAACATCTTCCTCGTCCAGCATGGCACCGAGAAGGACTTCGTGAAGATCCTGGACTTCGGCATTGCCAAGGTCTCTTCGGCCGAGGGACGGTTGACCCGCGCGGGCACGGTCTTCGGGACACCCCACTACATGTCCCCCGAGCAGGCGGCGGGGACGTCGATCGATCAGCGAGGTGACATCTATTCTTTTGGTGTGATCCTGTACGAGATGACGAGCGGTCGGGTGCCCTTCGACGCCGACAACTTCATGGGCATTCTGACCCAGCACATGTACAAGTCGCCCATCCCCATCCGGGCGCTGGTGACGGACGGTCCGGAGGTTCCGGCAGGACTGGAAGCCATCATCCTCAAGTGTCTTTCCAAGCGCCCCGAGCAGCGCTACCAATCGATGCTGGAGTTGCTGTCGGAGCTGCGGAAGGTCGAGGCAGGCCTGGCTCCCGATGCAGTTTCGGAGATGTCCAGGCGCTCCGGGAGCTTCGAGGTCCCGGTCGACTATTTTCAGCAACACGGCTTGGGGGAGCCGAGTATGGACTCCCCGCTGCCCGATGTGCGCAATCGCTGGCCACTCTATGCTGGAGTGGCAGGTGTCTTGGCCGCCATCGCCATTGTGGTGGCCATCTTCGCCCACAGTTCTTCGGGAGGCGCGGCAACTCGATCCGCTGGTGCCAGCGGCACGTCAACCTCTGGGGCCAGCCTCCCCGCAGCACCCATTGCACCGGAAGCTCGATCGGTTTCGACTGGGCAGGAGGATGCGCGGCGGCGCCAGGTCGTGCTGGCCGTCGAGCCGCTGGATGCCCAGGTCTTCAAGGACGGTCGCGATCTGGGTGCGAGTCCGGTGTTCGTGGACCTGACGGATCAGCAGCCAGTGTCCCTGGAGATCCGACGCTCCGGATACAAGACGCGCACGGTCACGGTGGACGGGTCACAGCCCCGCATCTCCGTCAGACTGGATCGTGGAGGGGCGGCCACCGGGACCCCGAAATCAAACCATGGCCGGCGGGGAGCCAAGCGGTCACCGATGGGCACCACCGACATCGTGGATCCCTGGTCTCGCTGACGGAACGGGGACCGACCGGGAAGCATGTCAGGTTCCGCCCCGTCAGTCGTCGGATTGGTCGAACCCAAGGACGCGATCCGAGTCCTGGCCGAGGCCGTACCCAAACCGATTCGGCGGTTGTGTGATCGCCTCGCCGAGGGCGGCTATCGCACCTGGGTGGTCGGGGGCAGTGTCCGGGATACGTTGCTTACTCTGCTTGGTGGCAGCGCAGCGAAGTTCACGGGGGATTGGGATCTGGCAACGGATGCCACGCCGGATCGGGTCCAGGCCATGTTTCCGCGGGTCATCGCCACTGGCCTATCGCACGGCACCGTCACGGTCCTGTCCGGCTCGCTCGCCGTCGAAGTCACGACGTTGCGTGCCGACTCGGAGTATTCGGATGGCCGCCACCCGGATCGGGTGGAGTTCGTAACCGACATCCTCAAGGACCTGGCCCGACGGGATTTCACCGTCAATGCCATGGCCTTCGAGCCCCGGACCGGGGAGTTGCTCGACCCCTTCAGGGGCCTCATCGACCTGCAGGCCAAGGTCCTGCGAGCCGTGGGGGATCCGGCGGCGCGATTCGCCGAGGATGGGCTGCGCGTCCTGCGAGCGACCCGATTCGTTGCCACGCTGGAATTCCACTTGGAACCTGCCACCGCCGCGGCCATCCGTCCGTCGCTGCTCAGTTACCAACGGGTGAGCCCGGAGCGCATCCGGGAGGAGTGGTGCAAAGCCCTCAAGGCACGGCACGCCCGTCGCGCCTTCGAGCTGATGCAGGACCACGGGCTTCTCGAGCTCACGGCGCCAGAGCTGGCCGACCTGCGCGGCTGTTCACAGAATCGCCACCACGCCTACGATGTGTGGGAGCATACCCTGCGCGTCCTGGATGAGGTTGACACACCCGACATTTCCCTGCGCTTGGCGGCTCTGCTCCACGATCTGGGTAAGCCCGGCACGCGCGCCACCCACCCCATCACCGGCGAGGCCACCTTCTATCAGCACGAGCTGCTCGGTGCCAAACTGGCGATTGCTCTGTTGCACCGCCTTCGATTCTCGAATGAGGTCAAGGACCGGGTCGGCCATCTGGTAAGAAATCACCTGGTCGTCTACTCGCCGACCTGGTCCGACGCCGCGGTGCGACGCTGGATCCGTCGCGTCACACCGGAGCGCATCGACGATATCCTTGCCCTGGTGAGGGCGGACATCCTGGGAAAGCGACCCGACGTTGACGACGAGCTGGCGCAAGTCGAGCAGCTCAGGCAGCGGGTCACCGAGGTCTTGGCTCAGGCGACGGCCCTGAGCCTACGGGACTTGGAACTGACCGGAAAGACTCTGATGTCCGAGCTGTGCCTGGCGCCGGGACCTGTGGTGGGGCGATTGCTCGGAACCCTGCTCGACGAGGTGCTCGAGGATCCGAGCCTCAATCTGCGCGATCGCCTGGTGGAGCGGAGTCGGCAACTGCTGGCCGAGTGGGGCATCCCCGCTGGCGGCACGCGCACGATGAGGGGCTAGGGCTGGGCGGAACGAGCCACCGGCGTCTCGGCACGGGAGCTGGAGCTGACCTCTTCGGAAACCGGCGGGACCACGAACAGCTCACGAGTGGTGAACTGGCTTCCTTCCAGCAGGACCTGTCCTCCCAGACGGGTCGTTGCGTTGACGATGATGGGCGCCATCAGATTGACAGTGGCGGGGCGACCGCTGGGCGCCGAGAGCACCACCAGAACCGCCAACTCGTCAGGATCGCTTCCCATGCCCGCAGCTTCCGCCACCGGTCCGATGGGGACGTCAGGATAGCGCGAGGCGAGCATATGCGCCGAGACGACGGGCAGGGCGAGATACGGCGTGGTCAGCGACTGTAGCCAGGCAATGGCCCGCGACTCACCGTGCCGGATCAATACGAATTCGCGTTCAGAGGCGAACCCGATGAGCCCGTTCGGAAATCTCAGAATCTCCGATGGTTCAACTTCGATGGGGCCAAAATGGCTGGTGGGAATCATCATGGCGGGTGCTCCGGGCAAAACCTGTCGCGAACTCAGGACACTGGACCTGCAAGGTACATGCCACGATCACGCGGCTCGGACCCCACCGTATCCGCGGCAGGAAAGACCCAATGCACCAAGTGCCCGGCGTCGAATCGGGGTTCGACGTCCAGATAGACTCCGCGTTTGAGCAGGAGCGTCCAGAGCTCACGAAGGGCGATGACCAGGTCGCCGAGTGGGGTGAGACTCGGGTCCCGGCGCAAAGCGCGAATGCAACCACGCAACACACCCTGCAGGGACAGGCCAGGACCGCCGTCGGCAATGGTAACAATCACGTTGCCGTGGGAGGAATAACACGTCACGTCAACCGTTCCCCGCGGGGAACTGGCGCGGATCGCCTGGAGCAACGTGCTCTCGAGGAGTTGCTGGACCAGCGGGGTCTGTCCGAGGATCCAGAGTCCCTCGACCGGCTGGATCCGCACGTCAACACCACGACAGGTCGCGTCAGCCTCCACCTGGCCGAGTGCCATCCTCAACAGGGAGCCGAGCGGCACCCTCCGAAACGCACTGTCGGTCCGTTCACCACCCCGGGACCCTCCAGGCCGACTGCTTCGGAGCATGTCGGCAACGGACCGACATGTCTGCACCAGCTCACGAACCACGACCATCTCCACTTCGGTTAGCCCGCCCAAGTCGAGCATGTCCACGATCCACAAAAGGGACCCGCGCAATGACTCGACCTGGTGCCGACCCAGGGGAGAATTCTCGGGCTGTGCCGGGAGTGCCTGGGGCAACGGGGCTCTGTCCCCCAAGCTGCCGGTGGGATTCAGCGCCGACCTAGAGAGCTCGAACGGGGTTGCCATACGAGGATCCGTGGCAAATGCGGGAACGGACGGCACCGCCAAACCTTGAACTGCGGGGGAGGACCTGCAGCGATGCGATGCCGCGGTTCGCGTGACACTGCAGCGGGGGCCGTGCCGATCGCGCGCTCGGTCACGCGGAGGTGAGAGCCAACCCCTCGACCGTTGAGCCCTCCCGGATGGCCCCCTAGCCACGACGGATCACCTTGACCTCGACTCGACGCGGGGCATGGGCAAGGGTGGCTCGAATTCGATGCACGGCCTCGGTGTGCAACTGACAAGCGCGCGACTCGGTGACTCCCAGGATCTCACCGATCTCTCGGAAGCTACAGTCTTCCTGGTAATACAGACCCAACACGGTGCGCAAGCGCTCCGGAAGCTTGTCGATGGCGGATGCAACGGCCTTTACGATCTCGTGCTGTGACGCCTCCGACTCCGGGGAGTCTGCCCCGGTGTCGACGTGGACGGCCTCGGTCAGCTCCAGTCGACACAGGCCGGCTTCCGCAATATCGGTCAGAAGCTGATGATACTCGCCGAGCGGTATCCCCAACGCGTCAGCGATTTCCTGTTCTTCGGGGGCACGCCCCAGATCCCGTGTCAGGTCCCCCGTCACCTCGCTGATGCGTCGCGAGGCGCCGCGCAGTTTGCGGGAAAGGGGATCGAGACTGCGCAGATAGTCGAGGATTGCGCCGTGCACCCGGTGCGAGGCATAGGCCTCGAATTGCTCCTCGTCCATGCCGTCGGTCCGCCGACGCAGGGCCTCCGCCAGTCCGACCCAACCGGCCGACAGCAAATCATCCAGAGATACGGTAGCGGGTAGCGAACGAACCGTCTTCATGGCGATGCGTCGCACCAACGGCGTGTAACGCTCGTAGAGATTGCCATCGCTGGCTGGCAGGACGGCGGGGGCGACGGTCGTTTCGCTCACGGATTGGCTTTCTTTCCCTATTACTCGGTTCCGGTCAGAAGCTCCGACACGAGACGGTCCGCCGACGCCTCGCTGATGTCCTCGGGGACGCGAGGGCCGTTGCACAAGTAGTTCACGGGCAGCTCCGCCCCCATGACCGCGTCGAGCACCCCTCCCAGACGCCGGGTCTCGTCAATCTTGGTGACGATGACTCCGGTGGGACCTACGTCGGCGAAGGCAAAGAGGACATTCTGTGCATCTGAGGCACGCAGCCAGGCCGGAAGAACCGCCAGGACATGGCTTTGGTAGCGGGTGACTCGAGACAGAGCATCCATCAGCGGCCACGGTTGACCGGCCTCCGCGGGACCGCGACCGGTCGTGTCAACCAGCATGACATCGCAGCTGCTGCGCTCGACGGCCCTTTCCAACTCGGCCACCTCGCGCGCGGCTCCGAACGCCACGCCCATGAGTTGCGCATACCGCTGCCACTGCTCCAAGGCCCCAACGCGGAACGTGTCCAGGGAGATGACACCCACGGTTCGACCATGGTCCAGGCGAGCCCGTGCGGCCAGCTTGGCGAGGGTGGTGGTCTTACCGGCACCAGTGGGTCCGACACAGACAATCAGCTGCTTGTGAGGCAGCGCCAGCGGATTGGAGCCCACGCGCAGCCGGTCAATGATTCTGGCACCCAGTGCCTGGCGCAGAGCGTCCCGGGTCCTGGGAACACTGCGACCCAGACTGGATGCTAGCTCCTTGACCATGCGGGTCTCGAATCCCATCGACAGCAGCATCGCGGAGGCCTTCTCCCGTGGAGGCCGGCTGGCGTTGAGCTCCTCGAGCATGGTGCGCAACGTCCGCAGCTCCTGGTCGATGTCCTGAGCGTCATCGCGTGCCTTGTCGGACTTGCTGGACGTCCCCTTCTTTTTGGCGGAAAGCGGCCTGGGGTGCAGGGCATGACCCCTTGGGGGCGTTGTCTGGGGCAGCCCGGAGGGTTCGGGCGTAGCGAGGTTCGTCGTCGGAGGGGCAAAGGTCCACGACTCCGCCGGATCGGTGGGGCGCGCGGCCATGACCTCGACAAAGGACTGCCCGAACGCGCCGCCGCGACCGTTGCTCACCTGCCGTGTGGCGCCGATCACCGCATTGGGGCCGAGTGCCTTGCGAATCCGGGTTACCGCCTCTCTGACGTCTTGTCCTCGAAAAGTCTGGTATTGCAAGGGTCACCTCTGAGGTTGTTAGGCCGCCTGGGCCGGCACACCACCGATGGTTTCGAAGGGCCGAATGTTTGCGTGAGGCTCCAGCTCACGGAAGCTCAGCACGGCAAGCTGTGCGCAGCGGCGCTCGGCGAAGGCGCGAAGATAGCGCCGGACGTCCGGGCTAGTGATGGCACAGGGCGGAGCACCGGCTGCCATCATGCGGCGCGTCGCAGCCTCCAGCGAAGCACCCAGCTGGCGTGCGAATTCCGGGTCGAGGGCGCCCCCGGTGCCCTGGGCGATTTCCCGCAGGGAACGTCGGAACACCTCCTCGACGTGTGGCTCTAGCACCAGCGTCGCCACCGTTCCGTCTGGGCCGGTGAAAGCGGCGGTGAGCTGGCGCGACAAGCGTTGTCGGATCATCTCGGTGAGCTGCTCGGTGTCGCGACTGGCGCCCGCCATCTCCATCAATCCCTCCAGAATGGTTCGGAGGTCTCGAATGCTGACCCCTTCTCGCAGGAGGTTTCGAAGTACCTTCAACACGTCGCTGGATGAAAGCAAGTTCGGAACCAGTTCCTCCACCAGCTTGGGGGTCTTCTTGGCGAACAGGTCGAGCAGGTGCTGTAGCTCGCCTCTCCCCAGGATGTTGTGGGCCTGAGAGCGAACGATTTCGGCCAGGTGCGTGGCGACCACCGTGGTCGGATCGATGACCGCGTAGCCGAGGGCCTGGGCCAGCTCCCGGTCGCGCGTCGCGATCCAGCGGGCTGGGGTACCAAACGCCGGATCCTTGGTCGGGGTGCCTTCGATGGGGCCTGCCGTGCCGGCGGGATCCATCGCCAGCAGCCGATTGGGCTCCAGCTTGCCACCGGCAATCTCCGTCCCCAACAGCATGATCCGGTATGCGTCGGGCTCCAGCTGCAGATTGTCCCGGATGTGCACGGGAGGAATCACGATGCCAAGGTCCAGCGCCATCTGCTTGCGCAGGGCCGCCACGCGGTCCACAAGCGTCCCTCCCATGTTCGGATCGACGATGTGTACCAACTGGTATCCGATTTCGAGCGAGATGACGTCGAGGGGCAGCACCGTATCGATTTCCTCCGGGCTTCCGGGTTTGGGTGCCGCGTTCTCCTCTGGGGCAGCGGGTGGCTCCTGCTCGGGGGTCGGATCCTTGATGAAACGCAGACTGTAGATCAGGGCGCCTGCCAGCACCGTGAACGGTAGGGCTGGCATCCCGGGCAGCAGACCCATGATCACCATCACCGCCGCGGTGGCGCTGACAGCCCGCCGATTGCCCAACAGTTGCAGTCGCAGCGCTCGTCCCAGCTGGTCCCCAGTTGCCGAACGCGTCACGACGGCTCCTGCGGCCGTCGAGATGAGCAGCGCCGGGATCTGGGCAACCAGGGCGTCCCCAACCGAGAGAACCGAAAAGGTCTCGGCAGCGCTCGACAGATCCATGCCTTTGGACAGACCGAACAGCAGGCCGCCGATCAGATTGATGGCCGTGATCAAAAGACCGGCGATGGCGTCACCCTTCACGAACTTGCTGGCACCGTCCATCGAGCCAAAGAAATCGGCCTCTCGTTCCACATTGCGACGGCGCTCTCTCGCCACATCCGAAGAGATGATGCCCCCATTGAAGTCGGCATCGATGGCCATCTGCTTGCCGGGCATCCCATCCAGAGCAAACCGAGCAGCCACCTCAGCCACCCGCCCAGCACCCTTGGTGATAACGACGAAGTTTATCACCACCAGGATCAGGAACACCACCAGCCCCACCACGATGTTGCCTTCCACCACGAATCGGCCAAATGTCTCGACGACGTGACCCGCCGCGCTCAGGCCCTCGGTCCCGTGCAGCAGAATCAGGCGGGTAGTCGCCACGTTCAGGCTGAGGCGCACCATTGTGGCCACCAGGATCACCGCGGGGAATGCGCTGAACTGGAGTGGGGACTCCATGAACATGCCGATCAGAAAGACCCCGACCGAGAGGGCAAGGCTCAGGGCCAGCGCGAAATCGATGAGGAAGGCCGGCAGCGGCAGGACCATCAGAAGAACGATGGTCACGAACCCAAGCGGCACCACCAGGTCACTGAACGCTCCGCTGCGCACCGGCACCTTGGGGGAGGAAGGCACGATGTATGACCGATTGCCAAATGCGTGCCATCCTGGCTCAGGGTGGGCAGATCACCGAAATCCCCCTGCTTGCTGGCGATCCCAGCAACCAGTCAGCGCTGCGATGCACCCCGGGGGATGAACCGACCCACGGTGCAGTCAATCCGTCGAGCATGCCCTGCGTCAAGGAAACGACGGGGCGTCAACCGAGATGCCTTTGCTTCTTGAAGCGATAGACGAAGGCAAGCACCTGGGCGACGGCTTGATAGAGATCCCCCGGGATCATCCGACCGGGACGAACTTGGTCGGCCAGTGCCCTGGCCAACGGCCGGTTCTCCACGATGGGGATACCGTTCTCCTCGGCGATCTTGCGGATGTACAGAGCCACTTCGTCGTATCCCTTGGCCGTAACCACCGGGGCCCCTTCCGCGACCCGATACCTCAGAGCTACCGAGATGTGAGTCGGGTTCGCCACCACCACGTCCGAACGCTTGACCTCTTTGACGAGACCTCGCTTGGAGATCTCCCGCGCCCTCCCGCGCATCCGGGCCTTCAGCTTGGGGTCGCCTTCCTGTTGGTGAAGCTCCTCCTTGAGCTCCTGGCGGGTCATCATCAGGTCGCGGTGCGTCCGGTACCAACTGTATCCGTAGTCGAGTGCGGCCATGCCGGCCAAGGCGAGGATGGACCAGGCCGCCATCTCGAGGGCCACTTCCAGTACGGCGCGAACCGCGACCGAAAGCTCGGCCCGCGCCAGGCGGGATAGCAGAGAGAAATGCTTCTTCAGCACGGCCAGGGTCACACCCCCGACCGCGACCACGCGAAGGACGGAGAGCAGCACGTTGGCGGCCCCGCGCCCCGGGGAGAACAGAGCCTTGAGCTGACTGAGTGGATTGAGACGCTCCCATTTGGGGGCGGCCAGCTCGAGCCGCGGGAGGAATCCGGCCTCCAGAAAACCTACGCTCACGCCACCGATTGCCGCAGCAACGCACCCCGGAATGATGATCCACAAAAGAGTGCCGAAGACCACCTGGGCGACGTGGGTGGTACCTCCACCCACCAACGCCAAGGGGTTCCGAAAACACCATCGAGACAACTCCTCGACGCGCCCCACGTGCTGAGACCCGAGCATGAGCAGGCTCACCAGTACGGCAGCCGAGGCAGCTACCGCCCCACCGTCCTTGGAGCGTGGGAATTGCCCTTCTTCCCGCGCCCGTTTCAGTTTCTCCGGGGTTGGCTCCTCAGTCCGTTCGCCAAGATCCGACTCGCTCATGGAGCCTTCCCCAAGGTCCCGATGAGTTCCTCGATCTTGGGGCCAACCCAGGAGAGTTCGCCCGTGAACCCACGCGCCATGTCAGGCAGGAAGAGGATGAGAACACCCAGGCCGACCGCCAGGGTCACCGCGAAACCCACGCTGAAAATCTGAAGCTGGGGAGCCGCTCGAGCCACGAACGCCAGGGCCAGCTGGGTCATGAACAGGATGGCCAGCATCGGCAGACCGATCCGAACACCGCTCTCGATGGTCCTGACCGTCAGCCCGAGCACCGTCGGAAAGGCCAACGCTGGACTGGCAACCCGTCCAACCGGGACGACATCGAAGCTACACAGTAACTCGGAAAGCACCACCCGATGTAGGCCGACCAGCAGCGCCAACAGGATGACCATGTACCGGAATATGGCCGCCAACAGCACCTGGCTGGAGCTTCCCGAGCCATCGAACATGTGCGCCACTCCCAGCCCCAACAGGGGAGAGACTGCGTCCCCACACACCTCGGCGATCGCTACGACCGCCCGCACGACCAGACCCATGGCGATCCCTAGACCGATCTCGGTGCCCACGGCCCAAGCCGTGCCCAGAACATGTCCGGGCAGGGGTTCCGTGGCTGCCCGTCCGTGTACCACCATGACCAGCATCAGCACCAGGCCCACCTTGACGCGCTGCGGTGCCCGGACCCAGGCCAGGGGAGCAACGATGACCAGACCGGCGATCCGCGCCGACTCCAGCAACAAGCTGGTCAGTTCCTGCTGGAGCAAAGGGTAAAGAGCGGTCACCGGACGACTTGTGCGATGGCACCGATGGATCGCGACGTGAACTCGACCAGCTGCTGCAGGCTCCAGGAGCCGAGCAGCATGACCGTTGCGGCAATGGCAACGAGCTTGGCCACGAAGCTGACGCTCGCCTCGTTGACCTGGGTAGCTGCCTGCAGGACCCCGATCAGCAGGCCAACCACCAGGGTCACCAGCAGAGCCGGCCCGGCCACCTTGGCTCCAACGATCAGGGCCCGCACGAAGAGATCGGTTGCCCCGTCGATGGTCACGCGAAACTCCTCAGCAGGGAACCAACGACCAGGTTCCACCCGTCGACCAGCACGAACAGCAGCAGCTTGATAGGCAGCGACAGGAGCGTCGGCGGGACCATCATCATTCCCATGCTCATCAGCAGTGAGGCAATGGCCAGATCGACGACCAAGAACGGCAGAAGGACCATGACACCCATCTGGAAGGCCGTCGTCAGCTCGGACACGGCAAAGGCGGGCATGGCTATCTGCATCGCCACGTCATCCGGAGATTTGGGCAGGTCGGCCTTGGTGACGGCATAGAACATCTCCAGGTCCTGTTCCCGCGTCTGGCGCAGCATGAACCGTTTGAGAGGAACCACAGCCCGTTCCATGGCCTGAAATTCGGTGACTTCGTGACGCAGGTAGGGTTGGACGGCGGTCTGATTCATCTGGTCGAAGGTGGGCTGCATGGTGAAGAAGGAGATGAACAGCGCCAGACCGATGATGACCTGGTTAGGGGGGGTCTGTACCGAGCCGACGGCCTGCCGGATGAACGACAGGACGACCACCGTTCGAACGAATGACGTCGTGGTCAGCACCAAGGCGGGCAGGAGTGTCAGCCCGGTCAGAAGAAGCAGTATCTTCAGCGAGGGCGCCAGCGACGGGTCCTGAAGGAAGGATACTGGGTTCATGCTCGAGGTTCGTGGAGTCTGGCGAGAAGGCCCGCGGCTTGACCCTCCAGCATGACCATCGATTCGTCGGCAGCACGGCTCGGAGCCCGCTGGTCCAGGGCGGTGGCACGCCGCCCGACGTCAACCCGGTCCTTGGTGGCGGCCGCCGCATCTCGAAGTGTTTGGGTATGGGATGGCTGGGACAGGCCCATGGCGTCCTTGAGCAGGTCCCGGAAGCGTGGGGGACTCTTGACCCGCCCTCGCTCTTGGTCGGCACGACTTCGGCGCGCTGCCAGGGAAGGATCCTGCTCCGAGCCCTGTTGAGGCGCTGTGCTGGTACGGGCACCGTCCACCCCCTCGCCCCCGGTGAGGCCCTGTACGGCCGGCAACTCTCCTAACGCTGCGGAGCTTGGTTCCAGACAGGCGAGCATCGATACGGACTGCTCGGTGACCCCCAACAAGAGAACGCGATCACCCCATTTCATCTGGACGGCCTGAGCCTTGGGGCCAACCCACACCTGCCCCATCACCTGCATCGCAGCAGTCGGGACGGTCTTGGCAATCCTTCGGCGTTTCAGCCGCCCGCGCAGGGCGAAGGCCCCCAGACCGAGCAACAGTGACCCGGCGACGATCCGACCCCAGCCCAGTGGAGAGGGGCTGGCCTTGGCCTTGGCCGTGCGTGTCGGAGCGGCCCGCAGCCAGTCGCGGTTCGCCGAGACATCGCTGGGGCCGGCTAGCGTCACGCTGGCCGTCAAGGGGATGACAAGCAACGCCAATAGGCCAACGATGCGGGACCGGTTCATGGCTGGCCATCCTCCCGGCTGGATGCCTCGCCAATGACGACATCGGTCAGCCTCACGCCGTAGCGCTCACCAACGACAACCGCCTCTCCCCGCGCGATGAGGCGGTTGTTGACGTAGATGTCCAGCGGCTCCCCGTTGCTCTTGTTGAGCTCCAACACCGATCCAGGGCCCAGCCGCAGGACCTCCCCGATCTTCACGTTGCGACGACCGAGCTCAACGGTCAGAACCACCGGCACGTCCATCATGAATCCAAACCCATCGACGCCGCGTCCCGTGCCTCCTCCCACGTGCTCCATGGCCCCAGCCGGGGCACTACGATTGGTGGACTCCCCGCCAGCGCGCGCACGCTCCTCGGCTCCCGTCGGACGTCCTGAGCGGTTCGTTGGTTCCGTCATGTCCCCCAGCCATTCAAACTCCGTGCCGACTCGGGCGGATCCGGTCACTCCTCGTAGCGACGGCGAATCTCAACCGCCAGCTGACCTCGAGAAACCACCGGACGTCCCAGGAGCTTGCCGGACCCCTCGACGCGAACCTGGACCGGATCGTCCACCGCGGTGGCCAGGCGAATCACCTGTCCCGCCTTCAGGCCCATGATCTCCCGCAAGCTGAGTTGTGCCGAACCCAGCTCCACCACCACTTCAATCACGACCTCGCGCAGGGCCTCAGCCATGCGCGGATCGGCGGTGACCGGGGCATCTTCGTGCTGTTCCCGGACTGCCGTCTCCAGAGCCTCGGCACTGACCGCCAGGGTGACCGCTGGTTCCCCGGGGATGTTGTCGAAGACACAATCGACCCGAAGACCGTCATCACCCGGGGATTCAACCCCCTCCTCGGCCGTCACGGCGTGGGCCGAGACAATCGAGAATCCGAGACCCACTTGTTCTCGAACTGCATGAATGAAATCATCCGCCAGGGAGCGGGCCACTCGAGCCACCAGAGCGCGTTGGGCCAAGGTTAGCTCCAGTCCCAGCTCGCCGGTCCCTGGCTCGCGAGCCCCTAGACTACCTTCCAGAACCAGCCGCAACGCGACGGTGTCCAGCGTCAGGCTGGCCCAGGCTGGAAGCTCCTCGGCCTCCAGGAGCACCACGAAGGTCGGCCCCGACTCCTGTTCGGGGCCATCCTCGGCAGGATTGATGATGCTCACCGGCTGGGGCAACAGGCGCGAGCGCTGCCGAACCAAAAAAGGCAGCGTGCGGCGGGCAGCCCGACAGAAGCGCGCCGCGACTTGACCCATGGCCTGCATGGCCGCCCGAAGTTGCCGTTCCCGACCGGTCAGATCAACGGCCCGCGGCACTGCGTTTTCCGCACGCCGTCCCCCACGGGTACGGGATTTCGCCATCAAAGGGGGCACTGACTCACGGGCTTGGCTCATTGGGCGACGTAGTCGGTTATCACCACACGGTGAGCGTATTTCTTACCCATTGCCTTGACCACCTGCTCGCTGAGCCCCCGCGTGATATGGGCAAATTGGGATGGTTCGGTCAGTTCTTCGAATCGTCGAGTCCGCAGGTAGGCAATGGCCGCCTCCCTTCCGCGAGGCGTGAGCTTCTCGAACTGCTCTTTGGTCACCGTGGACTGGAGCTCCACGGTCAACCCCACCTTCATGTGGCGCGTCTCACTCTCCTGGTCGCGCACGTCGACGATGATCGGCTGGAACGCTTTGGGATTCTCGGGAAAGGCTTCCGCTGCATCGGGTGGCGGCCGGTTCTTCTGGGCCTTGGCTCGCGCCGCCTTGTAGTGCTCGTAGCGAGCCATCATCTTCGGACCCTGTACGGTCCCGACCACTCCGGTGCCAATCATCAGCACCAGAGTGGCCAGGATACCGATCCACCTCTTCTTGGATTTCGGTTTGTCCGCCGCAACCGGAACAACCTCTTCGTCCTCGTCTCGATTGTCTGGCTTGGCCATGACCGAATCCTCATCCTCCGAGCATCAGACACAACCCAGCGCCACAACTACCGCTTGATGTTGATCAGTTCTTGGAGCATCTCGTCGGCGGTCGTGATGGTCTTGGAGTTGGCCGAGAAGGACCGTTGATGCTGGATCAATCCCACGAACTCGGATGCCAGATCGACGTTGGACATCTCGATGGCGCCCGAAGACACGGCTCCGCGACCTCCGCTGCCCGCGGTACCCAGCGCCGCTGGACCGCTGTCTCGGGTGTCGATCCACAGGTTCTGGCCGGCGCGACCCAGGCCGTCGTTGGAACGGAACTTGGCAATGCCCAGCTGGGCCAGGTCGAGTTTCTGACCATTGGTGTACAGCCCGGTGACGACTCCTTGGCCGTCCACGGCAATGCCGGAGAAGTCCCCCGAGGCATATCCGTCCTGACTCTGGCTGGAGACGTTGGATGGTGACGCAAACTGGGTCACACCCTCCAGGCCGGTGCCGCCGTCCGCAATCGCTTCCCCGAAGTCAATGGTGATGATCTGTCCTGCCGTGGCGCCAGCGAAATCGGCCGTCACGGTATTGCCCGTGATGGTGTCGAGCTCGCCATTGGTGGTGAAGGTGAGCGTCCCAGTCCCGACTTCGACGTTGGTCCCCGGTGCCGGCGGATCAATATCGTCGCCGGAGATCAGGGCGTGCCAATCCCAGCTGCCATCGGCGGTCTTTCGGTAGTAGATGTCCAGGGTGTGTGCGTTGCCCAGCGAGTCATACGCCGTGACGGTGGTGGAGAAGTTGGCGGTGTTGGCCGGATCCTGGTCGTCCCAGGGGTCGGTCGGGACCTCTGAGGCGCTGTCCAGGTTGGCTGTTACCATGACGTTTTCCGTGGCACGGGGCGGCAGGGCCGCCGTGGGCGCCTGGATGTCGGAGATGGCAGCCGCGAAGGTCCCGTCTCCATTGGCGGCGTAGCCCTGGACCTTCAGTCCGTTGGTGTTGACGAGGTATCCGTCCTTGTCCAGAACGAATTGACCGTCGCGCGAATAAAAGTTGCCCGTTATCCCCTCGACGGAGCCATTGACAACGAAGAAGCCATCCCCGTTGAGGGCCAGATCGGTGGCGATTCCGGTATTGGCCAGGGAGCCCTGGCTGAAGAGCTGCTGAATGTCACCCACTCGGACACCCGAGCCCGGCAGCGAGGAACCGCTGCCCGCCAGGATGGAATGACCCAACACGTCCTGGAAAATGGCGCGTTGCATCTTGAAACCAACGGTATTGACGTTGGCGATATTGTCGCCGACCACTCCAAGGGCTTCCCCTTCGGCGCGGAGGCCGGAAACGCCTGAGTACATCGCTCTGAGAACCATGAATTCCTCCTTGCTGTCCTTCTGCTCGGATTTGCTGTTCGGGTTGTCTATGGGTCGCTAGGTGGAGAATCGACCCGTAGAAGATCGGAAACGGGCGCCACTGCGCCGTTGTCAAGGTGCAGCACCGGGTAGCCTTGATCGAAGGAGATGGCTTCGACCAAGCCTACCGTCTTCTGTTCCACGGACACTGCGGCACCGCTCTCGTTGGTGGCGGTCACACTGACGCGATAACTGCCAGACGGTTGCAGGTTGCCCGAGTTGCCTCGCCCATCCCAGGTCAGATTGACGACACCGGCCAAGCGGGCTCCCATCTCGAGCTTGCGAACGACCTCGCCGTTCTGGTCGAGAATGGTCACCGTGCTCTTCTCGGCAGCACCGTTCAAAGTGAAGCTGATGGGTATGCCAGAGCCGCTGCCGTCGGTCGTGACGGTCGATCCCTGGACGGTAGCAACCTGGCCCACCAGGCCAACCACCTGGGCATTGGACTGTCCGCGCGACTGGAGCGCCAGGATGTCCAACCGATCGTTGATGCCCATGGACTGCTCCAGATTCGAGAACTGGGCGAGCTCCGCCACGAACTGGTAGTTCTCCTGGGGATTGAGCGGGTCCTGGTTCTTGATCTGTTCCACGAGCAGCTTGAGGAACTCGTCTCGCCCCATGGCCTTCTGCGACGCAGTGGTCAGACCGAATCCACTGGTCGAGGTCGTGCTGGTAACACTACTGGTGGCATCCATTGGCTCATCATCCGATCAGGTCCAGGCGACGCACCCTGCGACGCCTGGCTCCGGGTCTGGGTTCCTCGGCGGCCTCCTTGGGGAGGCCCCGGGGCTTCACACCCGGAGCTGATCGGGACTGAGCAAGATCGATGCCGACCTCGTTCATCCGCACGAACTGGATTGATTCGATGGCCTGCCCGGTGGCACGCAGGGCCTCCTGGAGAGCCATCTGCTCCGCAGAGAAGAGGGCCAGGGCCCGCGGATCGACAGACGCCACCACGACGCTCAATCCACCCGCCTTGCGCTCGACCACCAGGGCCAATTCGCCGAATTCTGCCGTGGCGAGGCGCACCTGGACACGTCCTACCTCGGTGGTTTCCGGCCCAACACCGGTCCCCAACGGCCGATGGCTCCCAACCGTGGGATCCGTTTGCGATTCGCAACAGGGGGCGGGACCCGGTTGGCCGCCACTCGGTTGCGTCAGTGGGTCAACGCCGTGCCGCCAAGCTTCTGGCGGGAGCGGGCCCAACCCTGCGCGCTGAACGGTCGCCTCGGCCCCCTGCAGCAGCGCCTCGGCAATCGCTTCGGCCCAGCGTTCCTCGTCGGATTGGCTGTGGTACGGACCCTTCTCGTCGGGCTTGGAGCCCTGGGGTTGTAGGCGCGTGCCGGGGAGATTGCCGCTGTCCACCACGAACTCCTAATCGCTTGGACTGCGTCGGCGCAGTCCATAGCGCCGTTGGACCAGGTCATCCGATAGCTTCTGCTCGGTACGGAGTTCGGAGCGTCGCGCCCCTTCGTCCAGTCGGTCCGTCAGTAGCTCGATGCACTTGACCTCGACATGAGCTTCCACGACGGCCTGGTGAGCTTCGTCGACACGCGTTTCCGCCTCGGCCAGATGGTGCTCGGCCCTGGAATGTGCCCGATTCCGGTGCAGCATCCACTGCTCGGATTCCATCCACGTGCAAACGTCGATGGGAGCCTCCAAGAGCGCGTTGCGTCGTTCGGTCGCAGAGAGCAGTCGCTGCGACTCCCGAGCCGCTTCACGTGCCGCTTCGTCGCGGGCTTCGCGCTGCTGAATCAAGAGGTTCGCCCGATCGTTCAAGGTCTGCTCACGCCATACCCGGACGCGTTCCAGCTTGTGACGACGAGGACTCATTGACTACTTACCTCCGGATTCGCATTTTTTCGCCAGGGCGGCGAGCCTCTGGCGAGTCTCGAGCAGACTGGTCCGTTCCTGGATTCCTTGACGCAGGAATGCGTGAAGTTCGGGCAACATCTTGAGTGCCAGCTCGACCCGCGGATCGCTGCCGGGCCGATAGGCCCCCACCTGGATCAAGTCAGCCGCCTCGCGGTGAGTTGCCAAGACCTCCCGAAAGGTGCCGCTCGCCTTCAACACCGCCTCGGGAGCGATCTCGGGGGCCAGTCGTGAGATACTCTGCAGGACGTCGACGGCGGGATAGTGCCCCTTTTCCGCCAGTTCGCGGGACATGACGATGTGCCCGTCGAGGATGCTGCGCACCGAGTCGGCGATGGGATCCGCCATGTCGTCACCCTCGACCAGAACCGTGTAAAGCCCCGTGATGGTGCCAGCCCCTCCACTGGTGCCTGCGCGCTCCAGCAGCCGGGGAAGGGCAGCGAACACGCTGGGGGGATAGCCCTTGGTGGCGGGTGGCTCGCCAGCAGCCAGAGCGGCCTCCCGAAGTGCCATGGCGTACCGAGTGATGGAGTCCATGACCAACAGCACGCTCTTGCCCTGGTCCCGGAAATACTCGGCAATTGCGGTGGCGGCCTCGGCCCCACGGGCGCGCAATAGCGGAGGCTGGTCGCTGGTCGCCGTCACAATCACACTGCGGGCCAAGCCCTCGTCCCCCAGCGAGGTGCGAATGAAATCGTTGAGTTCTCTGCCTCGCTCGCCGATCAGCCCCACCACGTTGACGTCGGCCTGCGCCGACCGACAGATCATCCCCAGAAGGGTGCTCTTGCCCACGCCCGCGCCGGCGAAAATGCCCATCCGTTGTCCCACACCCAAGGGGAGGATCCCATCGATGGCTCGAATCCCTGAGGAAAATGCCTCCTGGATGGGGCGGCGAGCAAAGGCCGGGGGCGGAGGGGCGTGGACCGGCCACTCCCGCTCGGCCATGATGGGGGGGCCTTTGTCCAGAGGTCGACCAAAGGCATCCACGACTCGCCCGAGAAGATTGGGACTGACGGTCACGGATGCGCCCCGGTGGGTAGGACGAACTGGGGCGCCCTGGCGAATTCCGGAAAGCGAACCCAGAGGAGTCGTCACCAACCGGCCCGCCCGAAATCCCACCACCTCGATCTCGACCGGATCACCGTGAACCGGTTCGATGACCAACGTGTCTCCCACGGCTGCCCGGATCCCACCAACCTCCACGATCAGCCCCACCACTTCCAGGACGATGCCCGTCGGATGATGAAGTGGAGCCGTGCGGCATCGGTCGATGAGTGTCTCCAGCATCAACCCCTTCGCTCCCGTTCCGATTCGATGGCAGCCATCAACGCGGAGAGGCGCACGTCGACGGACTCATCAACCCGCCCCAGTTCGGTCTCGACCACGCAGCCATAGGTGGGAAGGGCTGCGTCGACATCGAGCTCAATCTCGACTCCACGCGACGTCAGTTGCTCGGCCAGCACGTCACTTACAACGGCAAAACCATCACCCAAATGAACCCTTACCGTGTCGCATGCGGCCAGGGCGTCGAGCCCTTCGCGCACCAGATCCGCTACGAGATCCGGCTGGGTAGCCAGTTCACGCCCAATCACCCGGCGGGAAACGGTCAGCACCAGCTCGACCAGGCGTTTCTCCGCACCGTAGAGCATCTCACGGCGCGCGCGATCCAGCGTTTCGAGCGCCTGACCCAGGGCTGGGGCGGTCTGCTCGACCAACGTCACCGACGCCTGTTGCGTCGCCCGCTCCTGGATCAACTGCTCGAGATCTCCCGGTGACAGGCTGGTGCGAATTGGAGGCAGAGTTGAGGCCTTTCCGAATCGACGCGCCACGCCGGGTCGATCGGTTCCGGGCATCGGTCGCTCCCCCTCGTGCGAGGGACGGGCCGGTGCCGGACGTGCCGTTGCTGGAGGCCCCGATGGGTGCCGCCTACCGGAACGTGGGGATCGCGCCATCCAGGAAGGAACGCGGCGAGTGCTCTCCGACACCTCGGCAAAGTGAGCCCGCGCGGGCTTCTCGGAACCCGGGTCGTCCTTGTCAAACCAGGCCACTGTCGTCCTCCAGTGAGATGACCCCCTCGGCGGCCAGGGTCAGTGCCTGTTCGACGATCTCCCTTTGGGCAGCTTCCACGTCGGCGAGACGAACTCCGCCCAATAGCTCGAAATCCTCTTTCAGGCGCTCGGCCGCGCGCTTGGACATGCTGGAAAAGACGTGACTCTTGAGTTCTTCGCTGGCGGTTTTGAGGGCCAGGATCAGCCGCTCGGCGGGGATTGACTCCAGCAGCGAACGCAGCGCCTTGGCATCCAGGACCCGGAGATCCTCGAAGGTGTACATGGCCCGGCGGATCTCGGAGGCCAGGTCCATGTCACCTTCAGCGAGGCCCGAGAGCATCTCTTCACCGACTTCCCGGTTCATACGCCGCACCAGAGCGGCGCTCTTGGAGATCCCGTCGACACTTACGAAGGCTTCGGTCCCAGCTGTTGGCAGTTCAGTGCTGAGCGTCGCGGCGACCTCTTCCAGCAGCCCCGCCGGGATCTCCGTCATCTTCCCCAACCGTTCCAACACGCCCGGCCGACTTTCCGGTGGCAGCTGCTCCAGGACACCCACCGCTTTGTCGTTGGGCAGTTGGGAGAGGATCGCGGCAACCAGCTGGGGGTGCTCATGCTCCAAGACCGCTGCCAGTGAGATCTCGTCGGCCCCGGCCAGGCGCTCAAGGGCCGTCTGGGGACCCTCGACGAAGATCTCCTGGGTCTTGGCTTCACCGAGAGCGCGCGTTGCGACCCGGCGAAGGTACCGGACCCCCCCTTTTGGGACGGCGACGGCCTCCTGGGAGCGCTCGAGGAACTCCCGGTGTACGGCGTCGATGGAGCTGGCTGGCACGGCCCGCATCATGGATGCAACCTCGCGTAACTTGCGCAGTTCGTCCGCCTCCAGCTCGGAGATGATGGGAGCGGCCGTGTTCTCGTCCAGGGAGAGCAGCATCAAGACCGCTTTTTCAGGACCCGTGAGCTCCACGTCCACGCTCCTTGCGAGAGTCATGCCGCCTCAGGCCCGCGCAGCCGCGGCATTGAGCCACTTGCGAATCACAATGGCGGCAGTGGCGGGATCCTCGGCGGCCAGCTGCTGAGCTCGGGCACGACGCATGGGACCGTCGAGAGCATGACTCTCCATGTGTGCATCGGTTGACGAACCCTCGGCCAACCCGAGGGGGGCCTGGTGCCCGGTCAGCGCACCCACGCCACCTCCGCTGGTTGGACGCAGGGCAACGGATATGGCTCGTTGCGGCGGTGGTGCGGCCCGGCGCCAGACCAGAATCAACATCGCCAGCAGGAAGGCCGCGCCGAGCAGGGCGGCAGCAGGCACAATCCAGCGCCGCAGGTTGAATTCCGCGGAGGCCTTGCTCAGAGCCGCCTCCGATACCCGGGCAAAGGCTGCGGAATCCACCTTCAGCGTGTCGCCGCGCTGGGGCTCGAAACCAACCGCCCGCTTGACCAGCTCCTCGAGCTTGGCGAGCTCTTGCGGGGTGCGAGCCACCATGCCCTTTCCAACCGCCTTGTCGTTGACCAGCACCGCCACGCTCAACCGCTTGATGCTCCCCGGCGGGGTGACGGTCTTCTGGCTGACCTTGTCGATTTCCCAGTTCCGGGTCTGACTCAACCGAGTCCCGCCACCTCCTGGCTCTCCAGTGGTTTCGGTGGCTTCGGCTCCCGGTTGCTGGGCGTCGGGCAGGTTGGTCATGGCCCCCGGCACCCCGGCAACACCCGGATCCCCAGCGCCGGCCCGTTCCTCCGTCTTGTTTTCGCTGCGCAGAGCCGTCTTGCTGGGCTCGTAGTGCTCCTCCACCATTTCCCGGGCGGCGGTGTCGAGATCGACGGCGATTCGCACCTCAGCGTTGCCAACGCCTACGACCCGTTCCAGTTGGGAACGCACATCTGCCTCCAGCTGGGTGGCGACGGCCTCGGACTGTTCGATGACCCCATCCCCCATCCCGGAGCCAGCATCACCCTCGGTGGTCGTCGGCCGGTGCAGGGTCAATCCGTCGGTACTGACCACGGAAACCCGATCTCGCCGCAGTCCCGGCACGGCCGCGGCCACCAAGTGAACGATCCCCGCCACCTCTCGTTTCCCAAATGAGTCCGGGCTGCGTAGTTTCACGACGACGGAAGCGGAAGCGGTCTCCTGCCGGGCAACGAACAGCCTTCTCTCCGGCATCACCAGGTGCACCCGAGTCGATTCCACACCGTCGATGGTCAGGATCGATCGGGTCAGTTCACCCTCCAGGGCGCGCCTCAGACTGACCTGCTGCTCGAATTCCGTGGCTCCCAGTTGGGATCGGTCGAACAGCTCGAAGCCCACACCGCCGCCCCGGGGCAATCCGGCAGACGCCAGCTCCAGTCGCAGGGATGCCACCTGATCCTCCGGCACCTGGATGGAGCGCCCGTCTGCTTCAAGCCGATAGGGCACCTTGAGAGTCTTGAGTCGCTCCACGATGCCGGCAGCATCCTGGGGATCCAGGTTGGAGTAGAGGTAGACGTAGTCCAGCCGGGAGCCGAAGTAGGTTGCAAAAAGGACGGTCGCCAGAACCAACCCGCTGATCGTGACCAGGGCGATCCGCTTGGGTGTCGGAAGACTTGCCCAGAGGCCAGCCAGTTGTCTGAGGATTCCTTTGACTCGCTCCATGGTGGGTCAATCAGGCTAGATCTGCATTCGCCAGAGTTCGTAAAACGCGTCGACGACCTTGTTTCGGATGGCACCGACCAGTCGCAGTTCGATATCCGCTTTGCTCAAGGCCAACATGGTGCCGTGGATGTCGTCGCGAGCCCCCGCGGCGAACGTCTGAGCCGCGTCATTGGCCGTCACGGCTCGCTGATTGGCGCTCAGCACCAGGTCCTGAAAGACACTGGAGAAATCCGGGGTCCCGTCGTGGATGCGCGTGGTGGGCGCCGACCCGTCGCGCAACAGCTCGACGGAGGATGGGGCAGTGAAGGCCGGAAGTACGGGATTCATGCCGAATTACCGCCCAATCTCCAGGGCCGAACGGGCCATCTGTTTGATGGTCTCGATCGACGTGATGCCTGCCTCGTAAGCGCGCGAGGCCGTGATCATGTTGACCATTTCCTCGACCGCATTGACGTTGGGATACTCGACGTACCCTTGCGCATTGGCGTCAGGGTGCCCGGGCTCGTACACCATGGTTCCCGGGCGTTGGTCCTCCACCAAGCGCGTCACTCGCACCAGCGAGACACCCTGCCGTGTGGAGGGCGCACCGCGAAGTCGGTCGATGTCGACGGCTTCGAACAGCGGATCCGTCCGGCGATACGGGCCCCCCTCGGACGTACGGGTAGTGCGCACGTTGGCGAGGTTGGAGGCAATGGTGTTCATTCGAACCCGTTCGGCCGAAAGCCCTGATGCCGCGACCTCCAATGCAGAAAAAACGCCCAGCATTACCTTCCCTTTCAGCCTTTGCTGTCGTTGACCGCGTAGGCGAGCTGCCTGAGCTCCGCGGAAATCATGGTGGAGACGACGTCGTAGCGGAGATGGTTGGCGGCTAATTTGGCTGCCTCCCGATCCAAGGAAACGTAGTTTCTGTCGTTACCGGTTCCTGCGGTCAGATCGACGAAGACACGCCCCTGGTCGATGGCGGCCCCGCCATGCCCTCCCACCATGTGTGCGGGATTGGTCCGTTCCATCTGAACGGCCAGCACCTGCTGAAACTGGTCGGCATCGATCCGGGCCACATCCCGGGGCCGGTAGCCAGGTGTGTCGACGTGGGCCAAATTGGAGGCCAGCACGTTGTGGCGCTGCAGATGATAGTCGAGCGCCTCCTGTAGAGGTCCGACCGTATTGAACAGCTCCGTCACGGCAAACACGCAAAAGCATTCGCCGTGCCACAGCGCGACCACCGTTCCTCGCGCAGGCCCTCATTCCTTGCGCGGGACTTGGTCAGTCCCCTTCGAGTGGTTCGCCCGTCGTGGCTCGAGCGATTTTCTCCTCCAGGTTTCCAAACCCCTACCGTTCCAGGGTTCGGATTCTCAGTTTGACCTCGCCGGTGAGCCCACCACTTGAGGGGGGTCATTAGTGCCCCATCCCGGGTATCGGCGTACCCGCGAAGCAAGGCAGCGTCGCCCTATGGATTTCCCATGAGCGAGAGCCAGGCCAGCGGTCCGGAAGGTCCAGAGAACATGCGCCTCCGGGTCATCTGAGACCCAGCCCGCGCCGCAGCCGTCGGCCAAAATGCCGAATTTGCTGGGCAATTCGCGGTGTCAGAAGTCTGGCACATCCGTTGCTCATGCCTCTGCCCGTTAGCAGACCGCGGCATTCGGCGAGCGAAGGTGGAGCTTCGCCGCGGTCGCACGAGCACAGGAGAGGTCTATGACGACAGCTAGCTCATCTTGGGAACTCGAGTCGTTGAACCTGGGGGTCGGATTCGGAGACGAGCGTCCCAGCTGCGAGCGCCCCAGTGACCTCTATCAGACCTCGCCCTCGTGCCAGGACTACCGCCCCAGCTCGGCACCGGCGGCACGTCCCTCCACGATTCCGCCAGCCTGCATGATGGACGTGGTGGGGAGCTCCGGTGATCTGCTGGATGTCTATCGAGTGGTCGGCAGGGTGGCCCACACCGACTGCACGGTTCTGGTGACCGGCGAGAGTGGGACCGGCAAGGAGCTGGTGGCTCGGGCCGTCCACCGCGCCAGCGGACGTGCACAGCGACCGTTCGTCGCCGTCAACTGCGGCGCCATCCCAGAAAACCTGCTGGAGAGTGAGCTCTTCGGTCACGCCCGGGGCGCGTTCACCGGTGCCCATGCTTCCAAGGTGGGGCGAGTCGGACAGGCCCAAGGAGGCACGCTGTTCCTGGATGAGATCGGGGAATTGCCGCTCAATCTCCAGGTCAAGCTGCTGCGCGTGCTCCAATCCCGGGAGTACTCACCGGTCGGTGATACGCGGGTTCTGGTGGCGGACGTTCGAATCGTGGCGGCAACCAACGTCGATCTGGAGGAGGCGGTGCGCCGGGGCACGTTTCGAGAGGATCTCTATTATCGGCTCAACGTGATTCAGGTCTGTGTTCCTCCGTTGCGAGAACGGTCGGGTGACATCGGGCTGTTGGTTAGCCATTTCCTGGAGCGAGCACGGCAACACACCGGGCGTACCAGCGTCTCTGGTATCTCCCCTGCTGCGGCGGCGCTGCTCGAGCAATATGCCTGGCCAGGAAACGTGCGCGAACTCGAGAACACCATCGAACGCGCCGTGTTGCTGTGTCGGACCGAGACGATTCAGCCTCGTGACCTGCCTGCCAAGGTCTGCGGACTGCCCACCGAAACCCGCAGGGGCACGGGGCGTCTCCCCGATGCTGGACTGGATCTCCGGTCCGCCGTCGAGTCCTTCGAAAACAATCTGATCCGTCAGGCGCTGGAAAGAACCCGCTGGAACAAGAATCAGGCGGCACGACTGTTGGGTCTGAATCGCACCACACTGGTCGAGATGTTGAAACGCAAGAGGATCGAGGCGGCCTGAGCCCACCATTGTGTCTGGCTCGATGTTTGCAAATCGAGTCGCCGTGCCTCAAGCTCATGGCCCCCCTGCCTGGCTCAGCGTTCCGTCGCTGGTCCTTGCCGTCCTCACAGTGCTCACGCCAGAGGCCGCACGCGCAGAGGGCTGGCTCACGGATGGGGTCTTCGGAATCGGCAGTGGCGTTCAGGGCGGTGATCCCGGAACGGGGAGCGTGGCCTGGTCCCGCGCCCGAACCCGGCTGTTTTCCGGAATCGACTTGAGAAGTGACGAGTCGCAGAGTTCCGGAATGGGCTTCTACGGTTTCGTGGAGATCGAGCGACGCGCGACCCTGGGGGCGGAGGTGCGCTACCAGCGCTGGTGGACTCCAACAATCGGCTTCCACGTGGGCGCCATTGGAACGATCGCCCCCGAGACCATGGTCGGCATCGGAGCAGGCGCCCGTTTTGGCTTCCCGATTGGCAACAAGGCCACGCTCTTTGTGGAGCCGGGGCTGGCGGCGTTTCCCTTGGGGAGTGACCTCCCCGATGATTCCGTGCTCGTGTGGGGCAGCATTGCGGGAGGTATCGGTGTTGCGTTGTGACGGGCAGTACCGGCTGATTCGCCTTGGACTGGGGCTCTGTGTCGCTGCGGCGGGTTGCGCAGATCCCAGCTCTTGTCTGAGGAACACGGATTGTCTGCCCGGCGCGAGCTGTGTCGAGGGGATCTGCGTGGACAGGCCCTCTTCGGATGGGGGTTTGTCCGACGCAGGCACGGACGGGGGCGCGGACGCACAGGACGGGTCAGGGGGACAGGCCCCGGTGGAGACTGCACCCAGCGACCCTTGAGGGGGAGCGTCATGACACCGACGCTGAGGATGCCGATCCGCTGACAGGTTCCTGACCCCGAAACCAAGGCCCGTCGACCTGCCGGCGGAAGCGGTGGCGCCCCGCTTCATTCCCTAGTCTGGTCGGATAACACCGGAACTCATGCCCGATCTCAAGGGCCCCCAAGAGTGGCACCCCTGTTGCATCGAGGTTCCCAGAATCATGTTCCGCGCACTTCACGTCGCCGCAACCGGAATGGCCGCCCAGGAAACGCACTTGGAGGGGATCTCCAACAACATCGCCAACGCGAATACCGTTGGCTACAAGAAGCAACGGATCGATTTCCAGGACCTCCTTTACCAACAGGTCCGTGCCCCCGGTACGCCCACGGGTGCCACCACCCAGCTCCCCACCGGGCTGCAGCTGGGCAACGGAGTCCGGGTGGTCAGCACCTCCCGTCAATTCGTCCAGGGCTCCATCATCCAGACCAACAACCAGCTTGACGTCGCCATCGAGGGCAATGGCTTCTTCGCCGTTCAGCAGGAGGACGGGACCATTGCGTACACGCGCTCCGGAACACTTCAAACCGATGGCCAAGGCCGATTGACGACGCCCGAAGGCCTTCCACTTGACCCGCCCATCACCATTCCGGACAACACCATTTCCGTCTCCATCGCTGCCAATGGCAAGATCACCGCCCAGGTGAGCGGAGAAGAGGCCCCGGTGGAGGTGGGAGATTTGATGCTCTCCACCTTCATCAATCCGGCAGGCTTGGCGGCCATGGGACATAACCTGTTCGTCGTCACGCCCGCCAGCGGTGAGGCACAACTGGGAACTCCCGGGGAGGAGGGGCGGGGAACGTTGATGCAGGGTGCGATCGAGAAGTCCAACGTCGACATCGTCGAGGAGATGATTGGCCTCATCGCCGCCCAGCGGGCCTACGAGATCAACTCCAAGGTCATCACCACCGCCGACCAGATGATGCAGGCGGCATCCCAGCTGCGTTAGCCATGCCTCGTTCACTTTTGTGGCTCTTGCCCTTGCTCTTGTCGACCGTCGCGGTCGGACAAGAGGTCGATCTACGGGTCGTCGATCTGGATCGCATCCTCCTGTCCGACTTGGTGGACGACCCGCCCCCCGAGTGGACCGATGTCGACCTGGGAGCGGCCCCTCCAGCTGGTTCCTCGCGCCTGGTATCACGTAGCGAAATCGCCTCGCGCCTGCGCGCCCTTCAACAAACCGTGGATCTGGCCACGCTCCCCGAGGCAATTCGGGTGGTTCGAGCCTCACGCCGCTGGACCCCCGTTGAACTCGTTGACTGGCTGAAACCGGAGATCGAGAAACGACTGCCTCCACACGCCCGGTTGATGGGTGTGGAGCCGCCTCGATCCGTAACCACGCCGCCTCGCGTGGAGATCGGTACGGTGCGCGTGGCCCCACTACCCAGACGGGTCGGCCTGGTGCCCAACACGATCACCGTTGAATTGTTGGCGGATGGGCGTGTGGTTCAACGGCTCAGTGTCCTGGCTCGCCTCGAGCTGGCTGCTCCTCCACCCCGCTTGGCCATACCGCGTGGGGCACCGGTCACGCTGTTCATCCAGACCGGTTCGGCCCGAGTCACGGCAGCATCGACCACGCTGAGCGCCGCGGAGGTCGGCGAGGCGGTATCCTGCAAGGTTCTGCGTACGCGCAAGGTGGTTCGTGCGCGGTTGTCCTCCCCAACCACGGCGGAGGTCATCGTCGAATGAGGCCTCTGGTCTGGATCGCTCTCGGGCTTCTGGCAGGTGAGCTGACCTGCGCCTGCGGGCCGAGTCACATCCAGCCGTTCACGCCGCGTAACCGCAAGTACGACGTGGGCGCCTACGAGGCGCTGCAAAAGAGCTCACGGCCAGCCCGAGGCTCCATCTATTCGGAGGCACAGGCGGCGTATCTCGAAGACACCCGTGCCTTGCGCGTGGGCGATGTGGTTCATGTACGCATCCAGGAGGAGGCCGACGCACAGGGCGGGGCCACCACCAACCTGAGCAAGGACTCTTCACGCGAAGCCAATGTGGAGGCCCTGGCCGGTTTGGTCCCGGCAATGCGCCGGGCCTATCCGAACATCGATCCTGAGCAGTTGATGGCGATGGCGTCCAGCTACGACTTCAGCGGGGAAGGTCGCACGCAACGCGCCGGTAAGTTGAAAGGAAGCATCGCCATTCGGGTCAAGCAGACACTGCCCAACGGCGACCTGTTCGTTGAGGGGACCAAGGTCGTGATGATCAACCACGAGGAGTACCACCTCTATATATCCGGGGTGGTCCGGCCCTCCGACATCGAGGGTGACAACTCGGTTTCTTCGGCGTTGGTCGCCGATGCCCGCGTGGAGTTCACCGGCCGGGGAGACATCAACGATCAGGTCGAACGCGGCTGGCTAACCAAGTTCCTCGACTTCATCAACCCATTTTGACCATGAAGTGGCGCCATTTCACCATTAACGTCTGGGGAGCCGTCCTGGTGGCGCTCGTCACCATCGCTCGGCCAGCTGCCGCGGACAGGCTGCGCGACCTGTGCGATGTCGTGGGTGCGCGTGACAACCAACTGGTCGGCTACGGCGTGGTGACCGGTTTGAACGGCACTGGGGACGACACCAGCGCCCCCTTTGCGGCCCAGTCGCTGCGCGCCTTGTTGCGACGCCTCGGGGTCCAGATCGACAGTCGGCAGCTGCGTCTGCGCAACGTGGCCGCGGTGGTGGTCACCGCAACCATTCCCCCCTTTTCCAGGAACGGAACCCGTCTGGACGTGACCGTAGCCTCGGTTGGCAACGCGCGGTCCCTGCGTGGAGGGGTCTTGATCCAGACTCCCCTCCGGGGCGCCGACCGAAAGACCTACGCGGTGGCACAGGGTGCACTGATCGTGGGTGGCTTCAGCGCGAGCGGCTCGAGCGGAAGCTCGGTCTCGGAGAACACCACGACCTCGGCACGTGTTCCCGGGGGCGCGCTGGTCGAACGTGAGATCGAGACCGAATTCGTGACCAAAGGCAAGTTGACCCTGGCCTTGCGCAGTCCAGATTTCGGAACCGCTGACGCCGTTGCCAAGGCCGTCGAGAAAGCCCTCGGCAATGGTAAGGCCCAGGCAGTGGACGCGGGGGCGGTGGTCGTGACCATCCCGAGCGCTCGGAGCAAGGATGCGGTCGGTCTGGTCGCCGAGCTCGGGAATGTGCAGGTCGAACCAACCGTAAACGCCAAGGTCGTCATCAACGAGCGCACCGGCACGATTGTGGCTGGGGGAGAGGTACGGGTTCTCCCGGTGGCCATTGCCCAGGGCGGTATCACAGTCAGTGTCCAGGAGACCCCCACGGTCGTCCAACCCAACGCACTGGGTGCAGGAGAGACAGCGACCGTTCCGCACTCCACCGTTGACACCAACGAGCGCGTTCCATCCGCCATGACGTACGTCGCGGGAGCCGCCTCTCTGGCGGAAGTGGCTCAAGCGCTGTCGGTGTTCGGTGTGTCGCCACGCGAACTGGCCAGCATCCTTCAGGCGCTCAAGGCCGCCGGGGCCCTGCGTGCCGAGGTGGTGGTTCAATGACTGGTCCGCTCTCGGCCTCCTCGGTCTCCCTGCACGACGGCGTTGCTCAAACGGCGAACGGTTCGGACGCCAAGACGGCGCACCTGGCCAAGCTGGAGGAGGCGGCGCGGGATTTCGAGGCGGTCCTGTTGCGCCAGATGCTGGCCAGTCTCGGTCGTTCGACCAAGGTCGGCTCGGGACAGAGCTCGGGAGGGGCCGGTGCGGCCTATGGTTCGATGGTCGTCGAGTCCGTCTCGCAGTCGATTGCCGACTCCGGTGGCCTGGGCATGGCCGACTTTTTGGTCCGCCAGCTGGCAAGTCAGGTTGGCATTGCGGATCAGGCCGGGAACAGGGGCCCGCCAAATCCAGCAATATCCAGCAGCTCTGGGGCGTCGGCCGCTCCACAACCCGAGCTCGGGACCGGACGAGGGTCACCCAGATGAGGTCTTGGGGCGGCTGGTGTCCGGCAGGGAGGAACGATACTCCTCAAGGGTACGGACAGCGATCCGTTCCTGAGTGTGAGACGCGAACGGTTCATCACCACGAAGCCCGGCGACGGACCGATCGGAGGGTCAGATGAAAGGTATCACCCCCAACCCCACCCTGGATGCCTACCACCGCATGGCTGTGTCGCCGGTTGGTGCGACGCAATCGGTGCAGAAGCCGTCCGCGACCGCAGAGTCCGCGGGGCCGTCGCCCGAGGTGGCAACGGTATCCATTTCTTCCCAGGCTCGGGAGTTGGCGTTGGGCGGCGCCGCGGGTCCCTCCGATCCGCAGAAGGTTGAAAGGCTCAAGGCTCAAGTCGAGTCAGGCCAACTCCAGTTCGACTCCACCAAGATCGCCGAACGACTCATCGCTGCACTCAGATAGAAAAGCAGACTGTGGCGGTGCAGCGTCGGCGATACAAGGTTCGCCATGACGATACTGCCCTTTACTCGCAAGCTGTCCGACCTTCTCGATGATCTCTCCGAGGTCATCGGGCAGGAACGGGCGGCTTTGCTGGCATTGGACACCGGCGTCCTCGACGAGTTCGCCGCCCGAAAGGTGCACTTGGTCGAGACCCTTTCCGGGTGGCAGGGCGACGTCTCGCCCGAACACTCGGAGCGGCTGTCGGATCTCCAGAAACAACTTCGCTACAACTTGGTCCTTCTGGTCCATGCCCGCGATCACGTAAAGGGTGTCGTCGGGCTCCTCACCGGCGTCGAACCCGCTGCCCGTCCCTCCAAGATGGCAGGGGGTTCGGGGTTCCGTATCGATTTGAGAGGTTGACCATGGCAGGGCTATCCAGTCTACTGAACACCGCGCGTGACGCCCTGCAGGCGCAGAGCTACGGGCTGAACGTAACCGGTCAGAACGTCACCAACGCCACCACGCCGCTGTACGTGCGGCGCGAGGCAGTCCTGCAGACCCGGGCGCTCGGCGACGAGACGACCGGGAGTGTGACCGTCGAGGGACTCCGGCGAGCTGCCGATGCCTTCGTCGACCGCAGGATGTTTGCCGACGCCAGCTCGAGCTACTCCGCTTCGCAACGACAGACCGAGCTCGAGCAGATGCAGATCTCGTTCAATGACGTATCCAACACGGGCCTGGCGAATATCCTGGACCAGATGTACGCATCGTTTCAGGATCTCTCGGCTCAGCCGGAGAGCGTCACGGTCCGCGAAGAGGTACTGGATCGCGTGGGGGTCTTTGCAGCTCGTGCACAGGCGACCTCCGACGCGCTGGCCACCCAGCGCGCAGACATGCTCGAACGTGCCCGCGCCCTGGCCGAAGAAGCCAACGCGCGGGCCAACGAGATCGCCCAACTCAACCAGCAGATCACCCGGATCGAGCAGACCGGCGAGGACGCCTCGGATCTCGTCGATCAGCGTAACCTCAAGTTGCTCGATCTGGCGGAAATCATCGACGTTCGCACGCTAGCCGGTGACAACGGAGCCATCACCGTCCAATCGGCGGGCATCACCCTGGTCGAGGGGGATTTCGCGCGGCAGCTATCGGTCGAACTGGACGAGGGAGGAAAGATCGAGGTACTGGCCTCCCGGGCGGGCGGCAGTCTTCCAGCGACCGAGATAACCCACTCCTTGACCGGCGGCCGCCTGGCGGGGCTCATCGAGGCTCGGGATGAGGATCTCTTCGACGTGAGCGCTCGATTCGATCAGCTGGTCTTCGACGTCGCAACCGCCATCAACGACCAGCACCAGCTGGGCATCGGCCTGGACGGCGTCGGGGGCCGGAACATCTTCGACGTGGGCCCCACGGTGGAGGGCGCCGCGCGCGGCATTCGAGTCAGCGTGGACGTGCTGGACAACGTCGATGCGCTAGCGGCCGCCAGCGACGTGGGGGAACTGCCAGGCGGTGCCAGCAACGCGGTGCTCTTGGCGGCGCTTTCCTCCACCAACATCGGGACGGGCTCCAGCACCCCCATCGAGGCCTACACCGATCTGGTGAGCCTGGTGGGGAATCGGACCGCCTCGGCCAGCGCGGATGCCGAGCTGCGAGCCAGCATCTTCCAGCAGTCCGAGGCCCTGCGCGAATCGCTCAGCGGCGTGTCACTCGATGAGGAGATGGTGGCGCTGCAGCGGTACCAGCGCGGCTACGAGGCCGCCACCCATCTCATCAGCGTGGTCGACCAGTTGTTCGAGGAGCTCATGACGAGGGTAGCGCGATGAGAGTCACCGAAAGCCTTCAGTTCTCGACCGTAGCCCGCCGTATTGGGGCGGTCCGCAGCGAGTACTACCGAACCTCCCTGCAGGCGACGTCGGGCCTGAGGGTCACGGCTCCCTCTGACGATCCGGTCCGCGTCACCGAGGCAACGCGCCTGCAGTCCTCGCTCAGCGAGCTCGAAGGGTACCAGCGGACGGTCGACTTGGTTCGGGGTGACATATCGACTTCGGAAAACGTCCTGGCGGAGGCTCAGTCGGTGGTGGTGCGGGCTCAGGAATTGGCCATGATCGGCGCGAACGGTTCTTCTGGGCCGGACGAGTTGGCCTCGCTGGCCCTGGAGGCCGAGCAGCTGGTGGGACAGCTTCTGAGTCTGGCCAATACCAAGGGCTCGCGAGGCTACCTCTTCGGTGGGACCGCCACGTCGACAGCGGCCTTTGACACCGATGGTACGTTCCAAGGCAACGATCTGGAGCATCGGGTCGCCATCGGTCCGGGGCAGGTGGCGGTGGTCAACGCCAGTGGCTCACGGGCCTTCACGGTCGAGGGGGGAAGGGATGCTTTCGAGACGCTGACCAACCTGGCCACGGATCTGGCGGAGGGAAACACCCAGGGGATCCGTGACAGTCTGGATGTCCTGACCGAGGTTCACGAACAGATCTCGCGGGAGCGTTCGCGGACCGGCTTGATGCTCAACCGGCTCGACCTGGCCTTCGACATCAACGAAGACGCTTCGGTGGCACTAGAACTGCAAAAGAGCGATCTGGTGGCGGCCGTCCCCGAGGAAACGTACACGCGGTTGATCCAGCTCGAACAGGCCATCCAGGAGTCGGTGACGGTGGGGCAGAAGCTCCTGGAGCTCCGCAGTCTGGATCGATTCTAGGCAAGCTCTGCCGGCGGTCCGACGCACGCCCGGGGGAGGCGGAAAACGGTGACGCACGGTCGTGGCACGCTGCCTGCATCATTGCGGTGAGATGTTCGTCATCGCACGCCGCAAGGGACAACGGATCAGCATCGGCAACGACATCGAGGTGGTGGTTACCGAGCTATCTCGGTCCTCGGTGAAGCTGGGGATCGTCGCTCCCCGACCCTGCCTGATCCTGCGCGGTGAGGTGCGTGACCACATCGCAGAGGCGAATCGCGCGGCCTTGACCTGTGTGGAGGAGAACGACGGCGGCCAAACCGCCGTTTCCCTGGACGGGCTAACGTGCAGCATGCCGTGCAGCCAGTTCGATGCGTTGGTCGGAACCTCCGTCAAGGCCATGACGCCGGGTGGCGTCAAGTCGGAGACAGAGGAATGAGTCGCCCCACCGCGACCCGAACCGCCAGCGGCGGGCGTTTCCAACGGACCGACCCCGGTCCCTTGCCAAGGAGCTCTTGATGTCTTTGGATTTGGCTGGTCGGCTTGGGCACATTGACTCCTCTCCCGGAACCGACGCCGTTCGCGCGTCGCTCAAGGCGTCGTACGCCAAGATCCCGGCGGCTGAGCTGGCGGGGGTTGAGGAACCGGACCATCCGAAGGACCAGCCAGCAGGGGGACTCAAGGGGACATTGCGGCAGGTCATTGCGATCGAGCGGACGCTGTACGACGCGATCGGCTCGACGCAGTCGGCCCTGGAGCGACTGAGCCAGCTGGGGGAACGGATTCAGCGCAACCTGTCCAATCTCGACGGGGTCTCTGACGAAGACGATTCGGAAGGCCTGCTTCGGCTAGCCCAGGCCGGATACGACGAGATCCGCTCGTCGCTGGATAGGCTCACGACTCAGACGGCGGGACAGGTTCTGGGGCAGATCCGCGCTAGGCTGCAGAGCGTACCCGGACTGTTCGGTGAACTCGAACTGCCGGACCCGGACCCAACGGGTGACAGGAACACCCACGACCCGACAACCGTCCTGGGAGACCGACCCGCAACCCAGGACGCGGCAGCCACGTTGCCTAGCCGCCTCGAGCGGCTGGAGACCGTCCTGAACTCCCTGACCAACGAACTCGATGAGGGGACCAGGCAGCTCGCTTCGCATCTCGAGCTGGCCCGCGCTGCCCGCCAGAACCTCTCCGCTGCCTCGTCCCGGGTCGCCGACGCTACCGTCGCCCAGGGAATGGCGGGGCTCGCCAAGGAGCTCATCGTGCGTCAGTCCGGTTTGAGCACGCAGGCGCAGGCGGGGCAACTGACCCCGGGCGCGCTGCGCCTAGTCCACTGAGCCATGACGGGCCGAGGACGGGCTGGTCACCTGACCAACCCTGTGTCTTCGGGCGCGTTCCGCAGTGACTGGTTGGTGCAGGGCTGCGACATCGACGGGTAGGACAGGTCCCCACAGGGGCTCTGGGGCAGCTCGCGGAGCCGGGCCTTGCCGCCTGTCGCGTGCGAACAGAGTTCTGCCTTTGGCTCAAGGATTGGGGGGGAACTCCGTTCAGGGGTGCTGACGGGCAAGGACGCCCAGACCTGACGCCGCGTGCGGCGTCCCCTCCAAGAAGGAGTCTACCATGGCACTAACTATTCAGACCAACGTCGCTTCTCTCGAGTCCAACCGCAACGTCGCTCGCAACCAGAAAGCTCTGATGACGAGCTTCAACAAGCTGTCCAGCGGATACCGCATCAACACGGCAGCTGACGATGCGGCCGGCCTCGCGATCAGCGAGAGCATGAAGGCGCAGATCCGTTCGTACACGGTGGCGGAACGCAACGCCTCCGATGGCATCAGTATGGCACAGACGGCAGAAGGCGCACTGGGCGAGATCCACAACATTCTCGGCCGTATGCGCGAGTTGGCCATGCAGGCGGCCAACGGCAGCCTCAACGAGGATGACCGTGGCTACCTGAACACCGAGTACGGGGAGCTTACCGAAGAGATCACCCGAATCCAGACCACTGCCAAGTTCAACGACGTGGAGCTGATCAGCTCCGGCGCCGAGACCACGGTGGCCTTCCAGGTCGGCGTGACCTCGGATGTGAACGATCGAATCGAGGTAAGCTTCAACGATCTGGATCTGACCGGAGCCACCGGGACCACCGTTGGCGGCGCCACGACCGACAACGCCCTCGCCGCCCTGGACGCAATCGACACCGCTATCGGCGATGTCTCCAACGCTCGCGCACAGTTCGGCGCATCGATGAACAAGCTCGAGGTCAGCATCAACAACATTCAGAGCATGAGGCTCTACCTCTCCGCAGCCAACTCGCGAATCCGCGACGTGGACGTGGCTGAGGAATCGGCGGCGATGGCCAAGAACCAGGTGCTGGCACAGGCCGGCATCTCGGTGTTGGCGCAAGCGAATCAGCTGCCGCAGCTCGCCTTCGGCTTGCTCGGCGGGTAATCCCGAGGAACGGGTCGGGGTCTGACCCCGACCCGTTCTAGTTCTCTGCGACTTCTGCCCATTGGACGAGGATACAAGACATGGCTGGGACGATCACTTTTGGCGGCATCGGCTCGGGGATGGATGTGGAAACCATCATCGACGCACTGGTCTCCGCCCGGAGCGTATCGCTCAGCGTCATGCAATCCCGCGTCAAGCAAAACCAGGCTGCTGCCTCCAGCATCAGCGACGTGGGAACCCTGCTCGCCAAACTGAAGTCAGCGACCGATGCCTTGGCCGACTCCAGCGGACTTTCGAGCTACCTGGCCTCGTCCAGTGGGTCCGAGCTCACCGCCACCGTGTCGGGGGCGGCCAGCGTCGGACAGACCTCGGTGGAGGTACTGGATCTGGCCAAGGAGTACCGAGCCTACTCCAATCCGTTCGATTCCTTGACCGAGTCCCTGGGGGAGAGCGGAACCCTCTTGGTCACGGTTGGTGAGGGGGACATTCAGTCCATCGACGTATTCGGGGAAGACTCGCTCCAGGACATCGTGTCCCGCATCAACTCCGACGCAACGGGCGTTCGCGCCTCCACGTTCTACGACGGCTCCCAGTACCGACTGCTCCTGCGCAGCACCGCTTCGGGCGCCGATTATGCAGTGACCCTGGGAGAGTACGATCTGGGCCTGGGCGCGGAGGGCAACTTCTTCCAGCAGGCCCAGGATGCCCACCTCAAGGTGGACGGCCTGGATGTCTACAGCGCGACCAACTCGGTCACCGGTGCCGTACCCGGGGTCACGCTGGCCCTGAATGGCAAGACCACCGGGCCGCTCGCCATCAACGTGACCTCCGATCCCCAGTCCCTCCAGACCAAGCTGAAGGCCATGGTGGATGCCTACAACGCGGTGGTGACCAAGATCCAGTCAGTCGCTGGATATGGCAACATGGAAGCCTCCACGGAGCTCCTGGCGGGAGACTCCACGCTCCGGCAGCTGACCAGTCGCATGTCATCGACACTTCTGACGTCGACGGGGGACCCGGGCACCTACACCACGCTGCGCTCCCTGGGTGTATCGATGAGCCGCGACGGCAAGCTCTCACTGGACACCTCCAAGCTTGGGACGGCCATCACCAACGATCCCGATGCAGTGAAGTCGGTCCTTGCCGGAGCCGGCTCGTCCGAGGGGGTCATGGATCTCCTCTCGGAGGTTGCGGAATCCTTCACCACCGCAACGACCGGTCTACTGGCCAGTCGCCGAGCCGTCTTCGAGAAGCGCGCGGCGACCCTGAATACGAACATCAACCGGGAACAGGATCGCCTGGCAGCCTACGAGGAGCGCCTCCGGGCCCAGTACACGGCGATGGACTCGGCAATATCCGCCAGTCAGTCCACCATGGACTACTTGGCCGCGATCTACAGCAATTCGAAGTAACGCACGACAACCCGCTCCAACGAGGAAGCCATGTACACCAACGCTGCCCGCAAATACCAGCAGGTTCAGGCCGCCACCCTGACCCCCGGCGAGCTCTTGGTGGCTCTGTACGACGGGATGTTTCGCTTCCTGCGGGGGGCTAGCCTGTGCTTCGAGAATCGCCAGGCCACTCGAGCCAGGGAGCTGCTCTCCAGGTGCCATGCCATTCTGAGCGAGCTGTACGTGGCGCTCGACCATGAGCAGGCTCCCGAACTCTGTGCCCAGCTGGAGAGCGTGTACGGCTACTGCATGGACACCGTCGTTCAGGCCAGCTTGAAGGGGGACGTCCGACTCATCGCGGACGTGATACGCGCCCTGACCCCGCTTCGGGAGGCATGGACCGAGGCAGTACAGCAGGCACCGGGCCGGGCTCCGGTGAGTGGAATCGTCCCTCGCTAGGCAACGGTTGGGATGCTCCCCGAATCCCGACAGGTTGCAGCCGTCGAGCCGAGGTACGTGCGGGGCAGCACGCGTTCCGAAGCCTGGGCTCATTTCCACTCGGGAGCCGTCATTCCAGCTCGAGTCGGTCGGTTGCGTCATTACCCCGGCTTGGCCGGCGAAGCACCAGCCACGCTGCGCTACTATCGCTTCGCGACCCTGTGTGGCTCGAACGTGACCCACGTGGTGGATGCAGGGTGTGGAGCCGGGGAGGGCCTGCGCTACTTGAGCTCGGCGTTCCTACGAGCCACCGGAGTGGACAACGATCCCAAGGCGCTGGCATTTGCCCGTCAGATCGCCCCGGAGGCGCGCCACGTCCAGGGGGATCTGGTCGGCGTGTTCCGCACCGACGTCGCTCAGATGGCTGTCGTCGTCGACGTGCTGGGTCATCTCGCTGCCCCGGAGTTTGCGCTCCGTCTGGTGGCAGAACGTCTGCGCCAGCCAGGGCGCCTGTTGGTGGCCGAACCGCGGGCTACTCCTGACCAGCACCTGGTGGCTCCGGCCCGACGAGCATGGTCAGCACGTACGCTACACGCCGTTCTGGTGCGTGGCGGCTGGGAGGTGGACGATTGGCTGGCGCAGGATGGCTCCTTCTTGGTGGCCGTGGCCTCACCCCGCCGCGACCCGCACCTGGCGGCCTTATGGAACGCGGAGCATCAGTTGTTGAAGGGCAGCCACGCTACATCCCTGGCTGCCGTTCGCCAGGTCAGGAGCAGCTCCTGGATGCCCCTGCGCATCGAGGGGCTCCTGCTCGAAGCGCGCCTGGAGCTGGAGCTCGGGCACCGGGATGCCGCCACCGCCGCCCTCTCCGAGGCGCGGCTGATCGATGCAGGGGACGCTCGAGCCACGGCCGGGCTTTCCCGCATGGCCTGCCTGGCCGGACGCATCGCGGAGGCCTCGAGCTTGGCCGCCGAGGCAACCGTCATGGACGACGCCGATGCCGCCTCATACTGCGCCCTGGCGCTCGCCCAGGAGGGACTCGAATCCGCTGGCGCCTGCAGTGCGTGGCGAACGGCCCATCAGCTAGCCCCCGATGATCCCGCCATCGTCCGCCACCTGTGCGAGCACGCGCTGGTCGAGAAGGATCTGGCGTTGGCCGTCACTGCGCTGGAACGACTCAGCCAGTACCGGGCCCGAGCTGGTGCCACGACCCATGCATCGACCCCTGCGAGACGAAGTTCCTCCTCCGGCCTGCGATCTACCGCAGGGCTGACGGCTCGCCTGGTCTCCGCCTTGGCCTCCGGCGAAACCGATGTCGCGCTCCTGGCCTCATATCTGGACGCGCTGCAGGACTCGTAACCGGCGTCGAGGCGCACCGGTTGCTGCCGGGGCCTTCACAGGGACTGCGGCGTGGACTGGATGGGGCGGTGCTCGGCCTGGGTCCGCTGCAGCGGGACCAAGGGCTGCGTGGGCACGACCCCGTGCGCCGCAACCGTCTCGGCTCCCGCGCGCACGGCCAGGATGGCCAGTCTTCGGTTCCTGGCGTCGAGGGGATTGTCGCTGACATATAGGATGTTCGCCGCGTGCGCGAAGACTCCATCCACTTGCGCCGCAGGAAGGCCGTTCTGTTCCAGCGCCTTGCGAGCCGTGTCGGCGCGCAGAAAGCTAAGATCCCAGTTGGTTCGACCGGACCCGGCGGGAAACGGTCGGGCATCGGTGTGTCCGTGAACCTGGATCCGGTTCTTGAGTTTGGCGAGCGCTGGGGCAATCTGTGCTAGGATTATCTTCAGCTGCGGCTTGAGTTCAGCCGAGGACAGATCGAAGAGCAAGTCGTCTCCGCCGTCCAGTACCTGGATCAACAGGCCGTCAGCGGTGACCTTAACGTCGATTCGTTCGATCACCTTCTTGAGCTGGGGATCCATTTCCTGCGCGGACAGCAGGGCATTGCGCACTGCCTTGGCCCCGTTCTTCAACGCCTCTTGTTCGGCAGTGGCCTCCTTGCCGCTGGTGTCCAGATAGCCCTTGTCCGCGACGCCCGAGCCACCCATGACCAGGGCCGGCGCGCCCGAGAACACACCGGTCCGGAAATACTCGGCCAGCTTCTGCCGAGTGGACTGGTCGGTCTGCGAGACCAGCCACAGGACCATGAACAGCGCCATCATGGCCGTCACGAAATCCGCATAGGCCACCTTCCAGGCGCCACCGTGGTGGGCATGGCCCTTGGCCTTTTTCTGAATGACGATGACTCTGGCACCCTTGTCAGCCATTGCGCATCGCCTGGAACTCCTGTTCCAGCTCCTCGCTCGATGGGCGTTCATCCGAGAAGATGGCGCGCCGGGCCAATTCGATGGCAATCGCCGGATTGGCTCCCCGCGCGGCCGCCAGCAGCCCACTCTTTATGACATTGAGGTATCTGCCGTCCGCGGCCGCCTGGATCTCCACACTGGTCGCCATGGGACTCAGTACACCATAACAAAGCAGGATCCCGAGGAAGGTCCCGACCAGTGCAGCGGCCACGTGCAAGCCGATCTCCTCGGGAGGGCCGTCGAGATGGCTCATGGTCACGATGATGCCGAGCACAGCCGCCACGATCCCCAGTCCAGGCAGGGCGTCACCGGTGGTACGAAGCAAGCCAATGGGCTGGTGCTCCTCCTCGTAGTGAGTCTCGAGATCGGCATCCAGCATCTGGGTCAGCTCCTCGACGGTGCACCCGTCGACCATCTGCTTCATACCCTCCCCCAGGAAACGAAGGGCATGGTGACGCCGCAGGACCGAGGGGTATTTTTGGAAGATGTCGCTGCTCTGGATATCGTTGACGTGGGACTCGAGGGCCAACAGGCCCTCCCGTCGAACGATCTGAAACAGCTGATATAGGAGCTTCAGGAGATCCACGTAGTCCGATTTCGTCAGGGCCTGAACACGAAATCCTCGTCTCAGGGCATGCAGCACCCGGCGCCCGGTGCGACCCGGGGCCGAGATGATCAGACTGCCAACCGCGGCCCCCACGATGACGACGAACTCGCTCGGCTGAACCAGGACAGCGAATGGTCCACCGGACATGGCGAAACCACCCAGAACGGTGGCGAGAACGACAATCAGCCCAAGGATTGTTGACACGACTCAATCCTCACCTACGGCGATTCGCCGAAAGCGCTGAAGGGTGCGACCGAGGCTTGGCCCCTGTTCTCTCGGCTGCGGATGGGTCCGACACGACATCATCCGACATCCCCGGCTGGTCGGCGCAGTTCCCTGGGCCGGCGTTCCTCGACGGCGATGAGCAGGGCCGCCCGCGCCACCTCGTCGGCCATGCCGAGCGCCGAGGCTGTGTTCAGCGCCAGGGAGGTGTCGGTCCAGGGACCGTCCTTGGGGTTCTCGCCGGTCGAACCAGACAAGCCGTCGAGCAGCGCCTCTGGCACCAGCGGCCCGGTCCTTCCAAGGTGGGTCTGTGTATCCAAGGTCAAAGGCCGTGGAGCAGCTGCGGCCAACAGGTTGGTCTGTTCCGACGCAGTAACGGATTGCAGGTCCCGTCCCGTCGGTGTCGTGGGCGCGGCACGACCGGTTTGCGCAGTCCACGGCGTATCTCCGCTCGCTATTTGGTTCGCCAGCGTGCCGATGGAACGAGCATAGGCTTGCTCGCTACCCGTGAAGTATCCTCTGGCCTTGAGCTGACGGACGAAGCCCTCGGGGTTCCCCTGCCTCGCCGCCTCCAGAGCAGCCGGGAAGCGACGCTGCAGCAGCTGCACGTAATCGAGCGCGCCCTGGTCGGCGTCCACGTAGGCGCGAAATCGATCGACGATCTGCCGTTCGTTGGCGCCCCACCCCTCGCGAGTTCGCTGTGCGACGCTGAGCCCGCTGGGCCCGCGGCCCTTGATCCCTCCAAAGTTGTAGTTGTACATGGAGGCGCCGTTGCCGGTCTCGTGCGCCCATTGGGCGGTTAGGATGGCGAGGGTCCGTGGGCTCGGCGTTTCGCCGGTCGTCTGCGTGAATGCGCGGGCTAACGCCTGTTGGGCCTGGGCGGCGGTCAGCGGCGTACGCTTCGCCTGAACCGTCTGGTGAGGCTCCCCCCTGACCTCGGTCGCGGACTGAAAGACCCTGCCGGGGTCGGTGTTTCGCTCCAGGCGCTCGGTCCAGGCAGACGAGTCCGAGGAAACTGCAGCAATGACCATGCCAAGGGGGGAAGAGCAAGATCCGAGCCGACCACCGGGAACAGAGCCAACCCGTTGGATTCACTCGCCCAACCGGTTGGATTCATTTGCCGGCTTCAGCGTCCTCGAGCTCCGCCTTCAGAATGGTCAGATCCTCCAGGAGCTCCAACAGCACCCGCTCGATGCCTCGGTTCCCCAGCACGTTCAGCGCCCGCTCGATGTCCTCGACTTCCTTGCGGGGACGGCTCAGAGCGGCCTCCCGCCGGCAACGTGCCTGCAGCGCCGGGATCTGCTCGACGAGATCGGCCAATCGGGTTGGCCCGACATAGGGGTCATTGAGCAAACCCAGAAGCTCCTTCACGGGACCGATCCGCGCCAGGTCCTCGCGCGTCACACGGCAGTCGTCCGAGCGAGTTTGGAACGCTTTGGACTTGATGGTCAGCGACGTAGGGGGACGAGGCGGCAGGTTCGGACTCCTTGCATCCATCATGGCTCTGCCCCACTGTTCTGACCAGGAGCGCCTCGGGGCTCCCGGAATTTGCCTGGGATTCAAGGGAATTCTGGGCGAGTCGTGAAGACGGCCCCCGAATCGGGCGCGGACTCGGCGACAGAGCCATGACTGGGCGAGTGTCAACGCTCCGACACCCTGGCCCGCCCAGGGTGCCGGAGCGCAGTCGGTGGCCAGGCTCGTGTTCAGTCCAGGACTCGAGCGATGAGCCGTGGCCCAACCCTTGCTTACTGGTGCTCGGAAGCTGGTCTCTTTGAGCAGCCAGCGTCCGCAAACCATGAGCACGGGAATCTGGTCAGCAGCCGCAGGAGCCGTGGCCCAAACGGTGGCCCTGGACGTCGCAGCCAACAACATCTCCAATGCGACGACCCCCGGGTTCCGGGCGGACCGCGCCGTATTCCGCCAGGAGCTCAATCAGGCCACGGATCCGTCTCTGGGCAGTCGTTCGCTCAAGTACTCGATCGTTCGCACCGTCGAACCAGACCGCCGCCAGGGACAGCTCGTGCGCACCGGCGCAGCCACGGACGTGGCGCTTCGCTCGCCCGACCACTGGTTCGCCGTCATGACCCCCCAGGGGGAGCGCTACACGCGGTCCGGCTCGCTGCAACGAGCCGGGGACGGAACCCTGCGAACCACCGATGGTTTCGCCTACGCGAGCCAGGGCGGCGGTCCTTTGCAGATCGCGTTGGACGCAAAGACGTTTTCCATCGAGAACGATGGAACGCTGGTCGTGGATGGGTTGGACACGGGGACGAAACTCAAGGTCGTGCAGTTCCCGCAAACGGCTCGGTTGGTCAAGGAAGGGTCGGTTCTGGTGAAGGGAGCTGTCGGGACCCGTCCACCCGAGCCAGTCACGGCCGATCTGGAAGTGGGGGCACTGGAGAGTTCCAATGCGTCCGCTCTGCCTGGAATGACCTCTCTGGTTCAGGCTGCACGCGAGTTCGAGATGCTGACCCGCGTCATCGACGCCTTCAGCAACCTGGAACGTCGGACCGCTCAAGAAGTGGCCAAGGGGAAGTAGTCGTGGCCCATGCATCGACTCGCTGCGCCAAGACCCGATGGGGGCGCGGCTTGGGCACGGCTCTCGGGGGCTGCGTCGCCGTGATGCTGACGTCTGGCTCGGCGCAGTCAAACAACGACACCCGACCCGACGAGGCGGAATGCCGGGCGGATCGATCGTTCTTCCCTTGCCTAGCGACCACCATGAGCAACCAGAGCTGCAATACCGCGTGCCAGGAGCAGCAGACGGATTGCGCGCTCCGTTGTGACCAGGACGCAGAGTGCATCAAAGGGTGCAGAAAGACCGCCGAAGACTGCACCCGCGGCTGCACTCCCGACAATACTCCTCCCGTCACCCCCGCCAATCCTCGCCCCACTCGAGGCCCAGAACCACCAGAGAATCCCGGAATGGAGAGGCAAGGAGCAGGTACATGACCTGGAACAGGGACGAAAGACTCGATTCGGGACGGAGCAGACGACCCGACTCCCTCGGCCCCCGCGGCGGCCGCCGCCCCGCTTCGTCGCTGCGGCCCACCCTGTCATCGAGCAAGTCGTTGAGCCCCGCAGGTCGGCGTCCCTCGACTGCACCCTCGGCGACCCGTCCTGTTAGCAGTCGTCCTCCCGGAGTCGACGAGGAGCTGTGGTTTGGCTCCCAGGATGCGTCGGTAGCGGAGGAGACGGCCGCTCGCAGCATGGCCGCGATGGTGGGCCGAATCATCGGGGCCAAGCCCTTTCCCGAGTCCGCTCGACGCCTGGAGCAGCTCACCCGGACGGACGTGGTTCGAATCGAACCGGTGATCCAGGTCCTGGAGCGCGATCCGGCGCTCTCCGCCCGTCTGCTCAGGCTGGTCAATTCGGCTGGCTACGCCCTGCGTCAACGCTGTGCATCGGTGCGCCATGCCGCCACCCTGGTGGGAACCGATCGCCTCCATCAGATCGCCACCACCGCTGCGGTTCTGGATCTCTTCGACAGCCGTGGCGGCCTGGCCGCCAAAATCATCGAACATTCCACGGTGGTGGGCGCGTACTGCCGCTACCTGGGGGCCCATCTTGCGTTGCCGGTTGATGATCTGTTCACAGCCGGGTTCCTTCACGACATCGGCAAGTTGATGCTGCTGGAAACCGAGGGGGACCAATACTGTGAACTGTTACAGAGCTCCTTGAGCCGCGGCGACTCGATCCACCAGCTGGAGCGCTCCCTCTTCGGCTTCGATCACGCCGTCCTGGCGGCTCATGTCTTGACGGCCTGGAACATCCCCGATCCAGTTCCCAAGATCGTGGCGTGGCACCACGATCCGACGCGGGCCTACAAGGCATCCAGCATGATGGCCGCCCTGGTGCAAACCGTCCGCTTGGCGGATGCCGCGGTCTACGCCATGTTCCAGGGCGCCGACGACAAGCAGCTCGGGCAGCTGGCACAGCTGGACTGCGCCTCCTATCTGGACGTCTCCGAGCCGCAGCTCGCCTCCATGTGGGAGGAGCTGGCCGCACTGCGCGACCAGAGTGTCGAGCAGTGCCGGGGTGCCAATGCGCCTGCTCTGGAGCCTGCCAGCATGAGGCCGAAGCGCCCGGTCAGCCTGGCCGCTGTGCCGGCGAGCGAGGCGCCCCGCGAGTTGCCTCTGCAGTTCCCCTGCGTGGTGTGCAGCCACCCCACCTTCGGGAACACCTGCCCGGCTTGCGGGGGACACGTGTGCCCGGATCACCAGATAGGGCGCGAGGGATGGTGTTCCATCTGTTCATTGGACTACCGGTCACGGGACAGTGACTCGCCCGTGCCGGTTTCGCTCCGCTATGCCCTATGGGCAGCCGCTGGGACCGTGCTGGTCAGCGGGATCGTGGGGATGGTTAGCGCGGGCGGGGGAGGAGCCCTGCGAGCCGCCTTCGGCACTCTGTTGTTGATGCTCCTCGTCGGGCTACTCTGGTTGTTGGCCCGGCGTTGGTTGACCCGTTCTGCCTTCATCCGGACCCGTCCCGACCGGTCCATTTCGATGGCGGCGGCTAACCACGGGGGCGTCATCTCGCTGGTCCCCGCCGGTGAGGGTGGTGCCGCTTCGGGCCCCGACGCGGATTGGGCCGAACAGCTGCGCATCGTCGCGCCCGTCGCGGATCTCACCATCTCCGAAGTCGAACCCGTTTGCGCTCCTACCGCTGCGGTCGCCCTCACGCCCAACGACGATTCGGCCCTGCCCACCCCCGACCAGGACCCACCCGAGCGCTCTTGCGCAGGCGCCGCTGCCACGTCAAACCCGCCCGAGCAGCAGACGCTCGGACTACGACAGCCCCTCGATACCCGCAGGGGACCCGGCAAGGCGGCAGAGAGCCAGCGTCGCAAGGACACGAACAGCCCCAGCCAGTCCGCTCAACCGATATCTCGTGCCAGCTCGCCCCGCGACGAGGCAGCCACCACGGCCATGGCTCCTTCTCCCGCCGCTGCAAGCCAGGCAGCAGCTGATGCTCCGGCCGCGGCCGAGGCCCAGCCATCGGCGAGCCCCGGCGAGCCGTTGGCTTCGCCGATTGAGACGGCAGCAGTCCATCGCCAGCAGCGGCCCTCAGGCAGCACACCCAAATCCGGTCAGAGCCGGCAATCCACTAAGAACCGAGCCGCTCGTCGCGATTCCTCGCAGGGGACTGCCGCGGAAAAACATCCCTTGGCTGCTCTGGGCTTGACCAGCGCAAGACCGCCAGCACGAGCACCGGAACCCGTCGAACCGATCGATGGTGCGATGACGACCGAGTCGACCGCCCCGTCGACGTCACAGGCTCAGGCCCGCACCGACGGGCTCGAACCAGCACCGCCGGAGGGTTCGTCGCGGGGAGCGGCACTTGCGTTGGACCCGGACGTCCCGGAGCCCGCCGGTGCGTCGGCTACTCCACCCACCAGCCCGACCGATGTTCCAGCTTCCGCAGCCGCCCCCGGCACAACTGGAGCCACGCCAGCCGCTGTCATGCCAACCGGGGAGCCCGAGGCCAACCCCGTTCAGGCAGCAGCGTCGGCCTTGGGCGAATCCCTGCTCACCCATCTGGGGAAGGACTTCGAGTCCCGAGTCCTGGAGCTCGTTGCTCAGCGGGTCGCTGATATCGTCGCCAGTCGCATGATGGCGTCGCTGGGTGCTCCAACGTCACAGCCTGCCCCCGCCCGACAACACCACCACCATGCTGGCAAGAGCCAGCACCCAGTCGGTCCCAAGCCCAACAAGCGCACGGGGCGTCGTCAGTCGCGTGGCGCCTAGGTCCTGACGGGTCGTTGGCTTGGGCGACCCGAACCTGGTTGTCAGTCGCGCGACAACCAGGTCCTAGCTGGTCGCCGGTTTGGGCGACCCGAAGATGCTCGCCGGACGCTTGCGGTCCGCCTTGGTGTTCTTCTGCTTGTCACTCCAGGAGGGGATGATCACCCGCTGGCGTTCAGGCAGATCCCGACCCCCCAGGGCCGCATCGATCTCTTCTGCGTCCAACGTCTCCCGTTCCAACAGAGCCTCGGCCAGGCGATCCAGCTTGTCGCGGTGTTCCTGGATGATCCTTCGAGCCACCGCGTACTGTTCGTCCACGATCCGACGGACCTCCTGATCGATCTGCTGGGCCGTGTCCTGCGAGTAGTCGTCCCGATGGGAGGCAATCTCACGACCCAGGAAGATGCTCTCCTCCTCTTCACCGTACGCGACCGGCCCCAGCCGCTGGCTCATGCCCAACTTGCACACCATGGCACGAGCCAGGCGAGTCGAGCGTTTGATGTCGTCTTGGGCCCCCGTGGTGAGTTCGGAGAAGACCAGCTCCTCGGCAACCCGACCCCCCAATGCCATGGCGATACGGGCCAGAGTCTGCTTCTGAGTCATGGTGTGACGATCCTCGGTGGGCAAGAACATCGTCACCCCCAGGGCGGCGCCTCGGGGGATGATGCTGACCTTGTGCACCGGATCGTTGCCCTCCACCAGCTTCCCCACCAGGGTGTGGCCCGCTTCATGCCAGGCCGTGGTGCGTCGCTCCTGGTCACTCATGACCATGGACCGTCGCTCGGTTCCCATCAGGACCTTGTCCTTGGCCAACTCGAAATCGTTCATCGCGACCCGCTCCTTGTCCTGGCGAGCCGCCAGTAGGGCCGCCTCGTTGACAAGGTTCTCCAGGTCGGCTCCCACGAAACCCGGGGTGCCCGCGGCCAGAATACCCAGCTCCACGTCGTCGTCCAGGGGCACCTTCCGGGTGTGCACGGCCAGGATGCCCTCGCGTCCACGGATGTCGGGACGGGGCACGGTGATCCGCCGATCGAAACGCCCCGGCCTGAGGATGGCAGGATCGAGCACGTCGGGGCGGTTGGTCGCGGCAATGATGATCACCCCTTCGTTGGACTCGAAACCATCCATTTCGACCAGCAGCTGATTGAGCGTCTGCTCACGCTCATCGTGTCCTCCCCCCAAGCCGGCCCCTCGGTGACGGCCCACCGCATCGATCTCGTCAATGAAGATGATACACGGGGCGTGCTTCTTGCCTTGCTCGAACAGATCCCGAACCCGGCTCGCCCCCACGCCCACGAACATCTCCACGAAATCCGAACCGGAGATACTGAAAAAGGGGACCCCGGCCTCGCCGGCGATCGCGCGGGCCAGCAGCGTCTTGCCCGTACCAGGGGGGCCCATCATCAGAACACCCTTGGGAATCCGCCCCCCAAGGCGTTGGAATTTCTTGGGGTCTTTGAGGAAGGCGATGATCTCCTCCACCTCGTCCTTGGCCTCATCGATCCCGGCTACGTCGGCGAAGGTGATCTTGTTCTGGGCCTCGTTCAGCAACCGCGCCCGACTCTTGCCGAAGCTCATGGCCTTGCCACCACCAGACTGGAGCTGGCGCATGAACAGGTAGAACATGACCAGCAAGAACACCATCGGGACGATGGTGATGAGCGGCGTCCAGAAGGCCCCGCTCTCCTCGGTGTGGAACGAAACCTTGACGTCGTGGTCCAGCATCTCGCGGACAATCTCGTCACTGGCAGGGCCGACCGTCACGCCTCGCTCAATCTGGCCCTTGGCATTGGGATCCTTGATCCGGAAGCTGTATTCCCGATCCCGAATGTCGACTTCCTCGATGTGCCGCTTGTCCGAGGGGGCTCGAACCAGCGCCATGAACTCGCTGAAGGGCATGGGCTGCCGCTGGGCCCCGTCCGTGTTCAGCGTCTGCCAGATGACCAGAATCGCTGCAATCAGCACTCCCCAGACAAGCAGGGTTCGATGCGGTTGTTTCACGGTAACCCTCGAATACCTCGGACGATTGGGCCAGAACCGGCCAAAGACACCCGAGCCTCGTGCCAGCGATACGGCATACCAAGCGGGATCATCATCCCCATGGAAATAAGCACGTTCTTCGGGAACGGCACCCCCTTTCGGCGGTTCTGCGGTACCAGGTCTCGACCGCGAGCCCAGAGGGCGCAGAATTGCCCACCCTCGCACCCTCCTGGTCGAACGGATCGATGGGGGTCAGGCCAATGGGTCGAGGCCCTTCCTGGCCCCGGGCCCGCAGGCTCAGACCCGTCGCGGAAAGCAGGGTGGCACCAGGCAGAGCTTGCCGCCACCGGCCACCCGCAATTCGAAACCCCAGCTCTTGGTGCGCAGGGCGCGTTCCAAGGCGACTCGCTGTTGCCGGCCCAGAGGGGACGGCTCGGGCAGCGAGTCCGCGTTGGCAATGGAACCGATTTGGTCAGACAAACAGCAAAGGTGCTCGACGATGGTTGGTGAGAGTTGCGTCAGCAAGGGGAGCAGATCGTGCCGAACCCTGCTGCGCAAAAACCTCCTGTCCTGATTGCTTGGATCCTCGGCAAAGAGGATGCCATGTCGGATGAGATGGCGGCGCAGGTCGTGTCGGTGCACTCGAATCAACGGGCGCAATAGGTCGCCAGCGCGCGGCGGCAGGACCGCCAACCCCCGGGGCCCGGCGCCGCGCAACAGGCGGATCAAGACCGTCTCTGCTCGGTCGTCGGCGTGATGCGCCGTCGCTACGAAGCCCAAACCAGAGCTTCGGGCCGCCTCGCGCAGAGCAGCGTATCGAGCCTCACGGGCACGGGCCTGCAGATTGGAGGATGTCCGAAGGTGCAGGCAGGTCCGACCGAATTCTATGCCCAAGCGTTCTGCGAGCTCCTGCGCAAGATCCAGCTCCCTTGATGCTTCGGCTCTGAGCCCATGGTCGATACCGTGAGCCACCGTCTTCAGGCCCATTTTCGGGCCCAGGCGGGCCAGGACATGCAGCAGGGCCATGGAGTCTCCCCCGCCAGAAACTGCCAGCAGGATGCCGTCCCCGGCTCTAACACCGCACTCCTCACGCAGGGTTCGTTCGGCAACACGCAAGACGGATGGCGGATGAGAACGGCCCATGTTCGACCCTAAAGTAGTTCGAAGGTTTTGCAGAAACAGTAGACTTCGACCCTTGGCTGCGGGGGATCTCGGTGGCAAGCGCAGGGGAATCCCAGCGAACACGCCGCTCGGTTGGGCTCGAAATGAACGCAGTCACGGCAGGTGAAGCGCAACGCAAAGCGCTCCATTTCGGCCAGAAAGGTCGGATCGACACGGGTCTGCACGGGTTCTCACGGGAACGGCTGGGCGGGCTGGCCCCGTTGGAAATAGAATCGGAACCAGCCGCGAACCCGGCTGACCACCGCGGGATCGAAGGAGCCATCCGGTGACACATCCCTCGGATCGACGAAATCTGCGTCGAATTCGGCGTCCGTCAGTCGTTCACCACCCTCCAGCTCGTTTCGATCCCCGCTCATGAGGTGATGGAAGGTGATGGTACTGCTCCCGTCACGATCGACCGAATACAGGGCACTGTTCTGCAGATGGCAGGTAGCGTGCAGGTACAGAGCCAGACTGACGTCCACGGCGGCACCGGTGGACTGAATGGTGGTTCCAGGAGGAGACACCCCCGCAGGAAGTCCCACTCGGACGGGAACATCCAGTCTCTCTTCGCGGATCTCTTGCACGTTGTGAACGATGATGGATAGGCCGTCCGACACTTCCTGGTTGTTGTCTCCCCGCTGCATGCGAATTGCTACCTGCTCGCGGCTGAAGGCGTTGGCTCCAAAGAAATCGGGAGCCAGGTCGAAGGGACCATCCCAACAGTCGCGCACGAAGAGAGCCTCACTGCGCACCTCCCCCTCGCCCTCCCCAGTCGAGCAGGCAGCACCGACCAAGAGAAGCAGGGGGACCAGCCACAAGGACTGCTGGGGGCGTGTCACGGAGCCTATCTTACCCCATCGGCGGGGAACCCGGAGCTGCGGCGGCGGGCAGTGCCCCTGCGATCCGCCCCCCACCCACCACCCGCGAACCGATGTAAAGAACCGCGTGTTGACCGGGGACGACTCCCCGGACCGGTTCATGGAAGGTGAGCCGCAGTTGCTGCGAAAAACGCTCAACACACGCTTCATGCAGCTGGCTACGGTAACGAATCGCGCACTGTGCGGACAGTGGCAAGACCAGGTCGTCCTCCAGCACCCAGTCTGATACCAGGGCCGATTCGCACGTCAGATGGGTGCTCGGCCCCAAACGGACCACACCGGCTTGCGGTTCGATGGCCACCACGTACGCGCGTTGGCCCGCGGCGACCCCCAGATTCCGTCTCTGGCCGATGGTGAAGCGGTGGATGCCTCGATGCTGGCCCAAGATCCGACCGTCTGCGGCGACGATCGGACCCGGCCGCACCCGAGCCTGGGCACGTCGTTCGATCAACGCGTCGTACCGCCCGGTAGGAACGAAGCAGAGCTCCTGGCTCTCACCCTTGCTGGCCCCGCAAAGACCCCGCTCCATAGCCTCCCTTCTGACGTGCTGCTTGTCAGCGGCACCCAGGGGAAACTCGATTCTCGCGCGCTCGGCGGGGGTCAGGGCGTAAAGGAAGTAGCTCTGGTCCTTGTTGGCATCCAGACCCTTATGCAGGGAGTGTCGGCCGTGCTCGGGGACTATCCGAGCGTAATGCCCGGTCGCCACCCGCTCCGCACCCAGAAGGTCGGCAATCCGAAATAGCTCGGGGAACTTGATGGTCCGGTTGCATTCGACACAAGGGCTGGGCGTCGTACCGGCCAGGTACCCTTCCACGAAGGGCTCGACAACCCGTCGCTCGAACTGCGCGCGCCGGTCGAAGACGTAGTGCGCAATTCCAAGCTGAGCTGACACCCGGGCGGCATCGCGCAGGTCCTCAGGCGCACAGCAGCGTCCCCGCTGGTCGACCAGTTCGGGATAGTCCCAGAGGTGGAGGGTCACTCCGACCACTTCGCAGCCCTGGTCCACGAGCCGTGCAGCCGCCACCGACGAGTCGACGCCTCCGCTCATCGCCACCAGGACTCGTGCCATCGCCGCTTCTTTGTTCTGGGGCCGCGGCTGGGTCAAGCTCGGCGCGAAATGGTCTACCCGGAACCCTGTAGCGTGGTTCTGACACAGCTGCCAAATCGGTCCACCAGTTTCGCCCCTAGCTCGACGGCCTCGGAATAGCGGTATACTCCGGCCTGCAGGGCCAAAAGCTGCGTGGTGTTCAGGTCACTGCCCCAATGACCGTTCAGCACGACGTTCATGACCCGCTCTCCGCGGTCGATGTCAGTGCCCAGGTCGCGCAGAACGCGCGAGAACTCCGGTGTGGAGGGCTCCGCTCCGGGCGCCGGTGGCTCTGCCTCGCTCGGGGGGAGCGTAAGGATGCTTCCCAGCCTTTCGATCTGCATGTCCCGGGTCGGACGTCGCAGAGGTCCGGTTGTCGGTTTTCCGTCGGACTTGCCTAGTTGTTGCGACCCAGCCTCTTGGTCAGCCGCTGTAGGGCGCGGGTGTGCAAACGACTCGCCCATGACTTGCTGAGCCCCAGATCCCTTGCAACATGGTCGAATCGCTCGCCCTCCAGGTAGTGTCGGCGAACCAATTCTGCTTCTTGGTGAGGCAGGTCATCGAGCGCCTCTCGCACCAGGGCAACGAGCTCGGCGCGTCCCAGCGCGTCCTCCGGAGACTCGGCACCGTCAATGGCCACCAGTTCACCGTCCTGTCCTCGTCCGGTGCTGGCAACCATCCCCATCGCCACGGCCATCGCCATGGTGGCCAGGTGCTCGGCCAATGCCTTGTCGGCCTGCCGCGGCTCCGGAGCCGCGGCCCCTGGAACGTACGTGGTTTCCAGGGCGCAGTCGTCCACGCGGTCAGCAGCCTCGAGCCCCCGAAGCCGTTCATGGGCACGCCGGGGCAAGGGCATGGTGGAGCGAACCCCGTCCAACATCGAGCCCCGAATCCGGAGATTGGCGTAGGCGCGGAAAGGGACTCCACGTGACGCATCGTATCGACGCGCTGCATCCAGGAGACCCTCGCGGCCGAAGCTCTCGAGCTCATCGAGCAGAACGGTACTCCCAACGGCCCGACCGACCTGACGGGCCAAAACGGGAACCAGGACCAGTCCGCTGTTGAAGCGGTCGAGGACTTCAGGGGAATCCGCAGGACCCGACACCGGCCAACGACTCTACAACAGCACCCTCGAGCTCCGAAAGCGCTCTCGTGCGGATCTTCCCGTCGGGAACTAAGGAGCTCTGGCGCCCACCACCGGCCAGTCCCTCCTCTCCTGTTCCCCTCATGGGTCATGCGCCCTGCGAAGATCCGTGCAATATTGCGTCGCGATGAGTCGTTGGGGCTTCGTCGCCTTTGCGTACGCGGTCCTGGGAGTTGCTGCGGCGCTACTCAACGCGCTGTGGCGGCACCAGTCCGTGTGGACGACCCCATCGCCTTGGCTGGAGTTGGGACCGGGACCGGCTCGGGAGGTTTTCAGCCTCCTTCTAGGCCTGGCGGTCGGGGGGCTGGTCGTCATCGTAACCCGGGTGATGGTCGTCAGGGTCGGCTTCGTCCGTCGACTCCACCAGGATCTGCGTCCCTTGGCTCAGACCATGCCCAAAATGACGATCCTGCTCTTGGCGCTCCTTAGCGCCTTTGGCGAGGAGCTCATTTTCCGAAGCCTTCTTCTGCCCTGGGTGGGTCTGGTACCCCAGGCACTGTTGTTTGGAGCCGTGCACCAGGTGGGTGGGTCGAGCCGTTGGGTGTGGATGGTCTGGGCTCTCTTGATGGGGATCTTGCTGGGTGCGATGTTCCTCCTGACCGGCTCTCTGGTCGGTCCATTGGCAGCCCATGCGCTGATCAACTACGTGAACCTCCTTTACTTGAAGCACTACGATCCCGAACCGACACGCCGGAATCTGGGTGGTCTGTTGGACGCGCGTGGGTGAACTGCGGGCGAACCCACCCGAGCCCGGTTTCGGCTCCCTCCGACCGATTCCGCCGCCACGAACGGCCGAGCCCACCTGCCTGGTTGAATGGGCGGGCTACAAGGCAACGCCTGGCGCTGACACGCGGTCCATGCTTGGCTCAAGTCGTCTCTTTTGGAACGACCGGTCTCATTCCCCGCGCTCCGCTGACTTCCCATGACCGAACCCCTCGCGGAAGCCCCCGACGACAAGCCACGGGTCCTGGTCGTCGACGACGAGAAGTTCATCCGCGATATCCTGGCAGATTTCCTGTCCATGGAGGGGCATGTGGTGCGTACCGCGGAAGACGGGGCCGCAGCACTCCTCGAGTTGAACAAGACGCGATTCGACTTGGTGATCAGCGATCTGAAGATGCCCCGCATGGGCGGGCTGGAGCTGCTCAAGAGGATCGCAGCGGAGCATCCCGACACTCTCACCATCATCATGACCGGTTTTGGCACCGTCGAAACCGCCATCGATGCCATGAAGCGTGGGGCCTACGATTACATCCTCAAGCCCTTCAAGGTCGAGGACATCGTGCACATCGTGGAACGCGGCCTCGAGAAGCGGCGGTTGACGGCCGAAAACCTGCGCCTGCGCGAGGCGCTCTCCCTGTATCGCGTCAGTGAGGCCATTGCGGCCAGCCTGTCGCTCGACGAGGTGGTTGCCACGGTAGTGGACAGTGCTCTGCACGAAATCCGCGCCGACGTCGTCAGTGCTTGGCTCACCGATCCGGAGGGAGAGTTCTTCGAACGCTCGGTGGCGCTGGGCGACAACCTCCCCGAGGGAGTCACTCCCGGAATCCAAGATCCCAAGGCGGTCGTGGAACGGTTGGGCACCGGCCAACCGCTGGTGGAGAATGGGGCCCGTGCCTGCCGCTACTTCTTGACGCTTCCCCATCCATCCCCAGCCAGCCTGCTCCTGGTGCCGCTGCGAGCCCGTGACCGATTGATTGGATGGATCTCGGTGTACTCCCTGACACCTCAGAAGCTCTTCGACGAGGGGCAGCGCAAGCTCTTGAGCATCATCGCTGACCGGGCGGCTGCCTCGATCGAGAACGCTCGCCTTTACGAGAATCTTCAGGCCACTTTCCAGCAGACAATCCAGAGTCTAGCCAGAACCATCGACCGAATGGATCGCTACACGGCGGGTCACTCGGAGCGGGTGGCCCGCTATGCCGTGGCCCTGGCACGAGCCCTGAAGCTGGCGGACGACACGGTCAAGATTATCGAACACTCGGCGCTGATGCACGACATCGGCAAGATCGGTTGCGTGCTCAACCTGCACAAGCCCGGCAGACTCACCGACGAGGAATACGAGGTCTTCAAGCTGCACCCGGTCTACGGCCGCGAGATCCTGGATCCGATCGGTTTCCTTCGTCCGGTGGTGCCGGGGGTGTACCTGCACCATGAGCGTTGGGATGGGCATGGCTACCCCCTGGGCCTGGCCGGGAACGACATCCCGCTCATTGCACGAATCATCGCCATTGCCGACACCTATGATGCCATGACCAGTGACCGCGCGTACCGTCGGGCTGTCCCTCACGAGGTCACCCTGAACGAGATCGAGTTGTGCTCCGGCACCCAATTCGACCGAGATCTGGCCGCGACGTTCCTGGAGAGTATCGATTCGATTCGTGAAGAACTGCGTGCGGCCGGGGTGAGCGTCCCGGAGTGAGCCCCATGAACCACACGGGCCTGGTGGGAAGATGGCTTGGTTGCCAGCCCTACACAGCCGTTCTGCAGCTGCAACGAAGCTTGGTGGCCCTGCGACAGGCAGGCAGCATCGGTGACGTGGCACTCTTCGTGGAGCACCAGCCGGTCATCACCCTGGGCCGCGGCGCCAAGGCAGAACACCTGCTGGCTTCGGCGGAGCACCTGGCGCAAGCTGGGATCGAGGTCATCGCGGTGGAGCGCGGTGGCGACGTGACCCTTCACGCGCCGGGACAATTGGTGTGTTACCCGATCATCGGTCTTGGTGCCGGGCGCCGCGACGTGCGCCGATTCGTGATGGCCCTGTGCCGTTCCATGAACTCGGTGCTGGAGGGGCTGGGTCTACAGGGCGGTACCGTGGAAGGGCTGGTCGGTTTGTGGGTCGACTCCCGTTCTCCACAGGCCTGGCCGGGGGCGGACCGCTCCCCCTTCATTGCCAAGATCGGAGCCGTGGGGGTTCGAATATCCCGGTGGGTGACCATGCATGGTTATGCGCTGAATCTGGGCGTTGATTTGTCGCTCTTCAATCTGATCGTGCCTTGTGGCATCCGCGAATATCCCGTCACCTCGGTCCGGCAACTGACCGGGGCTGCGCCCTCACCAGCCAGTCTGGTCCCCGAAGCCTTCCGACACCTGGCCCAGGGGCTACAGTTGGAGGCCGGGGAACTCGTCGATGAGTCGGAGCGAGAACCATTGGCAGCCCAGCCTGCGACCCCAATGTCGCGAATCTAGCCCACTATGGTACTTCTCCGTCATCGCTCCGATTCTGCATCTTCAACAGCTCCTCGTCGCTGAGGTAGATGGAGGAAGAACCAGAGCGGGTAGCCGGGGTGACGGGGGTTGCGGGGGCCGGTTGACCCGTGGGAGTCGGACTCGCCACCGGGGCGGGGGGATCCATGGATGGCTCCGCCTCTTCCTCCCATCCCTGGCTGGGAGCGACGTCCGGCGCGGCAGTGGCCGGGGAACTGGCCGCGGGCGGGTTCTGTAGAGCCGGTGGCAGGACGATGGCGTCGAGCAACGTGTCCAGCTCGCGGCGCGCTGGCTCGAACACGGCTCGATCTGCGCTTGGGATGGTCCGCATGCCATCCATGTGCAGAGTCTCCGGGTCGAAGAACTTGCCAGCACGTTTGGCCGAGAAGTGAAGGTGGGGGCCGGTGGAGCGCCCCGTCGAACCAACGTAGCCAATGGTCTGAAGACGCCGGACCTTGTCGTTGATCTTCAGGCCCTCAGCGAACCGGGATAGATGGGAGTAACCGGTTTCGATCCCGCCCGGATGCTGAATCTTGACCAGGTTCCCGTTCGGCCCTGCATATCCAATGAAGGAGATGGTCCCGATGGATGCCGCTCCGATCGGGGTTCCCATGGGTGCGCCGAAGTCCATCCCGGTATGTGGCATGGTCCTGTGGAGCACGGGGTGCATGCGGCGCAGGTTGAAGCGGCTGGTCACCGGCGCATTCGGAATGGGCTTCCTCCAGCCGCCCTCGTCCAGGGCACGCCCCGAGGAATCCAGGTAACCCCGGAACCGCGGCCCCTGGAACCGGTAGACCCGAACGGGCTCCCGATCGTCGGAGAAGACGACCTCCACCGCTTCTACGAAAGCGTAGCGGGCAAACTCGCCGAGCGCTGTCACTTCCTGCACGACCAGGCGCAGGCGGGTGCCGCGGTCCAGCTCCTCCAGATTGGCATGACCGGCCAGAGCCTCCCCCAGGACGCGAGCCAGTGGAGCTTCGAATCCACCTTGTTCGATCGCCGTGGCCAGGCCAGCCTCGTCGACGAGTATCGCTCCCGCCACGCGGTCACGGCGAACCTTCAGATCGAGCTTGCTGGCTTCGAGTCGACCTTCGCCGTTCTCCCTGGCTTGGTAGATCTCCTCGGGTCCGGTGATGAACTCGAATGCCACCAGGCGTCGGCTCGACCGGTTGATCGCGGCAACGAACCGGTCGGTCCGGGCGCAGGAATCGAGGGAGCGAACGCCTCGGAAGGCAGCCACTACCCGATAGGCTTCTTTCTCGGGGACTCCCGCTTTCTGGACCGCCTTGATGAACGATTCGTAGCCAATCTGGCCTCGGTGGATGCGAAGCGCCGCATCATTCTCCGAGTCTGCGATTCGGTAGGGTCCGGGGATCTTCTGGCGCTGTCGGCGGGGTGAAGGCTTGGGCCGCTGCTGCGCGGACGGCTGGGATGAGGCCGGCGCGCTCGCCACCGGTCGCGGCGGAACCAGGTCACGGGGACGGTGGTCCAGGCTCACGGCCACCGCGATCAGCGTCGCGACCAAGGCCAAACCCAGAAGGGCCCCAAAGAGGGCGACCAGATTGGGCGACAGCCTCCGACCCCGCCCGGGGATTCGAACCCCAGGGAAATGCTGGAGGCTCATCAAACCGGAGCCAACCCGGTCGAGCTCCTGGTCGCGAGACCCCCGCGCCTGAGCTCGCTCCTGCTCCAGCTCATCCATGCCCGAAACCGAGGAGCGCATGACGGCATCGTCGCCCAGCGACCCATCCAAGGGCTCCGATGGACCGGTCACCGCCACCGGCACGGGGATCCCGAGCTTTGCTCCGACTTGATCCACCCGCTCGGATATCGCTCCCGCCGCTTCGCCGTCCGGAATCAGCTCAGGTCGCAACACCCCGCGCAGCCGGGACAAGGGACGCCCGGTCCGCTCGCCACCCAAGCGGTCAGACCCGCTGGGCACCTGTTCCTCGGGTGTCGGAACTGGGGCCGGGTCGGCCTGCTCAGCCCGCACCGACGGAGCCGGTGCCTCGTCGACCGGGTCAGAGCCGTTCTCGTCGCTCACCGAAGGATCAACGATCCGTCCGACGTGACGTATCGACTCGGACTGGTGCGAGGGCACGCCCCCGCCGTAGCAGCCGCTCCTGACCGGGGCAAGGACCGCACGGAACGCGTGCACAGGGGTCTCGGGGCCCTGGGCCCCGAGACCATGGATCCGGCCCGACTTTTCGACCACACTTTATGAGCGATGGACGACCACGAACGGCAGCTCCTGGTGCTCGGGCGGGAGCACTACCAGCGGGGAGAGTACGAGAAAGCCGAGTACCTCCTGCGCCAGGTTGTCGGCAAGGCGGACCGATTCGCCGACGTCCACCACATGCTGGGTGTCATCGCCCACAACCGCGCCGACTTCGTGGGAGCCGAGGCCCATTTCGAGAAGGCCGTCCTGCTGAACCCGAACTACACCGAGGCTCAGCTCAATCTCATGGTCACCTACAACGACCTGGGCAAATACGATTCCGCCCGGCGTGTGTACTCCCAGGTCAGGCTCCGCGCCGAGGCGGCGCCGGTCGATCCCTTCATCAAGGGCAAGATCGCGAACATGCACGCCGAGCTGGCCCAGGCCTACGTGGACGCCGGCATGGTCACCGAATCGATTCGTGAGCTCGAGAAGGCCGTGCAGCTCTGCCCCCACTTCGCCGACCTTCAAGTGCGGCTTGGGATCCTGTATCGCGACGCCGGCGAGATCGGTCGCGCCCGTGAGTGTTTTGAGGCCGCTCGCCTGCACAATCCCAGTTTCGTGCCAGGACGCCTGGCCTTGGGTACCCTGTTGCTCGGTGCCGGCCAGCAAGAAGCGGCGCGCCGCGAGTTCGAGGCCGTGATCGAGATCGAGCCGACCCATCGCACCGCCCACATGTACCTGCGTCTGATTCGCGTACCGCTGCGCGGCTCGGTGGCTCCCCCTCCCGAGGGGAGTTCGACCCAATAGGTCGACGGGGGAGGTCGCCTTGTCAGCCTCGCTGCGCGCCCAGCTGCAGGCGTCTCGACTTCGCTATCGGGACGCTCCCGCTTCGGATCGTCACTACGTTGCCATCAAGCTGCGAACCGATCCGATCCTGACCCAGCTATTGGCATGCCCTTGGGTTGGGGGCGACGCAGTGGACGGGGGATGCGGCCGCGGACAGCTGGGTCTCGCCCTGCTCGACGGCGGGCACATCACGTCCCTTGTGGGGTTCGATTTCGACACCCGCAAGGTCGGCGTCGCCAATCGGGCAGCCAACGGACAGGCTCGCTTCTGGGAAGGGGACCTGCGCGACGCCGCCTTTCCAGCCGCCGACACGGTTCTATTGATCGACGTGATGCACTACCTCGACACTGAAGTCCAGGTCCCGGTCCTGCAACGGGCCGCCGCTGCGTTGCGGCCCGGCGGATGCCTGGTCATCCGCGACATCGACGGCCGCAGCCCTTGGGGTGGCTGGCTGGCTCGGTCGCTGGAGCGCCTCGGGGTACGCTTGGGGATGAACCAAGCCCAGAGCCTCGGGTTTTCGCCGTTCTCTGGGATCGAGTCGTACGTCAAGACGTTGGGGCTCGAGGTCACCCGTCTGCCCGAGCCGCCGGGACTGCACTTGGCCAACGCGGTATTGGTCGCCCGGCGGTCCCGGTGATGGGGGGCTTTGGCGCAACGCCGCAGCGTTGGGTTCACGCGGTCGGGGAGGTGTCCAGCGCCTCGGCGCTGATCTGGGCGCCGCGACGCCGACTCAGCGTCACGATGAACTGGGCGCCTCGTTCGGGACCGTCCTCCACCCAGGCTCGCCCCCCATGCGCCTCGGCAATGTGGCGAACCAGCGCCAGGCCAATGCCGCTCCCTCGGATGCGCTGATTGCGCGACCCCCGTCCCCTCACGAATCGCTCGAAGATTCGACGCTTCTCGTCCTGCGGAATTCCAGGCCCCTCGTCGATCACTCGAATCTCGATGTCCCCTTCCCGGCGCTGCACCAGCACCCGGATGCGTTTGCCGCCCGCCGCGTACTTCAGGGCGTTGTCAACCAGGTTGATCACGGCGATCTCGACGGCTCGCTCGTCTAAGGCCACTCGTGGAACCTCTCCGACGGTCTCCAGCTCCAGCTTGACGTTCTCTCGCTCGGCCCTGACCCGACAAGCCTCCACCGCACGAGCCACCACGTCCGGGACACAGCCCTCGGTGAACTCGTAGGCGGCCCTCCCTCGCTCGACTTTGGCGAAGTCCAGCACGTTCTCGATCAGAGCAGCCAGTCGTTCACTCTCACTCACGATGATCTGAAGGTACTGGCTGCGTTTGGCTTCGCTCTCCACCCGGCCACTCTGCAACAGCTCGCCGAACATTCGCACCAGGGAAAGCGGCGTCTTGAGCTCGTGAGAGACATTGGCAACGAAGTCGCTCTTGAGATTGGAGAGCTTACGCTCACGGGCGGCTGCCACCAGGATCACCACCGAACCAGCAATCACGACCAGGCCGGAGAGTCCCACCAGAACCATCTCCAGGACCCGCCGCCGGGCCACCGCGGCCGCCAGTTCCCGAGCCGCGGTCATGGTGACATTGAGGCGCCACTTGTACAGGGTCGTCTCGAACTGGCGGCCCAGAACCACCCCTTCCCGCCCCAGTGGTCTGCCGTACACGAGCCGTCCCTCGGCGTCGACAATATTGATCCGGCTCGACTGGTCGGTCTCCGGGTAAAGGGTCGAAAAGACGTGGTTGACGATTGACGCTACGTCGTGCCAGGCAACGACCAGGTAGCGGCGCCCCTCCACCTCCCGTTGCCAATAGCTCAAGAGAAACGGCTGGCCATCTACGTGCCGGTGCAGGTGACGAAGCTCGCCGAGGGCTCGGTCCTCCACCTTCATCTCCCGACCGAACACGAGCCACAGGAGGCGACGAAAACGCTCGTCCTCTGGCCCGGGGAATCGCGATGCCATGGCCAGAACCTCCCGATCCGTGGTGCCGAGGTCCAAGAGATATACCGAACGCACGGTGGGGGTCTGCAGTCGCGCGATCTCCAACCACTGGGAACCAAAGCTTCGGCGCTGGGTAACGTCCAGCGTAGAGGCCACTACGTTGTCCTGGTCGATGAGTCGCTTCTCCAGTCGATCCGCCTTCTCGTTGGCGAGCAGTAGCGTGGCCTCCACAATGGATTGTTCGCGCAGCTTCTCGAGCTGGAAGCTGTTGCGAAAGGTGATCCCATCCAGGACCAGCACGGCCACGATGAACGCCGTCAGGACCACGAAGGTCAACGGCTGTTGGCGGGGCGTCGATTCGGCCATGAGGGGTCGTGACTCGGCTGGGTCGGTGCGACGAGGCGACGTCATGATGGCGCAGTCATGCCCATCCGGCGAGTGTGGCGATTACAGCCGAGAAGCCCGAGCCCCACCGGCGTGGGCCACCCGCTAACCACCCTTGGCTGCCCTGTTCCCGGTGTCTGGAGCCGCTCGCTCGAGGCACGGCCATGGCACGCGGCCGCGGGGAAGGACGCCGAATCCTGCGAGCCCCCGGCCCGCCCCGTGGTTGGCTGCCTGTGCCAACCGGGATCGGGGATTGAGCTTGGCCTGAGCCGTGGTTAGATGGCGACGCTCCATGGTCGGGTTCCAAAAGCTCTTCCACGTACGTCCGGCTGACTGGCTGGAACGCATCGAACCCTTGCTGTTCGCGTTGGTGGCTGGGACCTGGACGCTTCTGTTGGCCGCCTATTTCTTCGAGTCGCAGCATTGGCAGCTGGGCAATGCGGTGGCCTGGGCCAATCCCGGCGCCTATGAACCGAGCCAGCGGGGTCGATGGACGGGGCTGTGGTCCGCGCCCTTGGACGACGTATTCATTCATTTCGACTTCGCGCGCTCGACGGCCCGCGGCTACCCCTTCGAATGGATTGCGGGTAGCGGGTACAGCAGCGGAGGGACGAGTGCCCTGTATCCGTTGGTGTTGGCGCTGGGTTGGCTCGTGGGCTTCCAGGGTTTGACGCTCATGCACTTCGCAGCGACCCTGGCCACGGTCAGCGTGCTGGCCATACTGCTCGGGTTCCGCTGCCTGTTCTCCGAATTACCGCGGTACACGAGTTACCTGTTGCCGTTCGTGTTCTTGGGTGTGGGTGCGCTGGACTGGACGATGTGGAGCGGGATGGAGGTGGCTCTATTCCTGGCGCTATGGGCAGGCTGTCTGGTCTGCTGGGACGCAATCGTCGGCATCCTGGCGGTCCGAGCCGAAATGCCGTGGCGGATGCTGGTGGGTCTGGGTTTGGCGTTGTTGTTGACCGTAGCCACTCGTCCCGAGGCCCTTGGCCTGACCTTCGTGTTCGCCTTCGATCTGGCACGGCGTATTCGTCGGCGCTTTGGCACGCGTGCCGCGACGGTGGGCCTGCTGACTATCGTCACTTTACCTTGCTTGGTGACCCTGGGCTTCGCCATCGCCAATCGCCTGTTGACCGGCAGCTTCGCGGCGGCTGGAGCCCTGGTGAAGCTCGAGATCAACAATCCCCTGCTCACCCCAATCGAAGTCTTGAGCGAGTACTGGATCCACCTCAAGTACCAGCTCCTGCGCGTGACGGGTTATCACCTGGGAAACAACCCCGTCACCGGCTGGCTGGTGTGGGGGCTCGGGTTGCTCGCGCTGGTACCCCAGGCCACCCGACGCTACGCTGGCCTGCTCTGGTCTTCCCTGGTCCTGTGGACACTGATCGTCTCGTTCAACGGACAGGTCCGCTGGCAGAACGAGCGTTACTCCATGCCCGCCTTGGCCTGGCTGCTCGCGGCGGCGACCCTGGGCTGGGCCTGGCTGGTGGCGTCGGCACTTCGTGGGAGAGGCAACAACCGATCACGATGGACCAAGGGAGGGCTGGCGTTGGTTACGCTGGCCCTCGTCACCTGGGGCCAAATCCCAAGGCTTCAGCAGCAGCGCTGGTTCTTTGGGCGGGCCTCGCGCAACATCTTTGACCAACAGGTGCAAGCTGGGTACGTCCTGCGGCATGCGATACGCCCCACCCCGCATCGCGTCCTGGTGGGGGATGCCGGGGCGATCCCCTATGTGTCGGACCTGATGGGTCTGGATCTGATCGGTCTGGGAGGCACCAATCGGCTCCCGTTTGCCCGCGCATCCCAGTGGGGTGAGGCGGCCGCCATCGAGTTGGTCCAGCGGATCTCTCCCCGGGAGCGACCCGATGCCATGGCCATCTACCCGACCTGGTGGGAGCGCCTTCCCTTCTGGTTCACTTCGGGTCGCCTGATGGACGTTCCGGTGCGCGGCAACGTGATATGCGGCGGCCGAACCAAGGTCATCTATCGCACCGACTGGAGCTCTCTCGATCAGGCAGAGCAGCCCATCCTTTTGCGGCCCGGCGAAGTCATCGTTGACCGCCTCGATTTCGCGGATCTGCTGAGCGAACAGGCCCATGACTTCATCCCCCGCCACCGGGCCATGGCCTTCGTGGAAATGAAGCTGCTGCCCGATCCCAAGAACCCCTCCCGCGATCTGTGGGACGCAGGTCGGGAGGTGGTCCCGGAGCAACGCTACTCATTCACGGTGCGCGGGATGAAAGCTGGACGGCCAGCACGTCTGGTGATGCGCGTCACACCGTACCGTGACCTGCAGTTGCGCTTTCACCTGAAATCGGGTCGCCTACTGCCACTCGAGCTTCATCCACGTGATGGCTGGAGCGAGGTTTGGCTCGATCTTCCCGCCCCAGATGTCTCCCCGAACCTCGAGCTCTCCATCACCAGCAGCCGGTTGGGCATCGTCCTTTACCATCTGTGGGCGGTCCAGGCGCCCTAGAGGCGGACGATGGGGACCTTCGGAATCCCACCAGACTGGGCGGCGCTGGCCGCGCTGTTGGTCGCCATGGCTTGGACCAGCCTTGCGGTGTGGCGTTTCGGTCGAACCGCCCTCGGCGGATGGATGCTGGAACACCCGCGGACTTGCCTGGGTGCTCTGGCGGCAGCGGCGATGCTCCTGTCGTACGCGTACGTACTCTTCTACTTGAGAGGTGGACCGCGCATCATCGATGCCACGGCGTATTACCTGCAGGCTAGGACATTTGCATCCGGTTCTTGGCTGGTAAATGCCCAGATGGCACCCCAGTCCCTGGCGGGGCGTTTCCTGCTGCTCGATCCCGACGGTCAAGGCCTGGCGGTGATCTTCCCGCCGGGCTACGCGCTGGTTCTGGCCTTGGGCTTCTTGACCCGAACCCCCATGCTGGTGGGTCCGGTGCTGGGGGGATGCCTGGTCGTCGCCACCGCGGGCCTGGCTCATCGGGTTTTCGGCCGGCGCGAGGTGACGTTGGCAGCGGCCCTGCTGAGCCTCATCTGCGCAGCGCTCCGCTATCACACCGCCGACACGATGTCGCACGGGCTCAGTGCCCTTCTGTGGATTGTCCTCTTGTGGGCGTTGCTCAAACGCAGCGCACCGAGCTACGCTCTGGCGGGGCTGTGCCTGGGAATCCTGGTGGCGACGCGACCTTTCACCGGACTGGCAGCGGCAGTTTCGGCCTTGGCGCTGCGCCCCTTCGCGCGAGCAGCCGAGCGCTCTGGCCCTCGATGGGCGGCCCTGCTGGTGGGGCTGTTGCCGGGTCTGTTGTTCTTTCTGTACTACCAGAAGGTCGCCACGGGACATTGGCTGGGGTCCGCTCAACTCGCCTACTATGCGGTTGCCGATGGACCTCCGGGTTGCTTCCGATACGGTTGGGGGGCTGGCGTGGGCTGCCTCAACGAGCACGGAGACTACATCGCCAGTCGACTTCCGAAGGGGTACGGGCTGGTCGAGTCCGCTCTGGTGACGGCCTTGCGTCTCCGGTGGCATGCCCTCGACCTGTTGAACCTCGAGCTATTGGCGCCCTTGCTCGTCCTGGCCATGGTCCGCAACGTTCGGCATGCCAGAGCTGGGGCCCTGGTCGTCGGCGCGGCAGCCGTGGTCCTGGCCTACCTTCCCTTCTACTTCGATGGCAGCTACCCGGGGGGGGGAGCCAGGCTGTTCGCTGACGCGCTCCCCCTGGAGCACGTCCTTGTGGCGGAGTGGCTGATGCAGCGGCGACGCCTCAACTGGGTCATTCCCTTGTCGCTCTGTGGGTTCGCATTCCACGGCGTGTTTCAGCATCGAAGCCTGGCACAGCGGGATGGTGGGCGCCCCCTATACGAGCCAAACGTGCCATCGGCAGCGGGCCTGACGCAGGGGCTGGTATTCGTGGATACGGACCATGGCTTCTTGTTGGGCCACGATCCAACCATCCTCGACGCCCGCCACGGTCTGTTCGTTGCACGCCACCGCGGGGATCGATTCGATCGCGATCTGTGGGCAGCTCAGGACCAGCCACCGAGTTTTTTGTATCGGTTCGATCCCACTCGGAGCAACCAGACCGCCCGCCTTGAACCGCTGCTCTGGCAAGATGCTCCAAGCGGATATCGCTACGAAGCCGAATCACTGTGGCCGCCACGAGGCGTCCAGGATGGCTGGATTCGTCCCATCTATCCCCCTAACGACTGCACCTCGGGACGGCGAGCGCTCGAACTGCGCAGTGATGGAGACAGATTTCGCGTTCGATTCCTCGCTCCCCATCCCCCATCGCGATCGGGCACACGCTTGGGTTGGGTGGCGCGTCGCAATGGCAGAATCGGAGCGAAGGTCAGCATCCTGGGACGAGAAACACATTTCGAAAGGACGGTCCAGAAGGACCACTGTTTCACGGTGACGGGACCTTTCGTGGAGGCCCACACCCCCATCACCCATCTGGAGATTGAGGGCTCCGCCGACGGTCTTGCGCTCGATTACCTCGAGTTCTCTCCGGTCGGGATGCGTTAGCTTGCCGGGTGGATGGGTCCGGCACCGACGCGCCTCGCGACCGACGGTCTTGCGCTCGATGACCTCGAGTTCTCTCCGGTCGGGATGCGTTAGCTTGCCGATTGGATGGGTGCGGCATCGACGCGCCTCGCGATCGCGTGCGCCGTTCGACCAGTCAGCCAGGGGAACGCTGAGCTCCAATCCCTGGCTCGCCCTCGATGGATGGGCTCTTCGCGGCCCGAGATTGGGGCACCGAGCCTCCGGCTGGCGGCATTTGCTGCCCCGGGCGCCAAAGGGCTTGGCCCGGGCCGCGGACCGGGATAGATTCTGAGTAATGTCGGTGGGTTGCGAGGAGGACCGCCATGACCAAGAGTGAGTTGATCGAGGCGATTGCCGCCCGAGGGGATCTGACCAAGACGCGGGCGGAGGCCCTGATCGCCTGTGTGTTCGATTCGATGTTGGACGCGTTGTGCAACAACGAAGGCATCGAGATCCGGGGTTTTGGCAGCTTCACGGTGCGCCCGTACAGGCCCTACGACGGACGCAATCCCCGCACGGGCCAGCCCGTGCCGGTGCCCGCCAAGCGGCTTCCCTTCTTCAAGGTGGGCAAGGAGCTCAAGGAGATCGTCAACTCGAGTCGCCACCTGGCGATCACGGGAGACGATGACTGACGTCATGCTAGCGTCTGCGGCGTGAACGATCAGCTAGGTCCCCTGCAGGAAATCATCCGAGGCACCGTCGAGATTCATCAGCTCGAGGAGCTCAAATCGAAACTTGCCCAGGGACGTCCCTTGCGCGTCAAGACGGGCTTCGACCCGACGCGTCCCGATCTTCACCTCGGGCACACCGTGCTGATGCGCAAGATGCGCCAGTTCCAGGATCTTGGGCATCAGGTCATCTTCCTGATCGGTGACTTCACCGCGCAGTTGGGCGACCCGACCGGACAGAACGAAGCTCGGCCGCGCCTGTCTCGTGAACAAATCGAACAGGCGGCGCGGACCTACCAAGAGCAGGCCTTCACCATACTGGACCCTTCCCGCACCATCGTCCGCTACAACAGCGAGTGGCTGTCTGTGGTGTCGCTGCACCAGGTCCTGGATCTGGCCTCCAAGCGAACCCTGGCACGCACCTTGGAACGCCGGGATTTCCGGGAGCGTTTCGAGACGCAGAGGGACGTCTACCTTCATGAGCTCTTCTACCCGCTATTGCAGGGTTACGATTCCATAGTCCTGGAGGCCGACATCGAGTTGGGCGGGACCGATCAACTCTTCAACCTGATGGTGGGGCGCGATCTCCAGCAGCGTTACGGTCAATCTCCTCAGGTCGTAATGACCTTACCCATCCTGGAGGGATTGGATGCGCGAATCGTCGATGGGCAGGTGGTGGGCAAGAAGATGAGCAAGAGCGCGGACAACTACATCGGGCTCAGGGAACCGCCCATCGTCCAGTACCGTAAATGCATGCAGATCGACGACTCGGTCATTTGGCGGTTCTTCGAGCTCCTCTCCAGTCAGAGTCAGCAGGCGATATCGTCCTTGCGTCAGACGGCTCAACCCTTGGAAGCGAAAGCGGCGTTCGCCTTCGAGATGGTGGAGCGCTTCCACGGTAAAGAGGCGGCAGTGGCGGCGCAGGCCTCTTTCCAGGAAGCCTACCTGTCCCGGGGCTTGCCCGACCACGTCCCGGAGCACTCCCTGACGGTGGAGGGTGATGGCCTGTGGCTACCCAAGGCGCTCAGTCTGGCCGGAATGGTCAAGAGCACCAGCGAAGGCCGGCGACTGGTGCAGCAAGGGGGCGTCGAGGTCGACGGCTGCCGCGTGACGGACGAGCGTTTTTCGCTGGCGCGCGGTCAGCGGGTGCTGTTGCGGGTCGGTTCGAAGGACCGGCGGTTCTGTTACGTAACGGTCGTCTGATGAACAGGGGTTTGCGGCGTTGGCTGTGGCTGTTGCCGATGGCCGTCGGCTGCGCCGGATCACCCAAACCAAACCCCGAACCCGTGGTAGTTCAAGAGCCCCTGCACCAGGGGCCCCTGACCGATTTCGTCCCGGCTGCAGGGCTGCGCTGGCTCATGGTGATTCGCCTCGACGAGCTCCGCGCCGAGCCCAGCATCGGTCGCTGGTTGAACCGACTTCTCCCCGAAAAACGCCGCCGGTCCTTCCTTCACGACAGTGGCGTCGATCCGCAACGCGTCTCGACCCTGTGCTCGGCAGGATTCGATGACGGTCAGTTGCTGCTGGTGGATGCCGCCGAGATGGCGGATTCGGCTCGAAGCGCGTTCGAGCAACGGCTGGTGAGCGACCCGTTGGCAAAACAGGAAGGACCCGGGGTGGTTCGCGTGACGGGTCTGGTGGGGACCACGTTGGAATCGTTCGTCTCGGTCAAGGGGCGGTTCTTCGGCGTGGCCGTGGGTAATCCGGCCCTGTCGCGGGTGGTGGCCGCCTTCGCCCGGAACAGACTCCGCCGGTCCCCCGCTGCGCTGCAAGGCGCCGCGCTGTCCAGTCTCCCCCAGAGCCTCGCCAACGATCCGCTCCGGTACTATGCGGCGGGCCCGTTCTTGGGAGAGTACAGCCTGGGGGTGTTTGGCCTGTTGCGCAATGCAGTCGCGGCCGCAGTCACGGCGCGCCCAGAGGGGACCGGACGAGTTCGCCTCACCGCCGTCCTGGCCGGGGACTTCGGCCCGGAGCTCGACTCATCCAGGGAGCGTCTGCTAGCCACCTGGTCAGCCCTCCGCGAGAGTCCCCTGGGCCGGCTCACAGGCCTTGACCGCCCGGAGGTACGGAGCGATGCCGCCGCTACGATGGACACCGTAACGCTGAGCGTCTCGGCCCCCCTCGAACCGCTCCTTTCGGGCCTCGATGCCGCGGTACTCGCCGAGCTGAGGGAACTGTTGCACAGGCGGTAACCCGGCGCTCGGCCCATGCGGCCGTCATCCGGACCGGCGTCTGCTTGCGCGCTCGGCGGGGCTCCTTTGGGGTCCGCCCCACCAGTCCCCTTTTCGGGGTTGGGGGGCGGCCGTACTGCAAAAGGTAAAGATGGCGGACACCCGAACCCTTCTGGCCCTGGGCGCATTCTCGGACGAGGAGCGCAGGCTCCTGAACGGGGTGGCAACCGATTCGAGCTTCAGCGTCCACTGCGAACGCGAGCCCCGCGCGGCTTCGCTCTGGCTCGACGAACGGGACGTCGACGCCATCCTGCTGGACGGAGACCAGCCTGCCATCGAATCGTTTGCTATCGAGCGTCGAGCCGAGTCCCGCCATTGCTCGCTTCCTGTCATGTCTTGGGCCACGACCGTTGGTGACCTCGGATTCGCCTCCGCGTTTGCCTGGGGAGCGGATGACATCGTCCTTCGGTCCACGGGAGACACCTTGAAGTCTCGCCTTCGACGTCTGACACGCAGCGCGGCCAGCGCCCCCGAGTCCACGCGGGGTACGGCCCTGGTCGCCGATCCGGATCGAACTCGCCGCATCGTCATTGGGCGCATCCTGCGGAACGCCGGCTACTCGGTAACCTTCGCCGTTCAGGCCGAGGACATCGAAACCTTCCTTTCGTCTCAGAAGGTGGCGGTGACCGTGGCCAGTTCGGACCTCTTGCCCAACGCCCGGCCCTTGATCGAGCGCACGCGCACCAATGACACCCAGCCCCTGTGGATCTTGACGTGCCCTCCCCGTGACATCGCCGAACGGCGGAGCCAGCTCAGCGATCTGGAACGAGTCACGACCACCGATGGATTCGCGCCAGCCGAGAACGTCCTGTTCGTTGCCAACGAGATGGACCGTCCGCGAGGCGTGGACAATCGTGCTGCTCAACGGCTCCTGTACGGAACGACCGTAGCGTTCCGCGGCGCGGGTCGCGACAGCGACGACTATGGGTACTGCTACAACGTGAGCGAGGGTGGGCTGTACGTGCGAACCCTGGCCCCGCCGGACGATGATCTGGCATGGCTGGAGTTGCGTCCGCCGCGCTGCGAACGGCGGGTGCGCCTGGTGGGACGAGTCGCCTGGAGACGCGGTTTGGAGCGTGGAGAGTACGCGACCGTACCCCCAGGATTTGGGGTCCAGATCCAGGACGGGGCACAGATGGACCGCGAGCTCTGGGTGGAATCCTGTCGCACCTACGCCCAATCGCTCAGCTAGGGCCGCGGCGAAAGACACCCGGTGGGCCTTCCCTTGCCCAACGACCTGCACTATCTCGGGTTCATGCCCATCTACACCAGGCATGGAGACACCGGAGAGACCGGCTTGCTGGAGGGCCACCGCGTCAGCAAAGACGACCCTCGGATTGACGCCCTGGGTACGCTCGACGAGTTGAACGCCGTGATTGGAGTGGTGCGAGCCATCGGAACCGAAGCCGCATTGGATTCATTTCTTCACCAGGTCCAGCGGGATCTGTTGACCTTGGGTGCGGAACTATCCGCCCCCCCGGGCCAGTCCGTCCGGCCCGGATTCGAACCGATCACCGCCAGCGACGTGACCAGGCTCGAGGCGCGAATTGACGGGTTCGTCGCGATGGTCCCCCCTCTTACTGCTTTCATCCTTCCCGGCGGACACCCAACTTCCGCCGCCCTGCACCACGCGCGAACCGTGTGCCGTCGGGCGGAACGGCTGGTCTTCGCCCTTCAACGCCGCGAGCCGCTGCCTGCCAACGTCGGAGCGTACCTGAACCGGCTGGGCGACGCCCTGTTCGTGGCCGCCCGGTACGCGAATCACGCGGTGGGTGTCCCGGATCGCTTCTGGCAGGATGCCGGGCCGCGCTGAAACGACGGTCCCCGCTTGGCCCTTGCGCCGCGGAACGGTCGAAGTCATTGTCGCGGTGCCATGCGTCATGCTCCAGCCTCAGCGTCGACCTCGGACTTTCGGCTGATCTGCCGGAACCGCCGGGCGAGATTCGACTACGAGCTGGCCGAGACCCTGGAGGCAGGACTGGTCCTGATTGGTAGCGAAGTCCGCTCGCTCCGGGATGGCGCAGCCGATCTGAGCGACGCCTGGGTCGAGATCGACCCCCGTCGCGAGGCGTGGGTGAAAGGCCTGCGGATCGCCCCCCGTCAGCATGCGGCGTTCGGGCATTCCGAGAAACGTCCCCGCAAATTGCTCCTCCACGGCGAACAGATCCGACGTTTGCGCGGCAAGGTCGAGGCCGAGGGAATGACGCTCATCGTGACCCAGTGCTATTTCAAACGGGGGCGGGTCAAGGTGCAGATTGCCTTAGCCAGGGGACGAAAGAAGTACGACAAGCGCCAGCTGCTTCGCGAACGCGATGCCGAGAGAGAGGCGCGCGACGCCATTGGCAAGGTTCGTCGTTCATGACGCTTCACCTGTCCTTCCCTGACCATGGCTCGGCAACCCTTTTGTGCTCCAAGGGAGACCATGCCGAACTGCTGGCAGACTTTTCTCCGCCGCCCGGATCTTCGCTGACCGGGTGGCTCGATGGCGGTAAGCATTCCGCGCTGATGAAGATCCGTTCCTGTCGATCCGACACGCAGGGTGGCTACCGGCTGCAGGTGCGCTGGGTCAACCTGCCCCGGGCGACTCGATGGCTGTTGGAGAGCAGCACAGAGGACCAGGCGGTCGATTCCGACCGCTGACCCCACGCCTCCGCGGTCGGGGTTTTTGGGCAATTCGGTCGCCAAGGCCTCCGCAGTCATCAAAAAAACGCCGAAGGGAAAAGCGTAAGTCTTCGTTATTACACACCTTTTCCTGGGGGACCAAAGGGGGTGCGGTTTTTGGTTGAGTAGAACGCGATGTTTCGGGCATCACTCGACTGTCCCGAGCCCACCAAGGTGCTGGCTCGGTTCTCTCAGGAGGATCCTCTAAATGACCATTCGCAACCTGCTCGCTCTCGCTGTTCTCCCGATCGCTTTCGCCTGCGGTGGCTCGCAGCCCCCGGCAGAGGAGCCGAAGGCTGAGGAACCTGCGCCGGCTGCCGAAGCGGCTCCTGCCGACGAGGCTGCTGCCGAAGCAGCTCCCGCCGACGCGGCTCCGGCTGCTGAAGAAGCGCCTCCGGCCGCTGCGGCTGAGTAAGCGCGAGTTTCGTCCGACGCGGCTGGGGCGGGTGAGTTCTCCCGCTCCGGCCGTTGCGTTTTTGTGGGGGCTACGGCGCAATCACGACGGGCGCGCACGCCCAGACTTCCTGCTAGTTCAGATCAACCACGAGGCGAGTGCGTCCCAGCAACAGCTCATCGCCTTGCGTGAGTTCCTGAGAACCTCGGATGCGGACGAAGACCCCTGTTCGGGATCCGAGATCGGTCAACACCACGGAGCCAGCCTGCTCCTCGACGATGCAGTGTTGTTCGGCCACCAGGGGATCGTCAGGGAAGATCAGATCGCCGATTGCCGAGCCGATCTGCAAGGTGCTACCCCGTGACACCACACACGCACCCGAGATCCCTCCTTCGAATACCTGAACGACCCGGAACGAGGAAAGCCACTTGGGTGAGGAATAGAAGTACGTGGGGTCCGGATCGGGTCCGTCGTTGGGGATGGGGTTGGCTTCGACCCGCAGCAGCTCGTCCCCCACGACGAATTCGTCTCCAAAAGAGACCTCGACCGGGGTGCGAATTCTCAAAAACACGCCGTTGCCCCCTTCGAGATCGTGCAACCACAGGCGCCCCTCTTCGTAACTGAGACGGGCCTCTCGAGGGTGAACGAACTCGTCGCCGGACAACGCGATCTCACCGTCGCGACCGATCATCACATTGGTGCCGCGCGGCTCGTAGCGTTCCGGGCCACCGGTGAGACAGCGTAGGACGTGGAGCGTGAAGTGACAGTCCTGGGGTAGGGCTGCTCGGGCTGGAGCCCGCGAGGACACCGACACAAGGTGGGGCGGGGGCGGGGCCGAAACCCTCACCGCCGCAACCGACATCCCCGCCGAGGGAGCGGTAGCCCCCGCCTCGGCACGGTCCTTCTTCTGGCTGGCAACCTTTCGGATGTCGACCGCCGGGGGATCGACCAGAAGCTGCAGACCGCCCACCTCGCGCCCCGCGAGGATCGGATCGAAGCGCCCTTCCCGCAGCATAGCGACCATCTCCAGATGCTGGGCCTTCATCAGCGCCCGCACGAAATCCGCCACTTCCGCCTTGTTGGCCTGTTCGGCATAGGAGCGTTTGTGGCTCTTGATGACCCGCCCTCCGTCCGCAAATAGGTGGGTGACGATGTGAGGCTGGTCGAGACCGGAATCCTCGGTCTGGACGTGGAACACCCCATCGCCGTACTTTACGTTGTTGTTGTAGCCCATCTGCGCGCGCCGAAAACTGGGGCGCCGCATCTCCGTTTCCAGACGCCCCAGCTCGGCGGGAGCGAACCGGTCGAGCGCCTTGTCCAGCTCGCCCTGATCGCCGGCAATGCCCTCCATGCGCTCGAAGGCCTGCTGGGCAACGCGAGCCGCCGGATCGATGCGGAGCGCCTCGGCGAGGAGCTGTTGACCTTCCGAGTCGTTGGGACCACGCGCAGCCCACGCACACAGGAGCGCAACCGCTTCATCCGGTTTGCTCTTGTCGACCAACCACCGAGCGACACGTCCAGCAGTCTCCCGATTGGCCGACATGGTGGAGCTCATTGAGAGCTATGATTGGCCGCAACTTCATCGCCAAGCAAGGGCTCAGCGGGGCCTTCGCCGCCCGGCCAAGTGGACGGAGCTCCCCTCGTGGCGAGCGTGACCGAAGACCGGGGCTCGCCCCCGTCGCGGGCGGGGCTCGCCGGCAGGGGTCACTGCGGTCGCCAGGGGTTGGCTGGAGCGAATGACCGACGGCAGCAAGCCCCGTGGTCGCCCTCCGCTCGAGACCAGCAGAGCCGGGATAGGGCTCTGCCCGCCGCGACCCAGCGCCCAAGGCGCCTATTCGACGCCGCCGGTCGTTCCACCTGCACCAGGGTACGGTACGGGTCCACCCCAAACCGAGCCACCAACCGGAATCGGGATGGGGAACCCTCCCCCGGCTCCTCCCGAGCCGGGTCCGGTGCAATCCCCGGGACACAGATACTGTTCGAACGGATCGCAGTTCCCGTCACCACACCGGGCCCCCAAGCAATCGACAAGGCAGGTTAGCGTGCTCTCGCCCGAACTGCAGACTCCGTCGCCACAGTAGCCACAGTCCAAAGAACAGCTCTGGGCATTCTCGTTGGAGGAACACCACCCGTCACCACACCAGCCGCAGTCGTCCGGGCAGGTCTCGTACCATTCGTTCGAACCACAGAGCCCGTCACCACACCAGCCGCAGTCGTCCGGGCAGGTCTCGTACCATTCGTTCGAACCACAGAGCCCGTCACCACACCAGCTGCAGTCATCCGGGCAAGTATCCGGTTCCGAGCCGGAACACCAGCCGTCGCCGCACCAGCCACAGTCGTCCGGACAACTCTCGAGATACTCGTTCACACCGCACATTCCATCACCGCACCAGCCGCAATCGGTGGAACAGGTATAGAACGTCTCACCGGAGCCACACAGACCGTCACCACAGAAGGGCGTCGAGCCGCAGTCTGAAGGACAGGTGCTGATGCTCTCGGTCGGCGCGCAGATCCGATCGCCACAATAGCCACAGTCAACCGGACAGCTGCTGATGGTCTCGTCGTTGCCGCAGATTCCATCGTCACAGTATCCACAATCGATGTTGCAATTGGTCGGGTCTTCTCCCGTGCGACAGACCCCATCGCCGCAAACCGAGACGACGGGGCAGTCCGTTGGGCAGCTGCCGGCTTCGTAGGGGCCGCAGACTCCGTTGCCACAGCTGTCACAGTCTTCGGGACAACTGAAAACGCCCTCTCCCGCAGAACACCTTTCGTCACCGCAGATAGCCGGGCAATCGACCCGACAGGTATCAATGGTCTCGCCCGGTCCGCAGCGCCCATCACCACAGGAGCCGCAGTCGATACTGCAGCTGACCGTTGACTCGTCGCTGGAACAGAGGCTGTCTCCACAGTACCCGCCGCAATCACGTGCACAGCTCTGGCGGGTTTCTCCCCAACTACAGTAGCCGTCACCGCAAACCTGGGGGATGGAGCAATCATCCGGGCAACTGACTACGTTCTCGTCTGGCGCGCAGTAGCCATCGCCGCAGATGCCGCAGTCCTCGATGCAGGAGGACCAGTCCTCGTTGTTACCGCACACGCCATCATTACAGTAGCCGCAGTCGACGTTGCAGTTGGTGTAGTCTTCGCCGCTCCCACAGATCCCGTCGCCACACCAGGTGGGCTGGCAGTCTGCGGGGCAATTCGCTTCGTAGGGGCCACAGATCCCGTTGCCACACACATCGCAATCCTGGGGACAAGACCAGACGCCTTCACCGGTCGAACACTGCCGATCTCCGCAGACCGCAGGACAGTCACTCCGACAGCTCTCGATCGTTTCGGTGCTCTCGCAGATGCCATTGCCACAGGTTCCGCAGTCGATGGGGCAGTTCACGGGATTCTCGCTGCTGGCGCAAACCCCATCACCACAGACGACGACCGCGCAGTCGCCGGGACAGGTCACCACCTCGTTGGCTTCGCAGACCCCGTTCCCGCACGCGGCACAGTCGCTGGGGCAACTGATCGTCTCGTTGGTTTCACAGATCCGGTTGCCGCACAGGGCACAGTCCTGGGGACAGCTCCAACTCTCCTCCCCCTCACAAACCCCGTTGCCGCACCATTGGCAGTCGCTCGGACAGCTCCAGCTCTCATCCGTTTCGCAGATCCCGTTTCCGCACCAGGCACAGTCCTCGGGACAGCTCCAGCTCTCGTCTCCCTCGCAGACACCATTGCCGCACCACTGGCAGTCGCTCGGGCAGCTCCAGCTCTCGTCTCCCTCGCAAACACCGTTGCCACACCACTGGCAGTCACTGGGACAGCTCCAGCTCTCGTCACCTTCGCAGACCCCATTGCCGCACCGCTGGCAGTCACTCGGGCAGCTCCAGTTCTCGTCGCCCTCGCAAACGCCGTTGCCACACCATTGACTCTGACAGTCGCTGGGGCAGCTCCAGCTCTCGTCACCTTCGCAGACCCCATTCCCGCAGACCTGGCAATCACTGGGACAGCTCCAGCTTTCGTCGTACTCACAGACCCCATTGCCGCAGATCTGGCAGTCACTCGGGCAGTTCCAGTATTCGTCAATCTCGCAGACCCCATTGCCACACCAAGCCCCACAGTCATCCGGGCAGTTGCCGGGTTCCTGGTCTTCACACAAGCCGTTTCCACACACACCGACGCAATCACGGGGGCAAGACCAACTCTCGTCACCGCTGCAAACTCCGTCACCACACTGGGCACGGCAGTCGCTGGGACAGGTCCAGCCGTCCTCGCCGTCCTCGCACACCCCATTGCCACAGGTGCTGCTGCAATCGCTGGGGCAAGTCCAGGTCTCCTCGCCCTCGCAGATCTCGTTGCCGCAGCGCGCGCAATCTCTGGGGCAATTCCAGCTCTCGTCCCACTCACAGACGCCGTTGCCACACCAGGCACAATCCTCAGGGCAGCTCCAGCTCTCGTCCCCCTCGCAGGTCCCATTGCCGCACCATTGGCAGTCGCTCGGACAGCTCCAGCTTTCGTCCCCCTCACAGACGCCATTACCGCACCACTGGCAGTCGCTCGGACAGCTCCAGCTCTCACTCCCTTCGCACAAGCCATTGCCGCAAACTTCGCAGTCACTCGGGCAGTTCCAGTATTCGTCAGTCTCGCAGACACCGTTGCCGCACCAGGCACAGTCACTGGGGCAACTCCAGTTCTCGTCACCCTCGCAGACCCCGTCGCCGCACCACTGGCAGTCATTCGGGCAACTCCAGTTCTCGTCACCCTCGCACTCTCCGTCACCGCAGGTTCTGCAGTCGTTGGGACAAGTTCGCTCTTCATTACCTTCGCACTGCCCGTTGCCACAGGTCGAGCAGTCGCCGGGACAGGTTTGCCGTTCGTTGCCCTCGCAGAGTCCGTTACCGCAGGAGACGGAACAGTCCGCGGGGCATGACTCCTGTTCACCGGGCTGGCACAAAGAGTCGCCACAGACACCGGATGCGCAGTCGTCGGGACAGTTCTGCGCGGTTTCGCCCAGACCACCGTCACACCGGCCGTCGCCACATTCTGGTTCGCCGGAGCAGTCATCCGGACAGCTCTGCAGCGTCTCCTGGGCCGAACAGACCCCGTCACCGCAACCCTCTTCGCCGCAGTCATCGGGGCAGCTCGCCGCATTTTCCGCGCTACTGCAGCGGCCATCGCCACACAGGGGCCCACAGTCCTTCTCGCAGGTGGAGGGCTCCTCGCCCGGGTCGCACACGCCATTGCCACAGTCCGCGTCGCAGTCCTCGGGACAAGCGCTGTTGTCCTCGGACAGACCGCAGAAGCCGTCGCCGCAATAATCCTCACTGCCCTTAGAACCGTCGGCCAACTCCGCCCGACCACACCCCAACACCGTCAGGGTCAGGAGGGACGCTGTGGTGAACCACCCTAAATACCGCCTGTTTTTGCCCTGCTCCATTGCCATACCTCCGACACAAGCAAACCGCGCACCGCGAACCAGCCACCTCGGTGCCCTGACCAACCGCCAAATTATCCACCGTCTCACCGATCTGTGCCAGCAATGTGCTCCGATCCTTGGCACAGTGGGGCAGTGTCGCCGCAGTTCGCTGAACAGGTGAGCACGACTGGGGCGGGCGCGAGGTGTGGACGACCTAGGCCAGCGGGCTGAGATCCTCAGTTTCCGGAATAGCCTTGGTCGGGCAGGAGGATCACGTTCGTCCGGGAGCGCGTCTCCCCTGCACTGGTGACGTACACGGCGGGCTTGTCGACCACCGGACACGCCTTCTCACAGGCGCCGCAGCCGATGCACAGGGATGGGTCGATGTGGGGGCGCTGCACCTTGACCTGTTGCATGGCGGGTGGTCCACCCCCCGGGCCAGGCTTGGCATCTCTCTTGGGAACGACCACCTCTTCGACCCAGATGGCCTTGGGCGAAGTGGGACAGAACTCCTCGCACACGATACACGGGACGGACATCGCCCAAGGAAGGCATCTTCCGAGGTCGTACATCGCCGTTCCGATTCGCACCGGGGGGCGCCCAACGCCAAGCTTTGCGTTCTCGTCGATCCGTTGGATTGCTCCGGTCGGGCACACCTGCCCGCACAGCACGCAGGAGTGCTCGCAATACCCGATGCGTGGAATGAGAATCGGTGTCCAGAGCCCCTCAATCCCTGCTTCGAAGAGGGCGGGGTGAAGCGCATTGTTCGGGCACACCTTCATGCACTCCGCGCACCGGACACACCGCTCCAAGAATTCCCTCTCTTCGACCGACCCCGGTGGACGAATAACCTTTTCGTTGGGGGCCCCGTCGGGCCAGTTGGCAATGCGAAGCGCCGGAATGCTCACGGCACCAGCGGCCGAGCAGGCCAGCGCCTTTCTGCGACAGAGGTCGGGGCTGGACTCGGTGGAACGCCGACTGGGCAGCCATCCCCAGCGGATGACGCCCTCCGGACAGGTTGCCTCGCAGTTCAAGCAGACGTGGCACTCGTGCTGCTGGTGCTTGACACCCCCTTGAGGACTGTCGGCGCCCTGGCAATGAACCAGGCACAGGTTGCAGTCGGTGCACCGAGCGTGCTCCTTGCGCATACCGATCAGCGAGAACCGTGAGAACAGCCCGAGCAGTGCTCCCAGGGGGCATAGCGCCCGACACCAGAAGCGCGGGATGATCCGGTTCAAGAATAGGATGGCCACCAGCACGGATGCGATCAGCCATGCGTGGTGGAAATAGGACTGGTTAGCGGTCCAGACGTGATCGGAAAGGATTTCGGAGACCGCGTCGGTGGCCTGCTGGATGGAGCGAACCGAGCTGCCAGTCCCCAGGTCGCCGAGGCGCATTCCAGCGATTTGCAGGATGGGCAAGGCCGCAAGGCCCAGGGTGCGGACTGCCATGCAAATGGGATCGAAAATCCCACCGATGACGCTGCCAAAACAGGCCGCCGCCAAGAAGCTCACCAAGAGATAGGTCTTCAAGCGTTGCCAGGGGCGGGTTCGGTTCGAGTCGATCCGACGAGGGCCGCGCAAGGTTCGCCCAGGGAAGAGCCACCCAACGATGTGGTGCAGAGTGCCGAACGGGCAAACCCAGCCGCAGAACACCCGACCCAACACCAGGGTCAGGACGATCACCACCAGCGACAGAGCCAGGCCACGATAGACGGTGTGCGTCGCCAGCAATGTGGTCAGACCCACGTAGGGATCGAGGGAGAGGAAGACCTCGACTGGCCACCGAAGGCGAACCGCATTGGCAGAACCCGCGGAGAAGCTGCCGCGATAGGCCGTCGCCAGCAGCAGCCCCACGAACACCAGAAGGAATGCGGCCTGGGAAAACCGCCGAATCCACACCAGGATCCGAATCAGGCGCCGGGGACTTTTGGGTTGAACGATGACAGGCTCGGTGTCCATCGTTACACCTCGACCGGCCGAAGTGCCTCGAGATTCATGGTTCCAAGCTGACGCTCTTGACCGAGGCGCAGGTAGGAGACGCTCTGGGGGTCCACTCCGACCAGACGAGCCCCGTAGGTGTCAACCGCAACCTGATCCACGCTGGCAATGACCTGGTGCAAGTCTCGGGCATCGTCGATGTTCCCCCCCTGAGGACCGTTTCGGACCAGGACGCGGGTGGCATCCATGACGGTCAGCGTGGGGCGCATGAACGTGGCCAGATCGGCGATCGAAACGTCGATGTTCTGGTGCAAGCGGTTGCGCCGCCCCCCCAGGATTCCGTACCAGTTCTTCATGGCCCCCGTGAATCGGCACAGATTGTGGTGTTTTGCAACCGGCGCGTTGATGACCCGATCTGCCTGTATCAGCGGCGTATAAACGGGCCAGACATCGAGCAGCTCACCACGCAGCCGCATCTCGCGAAAACGGTGGGCGGCGGGAAGAACCACGGTTGCGCCAGCAGCGTGGGCAGCATGCCAGATCCCGGAGCGCTGGAAACACCGATTGGGTTCGTTGCAGGACACATCCGTGACAATGACCTGCTTGGCTCCGGCCCCCAACGCGAGCCGAACCAACTCGGCAACCACCTGGGGGTTGGTGTTGGCAGCGTGCACCGGGAGACGATCCCATCCAATGTTGGGCTTGATGGCCACGATGTCACCGCGGCTCACGAAACGCGACATTCCACCCAGGGCGCGCAGGGCCCGTCGAACCAGTTCGGCTGGATCGGTGCTCTGTTTGGCCACGACCAGACCTGGTTCCGACGCAGAGCCTGGGGCGATTCGATAATCCCTCACCTGCGCAACCGCCTCGGGCTCATCAGCCTTGATGCGCCCAGGGTCATAGGCCGCTTTAACGATCCAACCACTGGCGGCCACCGCGGCGCCGCTCGCGACCAGTCTTCGCAAGACTTCCCGCCGGCTGGGTCGGTCGTTCATCCTCGGGTGCATTTGTCAGAAAGGGGCGCCACGTCAAATTCCCGGGCCAGATGGCAAGGCGCGGAGCAGCCCGCCGAACCGATCGGAAACGGGGAGGAAGCCTCCGCGTTGCCTCCGAATCGCGCACCCGGCGCGGCTTGCGGCCTGGAACCCCACCCAACCCGGAGCGCGCGCTTGCCCGCCGGCCGCCCGTTCTCTTCTGCGGGGGCTCCTTGCCTTGATGGCGCCGTTTCCGGGCGCTAGGTTCCGGCACCCCGCTGTCGGGGTGGCAAGGCTGTCCGGAGTCATGAAGGAAGGCATTCATCCCAAGTACGAGGCGGTGCGAGTCACCTGTGCCTGCGGCAACGTGTTCGAGACTCGCTCGACCAAGAACGAGCTGGCCGTCGATATCTGCAATCAGTGCCATCCCTTCTACACGGGCAAGCAGCGCCTCGTGGACAGGGCTGGCCGCATCGATCGGTTCCGCAAGAAGTACGGGCAGACCGGGACTCGCTCCTGAGCGTGCCTGCCGAGGGACGGGGCTTGCCGATACCCCATTCGGTGACTGGGTGATTCCAGCGGCAGTGGCTTCCCACTTGTGCGATCGTCTGGTGTACTGCTCCTGACCTCCGTGGCGAGGTTCGGGGGAGGTCTCATCAATGATCCCTGTCGAGAAGTTGCGGACTCTGGTGCGTCGTTTGGAGGAGGTGCAAACCCTCCTGTGCGACCCCCAAGTGGTTGGCTCGCCTCGGCGGCTACGTGAGATGGGCCGCGAACGGAGTCAACTCGAACCCGTTGTGGAGGCCTACCGTCGATGGGAGGCAATGAGCCGAGCCATCGAGGACGACCTCGCATCGCTCGACGATCCTGACCTGGCCGAGCTGGCACGCGAAGAGATCCCCCGTTTGCAGGCGGAGAAGCAATCGGTCGAGGAGCGCATCGCTGTGCTGCTCTTGCCACGCGATCCCAATGACGAAAAGAACACGGTGCTCGAAATCCGTGCTGGCACCGGTGGTGAGGAGGCCGCTCTCTTCGCCTCGGATCTATTGCGCATGTACACGCGCTACGCGGAGCGGCGAGGTTGGCGGGTTGAACTGCTCAGCAGCAGTGCCGCTGCAGCGGGTGGCCTCAAGGAAGCGATCACGCTCGTTACCGGACAGAACGTGTTTTCACAACTGAAACACGAAGCAGGAGTTCACCGCGTGCAGCGCGTGCCCGCAACCGAGGCTCAGGGGCGCATCCACACCTCGACGGCGACAGTCGCCGTGCTGCCCGAAGCAGACGAGGTGGATGTCCTGATCGACGAAAAGGATCTGCGAATCGACATCGCGGCTGCGGGTGGACCGGGGGGCCAAGGAGTCAACACCACCAACAGCGCCGTCCAGATCACCCACATTCCTTCGGGACTCGTTGTCAAGTGCCAGGATGAACGAAGTCAGCTCAAGAACAAATCCAAGGCATTGAAGATCCTGCGCAGTCGCCTGCTGGACCTGGAACAGCGACGTCAAGCCGAGAACGAACGGGATGAGCGCCGATCGATGGTGGGGGGAGCCGAGCGTTCCGAAAAGATCCGTACCTACAACTTCCCTCAGAACCGCCTGACTGATCACCGGATCGGGTTGACCCTGTACGAGCTGGATCGGCTGATGGAAGGCGATCTGGACGCCGTGATAGGATCCTTGGTTGCCTGGCATCAGGCCCAGCAACTGCAGGCAGCCGATGGGCGGGATCCGGCCGAGGGATCGTGATGGCATCCCACCGACCGACGGTGGCGGCTCTGCTGTGTGCCTTGGTGCTCGCACCCCGAACCTTCGCGCGCAATCGCTTCTTCGACTGGTACCGCAATCCCGCAATGGCTCAGGTGCGTCGGCGGGCGTCGCTCCTGAGAGGCATTCTGCGGCAGCTGGTGGGAACCGAGCCACAGCACGGCCAGGTGGTTGGTGAGCAGGTCCTGGAGGACGGACGGGTGCTGCTCCGTTACGTGATACCCAGTGTCTCGTATGCGCGCACCACGGCCCTATCACCCTTGGAAGCCTCACTGCTTCGCTACGCCCTGGCGCGCGCGCGCCGGCTCGCCCCCCCGCCCGAAGACCAGGTTCGGGTCGACCAGGCCCTCGCCGGCTTGGGTCCTGATTGGGTGTTCCGGAACGATGAGGTACCCTGCACGGATCCTCCAACCTGACTGGCTGAACGGAACGATTCGAGTGCACCCCGCTGGCTGTTTCGGTAGCATGGTGGGGTGTTGAAGTGCTCTCATCCAATCTCTGTTGGGCTCGGTTGGCTCCCGGTGGTGGTCGCGGTGTGCGCTTGCGGACAGTCCAGCAAGCCTCCCGCCCATGCACCAACCACGACCGAGGAGCGTACCGAGGTTACCGCCGCGACCGAGGAGCAGCCAACGACCGGCTCGCCCTGCGCCGATGACACGTGTTTCACCTGTGGCAAGGCGATTTGTTACCAGGGCTTCTTCTGCGACGAGTCATCCAGCGTGCCCTTGTGCCAATGGGTTCCTACCTGCCGCGAGACTCCCAGTTGCGGCTGCGTGGAAGCAACCCTCAAGGATGGCTGTACCTGCACACAGAAGGGTCAGAGCCTGTTCGTCAAATGCTCGGGCAGCTGAGCGCTATGGTCGCTGCGCCAGGATGATGATCCGTGGCGAATGGGGGCCCAGGAACACACCGGGCGTGGCGGGATGGCCGCTGGCCTGGGTCACGCGAAAGCCCACGTCGTGCAGTAGTTTGCCCAATTCGTGCAGTGAGTAGAGACGGATGGAGTAGTGGCATTCACACTTCCTTCCGTCATCGAGGATGAGACTCCTTTTGACCCTCAAGCGGCTGGTGATGTAGTCGACGCTCATGTCGTCCATGCAGACGCAGGAGTCACCTTCGAACCACACGCTGAGGGGTTGATCCTGAGATACGAAGTCTCGATTGATAACGTCAACCAGGAAATTGCCACCCGGTTTGAGCGCCTTGAAGATGCGCTGGGCGACGATGATATTCTTCTCTTCCTCGAAATAGCCAAATGACGTATTCCAGCAGAAGATCCCGTCGAACATCTCGCCGAACGCCATCTCCCGCATGTCACCCTGCAGGAGATTGAGCCGCTGGGCTCGGTCCTGAGCCACGTCCGCGGCCAGGGCCAGCTGATGCAGGGACAGATCGTATCCCACAATTGCGTAGCCTCGACTGGCCAGCTCGACCGCATGGTATCCGGCCCCACACGCCAGATCCAAGAGCGTGCCGGCGCGCTCGATCCCCAGGGATTCCTCGATGAAATCCACCTCCTGACGGATCTGTCGATCGGTGGGGCGAGCCAGGGCCCGTGAGAAATCCTCTCCAAACAGATCGTCCCACCAGGGTCGCCGCAGTCGAGCCTTGGGCTTGTCCTCTTCGCCCTCCGGCTCCGACTCGGGGGCTTCGGCTGGCTTGGCTCGCGGCGGCGCTTCGAGCGAACGGGGTGCGGGCGCGACGATGGCATCACCCGTCGGCCCTGCCTCGCCGTTTGCCTCAGTTGGACCCAATTCCGCACCCTCCAGGGTGCTTCGTCTTGGGCGCGGTGGAGGGGCCTTTTTCCCGACCGGCGCGGGGACTGGCACGACCTCGGTTTCGCCCTCGGAATCCCGGTCAGACTCGGGAGCTACCTCGGCCTCGGTGATTTCCTCCATCTCGGCCGAACTCGTGACCCCGGGGCTCGTGTCGACCGGCTCTGCTGCGACTGCTGGCTGGGGCGGAACCGACGATCCCGGTTGAATCGTGGCCGATTCGGGCGAGAAGGCCACAGCCGCCGGGACAGGACGCGGGGCTTGAGAAACCGCGGGACCCGACACACCGTGGGAGCCTGCAACACTGGGTGGAGGGTGAAGGACGACGGCTGCTGGCGGAAGCGGCGGGGCGGACGTGGGGGCCGCCACCTCACGGTTGGGCGGGGCTACCGACGGACTCGCCTGGATGGGAGGGGCCTCGGGCTCATCCGACGACCCAATCGCAATGATCCGCATCGCCTGGATGGCCACTCCGGTGCGGTCCGTCCCCGGACGGGGTGGAGCAGGACGCGGCACGGCTGCCGGGACCCCGCCCTGTGGACTGCCAGGGCTCCGCACGCCTGCCCCGGAGCCGGCTTCAGCGGGCAAAATGGCGACCTGAGACGATGCCCGTGGGCGCATCGATCCGTCTGCCGATGCCAGCTGTCCAGACCCAAGGGAGGGTTCTGAGGGCCGAGGTGGGCGCGGAGCCACCGATGCAGACGACGCTGCCGACGGATCTGTCGAGCCCGCTGGAGCGGCTGCTTCGTCGATGCCCACGGCTGGCGGAGGCAACGACGGTGCATCGCCCGGGTCCTTGGTCTTGCCGGGTTTGGGAGGCGGAGCCAACCGGCGAGCAGAATTGGGCGGAATGCTCGCGCTACCGGGGGGATTGGACGCGGACCCGGGCGCTGCGCCCGGCGATGGCGTCGGCTTGGGCAGGGCGTCCTGGTCGTCGCTCATGATACGGGCTCCGCCAACGGTTCACCCAACTGGACTCGCCGCTCACCTCCACGCACGCGCCAGCCTGGGGGCAACAGCAAGACAACCGTCGATCCCAGGTGAAAGGCGCCGATCTCGTCTCCCCGACGCACTGCGACCCGGGGTTCGATTGGATAGGATCCGCGGCCAACGTCCTCGGCACCCAACACGTTGACCGTGATCTTACCAACGACGAACGCACCAACCATCACCAGGGCGATGCGCTGGCCATCCGTGGTTTGGAGGCTCAGTGAGACGCGGCGATTCTGGACCAGAAGCCTGGGTGTGCAGCGCTCTCCGATACGATTGACCGGATAGAGATCGCCAGGAATGGCGCGGACATGGCAGAGCTGCCCATCCACCGGACTGTGAACGCGATGGTAATCACGCGGTGACAGATAGATGACCGCATGGCTTCCGCCCGCGAACGCGGGGGCGTCCGCGGAATTCCCCAACAGGTCCCGTACTTCGTAGGGCCGTCCCTTGACGAAAATCCGAGCACCGTCGTCAATTGGACCATGCGAGGTCATGCGCCCGTCGCTCGGACACACCACCGGGGTAGCACCGACCGACCGGGCACCACTACGCAGCGGACGGGTGAAGAACGCGTCGAAGCTCCGGTAGGTTCCATGAGGTGCGGCCACATCCGCCATGTCCACCCGAAACGCAGCACCATAAGCTCGCGAGAGCATTCCAGAAAGCACAGGCGGCAAGGGGTGTTCGCACAGCCGCCCAACGGCGTAACTGATGCGTTCCCGGGGCAAAGCCCGCAGCATCTGGGCAGCAACGAAGGTGGCTAGGCTCACGCGACTATCGGAAGGGAGAACTGAGGGGCCAGTCTCATGGTAGGTCGACGGCCTTTCCCGGGTCAATTGCTCTCGCTGTATCCACGCCGGACTGGACCGACTGGGCAACCTCATCCGCGCTGGCACGGGCCGCACGGCAAAGATCCCCCCAGGGTGACTGGGGCGGGGGTTGGACAGGGCCATTCCCAGGAGCAAGTTCGCTCCGGTCCAGGCCCCGGCAGGCCACTCGCTCCAACGTGGGCGCAAAAGCGAGACTGTCGGTGAATGCCTGCTCCGCGTCCGGCTGCCTGCCCGACGCCGCTCGGACCCGACCGAGGATTGCGAGCCAGTTGCCCTGCGGGCGTTCCAGCGTCTCGGGCGGGCCGAGAGACCGGCAGCTGCCCTCCAGGTCACCAAGCAACAGGTGGGCGTGAGCGGCTCTCCACCGGAAGCTGGGTTGTTCGGGGACCTGGAGCAGGACGGAGTCGAGAACGGTGCCAGCCTGCTCGAAATACCGATTCGAATGCAACAGTTCGCCGGTCCGCGCCCGAGCCACTGCATCCAGCCACGGCGCATCTTGGACCACATTGCCGAACACGGTGGGATCTGCCCCATCGGCCTCCGGCTCCGCCGCGATTGCGGCTGCGAGGTCGGACTGCCAGCGGCGAATCCACTCCGACAGCGTATAGCCACTGGTACCGATCAGAGCCTCATCCAGACGCGAAGCCCCCAGGTGGCCGAGTTCGAAGAGAAGCAGGCGCAACCCCAGCAGCGATTGGTGGCGAAGGAAAAAATCGAGAAAGTCCTGGGCCTCCGCATAGGCGACCAAGGCCGCCTCGGGGCTGGGCAACATCGCCACCGATGGACCGATGCTGGTCAGCCCCACCGCGTTGCCTGCCATGAGGGCACGACCCGCGATCCGACGGGGATCCGACCGCTCATCGAAAGGGCGGGGCCTTCTCCAGCGCGTCTCTTCGCGTTTGGCGATCCCTTCCTGCAACCACAGCGGAGCTGCGTCGGCACTGGCTCGAGTCACCAACAGGTGAGCTATCTCGTGAGCCAGCGTGTCCTGCCACGGATATCCCTCCGGAGTGGCTCGGGGCGAAAGCATGGTGACCCTGCCCCAACGCGCCACTGCAACCGTACCCGTCGTCTCCGCCGCCGATAGAGGCAGTCCGGTGACCGCCGACAAGCTGAACAGATCAGAGACCACATCGATGCGCAGTGGTTTCTCCAGAGCCACACCGAGCTCTGCAGAAACCTGTCGGTGGGCTCCGAGGGCGGTGTCGGATATCAACTGGAATAGTGCCTGGTCCCGGGAGTCCTGGAATCGGACCCAGACTCCACGAGCGCGATCCTCGATGGGGGAGGTACCAGCCCATGCCTTGGCACAGGCCCTGGCCACCTGAGCCGACTCCGGCTCATTCGGCGAACCCTCAGTACCCTGAGACAACCACCAGATGGCGGCCTTGTCGCAGTCGCCCCAATACAGGGCCAGCTCCGCGCGGAGTCGCTCGGCAGTGGTCCCCTTGATCCGGTCGGTAGCCAGCCAGGCCCGCGCCCGTTCCAGCTCCAGGCCTCGAATGTGGGCTGCCACCATCTCGGGCAGGTTCGTGATCGGTGCGGACGAAGGCCGTTCGCCGGCACGCGGCGCGTCACTTTTACCCACATGACAGGCGTGACTGCATAGTCCCATCGCCAGCATCGCCAGGGCAGCCATCATCTGTGGGCGGTGAAGACCCATCATCGCAGCAACCCCTCTGCGTAGCGCCGCACGGGGCCATCCAGACCATGCCCCGAACTGCGGCTCAATCCTCGTTGCACGCGTTGCCGGAAGCGATCTCGGCGGCTCGCATCGTCCGTGGGTGCAATGGAGCTTGAAGGGTCCGCCGGGGAGGGCGTGGATGCCTTGTTCGCGGAACCATGCTCCACCGACCGGTCCGGTTCAGAGTCCGTCTGACCTAGGTCCGCTTGCTCCAACAGGCGCTGAGCACGGCGCTGGAGCCGCAGGGCATCCTCACCTTGGGCCGAATCGAGAGATACCGACGCCTCCCGCATCAGCCGGGAGGCCCTCAGGATGCCGTTCTGCACGTCCTCGGGGAGTACGCTGTCGGGTCTCTGTTCTCGTTGCCCAATGGCATTGGTGCGCTCGGCAAGCTCCCGCTCGGTTCCTGAAACCCCGCGGAGCGCTGGCGCCACCTCCCGGTCCATCGCCTGTTCTTGATGTTGGTTTTGACGGCGCAGCCAATGCAGCTGTTCGAGCAGCTCACCCTTCAGCTGCTCGAGCCGATCCCGACTGACGCGTGGCTCCGTTTCCTGGTCCGTGCCATCGCGTACCATCGCCTCGTCCAGCGCGCTGAGTGCCCCCTCGAGCCCCCGCTGAGCCGCCGTGGTGGCCCCGCGGTCCAACGACTCCGCTGCACCCAGGGCGTGTTCTCGAATCAGTGCTGCCACGGCTTGGGTGGAGCCGGGCTCCCCCCCCAGCCGAGGCAGAAAGTCGATGTCCTGTCGTATCTTGCGGGCTCGGCTGGGCTCTTGCCCGTGCTCCACAGCCTCCCGGTTGCTGCCTCGGGCTCCGGAAAGGACCCCCTCGACGGTCTCGATCCCCCGCGCGTGCTCGACGACGATCTGCTGCAGCTCCAAGGACAGTCGATCGAAACGCTCTTGGGCATCCGAGGACGGCCGGGACAGACTGGGGTGGGCCATTCCCCCCGACTCCACCCCCGCTTGGCCCTGGCCAGCAAACGACGGTTCTGGCCGGCGCAGACGCTGAGCCAGGAAAGCCGCCGCCCACTCCGTGTGCAACAGGTCGCGACCGGATAGGGCCGTTCGCATCCGGCCCAGTCCCGCGCCGGCGATTCCCCCCAGATCTTCGCCCAGGGTTCCCAGACGCAGCAGCTGGCGATGACCCCCGTCGAGGGCCGACAACAACCCGTCGAACCGAGCCATTTGCATCTCGCGAGATTCCGAGCGTTGGGCTTTGTGTGCCACCGCAGCGATGTCTTCGGCAATCTCCGCCAACCGCCGAGACACGACCTTGGCGTCACGACTGGCCAGGGACTCGACGGTGACGTCCACGGCCAGCAGGATCGACTCCAGGACGCGCCGATCGGGATTGGGGGACCGGCTGAGGCGTTCGATCTTCTCCCGCTGGGCGCGCAGGAAGGCCGACAGCGCTTCGGTCAATCCCAGGCCCATGCTCACGCCATTGCAGGCGGTTGTCAGCCCATCTTCTGCCCGATGGGCGGCAGTGGCGCGTTCCAAGGCAGACGGTCGCCGCGATTGGGACAACTCCAGCGCGAGCCAATCGACGAGCAACCGTCGGGCCTCGTGGAGCCGTGCAAGGCGCGTGGCCTCGGGCTCTCCGATGGAGGCGGGCAGGAGTGTCAGGGCGGCGCTGGCTCCCCAACGCGGCCCCGCTAGTCCATCTTCGTCACGGGCTTGCACGCGCAGGGTCGTGGGGAGATAGCAGTCCACGAGGAATGGGTCTCGGACCTCGAGCAGGTACGCGCCAGTCTCACTCCGGGTCTTGCCATCCAGCCTCAGTAGCGTGCGGCGTTCTTGCCGCGAGCCGCACTCCATGACCAGGTCGACCTGAAACAGCCCGTGATCGTCGGTGGCCTGGAAATGGACGGGGATCTCGTCCAATTCACGGAGCGTGAGGGTTCGTGGAGCTCCCTGCAGGATCACATGCGGAACCTGGTCCATGATGGCCCGAACATCCAGAGTGCCCGGCTGGAAAACGAGCACGTCACCGAATCGAGCAGCCAGTCTCAGATGGACATCCTTTCGAACCCGATAGGTCACCTCGACTCCGCCTTGGCCGTCGTCAACGAAAGGCACTTCCAGCTGGCCGTCACTGAGGATCAGGTTTCGCCCCGGATGACGAGGTACCCCGCGTAGTTTCAGCAGGGAACCTTGGGCAACGGGGAGCCGGCTGCCCATCTCGGCAATCTCGGGGTAGTCGTCCTCTTGGGCGGTCCGGGGAGGGCGCACATTGGCCGGTTCCAGGTCCAGCCACTCGACACCGAACGGTGCCTTGTGGTTTCGAGCCAACAGAACGTTGGCTCCTTCGAGGGCGCGTTGTGGATCGAAAAGGATCATCACCGCGGCGGCTCCAAGGGCCGTCGCAGCCAGGATCCCCAACAGCAGAGCTCGACGCCGCGCACGTCGAGTGACATCCCCGAGCGGCAGCAGGGAAGCGAAGCGATCGAAGTGCAGCCAGGCCAGCTCCAGGCTGACTCCACCCGGCGTACTCTGGGCGCGCTGCAGGAGCCGCTCGGCGCGAAGGAGCTTCCCCCCCACCTCCTGTCGCAGCGGCATGACCAGATCCCTGATGAGCCGGCTCGGATTGTGCATGTGCGCGAGGTACTGGCGCCATCCGACCACCCAAGCCCCCAGCACGAGCAGGGTGGGGGCGAGGGCCAGGATGCGCATGTCCCACGTGCCCCGGCGCGCGATCCAGGCGCCACCCACGACCGCCAACAGCAGTGTCGAACCCAGCGCGCGGCGCCCGGCCGTCCCCACCCTTCGCCACCAGAGGGTTCGCAACGAAGCCAGGGAAGCGTGGCCCATGGATACTCCGAGAGCTTAGCCGAACCGCCCGTCCCCAAGCCACCCGGGAAGGCGCTCCGACTGGGCCGGCCGGATTTCCGAGCCACCTCGCTGCGGGTCGAGGCGCGGTCCGACGCAACCATCCCAGCCCGGAAATCCATGGTATCTGTGGATGGTGACGGACGGCGCTTCCCTCGTCCGCTCAATACTGGCAAAGAGCGAATTGGAGCTCAGGCGGGATGGGCTACGCGCTCGTCTGCTGAGCCTCCCCATCGACACGGCGGCGGCCGAGCTCGAGTCCGTGTGTACCCAAGCGGATTGTTCGAGTCCCGATGCTCGCGAGGCTTTGGTCACCGTGGCGATGGTGTTGGTGGAGGTGGGCGAGAGTTGCTGGTTGGCAGAGCTCCGCAACGCCTCCACCGCGCTGCATCTGTTGAGTCTTCAGAGGCTGTTGAGGCAATACCAGTCGGAGGCCGTCCCCAGCCCCAGCGAGATGCTGGTCCCCGACTACGGACAGGGACGTGAGCTGACCGTGGGAGAACGTCGAAGCCTGGCAAGACGCCCCAATCGCCGCCACATCGACCGGCTGCTTCGGGACCCCCATCCACAGGTCATCGCGCAGTTGCTGCAAAACCCAAAACTGGTCGAGAACGACGTCATTCGTCTGGCGACGCAGCGCCCCCTGTCCGCTTCCACGGCCCGGGCCTTGGCGTGTGCCTCTCACTGGTTGGTTCGGGGGCGGGTGCGAATGGCCCTCATCCACAATCCTTGGTCACCATGCCATCTCATCATGCCTCTGCTGGCGCTGTGCACGAGGTCTGAACTGGATGAAATCGTCCAGAGCCCATCGCTGCATCTCGCGGTGCGGGCCACGGCTCAGGAGGCAATCCTACGTCGCCCACCCTCGGGGGCACTGACCAGTCATACCCTTCAGTAAACGCTAAGAGCCTTCCTCTTCCTGCTCAGACCAGCTCAACAAGGCTCCCATGGTGACCTTCGTGGCACAGTCCTCGCACAGAGGGGGCTCGTCGTAGCGCACCTCGGCGCCCCGGGTCCAGATCAGCAGCCCACTGCCACCGGGAGGTCCGGATCGGCGCTGGCCGCACAGGTCGCACTGGTAGCTGCCCTCGGCCGTCGATGATTGACCGATGGGTTCCGACCGCTCCTCTTCACCGACGGAACACGGCAAGGCGGGGTCGACGCTCATCGGTGATCAGTATAGTGTCGGATCCGACCTTGCGCTTGCGGCGCGGTAGAAATGGCCCTCGGCCTCGGGGCCCGCAGGGCTCTTGGCGACATCGTTCGGATCCCCGGGCCCTGTCCGCGGCTCACCGACGCGAAAGTTCGTTCGGTCCCTTATCCGATGGGCCTTGGGCGTACCGAGCCACCAGCTCAACGATGTCCTGCACCGCCACCCTCCGCTCTACCGGGTCCGCGGCTGCCGCGTCCGAGAGCATGTTCAAGCAGAATGGACAGCTGGTCACCACTGTCGAAGCGCCGGTCGCCTTGAGCTCGCGCAGGCGCAGATCATTGAGCCGCGTGCCGCAGCCCTCCGACATCCACATCCTGGCTCCGCCCCCTCCGCAGCAGCGGGTGTTCCGGCCGAAATGCTCGGCCTCCGCTCGCCGGGCGTCGGGCAGAGTATCCAGCAACCGGCGAATCGCCTGGGCCTCGTCCTGGTAGCGAACCAGAGTGCATGGGTCGTGAAACACGAAATCCAGCTCCGCCGCGGCGGTTAGCTGGATCCGACCCGCCTCGACCAGCTCCAACAGTAACTCCGTGTGGGGCACGACGTCGTATGACCCACCCAACGCGGGGTACTCGGAGCGAATCGTATTCAGGCAATGCGGGCAGATGGTAACGATACGGCGAAATCGGCCTTGAGCCCGATATCGATTCAGCGTCGCGATGTTCTTCTCCGCCAGCTGAAGGAACAGGTACTCGTTCCCGGCTCGCCGCGCGGCCTCCCCGGTGCAGTTCTCCTCGTCGCCCAGGATGGCAAAGGACACCTTGGCCAGGCGCAACACCCCCACCAGGTCGGAAAGAACTCGCCGCATGCGAGCGTCATAACTGGGGGAGCATCCAACCCACAGCAGGACGTCGACCGGCTCGACCTCACGCAGGATGCCCACGTCAAGTGCCGCCGCCCATTGGGCTCGATCCATGCGCGGCAGGTGGAAGGGATTACCCTGATGCTCGAGGCTCTCGAAACACCGTACCAAGCTCTCGGGAACCTCCCCCCGCACCAGCACCAGATGGCGACGCATCTCGACCAGAGGGCGCACGTATCGGATCCCGACCGGACACTGTTCTTCGCAGGCCGCACAGGTCGTACAGGCCCATACGGTCTGCGCATCGATCACGGAGGGTACGAGCTCTCCCCCGGATGAGTTCTCGCCATGGCCGGAGCCCCGTAGCAGGTGGCTGCGGAGCGTCAGGGTCAGCCCCCGTGGGTCCAGGGGCTTGCCGGCAGCGAGGGCCGGACAGTGCATCGAACATCGACCACACTCGGTGCAGGTCAACAGACCGAGACGCACCGGCCACGCCAAGTCATCGGAACGGCCAATTCCCACCGGGGCTCCATCCAGTTGGCCCTCTGCGGTGGCCTGATCGACCTTCTCCAGAAGGGCTTCCGCCGTCGGAGCCATGGGCAACAGCTGGTTTCCGAGAGCCTTGCCATCCACGAACAGATTGGGGATGGCGGACAGGATGTGCAGATGCTTCGAATAGGGCAGCCAGTTTAAGAACGCCAGAATCACCAGGGCGTGTCCGTACAGTCCCACACCGGCAAGCCATCGGAGGGTCTCGGGGGAGTGGCCCCGGAGCAAGGCTCCCAACCAGGGCCCCAGCATGCCGTGGGCTTGAGACCAGGCGGTCACGTCAAACGGGCTGGCTGCATTGACGGAGTCGTTCAAAGCGGACGCAAGGGTTGCCGCCGCCGACGTCGACCCCTGAGAGGAAAGCCTCTGCTGCAGAGCAAAGAGGGCGGCGTCGTAGAGTACGTCGGATGACAACACCAGGAAGATCAAGATCAGGATTCCGAGACCCTGCGGGGAATGGATGAGTCGGGTATCGCGGTGCACGGTTCTTCGGTAACCGAAGAAGACCAGGCAACACGCCACCAGCAGCACGCAGCCGTCCTTGAGATACGGGAAGGACCCAACCACCAGCGGTAGGCTCGCCAGCGGGCCGTCCCCATCCAGCAATTCGAAGCGGGGGTCGAATCCGCGTCCAAACAGGACCACGGTTCGCGGCAGCAAACCCAAGAACCCCAGGAAAATGCCCAGGTGGAAGAGACCCACCCAGGGCTCGTTGCGGACTCGCGACTGCAGCAATCCGTCGCGCAGCACACGTCGAAGCCGTTCCAACAGGCCCCATTGCGGCGCGGCCTGTGGGCTGCGGCTCGCGCGCAACCAGGATAGGCGGCGCGCCAGGGACACAGCGAACGCCGAAAGGCCCACCGTCACAAGCGACAGCATCACCAGGGAACTCATGGGAGGTTGGCTGCTTTCAGGGAGCGACAGGGCCCGGAGCGGTTCGCCTTCTCGGCATCATGGTGGACTCAAGGAGAGCCAACACTAGCCCAGAGTGTCTCGAAACTGCCCTCCCTTTCCAGGACGAGGTCCGCAGCCACGGGACGCGGACCCACATGTCCGCCCAGGGTCACCCGAATCGGGCGACCCGATCGGCCAGCCTTTTCCAGCCGCACCAGGACCCGATAGGACCCTGAGTCGGCGAGGTCGGGAGCCGTCACCGCCTCCAGGTTCTGGCCTGCGCAGTCCTCGTTTCGCCCCGGGCAGTCTCGGTCTCGCAGCAGCCCAGTCGCAGTGGGGCGGCCCGGCTCGGCCAGTTCTCCCCGTGGGTCGGTCACCTCCAGGTCGACGTCGGCATCCGGTTCCGCCCAGGCTGCGAGGACCTGGAATTCCCCGAACGGTAGGCCGCAACCCTCGTCGACAACTCCGTTACAGTTGTCGTCGCGAGCGTCAAAACAACGCTCCAATCCCTCGGGCAGGCACAGGGTTCGGAAATGGACGTTGGCGCTGGCCCGAAACGCTGGGAAAGCCGCCGCCCGGTGGCCAGCGGCGACCGGCGGCACTCTGGTGGACGAACAATCGGACAGGATCACCAAGCTCAACGCAAAGAGCAGTATCCAACCCGGAGCGTGGCAACAGATGTCGCGCTCCGGGTTCGTCGTAACCCCTTGGCGGCGGGTGGGGGGTGCGCCCACTGGTCCGACAGGTCTCAAATACCCTGGACGGAGATGGTTCTTCCGGTGGTTCGACCCTCGTCGTCCACCGCCTTCATCCCCTCCAGGACCTTTGGATTCATCAGCTCATGATAGGCGTCGCGAGCGAGCTTGCCGACCGGACCTTCTTCCTCACGCAGCGCAATCAACAGCCCCTGCTCCTTCATGAACTTCAGCGTTCGGATCACTGCCTCTCGCTTCGCGTCATCGGTCCGCGCCATCTGCCACAGGCGGTAGCGCAGCACGACTCGGGTGAAGGAGTGAGGCCCATTGTCGAAGTCCAGATTGTCGAACTGCTTCATCAGCAGGCCGGTTGCCCATTCCTGGGGGGTCTGGTTGATCTCGATATGGGAGATGGCGATGGCGTTGTCCACCCAGCTGAAGATCCGACCCTTCTCCAGGTCGTCCGTCGACCAGTACCCGAAGGTGCGGTACCAGAGATCCTGCAGCTCCTCGAGCGGAGCCTTGGCCTGGTCTCCGAACAGCTGCCCGTACATGGCCACCGCGCGGGCCGCGACGTCCGGAGTGCCTCCCAAGATGAGCGCCAGGGCCGCGTCGTTGACCAGCACCTCGTTGTTCATCATCTCGAAGAGCTTGGCGGTGACCTCCGGAGTCAACCCGCTCTTGCCGATGGCGCGAGCCACCTGGTGACGAGTCTCGATGGCACTGTCAGTCTTCATGAGCCCGAGCAGGGCTGGCCCGGTGCCGGGGACGGGACGGCTGATCAGGGTCTCCAGTAGGCAGGCTCGCCGGAACTGATCGGACTTCTGGGGGCCGTCGAACTGTTGAATCTTCTCGGCCACCGTCAGCAGATCCTCGTCGGTGCCCACCCAGGCCAGAGCGGCACAAGCGTCAATCCGGCTCTGCTCGTTGTTCTTGACGTCTTCGATGTACTCCAACAGCGGCTTGAAAGCCTTGGGATCGCCCCACTGGCTCATGCCTTCGGCAGAACCCTTGCCCACGGCGCGCAGGGTCATGCCCAGAATGGCCAAGCCACCCTGCATCAAGCTGTCCATGGTAGCGTCGATTTCGTGGGGTCGCTTCTTGAGCATCTTCAAGAATACGTCCCAGGAACGCTCATCCTTGAGCCACCCCACGTAACGCAGAGCGCTCTGCGCTATCACCCATTCCTCGGGCATCGGCGGCTGCTGGCCTTCCTTGGGCAGCGCCACGTCCGGGTTGGCCCACTTGCGGAAGGCGTCGATGTCCTTGTCGGAACCCATCGCAGCCAAGGCGCGCATACCGTTGGCGTGGGGCGAGGGCAGCTCGTGGATCCAGAAGATGGCGGCATCCTCGGCCTGTTGACGGATCTCGTCCTTCTTCTCGGGATGGAGCTGGGCCAGGTCGGCGATCATACGCGCCGCAACGACGCGCTCCTGATCGTCTCGCTTGAGTTCCATCTCCCAGTCGTACTGGTCGGTGTAGATCTTGAGCGGATCCATGCGCAATCGCTTGGCCAGAGTCGGCACGGCTCGCACGTCGCCCACCCGGGCCATGGTCGTCGCGGCTCGGGTCTGCCAGTGAATGTGGGGCTTGCTCTCGATGAATGGCATTAGCCAATCGCCGACCCGGGGATCGTTGAGTGCATCCAGGAGTTCGAAGACCTGACGGGTCTGGTACCAAGCGCTCTTCTCGCTGTCCTTGGTTACGCTGTCCAGGGCCAACACCAAACCCTGCGCCCCAATCCCGTCGCGCAACGCCTCGAGGAACTTCTTGCGACTCTCCTTGTCGGACTTGCGCAATGCCTGCAACAGCGGGGTCCGGGCCTTCTCGTCGCCGATCTTGCCCAAACCGGGCGCCGCCTGCCGAGCGATCTCCTGGTCTTCGTCACCCAGCAACTTGATCAAGACGTCCGTGTACTTGGAGTCCGCAACCCGAGAAAGAACGGTGGCAACCAACTGCCGAACCGCCGGACTGTCGTCTCCGGACATGCTGGCCAACTTGTCGACGCTCACCAGAGCCGCGATCTTGTCGGGGTTGAACGCCACCCCGCCACCCAGGCGTTGGACCTTGGAAAGGTGTCCCAAGCGATACAACGCCATGATGGAATCGAAGGCCGTTGCGTCATTCAGTTCGACCAGAGCCCAAGCTATCTGCGGCTTGGCACCGGGCCCGGCCACCTTGAGGGCCGCTCCCAGGGGTCCTTTGGCCTTGTCGGCAGCCGGACTGCCATAGGAGGCCAACGCCGTGGCAGCGTCCGCCTGGACCCCAACGTTCAGGTCCTGGAGGGCTTTGATGGCCAGATCGACCCCCTGCGGGTCTTCCGCCCATGCCAGCTGCTTGAGGGCCTCCCGCTTCAGCTCCGCGCTGATATCCACGGTGGCGGCCCATTTTCGCCAATCCACCAGCTGTTCATCCCTGGGCTTGACGTAGATGCCCTTGATGGTCTTCATCGCATCGGGCACCGCCACACGCTCCGCATCCTTGCTGATTCCGAAGATGAGAAACGCAATCAACCCGCCCACGGCCAAAATCCCCAGGATGATCACGGCGGGGTTGAAACGCCCTTTCTTGAAGTCACCCCCGCCTGGGTCGAAGCCACCAGCAGGCAGATTGCCCCCCGGAGGCGGAGCTGCTGGCAAGTCGTCATCGTCCGGTGGCCATTTGGCGAAATCCACGCGCCCTTGGGCTGGCGTCGTCGCTGGCGAAAGGGGGGAGATGTGCGACTCGAACATGGGACCTCCGGCAGGTGCTTCTCGGAATGGACGGGGGCAAACCCCTAGGTTTGTCCCGGTGAGACGGCGGCCACGTTATCTCATTGCGCAACCGGAGGGGGAGCCCGTCCCACGGGAAATCGGCGCCGCCGGGCGCGGTTTCGGAAGCCGGGGCCCAACTCCCATCTATCTAGCTGGATTTATTGACCATCAGCGGAAGGCGGCGCTCTTGCTGGCGGGCCGGACCCCGGTTCGGTGCCGGTCAGGCATCGCCGAGCCTCGGCATCCGCTGGGGTGCAGCGCACCCACCCGAACGGCTCGGCCTGCAGCGACGGACGGCGTATGGACCCGGTGGTCCCCATGAGAGCAGCCCGCCCCCAGTTGGTCACCATGGGTGTCCTCGCCGTGGTCGCGGCAAGCTCCCATTGGTTGCCCGAGGACTATTCGGCGACCGCGGTGGGCTGCTGCTTCCTGTTGGCCACCTATTGGTTGGCCGTCGACGCAGCATCAACCCAGAGCATTCGACGCTATGGACTTTCCTTGGGCGGACTGGTCGAGCCGGAGCCCATCGACTGGCGACGGTTGGTACGCGACGCCGCGATTGCGGTCGGGTGGGCAGCCGTTACGGCGGCGCTGATTTTCCCGTTCTTCTGGGCGGGTTTTGTCTTCTGGTGGAGTCCGGCTCAGCCGTTCAACTTCTTCGTTCCGCGGGGGCTGTTGTCCGAGGTGCTAGGACAGATCGTGGTGGTGGCCCTCCCGGAGGAGGCCTTCTTCCGCGGCTATCTGATGACAGCGCTGGACGATCGAACTCGTTGGCGCGTCCGTGTGCTGGGCCAGAACGTGGGACTCGGCCTAGTCGTTTCCAGCGCGTGGTTCGCCCTGGGTCATGTGTTGACCGAGCCGTACCCCTCGCGTCTGGCGGTCTTCTTCCCGGCACTGGTGTTCGGTTGGCTCAGGAGCCGCACGGGGGGCATCGGCGCCAGCCTCTGTTTCCACGCGATGAGCAACCTGTTTGCGTCGTTTTTGGGCAGGGGCTACGGTCTGTGGGGTTCATGATCACGGCTTGCCCTTGGCTAGACGACATCGTTCACCGCGCCTTGCTGGAGGATCTGGGGGCCGGTGACGTCACCACCGAAGCCACAGTCGAGCCCGCGGCCCGAGCCCGCGCCGTCGCGATCGCCAGGTGTCCCATGATCGCCTGTGGCGCGGACGTCTTCGCACGGGTGTTCTATGCCATCGACCCCGGTCTTCGGGTGGAGCAGTGCGTGGCGGATGGGACCGCCGTGGACGCATCCGAATCGCTCTGGGTCGTGGAGGGCGCGGCGCGCAGCATCCTGATGGGCGAGCGAACCGCACTCAATTTCGTCCAACACCTGTCCGGAATCAGCACCCTGGTCCGTCGCTACGTGGCGGCTCTTCCAGCGGGCAGCCGGACGAGGATCACTGATACCCGCAAGACCCTTCCCGGCCTGCGCGCCCTGCAACGATATGCCGTACGTCAAGGGGGTGGCAAAAATCACCGTGACTGTTTGGGGGCTGCGGTCCTGGTCAAGGACAACCACATCGTGGCCGCCGGCAGCATTGGAGCCGCCGTGGAACGCGCCCGAGCGCGTGCTCCCCACACCTGTCGCATCGAGGTCGAGGTGGAGACTTTCGAGCAACTCGAACAAGCCTTGGCCGCCCGGGCGGATATCGTCATGTTGGATAACTGGCCTCTCGGAGAGCTCGCTGCAGCGGTCAAGCGAGCCTCGGGCGCTGCCTTGATCGAGGTGTCCGGCGGAATCACGCTAGAGAGAATCCCGGAGCTCGCCAGCCACGGCGTCGATTTCATCAGCGTGGGGGCGCTCACCCATTCCGCGCCAGCCGCTGACATCGGCCTGGATCTGGAGCGGATCGGGTAGGGGTGCCGGGGGTCAGTCGCGTGATTCCGGTCTTCGATGCCACCCTCTGCCAGTCCCTGATCGAGCAGCGCCAGGTGGCACTGGGGCAGCCGCTCGTCCACGTGGCACGAACCGCCTCGACCAACGATCTGGCCTGGGCGCACGCCAATGAGGGGGCCCCCCATGGGCTGGTCGTCCACTGCGACGAGCAAACCCAGGGGCGTGGCCGCCATGGCCGGACTTGGTTCTCGGGACGCCTCGGGGAGAACCTCTTATTCTCGGTGTTGCTCCGACCTCGATTCAGTGCAGCCAGCTGCCCGGCGTTCTCCCTGGCGGTGGGCTTGGCGGTGCGTGATGCCGTCCAGAAGTACCTGGGCTCACCGGCCCTGGTGAAATGGAGCAACGACGTGTATGCGCAGGACAACAAGATCGCGGGGGTGTTGGTGGAGAGCCAGTTCCGGGGCTCGGAGTTGGTGGCACTGGTGGTGGGGATCGGCATCAATGTCAACACCGAGGAGTTTCCCAAGGAGCTGGCGGGCACGGCCACCTCGCTGTTGCTGGCCGGTGCGGGCGAGGTCGACCGGGAGCGCCTCTTGGTCGACGTCCTGGAGCAGCTCGCGACGCGAGTCACCGACTGGGAGAATGGCAACGTGGACCGGGTGCTGTCGGAGCTGCGCCGCTACGACCTGTTGAAGGGGCGACTGGTGCGCGTCGGTGGACTCACTGGAACGGCGATGGGTATCGATGACGATGGGGCGTTGTTGGTGGCCCGTTCAACGGACGGAACGCAGCAGCGAGTCACCACCGGGACGGTGGAGTTGCTGTCTCGGGGGGGCTCAGGGCAAAAGACCGATGGTCCCCTGGCAGCGCCGGGGAATCCCGCGGGACGCTAGGCGGCTTGGGGACAAGCGGCGGCCATTGGACCCATGTCGTCGGAGATGGCATCTGCCAGTCGTCGACGCCCACGGTGAAGTCGACTCATGACCGTGCCAACAGGAAGGGCCAGGACTTCGGCGGCCTCTCGGTAACTCAGCTCTTCGAGATCGACGAGATGAACGACACGAGCCATCCCGTCCGGTAGACTGCGCAATGCACCCTCCAGTCGGGGTGAGAGGTGACTTGGCAGGCTGTCACTGGGCGCGTTGTTCCAGAGGCTTGGCTCCTGTGCCAGGGCCGAAACGCAGAGTCGTTCCCGCGCGCGTCGGCGATAGGAAGACACGAACAAGCTGAAGAGAATGCGGTGCAACCAGGCACGAAGATTGGTTCCTTCTTCGAAGCTCGTCCGATACTCCAGCGCCCTAGCCACAGTGTCCTGTACCAAGTCCTGTGCGTCGGTCTCGCTCCCGCACAGGCAGCGGGCTCGCCGGTGGAGCGCGGGAAGGTGGTCGAGGAGGGAATCGGCGAATCGGGTGGATTGCGGGACCATCAGAACCTCTTGGGGTGACCCATTGCAAGGGCCATACCAATGCCAGGTTCCCGTAATCACGGGCTTTGACGGCCGTCGAGGGATCCCTTTGCCGGCTCGCGCCTGTCAATCTGTCAGGGGACGGTTCCCAGGTGACAGCTCGGCAAGCGCCCCGACGAGCCCATCTGCCAGTTCCGACGCCAGCATTCCCCGGTCCGAGCCATGCCCGGTCTGCCAGAGAACGGCTGCCTGATGGTGCAAATGCACCGCCGCCACCGTGGCTTTGACTGCATCGAGGCCAACCAACAGGGCCCCCACCGCTCCTGCCAATACGTCACCACTGCCGCCGGTTGCCAGCACGGGGCAGGGTCCACCAACGATGAGAGGCCTGTGGCCCGGGTGACCCACCCAGGTATATGCCCCCTTGAGAGCCACCACGGCTCCGGTCAATTCGACCGCGCGCTGGACGGCAAGGCAGCGATCGCTCTCGACCTCATCCGGGGTGCTGTCCAACAGGCGAGCCAGTTCGCCGGCGTGGGGCAATAGCACGCGGGGCGCCGACGTCTTCAGTGGCCACGAGGCTCTTCGACTCAGACAAGTCAGCGCGTCGGCATCGAGAACCACCGGGATTGGCGCGTTTTCCGCCAACCAAAGGACCATTCGCTCGGATATCGCATCGTTACCCAGACCGGGGCCAATCACCGCAACATCCATGGTCTCGATCAGCGCTTGGAGACTCTCTTCGAGGGGTTCGGTCGACAGGGTCCGAGTCATGGCCTCCAGCACGCGCGGCTCCAGCCGTGCCACCGTTTCGGCGGTTCCCACCAGGTATACCAGGCCAGCGCCGGCTCGCAGGGCTGCCCGGGCAACGAGCAGCGACGCTCCACTGGTACCGGCTGCGCCGCCCATGACGGCAACACGACCCGCCACGCCCTTGTGCATCGCAGCGGGGCGCGGTCCCAGCCAAGCCGCCACGTCGTACCCGTCGAACCGCTCTGCCGCATGGCCAGTCTGCTGGCAGAGTTCGGCTGGAACGCCTAACCCAACCACCTCGATGGCTCCAGTATGGTCCGCGGCACTCGGGGTGAGCAGTCCCAACTTGAGATGCCCGAAGGTGCAGGTCAAGTGTGCGCGGACGGCACAGCCGTGGCTCCGACCGGTGTCCGCATCCAGCCCCGACGGCAGGTCGAGAGCGACTCGGAGCCCCGAACAACGGTTGATCCGATCGATCCAGCCGGCAAGCGGCCCGCTGATGGGACGGGTCAGTCCGGTGCCGAACAGAGCGTCCACGACGATCCGAGCCGAAGCCAGCTCGGCCTCGGCTGCGGCCTTGTCCGGTTCGCTCTCGACGGATCGCACCGTGCCACCACACCCCAACCAGGCAGCGCGCATGCAGGCAGCGTCGGAGTCGGGATGCGGTGGGTTCTGTACGGCTATGACGGTGACCTGACGGCCCTTCGTCATGAGGTGACGAGCCAGGACATAGCCATCGCCGCCGTTGTTTCCGGGCCCCACCACTACGACCACCGGATCGCCCACCGAGCCGTATCGGCGCTGCAGGACTTCCGCGGCCCCGCGACCTGCATTCTCCATCAGTACCAGGCCGGGCACCTTGGCCATCTGGGCGGCGATCGCGTCGAACGCCTGCATCTGGGAGCGGGACAGGACGACGTGCATGGGCCAACCTCCCGTTTCAGCTACCCTCTCCGGCGGAGCCCCTCGGCAACCGCCTCCCGGAAGGCACGCACCGCCTGAGCCATCCCGAGCTCGACGGCGTCGGATATCACGGCATGTCCGATGTTCAACTCTTCGACCTCGGGGATTGCCACCACCAAAGGCAGGTTCTGCCGCGTCAATCCGTGACCGGCCGCAACCGCCAACCCCATCGATCCCGCCAGCCGCGCCGCGTCTCGCAACCGACCCAGCTCCTGCTCTTGGGCAGTGCCCGAGGCGTTGCAGTATTCCCCGGTGTGCAGTTCGATCTGTTGAACACCCAACGCGTGACTTGCCAGGATCTGCTCACGTTCGGGACCGATGAACAGACTGAGCCTGATGTGTCGGCGCCGACACATGGTCGCAACGGCCTGGATGGCGTCCCGTTGAGCTACGACGTCCAGTCCACCCTCGGTGGTGCGTTCCTCCCGCCGTTCGGGAACCAACGTGATCACATCGGGCCCCACCTGCTCCGCGATCCCGGTGATCTCCGGCACAGCCGCCATTTCCAGGTTCAAGCAGGTCCGAACGCTCTGACGCAGGCGCCTGAGATCGTCGTCTCGGATGTGCCGTCGGTCCTCACGGAGATGGGCGGTGATCCCGTCGGCGCCCGCCTCTTCACAGAGGCTCGCCAAGCGAATCGGATCCGGATAGGCCGTGCCGCGTGCGTTGCGCAGCGTGGCCACGTGGTCGATATTGACGTGAAATCTCATGATCCTCTCGCAGGGTCTCGTTCACGGGGAGTCGTCCAAGGAGCCCCAATCCTCTCCCAACCAGTCGCTCTTGGGCGTGGGCAGGGGAACCCCGGACGGACCATCACGGCGTACGACCAGGGTCGTGCGCGTTGCCGTATCGTGGTTCTCGCGAGCCACCACGGTGATCACGTTCATCCCCGGCTTCAGCGCCGCATCCAGCTCGAAGGGCAACCGCCGGGCATCCGCGCTGCCCGAGCGTGCGCGGTAGAAGACCTTCCTATCACCGACGAACACGAAGACGTCCAGGACCCGATCGGAGTCCGTGGCGATCCCCTTGATGTGGATCTTGTCCTGGGTGGTAGAAAGCGCCTGAGGTTCGACCTCCAAGAGCGGAGGCGATCGCAACAACCAGGGGCGGAAGCGGATCCCCGGCGTTGCACCAGGGGCCGCGGTCAGTGCGGCACTCTTGACCCAGCCGAATCGCTCGTCACGGATCCTCACCTTGCTGAACTCGCCAAACGTTCCCAGTCGTTCCAGCACCGAGCCCGACTCCAAATCGCCAACACCTGCCGCGTCTACCGCCGGCTGCGGCAGAACCGGTTGAGAGCTGGCGAGCCTCACCAGATCCTTGATCGACTTGACCTGGTATCCGCCGCGCACCACGGGCAGCGACAGCTTCTCCCCTGCGATGACGCGCAAATCCCGGTCCACGACACTGAGCTCCACCTTGGCAGCGTCCTCGGCCAGGGTGTCCAACACGTCGAAAGTGAGCTCGACCGAGCGCTCCTCGCCAGGCTTCATGTTGGAAATGTCGAACCGCCCACCGTGCAGCAACAGCCCGTCGCCAGTGAGGTTGCGGAGGTTGGCCTGCGTCTCGTAGGAGGGGCCGGTGCCCGCGTTACGCACCGTCAGGTAGATGGTGGCTCCTTCACCACGCTCCAGTTGGCCGTTCCCATTGCCGGGCCGGTTGTCCACGACGTGGTAGCTGTAGGCGAAGACGGGACGGGGCAGACTGCGCACGATGGGCCGGAGCTCCACGTCAGCAGGGGCCTCCCCGCCCTCACAGGAGAACCTGACCTTCACCACGTCCTGACGCGTCGCCGAGTCCAGAGGGATCCTGCAGACGCGGCGTGCGGTGTCGGACAACGGCTGGATGGTCGCCACCTTGCGTCCCTCGATCTCGCAGAAGCCCAAGGGCACGGTCGCGGTTCGGCTCTGTCCCGGCTCGATCCGTCCGAACACCAGCTCCTTCTCGTCGAAATAGGCACTATCACTCTTGGTGATGGCGCGCAGCTGGTAGGCGGGAGTCGTCCCTCGGTTCTGGACGGTTACCTGGAGCGTCAGCGACTCGCCGGCACGAACGGTGTTCTCCTTGCGATCCGTGCCCACCTGCACGGTCCAGTCAGCAGCGCGAGGTCCGGGGGGGGCATTGGCTGGTGCGGCGCGCCAATCGATACCGAGTTTGGCCAGGTCGCCGCTGATGGCTTCGATCTGGGTCCGCTGCGCGCGCTCCACCAAGACCCGAGCGTCCTTCAGCTGCTCGGTCCGGCGATTGCCGCTGATCGCCGCCACCAGAGAACGACCGAACTCGATCGTGTACTCTGGGCGGAAGTCGTCGTCGACGTTGTCTCCCAGTTCTCGCAACATCAGTCGCTCCGCTTCCGGCAACTGATACCTGAGGGTATAGGATGGGCGCTCGATACTGTGCTTGCCGCCGCTGGCCAGGCTCTTGCTGAGATCCCTTTCCTTGATGGACCACTCCGACCGGTAGAGGTCCATTTCCAGCGGATCGGCGGTCATCGGGTCGAGCACCACGTCCGGAGTCACCCCCACCCCCTGGATCGAGATGTCTCCCGGCATGAGGTACTGGGCGATAGTGAGTTTGAGAGCGGCCCCATCCGGCGTTACTCCGGGATAGACGAGCTGAACGGTGCCCTTGCCGAAGGTGGCTTCTCCGACCAGCACGGACCGGTCCAGGTGTTTCAGCGCTCCCGCCACGATCTCGCTGGCACTGGCGCTGGTTCCATTGATGAGCAGCACGATGGGGTATTTCGGCTCGTCGCCGTCCCGAGTGGCCTTCTTCTCCTCGCGCCCCTCGTTGCCACCCACGGTGGAGACGATGACGCCGTCTTCGAGGAATAGATCGGCGACTCGCGCAGCCTGGTCCAGTAACCCACCCGGGTTACCCCGCAGGTCGAGCACCAGACCGCGCAGGGACCCGGTCCGTTGCAGTTCGCCGAGCGCCTGCTGCAACTCTTCCGTGGTCGTGGCCTGGAATGTCTTGATACGAACGTAACCAGTACCGTCGGGCAGGGCTCGAGACATGACCGACCGAATGGCGATCTCCTCGCGCACCAAATCGAAGGGGCGAGAGCCCTTCCAACCGTCGGGCCCGTCCCGATGGATCCATACCGTGACCCGGGAGCCGGGCTTGCCGCGCAGGCGCCGGACAGCGTCGTCCAGCGGCATGTTGAGGGTGGACTCGTTGTTGATCTTGGTGATGCGATCGAAACGCTTCAGGCCTCCCCGACCGGCGGGGGTGTCTGGCATGGGTCGCATCACGGTGAGCTGCTGATCGCGCAGGGAGATGACGATCCCCAAACCCCCGAAATGGCCGGAGGTCGACATGTTCATCTCCCGATACGCCTCCGGACTCAAAAAGACGCTGTGCGGATCGAGGGTCCTTAGCATGCCGTTGCAGGCGGCATATTCGACCTCGCGGAGATCGAGCTCTGCGTCCTTCTTCAGTCGGTCCTGCAAAAAGACAAAGACCTCACGCAGTCGCGCCGACACGTCCCAGGGTCCTTGAACGTTGTCCACATGGAAATCGCGAAACTCGTTCTCGACTTGCACGCGAACGGTCGAGGCCTTCTCCTCGTGCAGGATGATGATCTGAGCGACTTCCTTCTGGATTTCGTTGAGCGCAGAAAGGAACATCTGCCGCGGCTTGATGCGCTGCGGGTCGACGTACTTGCTTCGGATCCGGTGCAGGGTTTCGTTGACGGCAACCAATTCGGTCAGGTCGTACGGGGTCTGGGGTCGGCCCGGTGACGTCACCGCATGGGCAATCTCGAATCCCCGCCACAGCCCACCGGTTCCATGCTGCACGGCGAAAAAGGAAGCCACTCCGAATACGCCGAGTAGGCCAGCCGTCCTGATCAGTCGCTCGTATGTTCGCATTCGGCGGCATTATAGGCATCTCCAAGTCGGGATGCGAACGGTGCGGGGAGGCGACGCCGAGGGGCGGGTCGACAAGGGCCGTAAGGGGGGCCGGGGCCTAACCGGGAGGGCGGGAAAACGCCGGCGAATCAGGGGCCGGACGGGGCGGGATCGGTCACGGTCACCTTGCGTTGGGGTTCGCTCTGCTGGATCGAATATCGGACCAGGGCCCGCAGCGCCTTGTTGCGCTCGATGTTCCCCAACACGACCTTCAGGTCCTCGTAGACGGATGGGTCCACCAGCAACGCACCCAAGGTGCCCTTGCCGGCGCGCACGTCAGCCAAGATCCCGTGCAGCTCGTTGAGGATCTGCTCGACTCGGACGGCAATCTGCTGCTTGTCATCACCCAACAGGACCGACCGCGCCAATCCGTTGCCTTCTCGCACCCCTCGAACCAGCGTGGCAATCTCGTCGGCTGCGGCGCCAAACCGTGCCACCGTCTGGGCCGATTGTTCGCCGTATACGACCTCGTGCACCAGGCCCGGCCCCTTTTCCACCCGTTCGACGATCTGGGAGACAGTGGCCAGCGTCTTGTCCAGTTCGGCGGTGGCTCGTTCCAGGTTGGTGATGGTGCGGGAAATCCGCTCTGCTTCCTCCGCGTCATTGAGGATTCGCGACGCGTACCCGGGGCCATTGTCCAGGGTGGCCAGGATGTGACTGAGCGACTCGGCACTGGCCTTGACGTTGCGGTGCAAGGACTCGTCTGCCAACAGGGTGGAGGTTGCCTCCAGGTTCTTCATCACCGTTTCGGCCTTGGTCGTGATGGAGCCAACCTTGTTCAAAGCCGCCTGCAGGTCCTGCGGGGCCTCGTCAGCCGGGATGAAGCCACCAATGGGCAAGACCGGAGAAGCCAGCGGCGCCGAACTCAGGTTGACGGCCTTGTCGCCCAAGAAGCCCTTGGACTCGATGCGCGCCCGAGTGGCACGACGAATTCGGCGCGCCTCGGTGGCCACCACGCGCAGCTTCACGTGGAGTCGGGGATCCTTGGGATCCTTGGAATACCCCACCGATTCCACGGAACCGATGTCGATACCCCCCATTCGAATCGTGGAGCCACGCTTGAGCCCCTGCACATCGTCGAACGCGGAATGGAAGGTCACCTTCGACGAGAAGAGCTGACGCTCGTCACCCACCAGGAAGACGACCACGGCGGCGAGCAGGAGCCCCAGAAGGACGAACGCCCCAACCTTGATGTCCCGAGATGTCACCATGGTGCCCGCCAATCATTGTCGATTCCCCGGACCCTTGCACGTCGGCTGATGGGCCAGCCCGCAGCTCACCCCAGACCGCGCCCAACTGCCTCATGCATTGAGCAGCGTCTCGACGTCCTCCTTCTCCGGCGCGCGTCCCTGGATGAAATCGCTCACGCGGGGGTCGGTCGACTCGCGAAACTGTTGCACCGAACCCTGTGCGATGATTCGTCCCCCGTGGACCATCGCGATCCGGTCACTGATGGCAAAGGCGCTCTTCATGTCGTGGGTCACCACGATGGATGTGATGTTCATCCGCTGTTTCAGACCCATGATGAGATGCCCAACGCGGGCGGTATTGATGGGATCCAGGCCTGTGGTTGGCTCGTCGTAGAGGACGACCTCCGGACGTAACGCGATGGCTCGCGCCAGCGCAACGCGTTTGCGCATGCCCCCGGAGAGATCCGCCGGATGCATGGCTTCAATCCCGGGCAGGTCAACCGCCGCCAAGGCCCAGGCCACTCGTTCTTGGATCTCGGCCACGGAGAAGGTCCGATAAAAATGCTCGGTGAGACCGTAGGCCACGTTCTGCCCCACGGTGAGGGAGTCGAACAGGGCTCCGCTCTGAAACAGCATGGCGACCCGCTGACGAACCACGTCCAGCTCCCGTTCTCGCATCTTGACCACGTCGGAGCCGTCGAAGATGACCTCGCCGTTGTCAGGCCGCAACAGTCCAATCAGGAGCTTTAGCAGGACGCTCTTGCCGACACCGGAACCCCCAACGATGGTGATGGCTTCCCCGCGGTGGATGTCCAGGTTCAGTCCCTGATACACGACCTTGGGACCAAAAGACTTCCCCACGTGGCGGAACTGGATCAGAGGTTCTGGCATGGCGCCTCGACCAGACGCGACTCACCTGGGGCCTCGCTCGGCTCTCGAGACGCCTGTACCCTCGAGACCAACAGCTCCGCCGTTTGCTGGCCACCGTAGTGCGAGATCCTCAGACGACCCTGGATCGTAACCTCCCCGACCAGCTGCTCGGCGAGCGGGCCCAACCCGGGACCGAACCCGCGGAGCGAATGGCTCCCACAACACGCCAGATCGACGCGAAGATGTCCACCGCGCAGGTTGCGCGCATCGATCACGCGTCCCGTCACCAAGAACTCGGGTTTGGGATTGCCCTCCCCACACGGCTCGAGCAGCATGAGCTCGCGGGCCACCTGCAGGGGATCGTCGGTAGAATCGAGCGCCTGCATGCCCTGGGCACCGCACTCGGGCTTCGAAGCGTCCGAGGAGCACCTGGCGCAGGCCTCGACGAAGCGCGAGCGGAGCTCCTCGATTCGGTCTGCCCGCACGTCCAGGCCCGCGGCGGCCTGGTGCCCCCCGAACCGCTCCAAGCAATCCTCGATTCGTTGCAGCAGATCGTGGAGGGCAAACCCGCTCGTCCCACGGACCGAGCCCCGAAAGAGATCCCCCTGCGCTCCCAATACGATCACGGGGCGTTGGTATCGATCGGCGAGCCTGCCGGCGATGATCCCCACCACGCCGTGATTCCAATCCGGTCGAGCCACCACGATGGCGGCCTCATCCTGCCAACCGTTGGCCTCAATATCGGCTTCGGCCTGCTCCAACATGGCGTCCTGTTGGGCACGGCGCTCGCGCTGGTAGCCCTCCAGTTCCTCGGCACGGCGTTGCGCCTGGTCCGGATCTCGCTCCAAGAGGAGCGCCAGCGCCGGATCGGGACGACCCAGGCGGCCTGGCGCGTTGAGGCGAGGCGCAATGCGAAACGCTACGTCCTCGGCGGTCAGCGGGGCTCCGGCGGGGATGCGTGCCTGGGCCAGCAGCGCCAAAAGGCCTGGTCGACTCCCCTCGCCCAGGAGCCGCAGACCGGCCTTGACCATGGCTCGGTTGTCCCCCAAAAGGGGCATGACGTCGGCCACGGTGCCTATCGCCACCAGATCCAACCAGTTGCGTAGATCCAGAGTCGCTCCCAGAGCCGAGCGCAGGGCCCCCGCAACCGACAGAACCAACCCGCAGCTGGCCAGATGCTTGAACGCGAATCCGCAATCGGGTCGACGAGGGTTCAAAAACGCCACGGCCGGCAGCGGGGTTTCTGGCACCACGTGGTGATCGATGACAACGGAGTCGATGCCGTGCTGGGATAGGACGTTCAGGCTCTCGTGATCGGTGCTGCCGCAGTCACAGGTCACCAAGAGGGAGGTTCCGGATGACAGGATCCGCTGGGCGGCGCCCGCGGAAACCCCATAGCCGCCGTCGAAACGGCTTGCGAGCTGGGTTTGCACCTCGGCACCGAGCGTCCTGAGCACCTCGGTCAGGATCACGGTCGAGGTGATCCCATCGCAATCATAGTCCCCGAATACGCAGATCGGTTGCTTGCGTCGCACCGCCCAAACCATCCGTTCCACGGCAGCGCTGCGGTCCGCCATGGGTTCCGGGTTGGTCAGATCCAGCAGGCGCGGTTCCAGGAACCGTCTCAGGGCATTGGCGCTGGAAAAGGCACGCCGTCGCAGCAGCTCCGACACGGTGCGGGTGAGCCCGAGGTCGGCGATGGCGTGGTCCGCATCATCGGTTCCGGCGGGCGGGACCAAAGGCCGATCCGAGCTCGAAGATAACGTCGCGAGGGCCGCCACCCCCGCTTGACACCACGCCGCCTTCGCGCTGTCAACCAACCGACGGACCGGAACCCCTGGGCGCTCCCTGGGTCCGCGCCCGTGCTATCTTCCCCGGGAGCGGTCGCTCCAATCGCCGAGGACCGCGCCATCCGTGAACAGGGAGCACTGCGATGTTGCCGTATGAGAGAGCCCTTTCCCGACCGTTGACCAACCAGGACGTGGTTGATGCGCGCGCCCGTTTCGTCGTGCGGACGTACAATCACCTGTTTGGCGCCATCGCGCTCTTCACTCTGGTCGAGATCGGCCTGTTCCAGTCGGGTCTCGCCCAGGGCATCGCGGGAGCCATGCTGGGCCACAGCTGGCTCTTGGTGCTGGGTGGCTTCATGCTGGTCAGCTGGCTCGCCACGCACGTCGCGCACACGGCGAGGTCCCTCCCCGCCCAGTATGCGGCGCTGGCGGGCTTCGTGGTGGCAGAAGCTCTGGTGTTCTTGCCGCTCTTGGTGATTGCCGAGGCGATGGCGGGCGGGGTCTTGCGCAGCGCCGTGGTGGTGACCTTCGTCGGCTTCGCCGCCTTGACAGCCATCGTCTTCGTCACCCGCCGGGATTTTTCGTTCCTCGGTTCTTTTTTGCGCTGGGGCGGACTGGTCGCTCTGTTGCTGATCGGGGCTTCCCTGCTGTTCGGCTTTTCGTTGGGGGTCTTCTTCAGCGTGGCCATGGTGGGCTTCGCTGGTGCCGCCATCCTGTATGACACATCCAATGTCCTGAGGGACTATCCGGAGGATCGCTACGTGGGCGCTGCCCTGCAGCTCTTCGCCTCCGTGGCCCTGTTGTTCTGGTACGTGCTGCGCCTCTTTTTGAGCACGTCGCGAGACTAGGCGCGGCCGCTCGCCGAACCCTCCGAGCGCGGCGTGGCGCCGTGGCCGGCGCGTCTTTGCGAGAGCGGTCCTGCATGGGGACGCGGCGACTCCCTCCTGCGCGCCCCATTCCAAGCACGTCACCGGATTGGAGCAGCCCGGCACCACGCTCTCATGGGCCGCATTCCAAGCGCGTCACCGGTTGGGATCCCCTCGCACTCTTGCCGAGCTGCGCCTGCTACGGCGCCTCGCTGGATCGGGCCCGGACGCACCCTGGCCGGGCTACGCAAGCAAGGCTGCGTCACAGAACCAAGAGCCGACCGCACCCGAACTCTCAGACCACCGCGTCGGCCCGCTTCTTGACCGTGCCCTTGCGGACCACCGCTCCGTGACCACCGAAGAACCTGCGGTCGATCCATTCGGTCAGGGGCAAGGCCACGTAGATGGATGAATAGGTCCCGAGCACGACACCGAGCACCAGCGTCAGAGCAAAATCCTTCAGGGTGCCGGTGCCGTAGAAGAAGATCCCGAGCAGACTGACGATCGTCGTGCCTGAAGCCAGGATGGTTCGACCCAGCATCTCGGAGATGCTGACGTTGATGAGACCCACGAAGCTGGCACCTCGGAGCCGCCCCAGGTTCTCGCGCACACGGTCGAAGACGATCACCGTGTCGTTCACCGAGTAGCCCACGATGGTCAGGATGGCCGCCACCGTGGTCAGATTGATCTCGCGACCCATGATGGTCAATAGCCCGATGACGCACACCGCATCATGCGTCAGGGCCAATACGGCACCCGGCGCGAAGCGCATGTCGAATCGGAATGCGATGTAGATCATCACGAACACGACCGAGATGACCACCGCCTTCAGCGCGGAGGCCCGAAGCTGCGCCCCCGCCTTGGGACCAATCCACTCGGCGCGGAGCAAGCTCTTTTCCGTGGTCGCGCCGCTGGGCAGATAGGCGCGGAAGGTGTCCATCAGCTGATCGCCCTTGCTCTTCAGCTGGATTTCCACCCTGTTTTCGCGAACGTTCTGGACGAAGGGGTTGTTGGCTCCCTCGCGCAGCACCAGTCCCGAAACCCCGCTCATTCGCTCCCGTACCCAGTCGAGGTCTGGAGTGTTCTCGAAACGGACCGTGATCTTGTCACCCCCGGGGCTGAACTTCACCTCGGTGGCGCGACGCTCCGCCGGACAATCCGCAGCTCCCGCCGCCGCGCACAGGCCACGCTCCACGGCGGAGCGCTGGGCCTCGCTGATGGTGGACACCGCCTCCACCCGCACCAGGTAGCGGGCCTTGGCGTCAGTATCCATGATGCGCACCACGTCGGCCTGGTTGAACCCACCCCGTGCCAGGGCACTTCGTACCTGCCCGGCCTCCACCGGCGCGAAGAACTGGACGTCGATCTCGGTTCCCCCCTTGAAATCGGTTCCCAGCTTGGGTCCCGGGAAGAAGGCGAGGACCGCGGACGCGATGGTCATGATGAGACTCACGGAGATGGCCCACCGCCTCAACCCCATGAAGTCGTAGAGCTTGCCGACAGGAAAAAGCTGCATGGTCTACCCGATATCCAGCTTCGCGTCGCGGCGCATCCAGCCGCGGATCCAGAGGTCAAACAGAACACGAGAAACCAACACCGCCGTGAACAGGCTGGCCACGATCCCGACGATCAACGTCACGGCAAAACCCTTGACCGGGCCGGTGCCGTATTGGGCCAAGACCACTCCCGAGATGATGGTGGTCACATGTCCGTCGATGATGGCCGTGAAGGCCCGTCGATATCCGATGTCGACGGCCGCCCGGTTTCCCTTGCCCTCCCGGAGCTCCTCACGAATTCGTTCGTTGATGAGGACGTTGGCGTCGACGCTCATGCCGATGGTCAGCGCCAGGCCGGCAATACCGGGCAACGTCATGGACGCCCCGAAGGAGGCCAGGATGGCCAGCTGCAAGAAGAGGTTCAGAACGACGGCGATGCTGGCGATGGCCCCGCCCGCCCTGTAGTAGAACACCATGAAGGCCACAACCAGGCCGCTACCGATTGCCGCTCCCTTGACAGCCAAACGAATGGCATCGGCGCCCAGGGTGGGCCCGATGCGCTGTTCGTTGGATGGGGAAATGGGTGCGGGCAAGGCCCCGGAGCGCAAAACCAGCTCCAGCTTGCGGGAATCGCGGAGCTGTATCTCCGGGTCACCGGAACCCATCGTGATCTGGGCGTGACCGCCACCGATACGCGTCTGGATGACGGGAGCGCTCTCGGTGCGACCGTCCAGGATGATGGCAAACCGCCGCTTGACGTTGGCACCGGTGATCCGCTCGAATACTCGGCCTCCCTGATCGGTGAAGGTCAGTGCCACGTGCCACCCACCCAGGCTGCCCTGGTCCTGATCCGCCATGGCCGCAGCATCCCGAATCATGTCGCCGGTGATGTCGGCCCGTGAATGGAGCAGGAAGGTCCGAAAGCCCGCTTCCTTCTCCTGCTGAGTGTCCGGATCGGACCTGTAGATGAGCTGGTACCCCAGCTCGCGGTCCGGCGGCAGGGTCAGCGTCGCCGTCCATGCCTTGAGGCGCTTGAGGGTCTCGGCGGACGTCTCTTTCTCCTGCTTGGCAACGAAAACGAACACCTGACTCTTGGTCTTGGTCTCGCCATTCTCGTCCAAGCCCACGGGCGCCGACTCGGTTTGGAACTCCAGGCCCTCGGGTAAGCTGGTGGGCTCCGCCTCTTTGGCGATGGGCCCAAAGAAGTCCTGATCGTCGTCCAGGATCTTGAACTCCAGCCGCGCGGTCTGGCTGATGATCTCGCGGATCATGTCGAAGTCGGACTGCCTGCTGCCCGGCACCTCGACGATCACGTCCTCGTCCCGCGTGCTGACTGCCGCTTCCCTTAGGCCGAGTTCGTCAACCCGGCGCAGGATGATCTCGCGGGCCTGGCCCACGGCACGCTCACGAATGCCGGTCTCGGTCGAGTTCTTGATGGTGAAGACCAGTTGGCGTTTGTCGGAGCTGCGCGTGTAACTCAGATCGCCAATGAACTGGCCCAGGAATCGGGCGTCGATCTTGCTCGGATCGGCTCCGGGCTTCACGTCGATCTGGATGACGTTGGCGGGACGTCGGGGGGCGCGGACGTCCACCTTCTCTCGGAGCTTGGTGTAGGTCTGCTCGGTGGGACGGTCATTGCCCTGATGCAGCCCGTACAGCTTGGACAGCTCGACCCGCATGTCCTCGTGGTAGCGGTCTCGCTTGTCCTTGATCGCTTCGTCGACGTCGACGCTGTACACCAAGCGCATGCCGCCGCTCAGATCCAGACCCTTGGCCAATCGGAACTGGACCCGTTCCTCGATCCAGCGTGGGCAGGGCACCGCCCCATTGGACATGACATCCAGGGTTGGCCACAGCACCAGAGAGCCGAGAACCACGCTGGTGACGGTCAGGGCGAAGCGAAAACTCCAGCCCGAATCGAGGTATTTCCAACCGACGATGGCCGCAACCAGCATGGTCAGTCCCAGCCAGGTCATCGGCCAGAAGGCGTCGTAGTGTGCCGCCGCTGCAGCTCCCGCCGCCGCCGCGGTGGCGATCCACAGGGCCGCCCGCCTGGTTCTCAGAAAACCCCCGAGAACGGCCAGGACCAGAGCCAGGCCGCCAAAGGTGATGGTTAGGACAAGGTTCACCACGTTGGACTCGCTCTATTTCTTCGCGCCTGTTGCGGCACCGTCCGTGCCGTCCTTGCCAGTGATACCGCTCTTGAGGACGTCGACCTTGACGCCCGGAGCCAACTCGATTTTGGCGGTCTTATCGCCCATTTCCACCAACTTGCCCAAAAGACCACCCTGCAGGAGCACTCGGTCCCCCTTCTGCAGACCAGCCAGCGTCGCCGCCTGTTTCTTCTGCTGCGAGCGTGAGCTCCAGATCATGAGCAGCAACAGGGGCAGGATTAGCAGTAAGGGGAAGATCAGGGCGGAGGCACCCCCGCCGGGCGGTGCTGCGCCATCCCGGGGCTCCGGCGTTGGCTGGGTCGTACCGGTGTTGGTCTTCGTTGGCCCCGCCGCGAGCCGGCCCGCTGCGGGCGGTACGTTGTTTTCGGACGCCAAGACTGCCAAATCCACGTCTTCGATTCCTGTTAGAGGAGGGGAGGGCCCCGGAGGATGCCACGCCCTACGGAGAAAGCCCGTCGAGTCGGTCCCGGGCTGGCCAGCCCCGGCCCTGGGAAACGGGAGGCCGGCCTATACCGGCTTTGTGGGGGGCACGCAAGTTGCGCCGACGAGCCGCTCGCCCCTGGGGATTCCCGGCTGACTGCGCTTGACAGGACCTGGCCCGGGTTGTAGTCGAGGGGTCCTCTGCGTTCCGAAGAGCAACAACCACCGGTCCGAACGGGCCGCTACCTTCCCCAGGCGCGTAGCTCAGTGGTAGAGCACTACCTTGACACGGTAGGGGTCGTTGGTTCAATCCCAATCGCGCCTACCAATCTCTGGTTGGCTCGTGAGCTTGGGGGAAATCCTTGGTCTTTCGCATGACGAAGTCGTCGTGACGAGGGGGTTTGCTTGCTGCGGGACAAGCCTCTGGTGGTCGACCCCGTGTCGACGCCGAGGCGGTGGTGTGGGCGGCGAAGGTGACCACGGTCGCCGCCCCGTGGGCATTGGAACCCTAACGACCCCGGCTTGGGGTGGTGGGCTCCGGGTCGGGCATGGGTCAGGGAGAGGAAAGAGATACTGAATTATGGCTATGGGGCGTCGTTTCAGTCGAGAACCGAGGGGTCCACAGATCCGCATCAATCATCGTATCCGGGTGCCCGAGGTTCGCGTGGTGGGCCCCGACGGATCCAACCTGGGGGTGTTGGCTACCGATGAAGCCCTCCGTCGTGCTCAGGCAGCGGGACTCGATCTGGTCGAGGTCAACCCCAAGGGCATGCCCCCGGTCTGCAAGATCCTCGATTTTGGCAAGTACAAGTACGAGGAGAAGAAGAAGCAGCGGGATGCCAAGAAGAAGCAGGCTCTGGTCGAGGTCAAGGAAGTCAAGCTCCGTCCCAAGACCGACGACCACGACCTGAACGTGAAGATCCGAGCCGCTCGGAAGTTCCTGGAGGCTGGCAACAAGGTCAAGGTGACCTGTCGTTTCCGTGGCCGCGAGATCACCCATCCCGAGGTGGCCTTGCAGCAATTCAACCTCGTCTTCACTGCCATCGACGATCTCTCGAGCCTGGAGCAACGCCCCACCATGGAGGGGCGCGCCATGGCCGCCATCGTGTCGCCCAGACCACAGGTTCTGCAGCGTCTGTATCAGGAACGCGCCCAGCGCGAGCGCCAGGCGGCCCTGGGTGGGGCCGGCGAGGAGCACGCAACCGACGAGGAATCGTCCGAGCTCGAATCGGATGAGGACTATGTCGACGGCGAATCGGACTCGAAAGACGAGGATTGAGTCCCCGGCCCAAGTCGGAAGGGCCGACCGTCACCGCGATTTCTGTGGAACCGGACCGGAACCGACCCAGCCCGAAAAATAGGCACCTGCGGCTGCCCCCACCAGGGACACCAGGACAACCAGCAGGGCGATGCCCAGGCGGGATCGCGTGAAACTCCATCCGGAGGCAGGGGGCGCCGAAGAGGTGGGAACGGCGAGGGAACGAGCCCGCGGAGGTCGGCTGGCCCCTTCTTCCTCCAGCGCGGCCAGATTTCCGATCGCGATACCTCCCTCGGAGCGCGCTCGCTCGGTCTCGGGTTCGTGAGCCATCCCCAGGTCGCCAATGTCACTGGCCCAGTCTTGAACGTTCTCGAAGGCCGCTAGGTTCAGAGGGCCTTGTTGGGGCTTGGACACGGAGGACGACTCGGACCCCTTTTCGATGGACGTGAACTCGAACAGCGCCTCCTCGATCAGCGATCCGATGATGGAGCCTCGGTCCTTTTGCTTGGCCAGGCGATCCACCTCGCGCTGCGCCCGCACTGGCTCCAGCATGTCGGCCAGGTCGAAGGACGAGACAGCCCGCCCCGACAAGAACAAGAGACTGTTCAGGTCCCTGCCCAGGTCGCGCGCCGTGCGGTAGCGACGCGATGGATCCCGGGCCAGCGCCTTGGCCAGTACCTGCTCGACCCGCTCGGAGCAGTAGGGATTGTATTGACGAATCGAAGGGATCTGGGCGGCCTGAACCTGTCGGACCGTGTCGAGATCGGTCTCGCCCAAAAAGAGCCGGCGACCCGCCAGCATTTCCCACAGGATGATGCCAACCGCGAAGATGTCGGTCCGAGCATCGATGGGCTGACCCAGGGTCGCTTCCGGCGACAGATAGCCGAACTTGCCCTTGATGATCCCGGGTTCACTCTTCTCGAGCTGGCTGTTGGCCTTGGCCAACCCGAAATCGACGATCTTCACCTCCCCGTGCCGGGTGATGAGCACGTTGGGCGGCGACATGTCGCGGTGCACGATGTGGAGTTCGTCCCCCTTGCTATCCCGCGCGTCGTGGGCATAGGCGAGCCCCTCGCAGATCCGAACGCAGATCATGCACGCCTCTTCCAGCGGGAAGGCCGTTCCCTTCTTGCGCTGGAACTCGATCAGCGCCTTGAGGTCAGTCCCGTCCACATACTCCATGACGATGAAGTAGGTGTTGTCGCCGACGCCGATATCGAAGACCTGGACGCAGTTGGAATGGGTCAGATGGGCACTGAGGCGCGCCTCGTCCAGGAACATCCCAATGAACTGCTTCTTCTCTGAGAGGTGCGGCAACACCCTCTTGATGGCGACCGTCTTCTTGAACCCCTCCAATCCGGCGCTCTCGGCCCGGAAGACCTCCGCCATTCCCCCCGCCGCGATCTTTTCGACGACTCGGTAGCGTTGCTGGTTCTGTGCCATCTTGCTCTCGTTCGCTGGCACTGGGACAAGGCCCAGAGCGCCATCACGAGCGTACGCACCGGGGCGCAGCCGGGCAAGCTACCTGCTACCAGCCTTTCCCCAGATCGCGGCGCACATCGTCGCGCCCGGGTTGCCCGATGGTGATCTCGGGATCGCCATGATGGCGGGGACGATGGCCAGGACCCGAACCGGTTGGCTCGTCGCTGGGCCCCGGGGAGAGTGGTGCGGAGTCGCCGTTTGCCAAGGCCGGCTGGCCGCCACGGCTCGCATCCCGACGTGGCTGCGGGAAGCCAAAAAGAAACGCACCAAGCACCCGCATTTCGCTCGCCACCGGAAAAAACTTGGCTATCGTTCCGCTCCCCGTTGGGGCCGTAGCTCAGCTGGGAGAGCGCCGCACTGGCAGTGCGGAGGTCAGGGGTTCGATCCCCCTCGGCTCCACCACCCCGATGGGTTGTTGGTGCTTTCGTTCGGTCCACAGTGGCCACTCTGTGCCAATCGAACCGTCGTCGAAGGCCACCGCGATGGCCGGTCTTTGGCGCCGGGGAGTGGCAGCTCGGAACCGCTGTATGGCAGCCGCTGCGGGAAGCGCGCTGCTCGTGGCGCAACCGTCGCTCGGCGGGGCCTCCCCAACTGGCCCCGAAACGCCTTCAGCGTCCTCTGCTCCGAACGCGACGTCCACGGCTTCATCGCCCTCTGCTCTGAACGCGACGCCCACGGCTTCATCGCCCTCTGCTCTGAACGCGACGCCCACGGCTTCAGCGCCCTCTGCTCTGAACGCGACGCCCACGGCTTCAGCGTCCTCTGCTCTGAACGCGACGTCCGCCGCCGACCCGCCGTTGCCTGCCACAGGGGCTAATGCGACCGGCGTCCATGGGGAGCCCTTCGAACCAGGGGCCACCACGTCGCTGGGGTGGTGGCGCACGGCTGGCTGGATGACGTTGATGCTCGGGGCGGGAACGACCTGGTACTTCCTGGACGACCGCAACGTCCTGGATTGGGACCATCCCAGCCTGAAAGGGCGCTTCACCGGCAACGCCTGGCGATTCGACAACAACCGATTCGCCATGAACTTCATCTATCACCCCGGAGCCGGTGCCGGATTCTATGCCTTTGCCAGGGCCAACGGTCTCGACGTTGGGGAATCCTTCCTCGTGTCCTTCGGAACGTCGATGATGTGGGAGTATGTCATCGAGTACAACGAACGGGTGAGCATCAACGACGTCATCGTGACGCCGATTGCGGGGGTGCCGATCGGGGAGTTCGTGCACAAGCTGGGCTGGTACCTGAACTCTCGACCCTCCCGAACCGCAACCCATCAGGTGACTCGGTGGTCGCTGGGCCCCATCGTCAGCATGCACGATGCCTGGGATGGTAGGGAGCCCCCCGAGGGGCCGCGCGACCACCTGGGATTGCGGCAGGATCTCTGGCACCGGTTCGAGCTGGCCGTGGATGGGGGAGCCATTCACATCCACGATGGACGGGAGGATTCGATCGCCACGTTCCGAAGCCGAGGGCAGTTCGTGGCACTGCCGCATGCGGGAAGGCCGGGGCGCCGCTCCGGTTGGTTCAGCCACGGCAATGTGTCCTCCCTGGAACTCGGCGCCGAGGCATCGTCTTGGGGGCGGGGTGCGGAGGTGTGGAGCGAGACCCTGTTGGCGGGGTATCGCAACGAAGACTACTCCCCAACCGGGCAGGGGGAATCGCACCGCATGGGTGTGGGCGTTGCCTTCGCTTATCGCAGCAGCCGCGCCGGAGGTCACGACGAGCGCCGATCCTGGGTGGGCTTTCCGGGCCTTGGCTATGATCTTTTGGCACGCTCAGGACTGGGACGATCCGAGCTTGGCTTGCGCCTGTACCCGGCCTTCGGGGGAGCCAGCGCGCCGGCTTTCGACACGTACGTGGTTCGCCACGGTGCCCAACAACGCAAGACCATCTTGGAGAGGGAGCACTACTATTATGGATGGGGAGCCATCACCCAACTGGATGGTCGGCTGGACGCGGGACCGGTCCTCCTGATTGCCCGGGGGCAGGCAGGAACCTTCGTGTCCCAGGACGGTCTGGACCGAACCCAGGAGGCTGTGGTGGACGATGTTCCGGCTTCCGAGCGCTGGATTGAGTGGGAAGGCCGGCTGGGATTCAAGATCCCGGAGACCGGCCTGCGCATCGGAGGGAAGGGTGAGCTCCGGTTGCGCGAATCAAAGGTTGGTGATGTTCGTCATAATGGTAGCCGGCGTGTCTTAGGAATTTGGATTGCATCGGAATTTTGAACGACGGCAACGTTACAGTGACATTGAATCTTGTTGTGCTATAGTCGAAGTGCTAGACGGGCGCCGCTAGTGCGCGACGTCGCGTCGTCATCCTTACTTTTGGGGAACCTTCCATGATCAACTTGAGAGTCGTTTCTTCGAACGCTGCAGCGACTGTCGATCCCGTCGAGTCCGTGCTCGCCGAAACGCGATCCTCCTTGGGGACCCAGGCGGATGCTATCGCGGATCTGGCCACCCGGGTGGATGAGAGCTTTCTTCATGCCCTGCGCCTGATCATGAACTGCGAAGGGCGCCTGATCGTGTGCGGCATCGGCAAGTCCGGCCTGATCGGACGGAAGATCGCCGCAACGTTTGCGTGCTCTGGCACGCCAGCCTTCTTCTTGCATCCGGCCGAGGCCGTTCACGGCGACCTGGGAATGATCACCAAGAAGGACGCGCTGCTCATCATCTCCAATAGCGGGGAAACCGCCGAGATCGTTCGATTGCTCCCGTTTTTCCGCGAGTTGGGCACTCCGTTGATCTCCCTGGTGGGCAAGCCGGATTCCTCGGTGGCCCGGGCGTCCGATGCCGTGATCAGCATCGCCGTCGATAGCGAGGCATGCCCGCACAATCTCGTCCCCACCACCTCGGCCATGACCACGCTGGCCATGGGGGATGCACTGGCCATGGCGGCCATGCGCATGCGCAATTTCTCGGCTGACGACTTCGGGCGATTTCACCCCGGGGGCACCTTGGGCAGGAGCCTGAGCCGCCGCGTGCGCGACGTGATGCAAACCGACCCGCTGCCCGTCGTTTCTCCAAACGCACCAGTCAATGAAATGCTGTCGGCAATGACGTCCGGCCGCTGTGGCCTGGTGATTGTCGCCAGTCAGACCAAGATGCCTTTGGGAATCGTCACCGACGGCGATCTGCGCCGAGCGTTGCAGCGACAGCCCAATCTCATGACCTGTCACGCCTCGGAGCTCATGACGCCCGGCCCGGTGACCATTCTGGAATCGGCCCTGCTTCGCGAGGCCGAGGACCGCATGCATCGCCTCCGGCTCAAGGCTCTGGTGGTCGTCAATTCGGACAACCGCGTGATGGGCGTGGTAGAGATCTTTCGCGCTTCGTAGCTTCCGCGGGCGCCCTCCCCGGGCCGTTAGGGTCGGTTGGCGTCTGTTCGGTTCCCTGCCAGAAACGTCGGCTTGCGGGCCTTTTTGACCTGCGTCGTCGACTGTTCGTTCCCAGTCGTCCCCATCCATGGTGCGGAGTCTGATCCTCCAACTGCAGGTCGTTCACGCTTTGATGGTGCGTGAAACGCGAACCCGGTTTGGAACCCACCGACTTGGATACATCTGGGCGTTCGTGGGGCCCTTGACGTTCATTGGTTTGTTTGCGGCAAGCTATCTCGTCCTGGGACGGTTGGTCCCAATGCACCTGGCGGTCGTACCCTACCTGGCCAGCGGCTTCGTCCCGTTCGCCGCATTCCGGGAGACGGCGGGGCGATCGGTCAAGGCCATTGCGTCGAACCAACCGCTGTTGTTCTACGCCAGCGTGCGTCCCCTCGATCTGGTCATTGCTCGAGTCCTACTGGAAGCCGCAACCCAGGTGGTGGTGTTCGCCTTGCTCATGGGCGGGTACGCGCTGTACGAGGGCACCCTGGAGGTCGACGATATCCTCCAGGTCATCGTGGGGTTCGGTTTGGCCGTCGGGTTGGGAGGGGGTTTCGGCCTGCTCATGTGCAGCCTGACCGCCTATTTCCGCACCGTCGAGCAGCTGATCGGCCCTCTCTTGCGCCCCCTCTTCTGGATCTCTGGTCTCTTCTTCCCGATTGGAGCCCTTCCGAGGCGCGCCCAGGAGCTGCTCCTGTACAACCCCTTGGCCCACGCCATTGATTTGGTGCGCGACGGATGGTTCCCCCGTTATCACGCCGCCCCAGTCAACATCACCTATCCCTTGATGTGGATCCTGACCATGACATTTTTGGGGCTGTTCATGGAACGCGGAGCACGCCGCAGGGTCCATCTTCTATGATTGTCCTTCAGAACATCGTGAAGGTGTACCCGACGCGCAACGGGCGCAACCTGGTCTTGGACAACATCTCCGCGGTCTTCGACCGCGAAAACAGCGTCGGGATCCTGGGACGAAATGGGGCGGGGAAATCGACCCTGTTGCGCATTCTGGCCGGCGCCGAGCAGCCCTCGGCGGGTCGGGTGCACAGAACCGGTCGGATCTCCTGGCCCATCGGATTTTCAGGGGGTTTCGGGGTTTCGTTGACGGGCCGCGAGAATTGCCGGTTCGTCGGGCGAATCTTCGGAATCGACCTGGATTACGTCTGTGAATTTGCCTACGACTTCTCGGAGCTGGGCGAGTACTTCGACATGCCGGTTCGCACGTATTCCTCTGGGATGCGCAGCCGCCTAGCCTTCGCCCTCAGCATGGCCATCGATTTCGACATCTATTTGGTCGACGAGGTGACCGCGGTCGGAGACTCAAGATTCCAAAAGAAATGCCGCCAGGCATTCATGGAGCGCCGCGAGCGCTCGTCCGTCGTCATGGTTTCCCACGATCTGAAAACCATGCGCAGCTACTGTAACAAGTTCGCCGTCCTACGACAGGGTCAGCTCCTGCATTTCGACTCGGTCGAAGAGGCGGCACGCGTCTACGAGGCATAGAATCTCCATGGTCGACCCCTCCCCTCAGCAAGCACCCACCGCGCCAGCAGCAGTCCAGGATGCAGCGGAAAAGACCGGTGTTGCTCAGCAAGACGCGGACGGACCCAAGCCAACCAGTGGTTCCCCCGCGGCTGGTTCCGCACCGGCTGGCAACGAGACGGCTGCTGCCAAGCCAGAAAACCGGCCAGCTGCGCCAAAGACTGTCGACCTCTCCGAAAAGGCGGCCGCGGCGGCCAAGGGCGACAAGAAGCCACCCCAGGCCGCCAAGACGGCGGATACCCCGGACAAGAACCCCGCTGCCAAGAACGACAAGAAAACGCCCCAGTCTGCCAAGACAGCGGATAGCTCCGACAGCGACCCCGCTAACAAGGGCAAAAACGGGACTGCCAAGAATGGCACGGAGCAGGCAACGTCTGGCGAGCCACCGGCAGTCACTGCGGCTCCGCAAACCGTCTCGGTGCTGCCCTCCCCTGGCTCCACCGAATTGCTGCGGCACGCACGATGGCAGCGCGTCCGACGCCTCATCATCCGTGCCACGCTGCTGGTCCTGGTCCCCACTCTATTGTCCGCCCTGTATTTTGGGCTGGTGGCCAGCGACGAATACGAGTCGACCGTGACCTTCATGGTCCAGGCCGAGGAACCCCCCGCCACGAACGCCGCTTCGGAAGCTGTCACCGACTCCCCTGGTTCATCCAGCTCCAGTTCGCGTTCGGGCTTGGCTCTCCGTGGTAGCCATACCGCAAAAAGCGGCACATCAGCCGTGCCCAACCAGGCGGTCTTGGCCTACATGACCTCTCGGGATCTGGTAGCCCGGGTCGACAAGAAACATCACCTGTTCGAGCATTATCGGCAGCCGAAGGTGGACTGGATCTCGCGCCTGTCGCCCAGGGCCACCCAAGAGGCCTCGTACCAATACCTCCGAGGCAAGCTAGCCGTTGACACCGATGAGGCATCGAGCCTCGTCACGCTGCGGCTGAAAGCCTATGATGGAAGGATCGCTCACCAACTCACCAAGGGCATCCTGACCGAGCTCGAACGGTCTATCTCGACGTGGACCAAACGGCAGCGCCGCTTCCGCGTCGACGCGGCCCGCGTATCCGTCGAGCACGCGTCCCAGAATCTTTCCACCCTCCAGAGGCAGTTGAATGCTCTGACCAACGCGGAGGAGGCGACCACTGGAAACGCGGTTGGTGTGAAGCCTAGGCCCACATCTGCGAAGCCGGGGCACAGTGCCAGCGGCAACGGTGAATCGGCCGTCTCTTCGTTGCGGCAACAGGTACTGCGCGCTGAACTGGCGAGTTCTCAGGCCCAATACGAATTGGCCTACTCCGAGTTGTTGTTGTCCCGACCCACCCATCGCATCGTGGTCATCACCGGGCCCTCTCTCCCCGATGCTCCCAGCTATCCCCAGCGCGGTCGGTCAATATTGACCACGTTCTTGTTGTGTCTGTTGACGATGGGTACGTTGCAGTTGATCATCGCGGCGATTCGTGAGCACGTTCAGGTGTAGACATGGAGTTGCTGGGGCATCCGATTGGCAACGGTGAACGTCTCTTCCTGATCGCTGGTCCTTGCGTGATTGAGCCGGGCTCACTGTGCGTCGAGGTTGCGATGCAGCTGGCTGAGCTGTGTCGCGAGCTTGGGATTTTCTACGTGTTCAAGGCCAGCTATGACAAGGCCAATCGCAGCTCCGGACGGTCCTACCGGGGACCGGGGCTCGAGGAGGGCCTCAGGGTACTCGAAGAGGTCAAGCAGAAGGTCGGAGTCCCGTTGCTCACCGACGTGCACGACGAGCAGTGCGTGCCCGAGGTAGCCAGTGTGGTCGACATCCTTCAGACACCAGCGTTCCTCGTGCGCCAGACCAACCTGCTGATGACCGTGGCGCGCACCGGCAAGCCGGTGAACGTGAAGAAGGCCCAGTTCATGGCCCCCTGGGAGATGGCTCAGGTAGTGGACAAGTTCAACGCGGCTGGCAATCCGCAGATCCTGTTGTGCGAGCGCGGCACCGCTTTTGGCTACAACAATCTGGTATCGGACATGCGTTCGTTGGTGTGGCTGCGACGCATGGATCGACCGGTTGTGTTCGACGCGACGCATTCGGTGCAGCTTCCGGGGGCTCTGGGGGCGGCATCCGGGGGGCAGCGGGAGATGGTTCCTGCGCTCGCCCGAGCCGCGGTCGCCACGGGGGTGGCTGGGATATTCCTGGAGACTCATCCCGATCCTGACCGGGCGCCCAGCGACGGTCCCAACATGTGGCCGCTTCATCGCATGCGACCATTGCTCACCCAGCTGCTTGCCATCGACCAACTGGTGAAGGATCAAGGGTACCTGGAGGATCAAGGAACCGGAGGGCTACCGTGACCAGGGGTGAGGGGGCCTCCGCCAGAACCGGGTCGACTCATCCGGCCGAGTCGACCGCCCCCTACGGTATCATCGTCCCGGCCCGATTCGGCTCCGTGCGCCTGCCGGGCAAGCCCCTGAGACTGCTTGGCGGACGGCCCGTCCTGGCCCACGTCTGCGATAACGCCCGCAAGACAGGGGCTCGATTCGTCATCGTCGCCACCGACGATGAACGGATCGCAGCCGTGGCACGTGACTGTGGAGTCGATGTCCAGCTCACCTCTTCGGAGCACTGCTGCGGGACGGACCGCCTGGCGGAGGTGGTGCGTGCGCGGGAGATAGACCCGAAGACGATCGTGGTGAATCTCCAAGGTGATGAACCATTCCTTGAGCCGGACCTGTTGGATCGCTTGGCGGAAACCCTCGCGGCGCAGCCTGACTCAGCACTGGCTACGCTCGCCACCAACCTGCATGACCTCCAAGATTTCCACAATCCCAATGTCGTGAAAGTCGTGGTGCGACGGGATGACACCGCACTTTACTTCAGTCGTGCTCCCATCCCCTGGCCGCGCGACGCCACGACACCGACCGCTCGACAGGACTGGCTGACACGCGGTCCCAACGTTTTGCGACACGTTGGGGTGTACGCGTACAGGGTCTCTGCTCTGTTGACACTGGCGGTTACGCCCCGTTGCCCGCTCGAGGAGTGCGAGTCATTGGAGCAACTGCGGGCCCTGTGGCTGGACATGAAAATTCGCGTGCTGCGCGTCGAGCACCCCCCGCCACCCGGCATCGACACCGAGGAGGACCTGCAACGGGCCCAAGCCCACTGGGACTCGCGGGGAACCCGGTCCTGAGCTGGCTTGGGGGACCGATGCTGCACGCTTTGGGTCCTGTGCACCACGATACGCCGGTTACCGCGCAATTTCCGCGCCCCGGTCGGTGGCCACGGGGCCATTTCCCCTGGTGATTGCGTGGGCCCGAGGCTCCGGTAGACTCCGCCCCGGTCTGGTCGCCCGTCGATCGGGCTGTAACCCCCGCAGAATTGCCAAGGAATACTCGCCATGCCTCTCGTTGCAATGCGCCAGCTTCTCGATCACGCCGCGGAGAACGGATACGGAATTGCCGCTCTCAATGTCAACAACATGGAGCAGATCCAGGCCATCATGGAGGCGGCTCGTGAAACCGATAGCCCCGTGATTGTCCAGGCCAGCCGTGGTGCGCGATCCTTCACCAATGACAATTTCCTGCGGCACCTGATGCTGGCTGCCTCGGAGTTGTACCCGGAGTTGCCGATCGTCATGCATCAGGACCACGGCAATTCGCCCCAGACCTGCTACTCGGCAATTCATCAGGGATTCACCAGCGTCATGATGGATGGTTCTCTGATGGCGGACGGCAAGACGCCGTCAACCCTTGAATACAACGTGGAGACGACCCGCAAGGTCTGCGAGGTCGCTCACGCCCTGGGCATCACGGTGGAAGGCGAGCTGGGCTGTCTGGGAGGAATCGAAGACGGCCACGGCGCTGGACTGAGCGCGGAGGACGCCATGAAGCACCTGACCGATCCCGATCAGGCCGTCGAGTTCGTGACCGCGACCGGTGTGGATGCCCTGGCAGTGGCCATCGGAACCAGCCACGGGGCGTACAAGTTCAGCAAGAAGCCCACCGGTGACGTGTTGGTCATGTCGCGTATCGAGGAGATCCACAAGAAGCTTCCCAACACCCACTTGGTCATGCATGGATCCTCCAGTGTTCCTCAGGAGCTCCAGGACGTGATCAACAAGTATGGTGGCAAGATGAAGCAGACCTACGGCGTTCCGGTGGAGGAGATCCAGCGCGGCATCCGCCACGGGGTCCGCAAGATCAACGTGGACACCGACAACCGCATGGCGATAACCGGCGCAATCCGCAAGGTCTTCATGGAGACGCCGGAGAAGTTCGATCCGCGTGACTACCTGGGCCCAGCCCGTGCCGCCATGAAGGAGGTCTGCAAGGCTCGCATGATCGCCTTCGGTCAGGCAGGGAATGGTTCCAAGATCCGCGCCAAGTCCCTGAAGGACATCGCCAAGATCTACGGCTGAAGGTGAAAAGCCCGTGCGGGGCGTCGGAGGGCTGTCCCCTCGGGCGCTCCGCGCCTCTGTCGATCAGATTGGTTGGCGCCCGTCGTGGGGGTACCGGGTTACTGCCGGTTCTCATGCGTGGCTGGCGCGGCGCAGCCGATCATTGATGGCCACGCCCAGATCCCGTTCAGGGACTAGCTGGGCAATGATGCGGTCCAGTGTGGCGCCATCCAGCCGACGCAATGCCGCAAACAGCCTGGCGGCTGCTTCTCGGAGATCGCCAGTCGGGCTCAGTACCTCGACCTCGCAGTATCCATCGCCGGATCGGGGAGCGGTCAGGCACAGAAGACCGACTCTGCCAGGAGGGACCGGGTAACTCTGCGGATCTTCAACCAGGACCAGTGGTGTGACCGGGGCGTAGTGGGCATCCAGTTGCCCGGGCGCTTCGGGGAGCTGAGTCCGATGCTGCAGCTGATCGACGGGACCTATCTCCTGTTCGATGAGCTCGACCGGAATCGCTCCTGGACGCAACAACCGGGGTCGATTGCCGGTCAGGGACAGGATGGTGGACTCGATACCTCGCGCGCAGCTTCCCCCGTCCAGAATCATCTCGACCCTGCCGCCCAAGTCAGCCACCACGTGGGCCGCGGTGGTCGGGCTGATCCGCCCAAAGCGGTTGGCACTGGGGGCGGCGATGGGGCGCCCGAAGGCGCTCAGCAGCTCGAGGGCCATGGGGTGCGCTGGAACTCGAAGTGCGACCGTGGCAAGACCAGCACTGACGATGTCGGGGATGCGGGGACGCTTGGCCAGAACCAAGGTCAAGGGCCCCGGCCAGAACCGATGCGCCAGCCGTTGGGCCACCTCGGGGATCTCCACCGCGAGTTCCCAGGCCATCTGGGCGTGCGAGCAGTGGACGATCAGCGGATCGAAGCGGGGTCGCCCCTTGATTTCGAAGACCCGAGCCACGGCCAGCGGTTGTTCGGCGGCTGCCCCCAATCCGTAGACGGTTTCGGTTGGAAACGCCACCACCCCGCCCTCTTGCAGAGTTCGAGCGGCTCTCTGGATTTCGTTACAGTCGGCAGACATTCTGATCGTCGGAGCCAATGGGCCCATGTCCGGGCCAGTCACCGGGGAGACTGTGACCATTCCGCAAAGAAGTGGCGCCATCGGGCAGCGGCTTCGGCGGCGCACCCGTACCAAGCAAAGACCACGGAATCAAGTTCGTTCCGGTGTTCCGGGGTGGGCCCCCCCTCGCCCACCGAGGTCACGATGTGTTCCACCTGTGCGGCCCGCCCGGCGTCGAACGGCGGGGCGGGCAAGTTCCTCAGGTGACCGATCTTGACCTGGGGGAAGGTGTGCTGTCGGGCGTCGCGACGCATGACCAGGTGCAGCGCGCGGATCAGTGTGGAATTGAGAAGGCCCACCAGCACCTTCGAGGACCAGGGATCCACTGGGAATCCCCCAAGCAGGCTGTTGCGGAAGGCGCAGCCTCCATGGATGGCGGCAATGGTGAATCGAGCCGTCTGACGAACGACGAATCCCACGTCTTCGTACTCTCGCGCCGCGCGGAGTCGACAGCCGGCTCGGCGCAGCTGAGCTTCCCTGGCATCCAGGAACAACTGGGCGGGGCGTTCGGAGAATTCGGTGACATTGCGTCCTTCCAAGAGCGGAAGCAGGAACGGCGCAACGGGCTTCGTGGAACGCAGCAGCAGCTCCCGTGTGGCCAGGGCACTGGTTTGGAAGCCTATCTCCCGAAATGCGGCGGCGGGAAATCGCTCCAATCCCAACAGATAGGCCAGATCCTCGGGGGGGGACACGGATACGGCTCGGTGTTGGAGGTGCGTGCGCTCGGTCAGCGAGAATGGCGAATCGGTTGGCCGCGCTGTCTCGTCGGAGCTGGCCACCAGGCAGAAGCATGGCTGGACGACCTCCGCAAAGGCATCTTGGCCAAACTCCAGCAGGGGCTCCCGTAGCCGGTGGGATTGAGTCAAGACCCGTCGAGCGGAGCGATAGCCTTGCAGATCCGCCACAGAGCTTGGCAAAAGGAGCGCCAGATGCCCTTGGGGAGCCAAACGCGTCGCCAACTCCAAGAAACAGGCATGCAACGTCGGGTAGCCCCGGAAAGCCGAGAAACGCCGGGACAGCTCCCGCCGTGACTGGGGCTCGAGGGGTTGACTGGCGCGACCGGCGTACGCCACCCAAGGAGGATTGCCGATCACCAGATCGTAGCAGCGATCCGGATCAGTTCGCAGCGAATCGCCGATTCGCAATCGGTCCGCCCAGTCTGGACCGGGCGGCTCAGCAATTCCAACCCATAGCCATAGGATGGCTTCAGCCGTGGCCACTGCTAGTGGGTCGATGTCCTGACCGTGCAGGTGCTTGATGATGTCGAGCCGACACGAAACCTTGGCGCCAGAGTCGGTCGATCCCGCGGGTGGCCCGAAGCGCTGAAACAACCAGTGGGCCGTACCCAAGAGGAACGCACCGGCGCCAAGCGCCGGATCGATGACGTCGGGGATCTTCGAGCCAGGCGGTTCAAACGGTGAGAGAGCCTGGTCGACCACGGCGGCAACCAGCGCGGGCGGTGTGTAGAACGCCCCCACCCTTTTTCGACTGCGCCCGGCCACCACGCTGAGCTGGCCCGCATGCTCTGCCAACTCCAGACTCATCAACGATTCCAGCAGCTGCCCCAGCTCCTGGAGCTCTGCACCCGGACAGGACAGAGGGCTGGGCATTTCGCCTCCGACGACTTCACAGAAGCCGTCATCGAAGAGACGCAGGCGCCTGACCAGGGACTGCATCGCAAAGGGGCTCTGCCCCAACGTGGCCGCGCGCAGTGCGCGGACGACGAGGCTGCGCTTCAGGCGTGACAGATCTGGCTGGGTCCCGCCATCGGCAATACGCCTGACCGGTGTGGTAATTGCCTCCGCCCGCAGTCGCTGAACACCCAACCGTACCAACGTCGCCTGGCACGTCCCGGGGGTCGCATCGTTGCCAGGGGCGGTCGGGCTGCTCATCCTACGCCGCTCCCTTTGCCTGGCTAGCCGGGGCAGACCAAGCGCGCCGCCAGATCCAGCGCGGATTTCATGCCCTTGGCGTCTGCGATACCCTGCCAGGCAATATCGTAGCCGGTCCCGTGATCGACACTGGTGCGAACGAACGACAGTCCCCAGGTGATGTTCACCGCTTCCCCGAAGGCCACCAGCTTCATCGGGATCGTGGCCTGGTCGTGGTACATGGCGACCACGCCCGTGTAGGTCCCGGCGCGAGCCTTCCTGTAGGCCGTCTCCGCCCCCACCGGCCCCTCGACGACAGCACGAGCCTTGAAGCGGCGCTTGGCACGCTGTATGGCGGGAACGATGGCGGAGATTTCCTCCGACCCCAGTAGTTCCCCCTCACCGGCGTGGGGGTTGAGCGAGCAGACCGCGACCCGGGGTCGTGAGCGGCCCATACGCTCCAGCAACTCGACCAGAGCCACCACGGCTCGGAGCACGCCCTCGGGCCGGATGGCTCGGGGCACGGCCTTCAACGGCAGATGGGTCGTCACCAAGCTGGTGGCGAACCCAGAAAACGCAAAGCACATGGTGGAGGACTCGGCTCCGTCGCGCCACTCCAACCATTCGGTGTGACCTCGAAATCGGTGAGCTCCGGGAGCTCCGGAGTGAGCCACCACTGCTTTGCTGACGGGCGCGGTGACCAGGGCGTGTCCCGGTGCGCTGCTTGCCATTCGACAGGCAGCGTCGATGTAGGCAAGCTGCGCGATCCCGGAACGCGGGGTGGGACGTCCCGGTTTGCGGTCACGAGCGGTCAGCTCAGGGCCCACCTGCAGCACCTGGATCCGGCTGGACCGAACGATCCGCCCGTCGAAGGGAACCACACGCTCAGGCTTGACACCCACACACTCGGCTGCCACCTGCAGGGTGCGGAGATCACCCACCAACAGCAGTGGGTAACGCGTCTCTGCCGCCGCCCTCACCGAAATTTCCGGCCCCACTCCCGCGGGACAGCCGGTTGAAACGATCATCATTCGTCATCAGGCTCCGTGGCTGCCGACTCGCCCTCGTGTTCGGGCGCACGCAAGATGTAGCCCGAGCCGCGGAGAGTTTCCAGGGGCAGAGTCGGTCCCAGCTTCGCGCGCAGCCGTCTGACGTGGATGTCTACGGTGCGGGGCCCCCCCTCGTAGCGGTTGCCCCAGACTCGGGCCAAGAGATGCTCCCGTGATAGGACCTTGCCACGTCGCTCACAGAGATGCGCCAACAGCGCAAACTCCTTGGCGGTGAGCTGGACGGGGCGTCCGTCGACCACGACTTCGTGACCGGCCCGGTCCACCACGATGCCACCAACCTTGTGACGTTCCTCGGTGGCGAACTCGCTGCGCCTCCATTCCAGCGCCCGGATCCGGCCATAGAGTTCCTCGGGAACGTACGGGGACAGACAGAAATCGTCGAAACCGGAAGACGGTTCGATGCGAGGCACTTGCCCAACCGTCACGGTCACCAAGGCCCCCACGTTGTCGAAGTACGGTTCACGCCGAACCGCGCGAAGCGCCGCCACGGCCAGATCGGGTCGATCCAGGGCCTCGAAAACCAGGGCGCGGGGCCGCACCTCCTGTTGGTCATCAGCGTCCTCGATGAGGTTGACCGGGTCGTCCCAGAGATCCAGCGTGCGAACCGCCGCCCCCAGCTGACGAAGGGTCGACGCAGCACCCTCTTCGCGCTCCAGCAGCTGGATGTGGCCAAGCACACCGACGTAGGTCCTTGGATGGCGAGGCGGGGCTTCAGTCAAGCGAGGTTCCACCTACAGTGATCTTGGAGAGTTTGACGGTGGGACAGCCGACCCCAACCGGAACGCTTTGGCCCGATTTGCCACAGGTCCAAATCCCGTCCGACAAGGCCAGGTCATTGCCAACCATGGTTACCCCACCGAGTGTTTCGGGACCGTTACCAATCAAATTCGTGCCCTTCAGGGGGGCCGTGAGCTGGCCGTCCTCAATGAGATAGCTCTCCGTCAGGTTAAACACGAAATCCCCGTTCGAAATGTCAACCTGCCCTCCTCCGAAGGCCCGCGCGTAGACACCTCTTTTGACGCTCGAGAGGATCTCCTCAGGATCGCTACGGCCGGCCAGAAGGACGGTGTTGGTCATCCTGGGTAGCGGCGTACTGGCGAAGCTCTCGCGGCGCCCGTTCCCGGTAGGGGCCAGACCGAAATGTCGGGCCGACATCTGGTCGTGCAAGTAGCCAAGTAGGCGTCCATCCTCGATCAGGATCACTCGCTCCGGTACCTGCCCTTCGTCGTCGACGTTGAGCGTTCCGCGCGCCTGAGACAGGGACGCGTCGTCAACCACCGTGCATAAGGGGCTGGCCACCAGCTGCCCCACTCTCCCCGTGTAGTTACTGGTGCCCTTGCGGTTGAAATCCGCCTCCAAGCCATGGCCCACGGCCTCGTGCAGCAGGATTCCGCTTTCACCGGGTCCCAGAATCACCTCGAGCTGTCCCGCTGGCGCGGGGACCGCCTCCAACAGGACGCTGGCCTGCCGAACTGCCTCCTGAGCGTGCCACTCGGGACTGACCGCATCGAAGTAGCCGAGCGTCATGCGTCCGCCTCCTCCGCTGCGACCCGACTCCCGCTTCCCATCGGCTTCCACCACGACCCGAACGCCGAATCGGAGCATCGGTTGTTGGTCGTAAACCATCCGCCCATCACTGGCGAAGACCAGAATCTCCCGCATTTCCTCGAACAGGGTCGCCTCCACCCGAATGACCCGGGTGTCCGCGGCAAAAGCAGCCCGGTTGGCCCTCTCCAGCAGGGAGCGTTTGTGCACCCCAGCCACCTCGACGGACCAGGGCTCGAGATCGTAGCGGCAGGGTATCACCCGACGTGCGGCGTCGACCGATGTCGCCCCCCCCGAGGCGTGGGCAATTCGAGCGGACGTCTTGGCGGCTCGGCACATCGACTCCCAGGTCAGATCCTCGGTGTGGGCATACCCCGTGGCATCGCCGACACAGGTCCGAACCCCAACCCCCAGGCTGGCGGACCGCGAGGCACTCCGCGTGATTCCCTCCTCGTAAACGTAGCTGCCCGCCAGTCGATACTCGAAGAACAAGTCAGCCGAGTCCCCGCCGTTAGCCAACGCCACGTCCAACAGACGGCGGCCGATGCTCGAATCGATACCGAAGCTGGCGTTGGGTGCGAATGGGGCCCAGCCTCGCTTCTCGTGACTCACCCAGTGACGATGGGACGGCTGGCGGCGAACCGCAAGCGCCCGGGGACCCGGACGGCGGAGGATGCTGTCCACCGGACCCTCCTGCCAATCGAACCAATCGGCTCGGGCCCAGAAAGGCCGCTCGGCCGGACTGGTCACGCACCTCCGGGGGCACCCGGGGACCGAGGTCACCAATGGTGCGCGACACGTCCCCTTTTCGCGCTTGTTCCTACGGCCGTTTCAGCCAGGTGTATCATTACGAGGTAGACTGACTGCGTCGAGTCGGCCCCCTACCCCGTCTTTTGAAGGTACTGCGCATCGTCTCCAAGTGCGCGGACATCCTCTGTTTTTGACCTCGCGACCCCCTCGTGGCCATTGATCGGGAAAAAGCTCTGCAGCAGGCGCAGAAGTACATCGACCGGAAAAAATTCGATCGAGCGCTCGAGGAGTATCAGCGGGTCCTGCGCGAAGACGCTGAGGACACGCGAACGCTCCTGAAGCTTGGCGATCTGCAGATCCGAATGAAGGCCTTCGCAGACGCGATGGCGACCTACGACCGGGTCGCACAGCTGTACGAACGGCAGGGTTTCGCCGTCAAGGCGGTAGCGGTCTACAAACAGATACGCGATCACATCCAGAAACGTTCCCCGGATCTTGCGGAGCGGTTCGCCCATATCACCCCGCGACTTGCCAAGATCTACGCTGACCTTCAACTCACCAGCGACGCCATCCAGGCCTACGACGAGGTCGCCACCCGACTTCTGCGTTTGGGCAAACGGGCCGAGGCGGTCGAGGCGTTCCGTGACATGGTCCGCCTCGATGCGACGAATCCGTTGACACACGTGCGTCTGGCCGAAGCCCTGTGTCACACCGGCGCGGTCGAGGATGGGTTGAACTCCTTTGCCCAGGCAGTGGAGTTGCTGTTGCGCATTTCCCGTCGGGAGGATGCTCTGCGGGTTATCGATCGCGCTCTGCAGTTCCAGTCCGACGCCCGACTGGCGCGGTTGGCCGCCGAGGTCCACCTGCAGGGAGGAACGCGGGAAGACGGGCTCCAGGCCCTCACCAAGCTACAGGTGTGTTTCCAGTCCGACCCAAAGGACCTGACCGTATTGGGCATGCTGGCTCAGGCCTTCAGCCTCCTGGGGCAACGGGACAAGGCGATCGAGGTCTACAAGCAGATGGCGCTCTTGGCACGAGAAAAGGGCGAACAGGAAATGTTCGACCGTCTCGTGGAATACCTGACCCAGAATGCGCCCGATGACGACCAGGTACGAGCCTTGCAGCATCTGGCGCAGACCGCCGGAGCGTCCCGTCGTCCGCCCCCCTCTCAAGATCTCCCCGAGGTCGAGGCCACTCTGCTGTCCGAAGACGACGACGAGCTGGAGAGCTTGGATGACGAGGTGGAGTTCGTAGAGGATTCGGTTTCGATCCCTCCGAGCCATGATGTCGCGCCGGCGTTGGGGGATGCGCTACCGACCGGAGCAGGGGCCCGTTCTGCCCGCCCCTTCGATGGTGAGGCGCATGCTCGCTCGGCCATTGCCGATGCCGAATCCTTCCGTCGGCTGCGTCTGTTCGACAAAGCATTGGAGACGCTTCGGCGAGCCCTGCAGGTCGATCCGGTGGCGCTGGACATCCGTTATCGTCTGCGCGAGATGCTCCAGGAGGCCGGCGACAGGGCCGGGATGTTGGCCGAATCCCTGTCCATTGCGCAGATCTTGGTGGACGCGCGGTACGTGCAAGAGGCCGTCCCGTTCTTGGAGGAGCTTCTGGGCGCCGATCCGGACAACCCTGAAGCAATCCGCTTGTACACGGGGGTCTACGGGCAACCACCGGCGCGATCGTCGCGCCAGCCTTCTTCCCCGGCGGAAGCGCCGACCCACGGACGCCACGGCGAGCCTTCGGTTCTCCCCTCTTACGATCTGGAGGGTGGGCAGGAGGCCCTGGACACACTGTCTTCGGTGGCCGCCTTCTCGCAGGTCGATGATCCATTCGGACAGGCTGCCGACCTTTCGAGTGGCCGAGAGCTTCCCAGCTTCGCTCTGGACGATCTGGACGACGAGGTCTTCGGTCCGGAGGACTTCGAAACCGAAGCTGCCCAACCCGAAGAGGCAGCGGCTCCTGCGGTGTCTGGATTGGAGTCCTCCCTCGACGAGGCAGAGTTTTTCGCCGCTCGGGGCCTATTCGACGACGCTCGCACCATTCTCGAGGAGCAGCTACGGCGCACGCCCAACCATCCCTTGGTGTTGTCCAAGTTGCGAGAGGTCGCAGAAATGTCGGCTGGTGTGGCCGGTGTGGCGGAAAACGCCGACCGTTCCCACGTGGCTCCGTCGCTGGCTCCCGGGGATGAGGGGGATGAGCTGCAGGCCACGTTTCGCGCCCTGGATCGGCTGGAGCTTCGAACCACCCCGTCGAAGGCACCGCCCTCCATGTCCGTGGATGTCGACCAGATCTTTGCCCAGTTTCGTAACGGTGTTCGCTCGCAGGTGGACGAGGGCGACAGTGCCACTCACTACGATCTGGGTGTGGCCTACAAGGAGATGGGGCTCTGCGCTGACGCCATCAAGGAGTTCGAGCTCGCGGCTCGTGATCCCGGACGCGAATGCATGTGTTGCGCAATGATTGGCATGATCCACTTGGAGCAGGATCAGCTGGAGCAGGCAACACAAGCGTACATCCGGGGTCTGAACGCGTCGGTAAAGACGACGGAGCAGGAGCTCAGCCTGTACTACGACCTTGGGATCGTCTACGAGATGCGGCAGGCTCGCGAGGATGCCTTGTATTACTTCCAGAAGATCGCCCGCAAGGATCCGGGCTATCGTGACGTTTCCGACCGGATCGCAGCGCTGCAGTCGGAAGCAGCCGCTCCTGCCGCCAAGCCGCAATCGACGGACATCGACGAAGACTTCGATCGAGCCTTCGACGATCTCTTCGGTGGCTAGGCGGTCAGTTCTTGGGTGCCGGCTTGGGGGCAGCCGCGGGGGCCGCCTTGGCCGGGGCTGACCCATCTTGCGGCTTGGCGTCCCCGCCCGCCCCGCCGTTCACCATCTGGATGACTTTGTCGGTCAAGTCGAGATCGCCCCGGGTGTATGGCACGGCCTGTTTGTCCACGACCATGTCGTACCCCTCGGTGGTCGCCACGCGTCGAATGACGGTCATGGTCTTCTGGAAGATGGGCTGGGTCAGCTCATTCTGCTTCTTCTGCAGCTCTTTATTGTACTCGAGGAAGGTCGACTGCAGTTGCATCATCTCACGCTGCCAGTTTTCGACCTGCTTTTGCCAGGCCTCGGCGCTCAGAACAGCCCGCTGCTTCTCGATGTCTTCACGCCGCTTCTGTAGTTCTTCTTGTTTCTTGTCCAGCTCACGCTGTTTGCTGTCGAAGATCTTCTTGAGCGTCGCCTGGGCGCGAAGCCCCTCCTCCGTCTCCATGATGGCACGCTGGGTGTCCACCACGGCGATCTTCTGCTCGGCTTGGGCAGCAGCGGATAGGGTCGCCGCGACACCAAGGACAAGAGCCATCGACCAACCACGGAAGTTCTGGGCAAGGGTCATGGGTCGGCCAATTACTCGGCGACGACCGACTGCGCAACCGTGTCGTCGATGTGCCGACGGGGAGGGGCAAGGCGACGGCACCCAGAACCCCGCGGTTCGCCCGCCCTTTCGCCGATCCGGGCTCCGGTCCGGGACCCCTGGAACGCCCGGCAGATCATGTGCAGAGCGGCGGCTCGTCCCCACCGGCACCCCACTCTGCGCCCCCGGCTCGAGCCCGGGATCTCTCATCGCATGAGGCAGCGCGACCCTGGGCTAGAAGAGGACCAGGTCGTCGGCGTCGGTTGCCTCCCGAGCCACGATGCTGCAGGTTTCCATGTCACGTGCCACCGCCAGCTCGTATAGGTGGCCGAGGATGCCGGGATGGGCCTTGGCTATCCCCAAAAACTCCTCCCGAGGAAGATGCAGGGTCACGGTGGGTGTGGCAGCGACGACATCCGCGTTGGCTTCCCGGCGCAAGATCAAGGACATCTCGCCGATCACCTCGCCCGCCGTCAACCGGGCCAAGATGGTCCGGTCCTCCTGCTCGCGGTGAACGACCGTCACCTCGCCGGAGGCAATCAAGTGGAGCCCCTCCGCCTGATGGCCTTGGGTGATAATCCGTTCGCCGCTCTCGAAGGAACGGGTCAAAAAGCGCTGGATCAGGACAGCGCGCTCGGCTGGACTAACGCTGCTCAAGATCGAGCTGGTCCGCACCAGATTGTCTATCATGCGGCGGCGGCAGAAATCCGCCAGCTCACGCCCGATCGCAGGCTTGCCGGCCGCCGCGGCTTCCAGATCCGCCCGCCTGGCGGTGAGCAGGATGCTGGGGCGACAGGGCACAACGCTCGCGGCGCGAGGCGAGCGAGATAGGAGCGCCATCTCCCCGAACAGGGAGCCAGTGCCGAGACGCGCCAGGACTGTGTTGTTGTCGTCCTCGGCATTGCGCACCACCTCGACCTCCCCCCGCGCCAGAAGGAAGGCCTCCTCCCCGGGTTCCCCCTGCCGCACCACTGGTACTCCGGCAGGAGCCCAACGGAGCTGCCACAGACCGAGCAAGACCCGCAATGCGTCCGGTTCGAATTGGGAGAGGAACGCCTGACGAGGAACCTTGAAATCTGCCGGACGCGGTTGGGCATCCGATTGGGCCACCTCGTGATCAATCAGTCGAATCACGGTTTCGGCGAGCTCGTCTCCACCCAGTGATTGGGGCAATGGGATCTGGCTGAGACGTTGCCGCACCAGAACGGGCGGGGCGGCACCGTGATCCATCAGATGGGCCGAACCCTTCCCGAAAATCTCTGCCAGGCGAGTCTCGATTGCCTCGGTATCCCTGCCCAACGCCCGAAGCTGGCACAGCGTCGCGACGGCACGGGCCAGCACGCCTTCATCGATGGCAGCCTCTACTGCCAGCTCCAGCGCACGTTGGGCCGCATCGAGACGACCCTGACCACCCAAGACACGCCCCGCCAAAAGGAGGGCGACTGAACGCCTGGGATCCTGCTCCAGGATGGACCCTGCTTGACGCAGCAAGGAGTCCTCGGCACCCTTCAACAGGTAACCAAGCGCCAAGTCCAGAGGATTGGTGCTAACCCCCACCGGACCAGAAGCCTCCGAGTCGACCATATCGCCGGCAGACTAACATAATCGGATGTTCGCTGCGAGAACCGAGGCACGAGCGACGCTCCACTGGCCACCGAACGAGCCAGGGATGGTCAGCCGCGGATATCCCCTCGCGCCAACACGGTCCCCACCGCATCGGCCGTGGCACCCACCATGGGCACAACGGTGGTGTAGTCCATTCGGGCAGGTCCGATGATCCCGACCGTCCCGGCAGTGGTGCCGTCGGCCACGCGAAAGGGAGCCGCCACCAGGCTCATGGGCCCCCCCGAGGTGTCACCGATCTCTCCACCCAGAAAGACCTGAACCTCCCGGGTTGCATCGATTCGATCCAGCATCATCAGCAGCCGCTCGCGATCCTCCAGGGCCCGCATCAGACTGCGAAGCTGCTCCCCCTGCGCTGGATGAGGGTTGTCCAGCAGCCGTGCCTGTCCTTCGACGATGATCTCCCGCGCCCGCGACACGGTATCGAGCACAGCATCCACCAATCGACACCCGGCCGCCCCAAGACCCTCCAAGATGTCGCGATGCGCCGCACAGGTCGTGGCGAAATGGGCTCGAACGTCGGTCAGCGTCCTTCCCTCCACCACATCCTCGAGCAACGCGTGGATTCGATCCAGCGCTCGCGGAGAAAGGGGTGTGTCCAACTTGATGAATCGGTTCTCCACGGTTCCATCGGCAAACACCACCACACTGAGAACTTCGCCGAGGCGGGTGGGGATGAACTGGATCTTGAGGAGCTTTCTGGACCGATCCAGGACGCGGGTCACGATTGCCGGAGCGCTGGCCAACTCCGACAACAGCTTGCCCGTCGACCGCAGCAAGTCGGAACTCGGGGTCAGATCCTCCAACCAGGAGGAGATCTTGGCGGCGATCCCGGGCGGTAGGCGCTGGGTCTTGTGCAGTGCCTGAACGAACAGACGGAAGGCCGACTCAGTGGGGATGCGCCCCGCAGAGCGATGGGGTTGAGTCAAAAAACCCCTGTGTTCCAGGTCGGCCAGAACACCACGGACTGTCGCGGGCGACAGGTTCAGCCCGTGCTTCCGGACCAAGGTTTGGCTGCCCACCGGTTCACCGGTGAGGATGAACTCGCCCACCAGCGCGAACAGGACCGAGCTATGACGCGCGGCGAGCTGCGGCGACACAGTAAGAAGATACGTCCTTCCCGGAGCCCCGCAACCGGCGGAGCCCCGCAACCGGATTGGGGTGCCGGTTCCCCTCACCCGGGATGGGGATGCCGTTTGGGAACAGCACCTGCCCCTGGGGACCGGCCGGACCCAAAAGATCCGGCCCATCGTGGGGGGGACGGAACCAACCGGCGTCGCGGACCGGAGAAAAGCCGACACGAGACCCGAAATGCCGGTCTTCTGCGCGGTATTGTCAGCGGATCCATGCCCCCGACCGGGTTCGCCGGCCGCGTGCAGCCCGGCCCGGGGACGGACTGACCGGCGAAATCCTTGACACTTTTCTTTGGTTGGTCGGATGATCCGATGCGAACATCACTTGATTTCCGGAGGATCCGTGACTCTGACTCTGCTGGCTGTCGACGACAGTAAGACCATGCGCAAGGTGCTTGAGATCACCTTCGCGGGGGAAGACTACCGCATGGTCCTCGCCGAGAGCGCCAGCGAGGCGGTCGCCAAGCTGCGCTCCGAGCACCCGAACGTGGCTTTGGTGGACGCGATCTTGGGTTCCGACAGCGGGTACGATCTGTGCCAGCAGCTGAAACGAGAGGCGCCCAATCTCGGCGTGCTGATCCTGGGAAGCAAGCAACATCCTTACGATCGAGCTCGAGGCGCCCAGGTTCATGCCGACGACTTCATCGACAAGCCATTCGATACGCAGGCACTGATCGACAAGGTGGCCGCTCTCGGTCAGCGACTCGCCGCGGGCGGGCCCGCAGCTCGACCGGAGCCGGCACCTGCGGTGGTGCCCACACCGGCGGTCGCGGTTCGTCCCATTGCCGCGGCGGTCGCTCCCGCTCCACGCCCCGCCGCCCCCGTTGCCGCGGCTCCAGGCGCGGTGCCAGCAGCCCCGATGGCAGTGGCAGCCCCGGTGGCACCGGCCAAGCCAGCAGCCCCGGTGGCACCGGCCCAACCGGCAGCCCCGATGCCTGCTGCGGCACCGGCGGCGGTCGCCTCACCGGCTGCCGTCGCGACGGCGGTCTTGGATGCTTCCCTGGAGGCAAAACTGGCGCCGTTGGGCCTTACCCGGGAACAGATGGCGGGTGTTATTTCGCTGTCCCGCGAGGTGGTCGAACAGGTCGTCTGGGAGGTCGTCCCCGTCCTTGCCGAGACCATGATTCGCGAGGAAATCGCGCGTTTGACTGCCGAGTAACCAGGCGGCACCGGCGGGCGGGGGTGCTAGGGTGCCGCCGCCATGCACGAGTTGCCCAAGGCCTACGAGCCTGCCGAGGTCGAACCCCGTTGGTACCGCTACTGGCAGGAGCTGGGGGTATTCCGGGCGGGGCTCACGCCCGACGATCCCCGTCCGACCTACGTCATTCCCATGCCACCCCCGAACGTCACGGGGTCGCTGCACATGGGACACGCCCTTTTTGGGACGATCCAGGACGTCCTGGTTCGCCACGCGCGGATGAGCGGCAAGAACGCCCTGTGGCAACCGGGCATCGATCATGCGGGGATCGCCACGCAGACGGTGGTGGAGCGCCAGCTCAAGCGCGAAGGTCTGACCCGACAGGACCTGGGCAGGGCCCGCTTCCTGGAACGGATCTGGGCCTGGAAGGAGCAAAGTGGCGGTCGCATCGCCGAGCAGATGCGAGTCCTTGGCTGCTCCGCAGACTGGGAACGCACCCGATTCACCATGGATCCGGAGATGTCACGCGCCGTCCGCGAGGCATTCGTCCGCCTCTACGATGAAGGGCTCATCTATCGGGACACTCGCCTGGTCAACTGGGACGTCGAGGCGCAGACCGTGCTGAGCGATCTCGAGGTGGACACCGAAGAGAACGTCCAAGGGGAGATGTACGAGTTCGCGTATCCGGTCGCCGACCCGGACCCCAACTCCGGGCCTAAGGAGCTGGTCGTGGCGACCACCCGACCCGAGACGATGCTGGGTGATACCGCCGTCGCCGTGCACCCGGACGACCCTCGCTATCAGTCGCTGCACGGCAAATTCCTGCGCCATCCCTTCGTGGACCGATTGATCCCGGTCATAACCGACGCAATCCTGGTGGACAGGACGTTTGGAACCGGGGCCGTCAAGGTCACACCCGCCCACGACTTCAATGACTTCGCCACCGGAAAAAGGCACGGCCTTGCTGAGATCAACGTCCTGACCCTGGATGGCAAGATGAACTCCGCCTGTGGTGAGTTCGAAGGACTGGACCGATTCGCAGCGCGCACCGAGGTCAAACGACGACTTGCCGAGCTCGGCCTGGAGCGCGGCAGCCGCGGTCACGTCATGACCCTGCCCCGGTCTCAGCGCTCCGGCTCCATCGTGGAACCCTTGATCTCCACCCAGTGGTTCGTCAAGACCCAGCCCCTGGCTGAACCAGCCCTGCAAGCGGTGCGCAACGGCGATACGGTCATTCTGCCCGAGGAGTGGGTCAAGACCTACGAGCATTGGCTCACCAACATCCAGGACTGGTGCATTTCCCGTCAGCTGTGGTGGGGTCATCAGATCCCCGCCTTCTATTGCCGAGAATGCGGTCAAGTGCACGTGACGCGCGAGGACTCGGTATCGCGCTGCTCTCGCTGCGGTCACACCGACCTCCGACAGGACGAGGACGTGCTGGACACCTGGTTCTCCAGCGGGCTGTGGCCATTCTCGACCCTGGGCTGGCCCGACGACACCCTGGCTCTTCGCCGGTTCTATCCGGCCAGCGACATGGAGACCGGATACGACATCCTGTTCTTCTGGGTAGCCCGGATGATGATGATGGGCATTCATTTCATGGGACGCCCGCCCTTTGGTCGCATCCTGTTGCACGGGATGGTGGTCGACGAGACGGGCGACAAGATGAGCAAGATCAAGGGGAACACCATCGACCCTCTCGATCTGATCCATGGAGCCGAGTTCGGGCAGGTCGTGGCCAAGGCCCTGCCCGGCGCCCCCGCCAACGAGGCTCTGGCCAAGTTCAAGAAGGCCTACCCTTCCACGGCCCAGATGGGGTCGGGCTTCCCCGCGTTTGGAGCGGACGCAATCCGCCTGACCCTTTCTAGCTACTCTCCTCAGGCCCGTCGCATCGCCTTGTCTCCCAAGCGCATCGAGGGGTATCGCAACTTCTGCAACAAGGTCCATAACGCGGTGCGGTTCGCGCTGGGTCATATCCAAGATACCCAGCTGACCGGTGCTCCCCCCACGGCACCGGTGCTCTTGTCCAACCGCTGGATCCTGTCGCGATTGGCCAAAGCCTTGGTGGAGGTGGATCACGGGATCGCGGAGTTCCGCCTGGATGAGGCTTCCCAGGCCCTTTATCACTTCTTCTGGGACGAGCTGTGCGCCTGGTATCTGGAGACCACCAAGCCAACCTTCTCGGCAGGCACGGAATCAGACCAGAAGGAGTGCCGATGGACGTTGGCTCATGTCATGGAGACCGTACTACGGGCTCTGCACCCGTTCGCTCCGTTCTTGACCGAGGAGCTCTGGCAGCGTCTCCCACGCCCCACCGATCGTCCGGCATCCATTGCTCTTTCGCCCTATCCCACGCCGGAAGAGGGGCGCCTGGATGAAGAGGCGGAATCGCTCTTCGAGGTGATGATCGCGGCGGTGACCAAGGCCCGCGGATTGCGCAATGAGCACGACATCCATCCAAGCGCCGAGGTTCCCCTGAGCCTGCGAGTCTCGGAGGCCCGCTGGATCGAGCCGCTCCGGTCACAGGCTGGCTTGATTCGCTTCTTGGTTCGCTCGATGGGTGAGCCGGTCGTGGAGTTGCGCGGTGGGGAGCGCCCGCGCGGAGCGGCCGTGGCGGTGACCAGTGAAGTCGAGGTCTTCGTGGGTCTGAAGGGTCTGGTCGACGCGCCCCGGCAACGGGAGCGCATCACGAGAACGCTCCAGAAGACGGAGAAGGACAAGCTTGGCCTGGAGAAACGCCTGAGCAGCCCGGCCTTCGTCCAGAAAGCCCCCGAACAGGTCGTCGAGGAGGTAAAGACCCAGCTGGCCTCCCTGGAGCGACAGATGGCGCAGCTCAAGGAGGCCCTGCAACTGCTCGAAGAGCTGGAGTGAGCCTGAACCAAGATGGTGGAACCAAGCCGCAGCCCAAGCTGGGAAGACCCCAGGCGAACAGTCCGTGGGGCTTGCCGGTGGCCTGGTATCCTGGTCTTCGTCGGGGCTTCCCTGGTGGTCCTGCTGCTGATGGCATTGGATCACCGAGTCACCTTCGGAGTCCCGCTGGGTGTGGCGGCCTGCGGGGTGGCGGTGAGCGGCCTTCTGGCGTGGCTTGGTGCCTTCGACGCTCCTGAGAATGCGCCGGTAGTCCGCGTCCGCCCCGGGTGGGGACGCTGGCTCGTCCTGATGGCTGCAGCCCTGGGCGCGGCCCTTTTCGTGATTCGGGCCGCTGTCCGCGGCACGCTGCCCGGGCGCGGAATGCTGGCCAGTGTGGTCATCCCCACCCTCGGCCTCTTGGCCCTGTACGCCATCTACCGTGTCGTGGAGCGGGCGGGGGGCAGGCTGGGTGTGGTGCGGGCCACTGGTGCGCCGTTCTGTCGCGGGTCGTTCTGGCTGACGGCGGTGGCCATTGTGCTCTACGCGCCGCGCCTGGGAAGCTTCTCCCTCATCGATCCCTGGGAGACGCACTATGGCGAAGTGGCGCGGGAGATCCTGGCCCGAGGTGACTGGATCTCCCTGTGGTGGGCTCAGGACGGTTGGTTCTGGTCGAAGCCGGTCCTCGATTTCTGGATCCAGGCATTGTCATTCTCGTTGCTGGGCGTCGATCCCAGCCCCGATGGAATTCTGGGCGCGGCGTCTCGAGGAGGCTGGCCCGAGCCAGAATGGGCGGCCCGAATCCCCATGCTGCTGTTGGCACTGTTCGGACAGGGGCTCTTGTACCTGGGTGTGGCAAAGACCTGGGGACGGCGTCCGGCGTGGTTGGGCGCGATGGTGTGGATGACCACTGCGTTCTGGGCGCTGATCGCCCGTCAGTCCATGACCGATCTCCCCTACGTCGCCCTGCTGTGCGGGGCGATGGGGCTGTTCCTGTGCGGTGTGGCCACGAACCCCCAGAGACTGGCTACCGCCTATGTCTTGCGCATCGGACCGCGGCGGCCCCGCCTTTCGGCGCATCCCTTGCTGCTGGGCAGCATCGTCATGCTGTCTTGGCCACAGATCCTGTATCTATTCTCGCGCAATCTGACCCTGGTCACCCGCGGCAATGATCTGGGTTTCTGGTGGCACACGGATCGATTCTTTTCTGGTTCCGGGGGTGGGAACTGTGGCCTACCCGGGAACGCCGCCTGTCGGCTGGCCCTGCCCGTCAACCCCCAACCGGAGCCCGCTCTGACTGCCCTGGGATTGGCGCTGATCCTGGGCCTGGTGCTGTGGTTGTGTCGGGGGGAATGGCGACTGCAACGCCTCTACTATCTGGGCGCCTGGCTGCTGTTGTTGCTCAGCGGCCTGGCCAAGGGTCTGCCCGGATTGGTGATCGGGGGCGCCACCCTGGCGGCGTGGCTACTGGTAACCAAGCGCCCGGGCGAGGTGACGCGACTGGCTCTCCCCACTGCCGCACTCCTGTTCATGGTGATCCTTCTGCCCTGGTTTTTGCAGATGACGGTGCGCCATGGGGTGCCGTTCTTGGAACGGCTCCTGGTCCACGACATGTACAAACGGGCGTTCGTTCACGTGCATGACACCAACGCAGGGGAGGATGTGGGGCTGCGCTACTACATCTGGCAGTTGGGGTACGGCCTGTTCCCCTTCAGCGGTCTATGCGCGATGGGCCTTCTGTTCTGGTCGAAGTTCCGGTCGATTCGGGACCGACGTGCCCAGACGAGTGCCTTTTTGGTGCTGTGGGTCGTGGTGGCGTTCTCCATATTTTCGTTGTCACTGACCAAGTTTCACCACTACGCCATCCCAGTGGTTCCGCCGCTGGCCTTCCTGGCAGGCGCGCTCTGGGACCGCGCGGTGCGGGGCTACCGAATCCAGGGGACTTACGCGGCCCTTGGGTACGGCCTGGGCCTGTTGTTGCTGCCCGCCTTGGCGCTCTGGGGAATGCTTCGGTGCTGGGGCGGGTCGTGGCTCGGATCCCACGTCCCCTTGGTGAACGGTCGGGGGCTGGGTGGAACTCTGAGCTGGCTGGTGCTGGTGACCGTTTCGGTCACCGCGCTGATTGGATTGGGACGGCTGGTGTCACCGACTCGAGACTCGGGTCGGTCCGGGGATGGCACGACCAAGCTTTGGGGCTGGTTGGGAGTCTCCGCAGCCACCATCACGATGCTGGTTGGTCGCGATTGGCTCGCCGAGACCATCGATGGCCGGTCCGGCTCGGCCCGACTGATCCACCTCATCTGTTACAGCTACTCGCGATCGTGGCCGAAGTTTCTGGACTTCTCGCCGGTGTTGCTGGCCTTCACGGTGCTGACCACGATCTGCCTATTCGGTTGGGTGTTGCCCGGTCGCTGGCGAGCCCACGCGGCGGCGGTTCTGGGTTCGGTGGCGCTGTGCTGGACGGTCTGGCTGGTCGATGGCTATCTGGTCCGAATCGCTCCCCACTGGGGGCAGCGAGCCACTCTTTTGGCATATTATCAGCAACGTCGAAGTCCGAACGAACTACTGGTGGCCTACCAGATGAATTGGAAGGGGGAGAACTTCTACACGGGCAACCGAGTCCCCGCCTTCGTGTCCTCGGGTCAGCCCTTCAAGGACTGGGTGGACAACCAGCGTCGCTCCGGGTCGCGGGTGCTGTTCTTCACCACCGAACACAGCCGCATCGAGGGTCTGCGGGCCGAGCTGGGAGACGTCCGAACCTTCCGCGCCGTGACGGACCGGTTCACCAATGACAAGTTCGCGTTGGTGCGGGTCGAGCTGTGAGGTCGTGGCCGAACCACTGGTATCGATTGTCGTTCCCTTCCGCAACGGCGAGAGCACGTTGGCGGTGGCTCTACGATCCCTCCAGCGCCAGTCCTTGGTCGACTTCGAATGCCTCCTGGTCGACGATGGCTCCACCGACGGGAGTGTGGGCATAGCGCAGGCGCTTGCCCGGCAGGACTCGCGCTTCTGCCGATTGAGCAACCCGGGAGTCGGGCTAGTTTCAGCACTCAATCGAGGGGTGGAGTGCAGTCGAGCCGCGCTGGTGGCCCGCTTCGATGCAGACGATATCTGCCACCGACACCGCTTGAGGCTGCAGGTACAAGCCCTGGACCGCTCCCCCCATCTGGCAGGGGTCGGCTGTCATGTCAGGATGTTCCCGCGCCGAACGCTGACCAGCGGCATGCGTCGTTACGAGGCCTGGCTGAACGCTCTGTCCTCTCCCCAACAGATTGCGGCGGAACGCTTCGTGGAAAGTCCCTTGGTGCACCCCACCTTATGCGTGCGTCGCGATGTCCTGCTTCGCTTCGGCTATGTCGACCGAGGCTGGCCCGAGGACTACGATCTCTTGCTGCGTCTTCTGGAAGAGGGACAGGTCTTGGACGTCGTTCCTCGTCGCTTGCTCGCATGGCGTGACCGCTCCGATCGCCAGACACGCAGCGATCCGCGCTGCGCTGCGGAACGCATTGTCGAGTGCAAGGCGTTCCACCTGGCGCAGGGGCTGCTGCGCGGTCATGAGCGCTACGTGCTGTGGGGGTACGGGGACACGGGTCGTGTCTTGCGGCGAGCCCTGCTTCGCTTCGATAAGCAGCCGGCCTACATCGTGGAGCGACACCCCCGACGCATCGGCCAAAGGATCCATGGGGCTGCCGTGGTGCCACCCGGGGCGCTAGCCCAGCTGCGGCAGTTCCCGGTGGTGGTGTCCGTGGCGGGCGCCGAAAACCGCCGCCTGATCCGCGCCGATCTTCATGCCCTGGGCTTGCGGGAGCTCACGGAATTCGTCTGTGCCGCCTAGCGAGCTCCCCAACCGTCGGCCCCTGGTCCTGAGTCCCGAGCTCTTTTGTCTGTTCGTCGCAGTGAACGGGCACGCCTGGTCGAACACTGCTAACACTCGGGCGCCCCGGTTGACCCCCTGCCGCTCGCTGCGGTCTCTCTCCACCGGGAATATTCAGGAGGTTCTCGACGATGTCGTCCAACGCAACAGTGCGCCGCGCCGCCAGTTTCGGCGCGGTGGTCCTCCTCGCGCTTGCCAGCGCGTCGCTCTCGCTGTCATGCAAGCCCAAGAATCGTCCGGGGCATGAGGCACCCGTTCCTTCCGCCTCGGGCTCCGCGGCAGCCGCTCCTGCTTTGACCGGCCCCTGCGGGGACTACGTCAAGAAGATGTGCGACAAGACGGGTGCCCAATCCGCAACCTGCCAGAGTGTCAAGGCCATGGCCGAGTTGTTCTCGCCGGCAACCTGCACGGCAGCCCAACGGGACATGGGCTTCAGTCTCAAGAAGATCGCTGAGAAGCGCAAGGTTTGCGACCAGCTGGTCGAGCGCCTCTGCAACGACATCGGCAAGAACACCGAGACCTGTGACTTCGTCAAGACCCAGACCAAGCAGTT
>CAZYKT010000001.1:0-107521 GCA_964648165.1 uncultured Polyangiaceae bacterium | reverse complement strand
CAGGTGCGCCTCGTGTTCCGCCAGTTCCCCTTGAGCTTCCACAAGAGCGCCAAGCCGGCTGCTCAGGCATCGTTGGCCGCCCACGCCCAAGGCAAATTCTGGCAGTACCACGACAAGCTCTTCGCCAACCAGAGCAAGCTGGATCGAGCCTCGCTGGAACAGTACGCCAAGGATCTGGGCCTGAACATGGCCGAATTCACCAAGGCCATGGATTCGAACGGGGCCGCGGTGGACGCCGACGTGAAGCTGGGTGGTCAGGCCGGCGTGAGCGGCACGCCCAGCCTTTTCATCAATGGCAAGAAGGTGTCCAACCCCACCAACTTCGAAGCGGTCGAGCAGATGATCCATACCGCCCTGAAGGGCTGAGTCGTCAGGGGTGCTCGATGGCCGGTCAGCGACCGGCCGTCGAGGCCAGTCGAGCGGCGAGTTCGCAGAGCTCTGCGAGCTCGCCGTTCTGCATTTGGTGCGCATCCAAACGAGACATCTCCGCAGCCAACCTCTGGCTAGCCGGGGCGGAGAGCCGCTCATCCAACAAGGGAAGCAGCTCGCTTTCTTCCTTCTCGATATGGTGACGCATGAAGTCGATGAACCGCCGCACTAGCTGTGCCACTCGGGTCCGCTCCGCCACGGTCCAAGGACCTGGCTGTTGAGATGCATGACGCAGGGCCTGCGTGAGATACCGCTCGAACTCGTGCTCCCGGCGGATCTCCAATAGACAACCCTGGTCCCACGCCAGCCCCGCCTCCACCAGACTGGGTAGTACCAGGCACTCCTCCTTCTCATGGTGCAACAGATCGGCATAGTCGGAGAAAAAGCCAACCATCTTGAGCAACTCGCAGCGACTCTGTTCGCCATCCAGGGTCGAGTGCTCCGCGTAGGCACCGAGGGCCTCGAGGACGCTCAGAATGCGTTGGTGCTCTTCGGTGAGGGTCCGTCGCGGGGAGAGGTGAGCTTCGGCCATGATACGTTGGCGATGGCCTGCCTTGGGGGGTCTTCCCCATGCCTCATGGGCGGCCAACCAGGTTCATCCTACCACGCTCCTTGGGTCAGGTGAACCTGGCCTGGTAGTAGGCCGCCAGCGCGTCGAGCAACCCCTCCACGGTGAACACCGATGCCTCGAGCGTGGGAACGAGGCCCTGTTCGATCAGCGTCCGGCTGGTGATGGGACCGATGCTCGCCAGTACGGTCGACGGACGAAGCTGATTCCAGTCCTCGGCGAAGTGGCGGGCGAAGGCAGCAGCGATGGAGCTAGAGGTCAGGAGCACGGCGTCGATACGCCCACCCAGCACCTGGCCCCGGAGATCCTCAGCGCCGTCATGGGAGCAGTCCACGCTACGGTAGGCTGGCACCACGTCCACCTCGGCCCCCGCGGCGCGCAGCTGAGCGGGCAGAACGTCGCGCGCATCCAGAGCCCGAACCAGTAGGATCCGCCCCAGGGGTCCAGTCGAGATCAGATCCTTGGCCATCGACTCCGCCACGTACTCGCGAGCGATGAGATCTGGCTTCACCCCGAAAGGCAAAAGAGCCGTCGCGGTCTGCGGCCCAATGGCGGCAATCCGGGCCTTCCCGAAGGCCCGGGCGTCAAGGCTCGCCTCCGTCACGGCCCGTATCAGACGTTCCGCCCCGTTGGCACTGGTCAGAAGGACCCAATCGTACGTTCCCAGGTTGCGCACGGCCCGGTGCAGAAGGGTCGGGTCCGGCGGGTCCTGGATCAGTATCAGTGGCCAGATGATCGGCTCCGCTGCCCGCAGGCGTACGCTGTGCGCGGTCTGCCGAGCTTGCGAGAGGGGGCGTGGCACCAGGATTCGTCGCCCAAACAGCGGATATCGGTCGAACCAACGCAATCGCTCCCGCATCGTCACCACGTCGCCCAAGACCAACAGCGCCAAGCCCTGCCCAACGCCGGGTTGATGTTCCGCAGCCAACTGCCCCAGGTTGGTCGACCAGGTGCGTTGAGAGGCTCGCGTTCCGTGGATGATCAGCGCGGCTGGACTGGCCGGTGGATGCCCGCCTTCGAGGATGGTTACCGCAACCTCCTTGACCGCCTGAACGGGAAGGTGAATGCACAGCGTATCGGCTGCCTTCAGCAACGCCGTCCACTCCTCGGGCGTGCGTGGTTTTCCGGACCTGTCTCGCTCGGTGAGCCACAGCACACTGGAAGCCAACCCGGGCTGGGTCAGCCCAATCCCGGCATACGCCGTGGCCCCAAGACCCATGGGAACGCCGGGAACGACTTCGCAATTGACGCCGGCCTCGGTCAAGTCCCGGATGATTTGGGCGCCGGGCGCCAGGAACAGAGGATCCCCCTCCATCAGACGCACCACCTTGTGACCGGCGCGGGCCTCGGCGATCATCAACTCGAGGCTCGTGTCCTGGGCGAGTTGACCTTCGGTTGTGCGCTGTCCGACCGCCATCAGCCGGGCACCCTCACGACACCGCTCCAGGAGCGCCGGGTGGATCGTCGCATCGTGAACGACCAGATCCGCCGCTTCGAGCAGCTCCTGGCCTCGCAGGGTCAAAAGGGCCGGATCCCCGGGACCGGCACCCACCAGCCACAGACTGCTCGGGAGCATACCGGCGAGGGTAGCAAAGCTGGGGCAAAGGGGACGCAAGGCCAACGGGCCGAGGTAGTACCACGCTGCTGATGCGGCGCGTGACCCTCGGGTTCTTCGCCCCAACTCTCATGCTAGTTTAGGGCAATGTTGGCGCAAAGGTTCCGGGTCCTGCTGTCGGCAGTCCTGGTTTTGGGATCGGAGCTGGGCTGCCAAACCAGCTGCGCCGATTCCGATCAACGCCAAGTCGTGTGGCGAGACGGGGTCGTGACCGAGGAAGGAAACCTTCGCGTCTACCAGTCGACGGCGATGGGGGACCGCTGGCTACACTTCCCTTCACACCGACGCTTCCGCTTGATCCACAACCTTTCCGCCGTACCGACCGACTATCAGGCACTTCTGTCCTATGACCCGCTGCCAGCCTCGGACGAATCCAGTCGGAGCCCCAGCTACACCGAAGCCGCTGGTGATGCCGTCCTCTTTTCCGACCCGACCCAGGAGGGTTTGACGGTCGAGAACGACACCTGCGAGAACGACGTTTACCTCTGGGTGCGTTTGGCGGCCCAGGCCAACTAGTCGGGGGCGCTGGATGGTGCGCTCGCGTTCAGGGACGCCGTGACCAGACGCGCGTACAGACCCTGGGCTTGCATCAGAGCCGCATGCGTCCCCTGCTCGACGAGGGCCCCCTTCTTCAACACAATAATCCGATCTGCGGATTGGATCGTGCCCAGTCGGTGCGCCACCACCAAAGCCGTGCGGCCCTTCTGGGCCACCGTAATGGCGCGCCTGAGTCGAAGCTCGGTGGCGCTGTCGATGCTGGCCGTGGCCTCGTCCAGCACCAGGATCGGCGCGTCACGATACAGGGCCCGTGCCAAAGCGATCAGCTGACGTTCTCCGATGCTGAAATTGGCGCCGTCGCTGTCCACCGGCGCTTCCAAGCCCAGGGGTCGCGCGGTCAGATGGTCGACGATGCCCAGCTTTTTCAGGACTTCGCCCACCCGAGCAAGATCCGGATCCTGTCTCATGGCGATGTTGCTGGCCAGGGTCCCAGCCATCAGCTGCGGATCCTGAGGCACCAGGGCAAACTGGGCACGCAGCTCGGCGACGTCCCAGTCCCTGACGTCTCTGCCCGCAACGCGAAGCGCCCCGCCTTGGATCTCGTACAGGCGGAGCAACAGGGCGATGAGCGTGGACTTGCCGGAACCAGTCGGCCCCACCAATGCCACGTGCTCCCCCTGTGCCACACCCAGTGAAAAACCAGTGATGACGGTGGCATTCGGCTCATACCCGAAGTCCACCCGGTCGAACTCCAACAACGGACGTCCGGCCTGCCCTCGCCTTGTGGGTTCGCTGCGCGGAAGGGTCGCTGGGGAGACGATGACTGACGGAGGCGGTCGCTCCAGGGCGGGTGCGTCGCGTTCGGTTCGGTCGAGCAGTCCGAAGATGCGCTCCGCTCCGGCCAGGGCGCTCTGCAGCAACGTGTAGCGCTGCGCCAAGTGGCTGATCGGTTCGAAGAACTGCATGAGATACACCTGGAAAGCCAGGAGCGTCCCGAAGGACGTGGGCTGGGCACCCCAGACCAGCACGGTGGAGGCGAGACACAAACTGCCCACCGACTCGATGGCTGCGTCCTGCAGAGCCTCGTAACGAATCGAAGCGATGTTGGCACGGCGAAAGGCTTGGTTCTCCCCATCGAACTCGGTAGCAGCTCGTTCGGTCTGCCCGAACGCCAGGATGGTACCGAGCCCCATGAGCTGCTCGTGCAAGGCTCCGGTGAGCCGCGCCGTCCGGGACCGAATCTCGCGGAACGCCTGCCGGGTGGGTCGCCTGAGCAGCAGCACCAGCCCCAACGCCAAAGGGGCGGCCGCAAAGGCAGCCAGACTGAGCCGCATGTCGATGGACAGCAACACCAGGACGATGCAGAACAGACGCAACACATCACCCAACGCGCCCAGGATCCCGAGCGAGAACACCTCTTGAATGGCGTCCGGATCGTTGGTGATCCTCGTCACCAGTCGTCCCGCCGGTTCCTTGTCGAAGAACCGCGTGGGGAGGCGCTGCAGAAAGGCGAAGATCGCGTTGCGAAGCCGGGCAATCCCTCGAGACACCGCCACCTGGGTGGTGTAGTTGTGTGCGAACCCGAGGAGCTGCTCGGCGCAGGCCAGGCCCGCCACCAGCACACCGCCCCACAGCAGCCGGCTCGGGTCATGGTGCACCACCCCCTCGTCCAGGGTGCTGCGCATCACCAGGGGCCTTAGCAGCGCAGCCGCTGCCGCGATGATGATCAAGACGCAAGCCCAGACCATCCAACGACGGTCGTCCTTCAAGAAGGGCAGCAGCCGCGCCAGATTCCGCCCGTCGAAGCCGCGCGCGACCGGTGGGGGGGTGGTCGGCGCGGTCGGTAAGGCCAGAAGGGCCGGTTCCAGAGGCGGGTCGGGAGGCTCGCCGCGGGGTGCGGAGGGCGCGGGATGAAGGCCTGCATCGACGATGCTCGGCAGCTCGGGCGAGGTCGCCGTCGCCGGCCTCTGTTCCTCGAGCCGACGGGCGAACCATCCTGAGCCACTCCCGAGCTCCCGCGGAGAGCCGTGCTCCAGTAGCTTGCCCCGGTCCAGGACCAGCACCCGATCGCAGGACGAAGCCACCGAAGTCCGGTGGGTCACCAGGATCAGGGTCTGCTGACGGTCCCGTTGCTTCAGCCTCTCGATGATACGCGCCTCCGTCTCGACGTCGATGGCGCTGGTGGGGTCGTCGAGAATGAGCACGGAGGCTCGGTGCAACAGAGCTCGCCCCAGGGCAACCCGCTGGCGCTGTCCACCGGACAGCTGGACCCCGCGTTCTCCAACCGAGGTGAGATAGCCCTGGGGCAGACTGGCAATGTCCCCCTCCAGCTCCACGAAGCGGGCCAGATCCCTGGCCGCGGGGGCCGCGTCGTCGGATTCGGAGTCGGCCAGGGCGTAGGTAAGGTTGGCCTGGACGGAGGTCGAGAACAGAAAGGCTACCTCCGGAACGTGCAGCACGCTGGCCCGCAGCGTGGTCAGTGACAGACTACAGACATCGTGACCGTTGATGAAGACCGTGCCTCGGGGGGTGGGCAGAGTGCGGGCGATCAGGCGACCGAGGACCGTCTTGCCGCACCCGGTAGGACCCATGATGGCCAATCGCTCACCCGGTGCGACGTCCAGGGTGGCAAGGTTGAGTACTTCGCGCCCCTCGAATTGGTAGCGAAGCCCTCGTATGGTTAGGCTCGGCCGCGGACCAGGGCCAGTCGATAGCGAACCACCAGCAATCTCGGGACGCGCAGAAAATACCTGCGCCAGCCGCTCTTGAGCGGCCCGTCCGCGCTGCACCATGCTGACCAGATAGCCCAAGGCAGTCAGCGGCCAGGTGAGCCGGGTTAGGGCGCGCAAGAATGCCAAAAGCCCCCCCTCGGTCAATCGATCCGACAGGAGCAGATGCCCACCGTACCAGAAGACGATCACGACCCCGGTGGCACTGATGGCCTGCAACAAGGGGCCCATCGCGCCGCGCAGACGAGCCAACGCCAGACTACGTTCCTGGACCCGTTGGCAATGGCCTTCGAAGCGAGCCTGTTCATGGGACTCCGCACCGAAAGCTCGGGTGACGCGAAGGCGCAAAAGGCTCTGTTGGGTGACGTCACTGAGCTCCCCCAGCGCCACCTGGTTCTCCCGGGTCCTGAGGTAGATCCGCCGGGCGAACCAGCGGGTCGCCAGCAACAGGCCGGGCAGAGAGCACAATGAGGCCAGGGTCAGCGGAACCGAGATGGCCAGAGTGACGGCCAGGGCGCTGACCAGAGCGATGACCGTGTTGGCGATGTTGAGCACACCAAAACCGAGCAGGAGTCGAACCTGAGTCAGGTCGTTGGTGGCTCGGCTCAGCAGATCCCCGGGGCTGAAACGGTTGACTCGCGTTTCACCCAGGGTGTGGAGCTTGGCCAGAAGCTCTCGACGCAACTCGTACTCCGCCGTGCGACCTGCCTCGAAGATGGCACCACGGGAGCCGACCCTGACCACAAACGCCACCAGGACGACCCCAACCAGCTCCCACCCGATCCGTATGGCAAGGTGCCGTTGACCCGCCAGCGACTGATCGATCGCTGCCATGAGCCGCGTGTCGAACCAGTACTGTGCCCATTGGTAGACAACCAGTAGGCCCAGACCAAGACCATAGGGTCCGGCCCGTCGCCACAGCTGACCGCCCAGGGTCGTGGGGAAGGAGTTCGTCCCTGACCGCGCCGAATCCGGCTTGCTCAGGAAATCGAAGGACCATCCACGGGCTGCCATACGGGGCTAAAAGAGGCCGATGCTGAAGTGAAACGCGCCCAGATCCTCCCAGTAACGCTGTTCGGATCGGGATTTCCAGATACGGTCCAGGATCCTTTCGACGTTGAATCCGTAGTCGAACACGAGAGGTCCAACCGGGGTATTGATCCGAAGCCCCGTACCGATGGCATAGCGCAGCCGCCAGTATTTCGGACGGTACCGGCGCTCTAGTCCGGTCGCGATTCCTTCGGTGGGGGAGCGACTCCAGAGGTTTCCGGCATCTAGGAACAGGGCCGTCTGCAGGCTGCTCCCCATCGGGATCCTGAGCTCGGCGCGGGGATTGACGAAGAAATTGCCGCCACGAATGACGACCTGGCGCACCTCCAGATTGGTCTGGGGGTCCAGTAGCTGAGCCGCCACGTCGTCTGGGATCAGCGAGTCCTGCAGGAAGCCCCGAATGGAGTCGATGCCCCCCAAGAAGAAGAGCCGGTCCGGGTAGGTGCGGGATCCACTGCGCAGCTGCTGGTTAATCCCCCAGCGCATACTGACCGCGACAGAAACCCCCCGGTGACCCAGGGGCGCGTAGGCAGCCAATCGGGACGTCCACCGGAGAAACTCGCTGTCCGTCGCAGCAAAGGGGTTGGCTGACGCATCGGCGCCACCGGCGGACTCCCCCAGCGGTTGGGCCGTAACGTGCTCGAGACTGGAGGTCACCAGGGTTCCCCGGGTGGCACCCAGGGGTATGTCCCTTCGATCCCAGCTGACGGTGAATCGCTGCGCGATGGCTCTCGAGGTGCCTTCCGGCACCCGGAAGACGTTGGCGCGGTTGGGGTTCTCGCGAACGTAGTCGAGCAACGCTCCCTTCTGATCGGCCCCAAAAATGACGACGTCATTTCTCTCCACCGAGGTACCGAGCTGCAGGGTCAAACGGCGGGACAGAAGATAGCTGAGGGTCACGACTCCCGCATCCTTGGTGAGCCCGAAGTCGCGGGCGTTGTCGTGCACGTCGAACCCTTCCACCCCCAACCGGAATCGTGCGCCCAGACCCACGTCCGGGAAGGCGGCACCCAGGGACAACCTGCGCTCCAGGCGTTCGGCGATGGTGTCGACCTCCTTGACGTACTTCTTGCGCACGTCAGGCTCCAGGATCAGCTGATTGGGCAGATAGCCCAGCTGGGCCCGCATGGTTAGCTGGATGGCCTCGGAGGCCACATTGAGGTGGCCATACTCCAGGGAGAGGCGGAAGCCTTCGCCAGTGCTGAAGCCGGGCCTGCCCTCGAAATACTGCGGATCCCGCTCGACCACGGTCACGATGACGTTCTTGCGTCGAGCCGGGACATAAGGGTCCTCGAGCGTCACGTTGACGGTGGAAAAGACACCCAGCATCGCCAACTGTTCCTCGGTGTCGCGAACCTGGGAACGTCGGTAGGGTTTCCCAGGCTTCAGCTCGATTCGCGCCCGAATCAATCGTTCACTGGTGCGGCGGGCTCCTTGCACCAGGATTGCGGCCACCCGCACCCGTTCCCCCTCGTGGAGGGTGAAACGAACCTTGGCTCGGGTACGATCGGGGGAGAAGTCGACGTGCGTGGTCGTCTCGGCGTAGGCGAAGCCATCCTCGGCGTATTCGTCCAGGATGCGTCGCCGGGCCTGCTCCACGGCGGCCATGGAGAGTGGCTGACCCAGCTCCAGCTCGGCAACCTCGGCCAGGTGTTGCTCGGTGATGCGTTGGTTGCCTTCGAACGCCACGTCCCAGAGGTAACTGCGAGGTCCGAGCTTGACCGGCACGTGCAAGACAGCGGTGGGTTCGCAGGTGATGGAATGTTCACGGTCGGAGACACAACCGAAGACCGGGTCAGGGGAGGGCTCTGGTAACGGCAGACCCACGTCGTCGTAGCTGCAGGCGGTCGGGGGACGGCGCAGGGGCCCCTGGGCTCGGCACGAACCCGCTGGAGAATCACCATCGCAGCGACGCCGCAGCAGCTGAGCCGGACCGACCGTCGCCGACAGGTACCCTTCGTTGCGGTACAGATCCTGCACGTGCTTCATGGCCCGGTCGTATACGGTGGAATCGTAGGTGTCCCAGGGGTTGGCTTCGTAGGGCAAAGGGCGGGCGCCGGTGGTCCCGGTGGGCCCCAGCTGCGGGTCGAGCTTGCGTGAGTCGACCGGCCCCAAGGGCTCGCTCCCCGGCAACAGTTCGGACAGGAAGCTGTCAATCTCCTCCCCGACCTCCCGCGGGGTGCGGGCACCGGTGAGACAAGGGTATTCACGGGCAGCCACCCGAACCCTCTGCCCTTCGTGCACCACGAACACCAGGCGTTCCTCGGCCGCCCTCTCCCCGTCCCGCCTGACCGTGATCTCGGTGTCGAGGAAGCCGTGCGCCACGTAGTGGCGGGTCAGGCGGTCCATCAGGCTGTGGTCGGAGCGATCCGGGTTCTCTTCCAGCTCGAGAGCATCCGTCAGCTGCGACGCATCAAACACCCGATGACCTTCGAAAGCGATATGCACGTGGGGCCCAGCGTTGACGTCAACGTCCAGCCGGGTCCCCCCCTGAATGGGGACAGCGCGGTGACCCACAACGGCGCGGTGCCAACCCTGCATCCGGAGTTCTTCCTGCAGCTCGCGATCGGCGGCCTTGAGCGCCACTTCATCGGTTCTTTGCCCGGATTGCACCGAGTAGGCATCCAGCAGCGCCGACAAGCCAGGCAACGGGGGGTTGGGGTGCACCCGAAAGCGACGCTGCAGAATGGGCGTCGGAGCCCCGGGCACCACCTCGAAGAGCAGGACGACCGCCAAGGGATCGTCGGTGAGCAGGACGTCGAGCTTGACCTCGGAGCTCGGATAGCCACGTTCCACGTGCAGGGCGCCAAGCTTCTGAATGTACTCGTCGAGATCCTGGTCGGCGACCTCGTGTCCACTCTTGATCCCCACCGCGTCAAGCACCTCGGCTTCGCCCAGGGGGGTACCGCGAACGCGAGCTCGCGCGATGACTCCTCGCGGCTCGACGCGAAATCGAAGCACGACACCACCGTCGCCCGAAATGATGTCAGCCTGTGCCCGTGCCAGCTTGCCGGTATCCAGTAGCTGACCAAGGATGCGCCGCACGAGCTGGGTGGAGAAGAGCTCGTCAGTCTGGGGCCATTTGGGCAGACGAACCGACTTCAACCACCGACCCACCGGCACCACTTCGATGCGTAGGATTCGCTGGCCCGTGTAGACTTGGACCGCCGGATCATAGCTACCCAACTCGGGCAGGGAGGCCTCGGCTGGGGGGACCTGGGCGTGCGCGGCCCCGGCGAGCAGACCGATTGTCAGCAGCAGGGCCACATGCAGAATCGAGTTGGGGGCGGCCCGCATCGTCGGCTTCCTTCTTACACCAGGTCTCTGGCCGGGAGAGCTGCGCATTGGGCGAATCCGCCGATGGCGCGCTACTCTGCGCGCCGATGCCTTCCCGCGGGCCGAAAAACAGGTCGAGGCGCTGGGTGTTGCTGGCCATATTGGCCGGGCTGGGAGTGGGTCTGCTCCTTCTCACCTGGATCCTGGTCCACAGCACAACCTGGGCTGGTCCAGCCGTCGCCAACGGACTGCGCGCGGTGGTGGGACCCACCGCCGTCGCGCGCCTGGAGGATTTCGTCTACGCGGCAGAGGATCGTGTCAACCGCTGGCGCCGGCGTGCCGAGAAGCCGCGTGCACGTTGGACGGTCGCGCCCAGGTCCTCGACCAGCCCGGTCGCTGCCACGTCTTCGACCGCACTGGTGTTCACGCCAATTCCCGTGGGTCCGGTCCACAAGAAATGGTCGGCGCCCGGGGATGGTGAATGGGTCCCGGTCCCCGATCCGCGACGTTCCACGGCGCCCCCACTGCTTTACAAGACGCTGCTCCATCCAGATCCGGTCCGATCCTGGGCCGAGGTCTTCGTGGTGGCGTTCAGCCTGGATGCCGTGAAGCTGCACAGTGCTCCGGGCACGCGGGAACCCGGCATCGACACCAAGGTTCCGCCCGATTTCAAGAGAACGGGTCGCGTCCCCGAGAAGGATTGGGACCAGCTCCTGGGCGCCTTCAACGGTGGCTTCATGACCGAGCATGGCCACTACGGCATGCACGTCAATGGCGTGACGTTGGTGGAACCACGCGACAAGGCCTGCACCATCGCACATTTTCGGGACGGAACCATGGACGTCAAGAGCTGGAAGAAGCTCAGCGAGCGACGCCCAGAGATGCTCTGGTTTCGGCAGACCCCGGCCTGCATGCTCGAAGACGACGTGTTCCACCCGGGGCTGAGTTACGGGCAGGGCATTGCCTGGGGCGCGACGCTGGATGGGGACACCGTCATCCGCCGTTCCGCCTTCGGACTGGACAAGACCCGTCGCATCGTCCTTGTGGGCATCACCAATCACACCACCGCGCGAGCTCTGGCCGATGGGATGCACCACGCTGGGGCCGTGGACGTGGCGCAACTCGACGTCAACTGGTCCTACCCCAAGTTCCTGGTGTTCGGCTGCAATCCAGAGGGGGGCTTGGCGGGTCAGGCCTTGATGGATGGCTTCGAGTACTCCCCCGACGACTACATCAAGAAATCCAGCCTACGCGACTTCTTCTACTTGACGCGCCGGGAAGAGCTCCCCATGCCAACGGACAAGGGTCCCCTATGCCCGAGCTCCCCGAAGTAGAACTGGTCCGCCGCAAGTGCCGCGTGTTCGTAGAACGAACCATTGCGAGCGTTCACACGACGCCTGCCCATCGCCTGTTCTTGTCTCCGCGGCTACGGCTGGCGACGGACCTTCCGGGGCATCGCTTCGTCAGGCTCGATCGTCACGGCAAGTACCTCCGATTCTGGCTGGATGACGATTCCAGTCTGGTCATTCACCTGGGGATGACGGGCCAGCTGTACTCGTCCCAGGCGAGGAGTCGTCACTGGCAGAGGTCCGGAGGGCTCCGCGTTGATCCCCACATCCATCTGGCCATCGGCTTCCAGGATGAAGGTCCCCTGCTTCTGCTGCGCGATTCCAGGAAATTCGGCCGGGTGCTGTGGCTCAAACCGGGGGCGAGTGATCCGCGCCTGGACCGGCTGGGCGTCGACGCCTTGAAGGTTTCCGCGCCCCAACTGGCGGCGCGCGCCCAGCGCCGCCGGCTCGCCATCAAGCTCTTTTTGCTCGATCAGTCCAACCTGGCCGGCATGGGCAACATCTACGCCGACGAGTCCCTGTTCCGAGCCGGCCTACACCCGGAGCGTCCCTGTTCCACGCTCACGGACGCGGATTGGCAACGACTGACGCGGATCCTGCGCGGCGTGTTGGAGCGAGCCATCAAGCTGGGCGGCTCCAGCATCCGCGACTACGTGCAACCCGACGGCACGGATGGCGGCTACCAGGCAACCTACCAGGTCTACGGCCGCACCGGAGAACCCTGCCGGCGCTGCAAGGCCCCCATCCAGCGCATCGTCCTGGGGCAGCGGTCGAGTCACTATTGTGAGAAGTGTCAGGCTTGATCGCGCTGGCGCGGCAGGCACTATCGGAGACGGCGCGGACATGGTATGATCGAAGTCAATGTGGGAGTCTGGAGCTTGCCAAACCTGCTTGGTCGCCTTGACGCTTGGGGTCGTCGGTTGTGGGGATGAAACGACGAAGGCCCACCAGGACGGGAACTTGGATGGAGGCACTCCCGAAGCAGGGGGAGCAGGGGGCAGTCTGTCCATCGATGATCCCCTTTTTGCCGAGGCTACCCCGACCACGGCGGAATGGATCACTGACGAGTATTATACGTGCAGAGACGAGCAAAGTGCCTGCGCCCTGCCCTGCAGCCCAGACGACCTATGGGTAGCCATCAATCCCAAGGATTTCAGGGCCAGTGCCACCTGTGGGGCGTGCATGGAGGTGACGGGGCCAGAAGGTTCGGTCGAGGTCGAAGTGATCGAGAATTGCGCGGGAGCTTGTGCAGATGGTGAGATCGAGCTCTCGCCCACGGCCTTCGAGCGTGTGGGGGTCCTGCAAGAGGGTCGGGTCGAGGTTTCTTGGAAACTCGTTGCCTGCCATTGGCAGGCCCCCATCGCTTTTGCCTACGAGGCTGAAAGCGATGAGTGGTGGGCGGGGATCCAGGTGCGAAATGTCAACCTCCCGGTTGCAGGGCTCTCGATCCGTTTGCCGGAGGAAGGGTGGACGGATTTAAAGCGAGATGGCTGGAACCATTTTCCGGTGAGCGCCTCGTTGGGCAACGGCCCCTTCGACTTCCGGGTTCGTGCCATTGATGGGCAGGAGCTGCTCGAGACCGGGATCGCCTACCGCCCCGGCGAGGTGGTAACGGGTAAGGGGCAGTTCGAGTGAAAGTCCTCGGGACGGCTACTGTTCGCGTTCCCCGTGCGGAGCCGGAACGGAGTCCGGCGTGTGTTCCGCCTCGACCAACTGGGCAAGCAAACTGAGCGTGTCTTGCCAACCGAGATAACAGCCGTCGATGGGGATCGCTGGTGGAATACCGGTCTGCTCGACACTGAGCTCCGTCCCAACGGTGACGGACCGCAGGGTGATGCTGGTCGTCATCGTCCCCGGGACATTGGGGTCGTCGAAGCCGTCCGCATTGACGATCCGCTCATTGGGTACAAGCTCGATATACCTGCCGGAGAAGGATTGACTCTCGCCGGTCGCAAAGTTGGTAAAGCTCATCTTGAAGCTGCCCCCCACCTTGGCCTCGTGGTGGTCGATTCTCGCCGTGAAGCCGTGGGGGGGAAGGAATTTCACAAGGGCCTCGGGGGTGGTCAGGGCACGGTAGACTCGTCCCACCGGGGCACGCAGGACACGATGAAGCGCAACTTTGCCGTCTTGCATGGTCCGACACTCCTTGGTTGGTATGGCGCTGCCGCCCCACTGGGTTTCGTCGCGTGAAACCGATGGGTCAGTGGTCCATGGGGCCTGGGGCGGGCCAGCGCAAGTCCCAACATACCAACCAATCCTGGGCAAACCCCGGCCCCCCATGCGACAGCCCATCTGCCGTGCTAAGCCGGCACCGCCTTGCGCGACCCCTACGAATTGCTCGGCGTCCCTTCCCATTGTACCGAGGCGGAGGTGCGCACGGCGTTCCGACGCCTGGCAGCTCAGTATCATCCCGATCTGCACCCCAACGATTCGCAGGCGAACCAGCGCTTCGCCGAGATCAACGCCGCCTACCATATCCTGGTCGATGCAGAGAAGCGCGCCGCCTGGGATCGCTATGGTGAGGCTGCGTTTCGGCCGGGTGGGGCGCCGGTTGGATTCAATCCCGCCGATCTGCTGCCCTTGGACGGCGTACTGGGGGACATCCTGGGTGCCTTCGGGGTCCACGTGCCGCGGGCGGGTGACGTTCGGGTCAAGTTGACCATCGAGTTCGTGGAAGCGGCACTGGGTTGCGACAAGCCGATAAGCTACGAGGTGCGTGAACTGTGTTCGCGTTGCAGCGGGCGGGGGGGCGAGCCAAACTCACCCACCAACCCGTGCGGCAGTTGTGAAGGGCGCGGTCAGGTCAGGTCACGCGTGCCGCTGCCCTGGGCAGCAGAGCGACCCTGTCCGGCTTGCCATGGCTCGGGACGCCGCGCGGTGCGTGATTGCACGACCTGTCGCGGCAGCGGTCTGTTGGGGGTCCGTCGCAATCAGACCATCCAGATCCCGCCCGGCGTCGAAGCGGCGTCGACACGCCGCCTTCGCGGTGAGGGGAGTCGGGCCACCCCAACGTCGCCGGCTGGCGATCTGATCGTGGAGGTCGACGTCATACCCCACTCGGTGTTTCGTCGGGTTGAGGACGACATCATCTGTCCAGTCAGTATCAGCTTCGTGCAGGCCGCGCTGGGGGGGGAAGTCGAGATCCCGACCTTGACCGGCACCGCCAAGCTGCGCATCCCGCCCGCCACGCAGTCCGGTTCGGTCTTGCGCCTGAGGGGCATGGGCATCCCCAAGCGTTTGCGGACTGGGCGTGGCGACCAGCTCGCCGAAATCCGCGTCGAGGTGCCTCAGCAGCTGAGCGAGCGGGCCCGACAGCTGGTAGCGGATCTGGGTGCCGAACTCGGTGCCCAGCCCAATCCGCAGCCGCGGACGTTGCGCGAACGCCTGCGGGACTGGTGGGGATAGGTCGGCTGTCGCAGACAGATGCCGTCTCGGCGGTCAGGGCGGGTCAATAGCCGGCAATCTCGGGAGTCCACATGTTGCCTGACATGGCCAACAGGTAGAGATTGCCGAGGTAGCCGCTGTACCAGAAGTCGTCGCGCATCTTGGCCGACTCTTCAGCGAAGGCGTCGACCACTTCCTGGGTGTTCGCCATGGCGGCAACCGTCATGCTTCCCACGATCGCCAGGTTGTGGTTGCCGCCCCGCGCAGAGCCATCCAGGTTGTACCCATCCCTGAGCGAGCCAACCCCGACGCCGTTCGCCCACGAGCTCACCTTGTTGCACCAGGCTTCCGCCGCGGAATTGCCGGTGAACAAAAAGTCGAGGCAATGCTTGTACGGAACCCGAATGGCGTCGAATCCGAAGTATCCAGCCCTTGACCCGGACCCAGGGGTTCCGCTCGTCGACTGCCAGTCGGGCACGAGACCGGTGTTCGAATTGGCAGCTTTGTCCCGAATGACATGGGTATCGTCAGCGAGCTTGGTCCAGGCCTCGTCCCCAGATATCTCGGCAAAGTGGCGGAAGAAGGCGGGTGAGTAATACGAGATGTCTGTCTCGTTGCAGCCTCCCCACGGACGGCCACCGCTGCAGCCTGGGTGGAGCGCGGAGGTGCCGCCGCAGTCGAGAATCAACGCCCTCAGGTTGCCGATGACCTCGTTGGCCTTTTCGTCATAGCCATCGTCTGGCCATTGCCAGTGAGCCACGACCAGGCCCGAGGCCACGTCGACGTCTCCATCCGTCGCGGCACCGGAATCACTGACCCCGCCGCAACTCACTTGCCATCCCATGAGTCCGCATCCTTGGCTTGACGTCTTGGACTTGTAGAATCCCCACAGGCCATCCACGGCTTCCTTGTCACCCATGTAGGCAGCGGCCACCATGGCAAACCCCGCGGCTTCGACCTTGGCGATCGAACTGTTCTCGGTACTGGGCATGAGGTTGCCGTTGCACTCCACCAGATACCGACTTCGCCAGCTGTCATACCAGCTCTTGACGTCGTCGCTGCTCACCGCAGTGGACTGGACCCCATAGGGGTAGTCGACCTCCCGTGGGAATGGATACAGCTCGCCGTTGGGACCAGGCTCCGGGATCACAACGGGACCCCTGCCAGCGGTTGGCGGCGTTCCGCCAGCCCCTGCGTCATTCATTCCGCCGGATCCCCCGCCCGCTTCGCCGCCCGCTTCCCCTGTGCCAGCCTCGCCGCCCACATTGGGAGACGCCCCGCCCTCCTCGTTCATTCCCCCGGTCTGGGTACCACCGGTGTTGACCGTCCCTGACTGCCCCCCGTCCTCGCCCCCGAGACCCTGGCCACCACCGGAGATCCCACCCTGACCACCCGTTGTGGGGTATTGCCCACCGGCTCCCGCTCCACCCGAGGGGCTCTGCCCCCCGATGACGGATTGCCAACCGCCCGTAGTGCCCTGACCGCCGCCTCCCTGGCTCTGCCCGCCCACCGGAACGACTGGACCTCCACCGGTGCCTCCGCTGAGGGCGCCCGACACCCCGCCGAAGGATCCACCATTGCCGAGCCCCCCCCTGCCAACCGTTGCGCCACCGATGCTGGGCGTGCCTCCCGTATCCGAGGCCGTTTGGTGGCCAGCAGTCGAACCGTCTTCGGGTGACGCATCGGAGCCTGAGCAAGCGGTCAGGTACAACGCGGCCCACAGCCCAAGGCTAGCTACTCGCAAATTCGTCACTGCGTCACCTCGTTGGGAATGTCTGGTTGTATCGCGACCGAACAACCTCTCCGGCTGGCGACTGCCGGACTGATCGGGTCGTACTTGGTGAGACCAAATGTCTATGACCTTCACGAACTTCCCCGTCAACCGATCGCGCGACCCGCTGTCACCGGCGCGCGTCCTTTCGATTCGCGAAGCGCTCCGCGTCGAAAGGACTCCGTGTGCGACACTTGTTTACACATGGGGCGGCACCAGACCGCCAACCGTGCGCGTCGATCAAAGCTGGCGGAAAATTGCCGTCGTCGGGGGCGCAAATCCGCCCCCCCCATTCCGGGGGCTTGACCAGCGGCGCACCAGGGCAGGACGAGGAGAACCGCCACCCAGCGGGATGTGTGAGGCGGCGGCGTGATTCGGTCACACCGTCCTACCCACAGACAATCGCCGCACACATGGCAGTCGACTTTGGCTGGCGGGCACCCTGAGCGGTTGGCGCGCAATGAGCAGGCCCTCTCGAAAAGGGCGAAGCGTAACTCGAGAGCACCACGCTGCAGCGGCTGCGGGGCCTGAGCGAGTCACCACCGCACGGTGAACCGAGATGATGTATTCTAAATAGTCCAGAGCGCTTCTGAGACTGCTTGAAGCCATTCATCAACACAGGGTGAGCCGATGCGCTACCGAGCCCGTACATGCGCCAACGTATCACCAGCTGTCGGAGCAGCCCTGATGGCAGTCGCTATACTGCTCTGGCAGGATCCTGCCGGGGCTCTCATCGTTTACCAGGGTCAAATCGTCCCCGCGTGGCCGAACATCCAAGGCCCGAGCCTGGCTGTTTCTGCTTTGAGCGGCCGCCTAAACGCCCCGGGTACGAATTTCTTCCCGCGTCCGACTGGCACCGTCAAAGGCCTCACCCTACTCGTCGATTTTAGCGATCAGTCGGGCACCTTCAGCGTGGAAGAGGTCAGCGACTGGCTGAATCTAGAGGGCTATTCGCGCTTTGGCTGCAACGGTTCGGTGCACGATTTCTACTACGATGTCTCGAACGGCATCGTCGATCTGCAAAATGCAGTACGGGACTATTACCGCGCCACGAACCCCAAAAGCTACTACGAGGCGAGCAGCAGTTACGATCGCGCCGCCCAGCTCGTGCAGGAATTGCTCACCGCAGTCGACACCGACGTCGACTTTTCGGAATATGACAACGACGGGGACGGCACGGCGGAGGCCATCAACATCGTCTACGCGGGGCCCTCGGTCACCTGGGGACAAGGCCTTTGGCCCCACTCGGGCTGGATTGGCCGGACTTTCGACGGCGTCACCCTGGGCCGCTATCAGATGACCAACATGGGCGACTCCCTCGGTCTGTACGTGTTCGTTCACGAGACCGGTCACATGCTCTTTGGCTGGCCGGATCTTTATGGATTCGGTGACTACTGCGTCATGGGCAATTTCAGCAGCGACACCAACCCGGTGGCGGTCAACGACTTCTTCCGTGCCGACCAGGGCTGGATCCCGCTCGTCGACATCACCGCTGCGACCAATGCCACGCTGGCCGCACCGTCCAGTGCAACGGGCTACCGCTTCGTCAACCCAGCCAAACCCAACGAACTGTTCTTCTGGTCGAACGTGCAGAACACGGGACGCTGGGACTACTTACAGGGCAGTGGACTGCTCGCTTTACACTACGACGGCAGCATCGATGGCAATAGCCCACCGGATCCCCTGGAACTCGCGGTCGTCCAGGCGGATGGCGACAAGCAGCTTGACGGGACCATGTGGCCCTCGCCGGGCAGCGATACCAACGACTATTTCCGAGCCGGAACCAAGGATGAGTGGTCCACGGACACCTCGCCGAGTTCGAACTGGAACGATGGCTCCGAGTCGGGCTTGAGGGTCTACGCAATCGGTGAAACTGGTCCCACCATGCAGTTTAGCGTGGGCGATGGTTCGGCGGGAGGCAGCCCGAGCACCGGAGGCGTCACCAGCGGCGGTGGCGAAGCCGGGGGCGGCACGCCGGAAAGCGGGGGCGCGTTTGGCGTTGGTGGCACCGAGAGTGGCGGCGGCACGCCGGACAGCGGGGGCACGCCCAGCAGCGGGGGAACCGAGGATGGCGGCCGCCTCGAGAGCAGCGGCGGCATCACCAGTGGGGGCGGTGCCCCAACAACCGGGGGAAGCTCGGCAGCAGCTGGAGCGAGCCCCGAGGGCGGTACGCCAGCCGGAGGTCAGGCCAGCGGCGGCTCGATGGGGCGTGGCGGCACCGCTCCGAGCGCCGGTTCAGGGAGCGGTGGGCTGGCGGCCGGAGGTGGGGCCTCTGCAGCAGGCGGCGACCCGGGCTCCGGCGGAACAGCCCCCGTTGCCGGTGCCCACAGCACCGGTGGAGAGGTCAACGGCGGAGCTGCTGCCGTCATGGGCGGTGGGACCAGCGCTGTAGGAGGCGTCAACAGTGCAGGCGCGACCACCGCCGAGCCAGGCGACGTTTCAGGCGACGAGGCGAGCGGCTGCAGCTGCAGAACCAGTCGCGATTTCGCTGTTGGCACCAGACAGCCGGCGTTATGGGTCTTGGGTTTGTTGGTGGGGCTGCTGCCCTGGAGGCGGTATCGAGGGGACAGCGTAAGGCGGCGTAACTCTCGCGGAGGCAATGGGCATCGCGCGCGAACACCCATTGCGCCGGAACCCATTGGCCCGACGCTGCAATCTCGCTCGAACGTTTGACCAGAACAATAGCGCTCGACCTTGGGGGGACGTTTTCGACCCTATACCCAATAGCGGCCCTGGTATCACTTGGAACGCCGCTTGACAGTCTTCCAGAACGCGCCAAACCCGTAGTCTTGGGAGACTGACGGTGCACCACTCGCCTCGATTCCTGGTCGTGTTGTCGTGTGCCACGGCCTGTGCGAGTTCGACCGGTTCGCCCATGGGGGATGCCGGCGGCGCAACGGGCGGCGAGCATGCTGGAACTGTTGGTAGCGAGGCGGGGGGCCGTGCACAGGCGGGCGCGGCGCCCGTCGGTGGGAGAACGGGTTCCGGCGGCGTCCCAAACACGGGAGGCTCGATCGCTGCGGGTGGATCTGCGGGTGCCGGAGGAATGGGCGGACCAGGCGGCGCGCAAAGTGGTGGTGGACACCAGTCGGGCGGCGGTGTGCCCGCAACGGGAGGGTCACCCGCAGCTGGCGGCAGTCAATCGACCGGCGGCGTGCCCTATGCCGGTGGCACATCCGACGCTGGCGGAAACCCGGCTGGGGGCAGCGCCAGCGGTGGAACCCCCAATGGCGGTGTGCCCGGCACCGGTGGCGCGTTCGACACCAGCGGGGGCAGTGGTTCTGGCGGGACTCCGACTGGGGGCGGGACCAGTGGCGCAAGCCCTGCTGGCGGCGATGCCGGAGCGGCCGGTGCCGTGTTGCCGGGCATCACCGCAGCTCAGGCTGCCGCTGCCATGGGCAGGGGCGTGAACATTGGGCAGACCTTCGAGATGACTCAGAATGAGCGCGCCCTGGCGCCGATCTCGAAGAAAATCGACGCCTATTATGCCAAGGGTTTCCGCAACGTCCGCATCCCCATTACATGGACCGAGGCCGTGGGCGGGGAACTCTTGGTCAATAGCGCCACGGTCGGTGACGTCAATCGCTCCAGCTCGCGGCTCTCGGTGATCGAGCAGGTGGTAGACTATGCCCTATCCAAGCCGGACCTGTACGTCATCATCAATGCTCACCATGAGACGGGTCTGAAGACCAACAGCGGTAGCCGTGCCCCGGTATTGGAGCGCCTGTGGGCGGACATTGCCGATATCTTCGCAAACCGGGACCGCCGCCTGCTGTTCGAGATCCTCAACGAACCGCATCAGTCCGACGGATCCAACTCTCCGATGCCCCCGGCAGATCTGCGCGCCATGGTGAGCCTGGCGTACGCCAAGATCCGGTCGGTGGACGCCACGCGCATCGTGGCGATTGGCGGAAACCAATGGTTTGCCGCCGACGAGATGGCCAAGGTGTGGACTGACCTGTCCGGGGTCGGAGACGGGCAAGATCCCTATCTGATGGCCACCTTCCATCACTACAATCCCTGGGAGTTCTGCGGAGACAACCAGGGGAGTTACGATGATTCTTGGACCGACACCGACCTGTCCACACCCATGGACACCATGCTGTCCTGGGCGGAGTCGACGGGAAACGGAATGCCGGTGTACATCGGTGAATGGGGAGTGGGCTGGGGCAGCCGCTACACGACCATGGACTGCAACAATATTCGGGCGTGGTACCAGAAGATGGACCACGACAACGCATCCCCCCGGGGGATCCCGACGTCGCTGTGGGACGACAACGGCTGGTTCAAAGTCTGGGATCTCGGCTCCTCGTCCTTCAACAACAACCTGGCCGATTGCATCACGGGTGAGTGTGACTGGAACGGATCCGAGCGCTTCAATGCCGGGTGCCAGTAGGACTTGGCCCCAACAGTGACCCCATTTCTTCGCCTGGACTCGGCCCCACGACCATGATTCGGGGCTGCCGGTTGCCCTCGACGACCGATCCGGGGCATTCTTCCCACGTATGGAAAACCTCCGACTCGGCATCCTGGGAACTGGCAACATGGGAACCGCCCTACTGGTGGGAGTCCTCGGGGCTCGCACCATCGACGCGCAGTCCATTCGGTTGAGTGATTGCCAAACCGACAGGGTCGCTGAACTGGCAAAGCGACATGGTGTCGGCGCCGCAGCGAACAACAGGGAGCTGGTGCGCTGGGCGAACCTACTCGTTTTGGCCGTCAAGCCCCAGCAGGTCAACGGCGTACTGAAGGATCTGGAGGGGAGTATCCAACCGGGTACGCTGTTGGTCTCGATCGCTGCCGGTATATCCACGGCTCACTTGGAAGGCCGCGTGGCGGATTCGGTCCGAGTGGTGCGGGCCATGCCCAACGCGCCGTTGGTGGTCAAGAGCGGCGTGACCGCCTTGTGTCGGGGCCTGCGCGCTCAGGATGCGGATTTGGCGACCGCGCGTGAGCTCTTCGAGTCGGTGGGCCAGGTGGTGGAGGTGCCGGAAGGCAGCATGGATGCGGTGACCGGTCTGTCGGGCAGCGGACCTGCCTTCGTACTGGTCGTGATCGAGGCCCTTTCGGATGCCGGCGTCCGCGCCGGATTGCCCCGCGGGGTGGCCCGGACCTTGGCCGCTCAGACGGTCCTGGGTGCTGCCCGCTGGGTTCTGGAGAGCGGTGAGCACCCCTCCGAGCTGCGGGATCGAGTCACCAGCCCGGCGGGGACGACCATTGCGGGTTTGGCAGCGCTGGAACAGGCGGGGCTTCGCCATGCGCTGCTGGAGGCGGTTCGAGCCGCCACGGCTCGAGCCCAAGAGCTCGGTAAGGGCTGAGCTGGGCGCTCAAGGCAAGCTGCAGCGCAAGGTGTGGCGGCGACCCTCGCCGTCCACGAGCACGCCCGGGAAGGGGGCCGTCAGCGCCGATTGGGAAGGAACCGGCGCGAGCACCACGGGCCCTCCTCGCGGCACGACCAGAAGGCGCTCCACGCAGATCCCGGAGCTCGAAAGCATCAGTTTGCCCATCACCCGAGGCGTGCTCCCGCTGAGCTCCGGGAGCTCAAAATCCACCATTGACTCCAGCTCCGCACTGACCAGCCATCCCGTCTCGTCGAGCTCACAGCGGCGGAGCCCCTGCTCCCAGGGGATCCTGTAGGGAGCCTGGATCCTGCCCGATGCACGATCGATGGGGTACAGGAGCCACTCGACATCGGCGCTTCGTACCCTCGCAGTTCGGGTCAGATATGCGAGCCGGTTCCCCTCCGAATCCCGGACGAGGGCCAGATGGGCCCGACCCAGACGGGCACGGGGATCGGCATCGGCGAGGATTCGCACCCCGGAGCCGCGAACCTCGAACAACCGCGGCTCCGGTTCGGTTCCCAGGAGATACCAGGCGTCACGGGTTCGAATCAGATCGGTGATATGGCGAGGGGTGCGGTCCAGAAGAGCCGGCAGCTCCGAGAGCGGTCGATTCGCTTCGAAGAGCAGGGCATAGGTCTGAGATCCCTCCGCCATGACCATGAGCCCCGCCTCTCCGCCGGAATCGAAGATGACTTCCCAACGACTGGCGGACAGACCATAGCGCGGGTGGCCGAAGGCACGGGCCGCAACCTCGCGATTGGCGAAGGGTGCCCGATTGGTACGGCTCACCCAGGGTACCCCTGAACCGAGCTGGTCGACGACCAGCAAGCTCATCTGTCCCATCCCCGACGATGGCATGGCACGAGGGCTCGACAGGTAGGCATGCAGGGCAAAACGCTGGTCCTCGAAGGCTCGGTCGAACCCGATCTGCCCGGATGACGGACGGGGCGGTGTCACACCGTACAACGGGTACCAGGCGGTGCTCTCCAGCTCCTCGGTCACCCCTCGATTCGAGGACCGCCCCCCGCCTCGACGGAGAGACTCGGTTTCGCCGCGGGGCGCCGAACCCTTGGGCACCGACGGAGCGATGGGCTGTCGAACACATCGCAGGGTCTGCAGACGACGATTGCGACGCTCCAACACCAAGGAGGCGGGAGGCTCCAGACTGTCCAGGCTCGTCACGGACGATGAATGCGACCACCCCAACCGCAACCATGCACCCAGCCGGCAGCCCACCGTGCTGCACCCGAATTGACAAGAGGTTCCGCCAGCCTGGCTCGGTGTGACGGACGCCACGTTCAGCGGAAGCGGTACCCTACGCCACGTCCTTGCACCGTCGATGGTCTCCGAGGCGTAGCCCGAGCTATCTGGGACCAAGGCCCGCAGCCCCGAAAACATAGCGTACTCGGGACGGTCCTGCCCGGCGCCGAGGCGCAGGCCTCCGTCGGGCTGAATGTTAACCCCCAGTAACGTCTTGTCGTCCATCACCCAGCTGAACCAACCCGCATCCGGATGCTCCATGGCGGTCAGCCATCGTCCGTGGACCAAGACGTGTTGTATCGCCGGAGAGTCGTCAGAAAGGACCGCTAGCGGGGTATCCTTCCGACCCGTCCCCGGCCAACGCAGGCGCCCCGGCCTTCCCGGACGGGGCGGCACGATGACGACCAATCCCGGCTCGTTTCCGGTAGCCATCGGGATTCGATTCGTCTCTGCGCCCAGCTCGAAGGATCGCAGGCTGCCCGAAGGATCCACGCGACACACCGCCGTGGCGTACGCCGGCGGGGCGGGCTCGGAGCCCTCGCAGGCTCCAGACAGGACGATCCCGTCGTGGGTGGTAGAGAGCGTCCGACGGTTCCCCATCAGCTCGACCAAGCGGCGCCATTCGCCCTGCCTGGACAGCATGAGCAGCGTGGTTCTGCCGGGCTCGCTGCACGCGAACAGAACCTGATCCCGCAGGGCAGTGGCGGGACAGGGTCTCGAACCGATACCGGGAACGAGCTGCATCGCCAGAACCCTCCCGCTGCTCATGTCCACGCCAGCGAGTCGTCCACCGGACAACACCCAGGCCACTCGATCGTCGACGGTCGCCCCCATCTCGATGGCTCGTTGCAGGGGCCAGTCACCCAAGGGATGCCCTTGCTGTTGGGTTTTCCAGCGCAGCAGACGGAGCTGGTTCTCGTCCGGAGTTGACACCCAATCGCCGCTCTGGCACAGAGTGATGCCTCCCTGCGAGTCGACAACGAACGCTCGATCCCGGCCATCGCTGACACGAAGTCTGTTGCTCTCGACAGCCAGGGATTTTGCATAGAGACCCGTCGCCTGATAGCTGCCCCCCGCGTCGAAGCTCACCAGAACGCCACGGAGCGGATCCACCACGGCACCGAACCAGTCGTCGACAACCTGGATGGGCCCGTACTCGGGCGCCGGCGGCAGGCGGGGGTTTTCGGTGGCACGACCAGTCTGTGGGTCGACGGCGACGACCAGCCCAGTGTCACGGACCGTCAGAAGGAGGCCCTCGAATCCGACCGCTACGTCCTGGGCGGGAACATCGAAACGCCCGACCGGCTGGAGACGACCCAGGAACTCCTTGGTGCGATACAGATGCACATCGTCCTGGGAGCGAAAGGCGAAAGCATATCCGCCGCCCAGGCGCACGGGCAGAGGCAGCACGGTCAGCTCGCGACCCAGCGGCAGCCAATCCGGGGCAGCAGCCGCTGAACCATCCGCGTTGACGACCACGCGCTGGCCGTCGACGATGAGCTGGACTCGTCCCGGTAACTCCGCGGAAAGCCAGCGCGCCGGCTCCAATCCCGGGATGGGGAAGAGCCTCGGTTCAGGGTCCGCGTCAGGCGACGCAGCGATGCGAGGCACAAAAATGGCCCCAGACGACACCGGCCAGGCCCCCCCCGTCGATGCTCCGGTTCGACAGGCGCAGACCAGAAGACCAAGGGACGCCCAACACCGCCATCCCTGCACTCGAGGCCAAGTCCGAAGGCCCATGGCTAGACTGGAGTCAGCCAACTGGTGATGAGGTAGTTGGCGATGAGGAGCGACACAGCGCTCTGCACCACGGCCCGGGTGGTCGCCTGTCCCACGCCCCGTGCTCCACCGCTGGCGAAAAAACCCTGGTGGCACGAGATGGTTGCAATCAAAAGACCGAACACCGCCGCCTTGACTTCCCCCATGTAGAAGTCATCCATGGTCAGGAACTTCTCGATATTGGCAATGAAGACCCCAGGATCGACGCTGAGCAGATTCACGGCAACGAACCAGGCACCAGCCATCCCCACACAGGTGTACAGAACACAAAGGAACGGAAGCATCAGGACGCAGGCCAGCAGCCGCGGGGTCACCAAAAACTGCACTGGATTGACCGCCATGGTGGTCAGGGCGTCAATCTGTTCCGTGATTCGCATATTGCCGAGCTCCGCCGCCATGGCGCTGCCAGCTCGAGCGTTCACCATCAGTGCAGCGAAGACTGGACTCATCTCTCGCGTCAAGGCGATGGCCACGATTGACCCCACCGTCGCCTCGGCACTGAACTGGCGCAGGGCGTAGACCATCTGCAATGCCAGGACCATGCCGCTAAACACGCCGGTGAGTGCCACGATGAACACCGACTGCACGCCGATGAACTCCATGGCCCGTAGCAGCTCCATCAGGCGGAAGGGCGGCGTCACAGCTCCCGCCAAGGCCCGCCCGGTCAGGAGCAGCACGGAGCCAAACCCATCCAGAACTGTCAGCACCGGGCTGAACAGAGCGCCCGTCAATCGGCGCACGGCACCTGCCTTCCGGGCTGGCTCCTCGCTCACCTTTCACCCCTTACCACGCGGTGCGCCAAGGCACGAAACCGGGTCGAGGCCCATCCCGGAATCAGTGCTGTTTGGCGGGCTCGTCCGTCTCGGTGGGTGCCAAAGGCGCGGGTGGCGGGGCGGCATTCGCTGGGGGGGCCGCCGAAGCCGCCGCAACCGCGGCAACGGGTGCCCCGTCGAACGTCCATCTCCCAAAGAACTTCGGACTCTCCAGAGCCCCGCCCTTGGCTGGGGCGGACCAGACGAGGCGATTGCCCTGGCTGGTCAGGCCGAAATTCCCCTTCCAGGCGGCACCGGCCTGAACCGGCGCGGCCTCCGAGGCCAGCAGCGACTGGAACGGCAGCGCCAGCTCGATCGTGAATCCGCGATCCACGTCACGAGCGTCATCCAGCGTGCCGTCCAAGCGCACGCCGTAGCTGGCCTTCGACTCCCAATTGCCTGGCGTCGCACTGGAAGCACTGGCCGCCACCGGAGCCCCCGCATCGGCGGCCGCGGGTGCCGGCGCAGCGGCGGGCTGAACCTGTTCATCGAACAGGAGCTTCTGTGGCGAAACCAACAACCGAACCGTGGTCGGTGCCGCGCCGGGCGCTGCCGCGGCCGGCTGGATCAGAACCTCGACCGCATCGCGTTTCCACAACGGAGCGTCCTTGGAGAGCTTGGGGAAGCCGCCCTGCAAGTCGTCGTCGGTAACCTCGAAGGCGAGATAGAGGCGTTGATCATCCCACAATGCCTTGGCCTTGCCGTACCAGGTCGTCTCGGCAGGTGCCTTGCCCGTGGCGGGGTTGACGAACACTGCCGGGGCCGGAGCAGCCTGCCAGGCGGCCTCCTCGAGCTTCCCATCCACCGTGATCTTGGCGCCCTCAGGCAGGCGCCCGATGTGGAAAGTCGGCGTCTTGCGCTTGGCGGGCTTGCCAGCAACCTTGGTCTTGAGATCCGCCACGATGAGACGGCCTTTCTTCACGCCGCGCTCGGACTGGGGGGTAAGCTTCTCCTTTTCGCGCTCGACACCAACCATGACGCTGAGGGTCTTGGCCGTGATTTTGGCAGGCACCTTGAAGGACACCTCGTCGACGTAGATCTTGCCCTTCTCCCATTCACCCGGCGGCAGGATCTGGTGTTTGCGGAAACGCCGCCTGAGCGGGCCGCTGCCACTCAGGTCCATAACGGACTTGCCCTTCTCATCGACCAGCTCCGATGACAGCTCCCAACCCGATTCCAGATCGGCCTCCGCCCGCCAGTACAGGGTCAGGCGAATCGCCTCTCCGCCTTTCACTTCTTTGGGAGCCTCCAGCTTGGTTCCCAGGAGTGTCAGCGCCTTGCCGAACGGAACATTGGCTGCCTTGGGGATTTCGGGTGCCTGGTCCAGAACGTACTCGGCGAGCTTCTTCCTCGCTACGTCTGCATCTGATTGGCTACAGGCTGCCGCCATCGCTGCTACCAGAGCGCCGAGCAACAGAGCCTGTCTCGTCCAGGGATTGGCCATGGGATACTCCTAGTCGTCAGTGGTGCGGAGTCTTGCATATCCAACAGGCCGTTCCAAGCAAATCCGCGAGCCTGGATGGTCCACAATGGCCGTGATTTGCGCCACGCCACGGGATGACTCGACGGTTCGGTGGAACGGCGCTAAACGCTGGCGGCCACCGAGACGCATCATGACGGTCGAGCTCAACCCTGCCCAGGCCCAGGCCGTAGCGCAAGTGTCGGGTCCCGTGCTGGTCTTTGCGGGGGCGGGAAGCGGCAAGACGCGTACCATCATCTACCGGATCGCTCATCTGCTCTCGCTCGGTGTGCCGCCTTACCGAGTCCTGGCCGTCACCTTCACCAACAAGGCAGCCGCCGAGATGCGGGAGCGCCTCCATCAACTGGTGGGCGAGGCGCTGACCCGCGATCTCTGGGTGGGCACCTTCCACGCCACCTGTGCCAAGCTTCTGCGTCGGTACCATGCCGATGTGGGGCTGGAGCGAAACTTCGTCATCTACGACGAATCCGATCAGAAGGCAGTCGTCCAGCGCTTGCTGCGGGAGATGCAGCTGAGCGATCGGGACATCCCACCCAAGTGGCTCTTGTCCAAGATTCGGAGTCTCAAGCAGGAGGGCGCCATCAACCTGTCCACCCTGGCTGGTCCGCTCGCGGACGATCGTGTCGCTGCCCTGATCGGTCGCTACCAACAGTCCCTCGCCACCTCGAATGCCGTTGATTTCGAGGATCTGCTCCTGCACGTCATGCATCTGGTCGAACAGGCCGACGCTGCCGCGGGTCGGGAGCTCCGAGACCGTTTTCAGTACCTGTTGGTCGATGAGTTCCAGGACACCAACCTGGTCCAGTATCGTATCCTGCGAGCACTGAGCGCACAGAGCCGGAACTTGTGTGTCGTTGGCGACGATGACCAGTCCATTTACCGGTGGCGCGGCGCCGACGTGCGGATCATTCGGGGCTTTCGCAAGGACTTCGCGGACGCTCAGGTCATCAAGCTGGAACAGAATTACCGCTCCACCGGCAACATCGTCAAGGCCGCTCTGGCCGTGATTGAGCCCTCCGCGACCCGTGAGCCCAAGCAGTTGTGGACGGAGCAGGAGCCGGGTTCCCCGGTGATGGTACGCGGCCTCACCGACGAGCGGCAGGAGGCCGCCTGGGTGTGCGAGCGGATTCGCGCGCGCCTCGGGCAAGGCCTGGATCCCAAGGAGGTAGCGGTGTTCTACCGGGTCCACGCTCAATCACGGGTCCTGGAAGAGGCCCTGCGTGGCGCTGAGCTCCCCTACCAGGTCGTGGGGGGAACTCGCTTCTTCGACCGGGCCGAGGTCAAGGATGTCCTCGCCTACCTGCGCCTGATCGACAATCCCCGCAGTGATGCGGATCTTCTGCGCATCATCAACGTCCCCCCCCGCGGCATCGGAGCCCGGAGCATCGAGCGTCTCATCGAGACGGCACTGCGCTGTGCCAAGCCCCTGTTCGAGTGCCTGGACGACCTGGTGGTCGATTCGACCTTGGCCTCGGCGGCTCGGACCAAGCTCTGTGCGTTCCGTGACCAGGTTCGCAGCTGGCAACGCAATGGCACGGACGTTTCGCCTCATCAACTGGCGTCCACCGTGGTGGAAGAGTCGGGATATCGACGATCCCTGGAACTGCAGGACAGCGCCGAGGCTGATGCTCGACTGGGCAATGTCGAGGAATTGCTCGGCTCGATTGCCGAGCACGAGGCGGAGCTGCAGCAGGCAGGTCAGACGCCAACCTTGACCGCTTATCTTGAACGGGTTTCCCTGGTTAATGCCACGGATAGCCTCACCGAAGGGGGGCGCGTGTCCCTGATGACGGTGCACGCGGCCAAGGGGTTGGAGTTCGACACGGTCTTTCTTACCGGCATGGAAGACGACGTGTTCCCCTACCGGAGATTGGACGCGGAGGGGCCGGAGGAGCTGGAGGAGGAGCGCCGCCTCGCCTATGTTGCCCTCACCCGGGCCCGCCGCCATCTGGTGATCACCTACGCCTGGCAGCGAACCCTATTCGGTCAGACTCGCTATCTGAAAAAGAGCACGTTCTTGCACGATCTCCCGGAGGCCGTCGTTGACGAGCAATCGGTGGCGACGTTCGGCGCCGGCGCTATTGAGGGCGGGCGGACGCCCCCCTGGTCCTGCCCACCCACGCGGGGGCCGATGGCGTCACGCCCCGAGCCCAACGTCGAGACACGCACCATCGATCGGACTGCGTTTGACGACCTGCCCCCTTCGGCCCCGGCGTTCCGCCGGGGCCAAGCCGTTTGGCACGCCCGGTTCGGCAAGGGTCGAGTCGAGAACGTCGAGATGGGCAACGGGTCTCAGATGGTGGTGGCGTGCTTCCCTGGGTTCGGAACCCGCAAGGTCATGGCCGAGTTTTTGGCTGCAACCCCGACTTGAGGGGCTTGGTTGCCCGCCGAGCACTGGGTCGTTAGCCTCTGGATCACCGACGTGCGAGCAGCGCCGCTGCCTCAAGGGCGGGACGAGGCGTCCTTGGGATTGACTTGGGACGAATCCGGCGCAGGCGGCTGGGTCGAGGGCTCGCCGTCGGGTTTGGGCGCATCCTCCGCAGCAGGTTTGGCACTCTCCGCTGGCGTGGTCGCAGTCAAGAGCGCCAGCGCTGGCGCTCGGATCGAGAAGATCCGTCGGAGTTCCGGGTCGCGAATCGATTCTTTGAGCTCACGCACCCAGGCTGCCGAGCGCACTGTCATCTCATCGGCCTGGGGAGAACCCGCTCGACGCAGGGCCCCACAGCACAAATAGCGGGTCAAAAGGCCATACTCCGATCCCTGGATGGTCCCCATGGCCCCCATGGCCGTCGTGGCCAATAGGATCCCACTGTGCTGCTCACCGATATCGACACGCGCTGCGGCCTCCACGGCCATGGCGTAGAAATGGAACGCCACGTAGGCCTGAGCCTCGGCCAGCTGTCGGGCATCGAAGGCGTACATGACCGCGGTGGCCGCATCACCGGACTCGCGAGCCAGGATGGCCCGAACGATCTTCTCGTGCGCGGTGTCATAGGCGCTGCCCGTCACCACATTGATGGCGGTCGCTTCCTGGATGATCTCCTCGACTTCGTCGAGATTGCCCAGCTCCAGCAACAGTTCGGCCATGCTCAACAGCGTGTCCGTTTTGCAGTCCTGGTCCCCGTAGCTGTCGTGGGCTTTCCGGGCCCGACGTAGGTACAGAAGCCCCCGTTGGGAATCACCCAACGCTGCGTAGGACTGACCGATGTTGCTGAGCGTCTTGGCGATCTGCAGTCTGCCGCCAATGGAAAGGTCGATCCGAATGGCGTCCAGACCGAGAGCGATTGCATCCTCATAACGCCCCAGGACATGCAGGGCGTAGGCCAGGGAGTTCTTGGCCTGGGCCTCCATCCGGCGCGCTCCCACCCTGCGGAAGACGGCGATTGCCTCGGCGTGAGCCTCGATGGCCTCGTGAACGCGACCCACCCGTCTGAGCAAGGTCCCTTTGGCGCGCAGGACCTCGGCCCGTAGCCGAACCGGCACCTGGGGATCGTCGGCCGACTGAAGGGCTCGATCGACCGCAGCCAAAGCACCCTGCATGTCCCCGAGGTCTCGTAGGATCTCTCCAACCAGCGCCTCGGCTTGGACCTGATCCACGGCATGGCCCGAGACCCGCGCCAGATTCTCGGCGCGCTGGGCTGCCGTCAAACCCTTCGCCAATCGCCCCTCGTCAACGTCGAAACGGGCGGTACGCATCAGGGCCGTGGCCGCCCAGCCTGGCCTGCCCAGGGTGCGGGCCATGCGGCGCATCACCGCGAGATGGGCCCGACGTTCCCGCCATTGCCCTTGGACCCGCGCCATCGCCTCCAAGGCCTCGTACGCTTCGAACTTGCGCGGGTCGTCTACCGCTGAAAGCTTGAGCACCCTGCGCATGTAGCGCCGCGCCAGGCGCAACTGGTAACTGGAGTGGGCGGTGCGGCCCGCCTCCAGGTAATGGTCCGCCGCGCGATCCCGATTGCCACCCGCCTCCAGATGGCGCGCCACGATGGCTGCGGTCAGTCCCCGTGCCAACGGCGTGCCGGCCAGGTGCTCCCCCAGGCGGTTGTGCAGATCCCGTTTCGCCCGAGCATCCAGGCAGGAATAGGCGACGTCCCGCGTCACGGGGTGACGCACGTCTACGATGTCCTGGCGAATGTCGCACACACCTCGAGCGCACAGCCTGGTTATCGCATCCTCCGCAAGACTACCAACCAGGGCCCGAAGATCGGAACCGGCCATCGGCCCCCCCGCAACCGCCAGCCACTCGACGACCAGCTGCTCCTCGCTGGGCAACTCGTCAAGCCGGTCCGCAACCAGTTGCTCCAGCGTCGAGGGCAGCGACTGAGCCAGCCCTTCGGTTCCTTCGGCCCGGCACAGCTCCAAGCCGCGATCCGATCCCTCTCGAAGCTCCAGGGCGCCTCTCTCCAGCAGGGAGTCGACCAGCTCCAAAAGGAAGAACGGATTGCCCCCGATGCGGGGGGAAAGGTCCGCGCAAATCGGCTCCACACCTCGGGCTGCACCCAGGCGCATCTTCAACAGGGTCACCTGCTGTTCCGGCGTGAGTTCCCGGAGCTCGATCCGAACCAGACCGTCCACGAAGGGCGCCACACGCTCCCCGGAGCGCGTCACGAACACGAACAGGACCGGCCAGACGTCGTTCCAGCGCATGAGCTCCTGAATGGTCTCCAGACTCGGGCGATCCGTCCATTGCAGGTTCTCGGCGATCATCACCACGGGGTTCTCGATAGCCTTGCGGGCCACGAAGGCGCGCAGGCCCGCAGCCAGGAGTCGACGATTCTGGGCCGCATCACCCTCATCGACCGCCGCAGCGATCTGGCCACCCAGCATGGCTGCCAGTCGATCGATGATGCTATCCCGACTCTCTCCCAGATCGAACCCCGACATCAGCTCACTGAGGCGCTCCTGGGCGACCTCGCGAGTGGTCTCCTGGGAAAGCCCGGCCAGATCGCGCAACCAGTCTCCGATCAGGGTGAAGGGAACCTCGGTGCGCGCAGGGTTGCACTCGGCCCGAACCACGGTCGTCCCCTCGGGAAGTTCCAAGGCGAAAGCGTTGACCAGGGCGGTCTTGCCAATACCCATCTCGCCCGCCACGACCCTCGCCTCGACTCGCCCGTTCGGGTGTGATGCTCCATACACCGCCGCGTGAAAGGCAGCGTGCAGCTCGCCGAGCTCGGCATCTCGACCCACCAGATCGCCCGCCGAGCCGAGCTCGGGGTCCTGCAACTTCTCCTCACGAGTCAGGGGCCGTACCAGGGCATAGATGCGCATGTTCTCCGGCATCTGTCGGTCGCGCTGCCCCTCCAGCGCAATGGTGGGCGCGTCGCTCCAGATGAAATCGCGCCGCACTAGGCGGTACAGACCCCCGGCAACCCAGGTACCACCCGCTGGCGCCTGCTGGCCCAGCATGCGTGCCAGGTCCAAAGCGGGATCGTGGATACTGTGACTGACCAGATGTCCCGCCCGATCCCGTTTCCCGGTGGCAATGCCGCGGACAATACCGATGCTGGCCTGAAGCTCGACTGGCATGTCATCGCAGGCCCCTTGCACCGCTTCGTGGATATCCGAGGCCAGCCGGGCTGCATCGGCTGCGGCCCGGCCCGGATTGGCCAAGAGCCCCACCACCGCGGTGGCGCCTCCGGTCGGAATGAGATGGTCGCCCAGGACGGCACGTTCCTGGTGCCACGCCAGCCGAGCCCCACGCTTGTATGCAATCTCGCCCAGGGTCGTGCGCAACTGCTCCACGAAGCGGGCTGCTTCGTTGGCTCCGACGGCCTCCGCCAGCTGCTCGACGCCGTGCAACTGCAGGGACAACACGGCCACGTGCCGCACCTCGTGCTCGGGGCGGCCCCGACGCGGACGGTTGGACACCTGCTCGATTGCCCGAGGGGAATCCAGCACCGCCTCCGAACCGCCGGTGGGGGCCGAGCCCATTCCGGAGCGGGACGCTGACCGTGACCCATCGTCAGGGCCTGGCAATGAGTCAGCCGGCGCCACGAATCCAGGCGAAGTGTGTTCTCGGCTGACGATCTGTGAAAGGATCGTCTCGACAACGTGGGAGTCGATCAGCTGCTGCGCCTGGAATAGCGCCCGGGTGATGGCCGCCGCCAGATCGCGGGCCGTGGCGAACCGGTCATCGCGACTCCGCGCCAGCGCCTTCATCACGATGGTCTCCAGCTCGCTGGGGATTTCCCGAGCGAAGGTGCTGGGGGGCTCGACCTGACCGGCACGAACCGCCTCCAGGAGCTCCGCACCCTCCGCCGCCCCATGCAGGGGACGACCCGTCAATAGCTCGTGGAACACGACCCCCAGAGAGTAGATGTCAGTCCGTCGATCCACCATTTCGGCACGGGCCTGCTCGGGGGACATGTAGGCGGTTTTGCCCTTCAAGACGCCCGGTTCCTGACGAAACAGATTGGCCGACGCAATCCCGAAGTCGGCGATCTTCACCGCCCCCTCGAAGGTCAGTAGGATGTTCTGCGGAGAGACGTCGCGGTGGACGATCTCCATGGGGTTGCCCCGCTCGTCCTTGCGCTCGTGGGCATAGTGCAGCCCCTTGGCCACCTCGCTGATGAGGTAGGCCGCCACATAGGGCGGCAAGCGGGAGCGCTTGCTGCGCGCGGCCCTGATGACTTTGCGAAGGTCAGGACCCTCCACATACTCCATGCTCAACAGCTGCCCCTCGTCCCCATAGTCCTGGAACTCGTAGACCTGAACGATGTTGGGGTGGTTGAGCCGAGTCGCCAGCATGGCTTCCTCGGCGAACATGGTGCGGAAGCGACGGGATTGGCCGTACTGGGGCAAGACACGCTTGACGACCAAGAGCTTGTAGGTTCCTTCGGCGCCCTTCTTCTTGGCCAAGAAGACCTCCGCCATGCCGCCCACACCGAGACGCCGAATCACTTCGAAATCGGCGAGTCGCTTGGGCAGAGGCGAGATATCGTCGGGCATTTGCCGGGGCACGCCCCTTGCCGAGAGGCGCCTCCAAGGGCCCCTATCGTAGCCACAACCTGGGTCGGTAGGGACCGTCACTGCGCCGAACCAACAAACCCCTGGCAGAGGTCGAGCTGTCGAGCGAGCCGCCGAAGAAAACCCACCCTCTGTCGGCCCCTGGGCCGCCCCGCGACTGCGATCGTGCGGCGGCCACGGCTGCGCCCGTGGCTCGGCGTGAGCTAAGCGGCTATTGTGGCTGATACGATGGTTGACAGTGACGACAGGGACCGCCGTGGTTCCGACCGGACCCCGATCGAGCTGCGTGTCGAGTACAAGCGCGTCAACACATTCCTGGCCGACTACACCCGGAATATTTCGCCCGGCGGGACCTTCATCGGTACCACGCGCCCCTTGCCGGTGGGTACGGAGTTCGTCTTCGCGCTGCAGGTGCCTGGATTGAAGGAGCTCCTCAAGCTAAGGGGGAAGGTCATCTGGGCCAACCCACCCGAATCAGCCAGCCCGGCCAATCCGGCCGGTATGGGCATCGAGTTCCAGTACTCGAGTGAAGAGGAACGGCGCGAGAAGCAGCACCAGGTTCGGGCCCTGCTGGCAGCGGAACTCGGCGAGCACACCGCCGCCCGGATCCTACAGCCCGATCCCTGAAGGTTAGGGAAGAACCACGCCGACCGGCAGGGCAAAAGGCCGTTGTTGAGCCTCCTGTCGCAACAGATCCCGGGCCACGATCACCTCCACCAAATCAATCCCCGAGCTGGCAGCGACACTGGCCAGGAGTCGGTGCGCCGATTGGGCGTCACCCTCGGCACGCGCAACCAGAGCCCGATAAAACCGCGCCTCGATCTGGGATGATGGTCGCGTCGCACTGCGCAGAAGCTCATCGTCCGAGAGCTGGCCAAGGGCCCACGCCCTCAACCGACTGGGCCAGGCGGGTGCCCCGTCCGCATCGCCGAGCGCCTCCTCCACCGTCCCGTCGCCGGGGCTCCGGTGCTGACGCTCCACCATGCGCAGCCACAGCGCAACGTAGATCTTGTCCTCGTCCGCCAGCTGTCCGTCGAGAGCCCAGCGCACCGCCTGTCGCCCGGTTTGAAGATCGTTCTGGGTCAAGGCACGACGCCCCACGTCCAGGACCGTGGAGGTCAACTGCCAGGTGTCGGAGCGAGAGTCCTCGAAGGCTCGCTCGCCCGCCCGCCGCGCACCCGCCTGGTCCTGGTAAAGTTCCAGGATCCGGGCCAACAACCGCTCGGCGCGCGCACGTTTCTCCCCAGGAGTCGCTGCCGCCCGCGCCACCAGAACCTGCCGGAGCGCCTCGGCCAGGGACCGCTCGGCTTGGGCGTGGTCCCCGAGGTCTTGCTCGATCTCGTAGCGGAGGGTCAGGGCTTCGGCCAAGGACCAAAGATCCTTGGTCTCCCGCGCCGTGGATGTCAGTCGATCCAAATGACCAAGCGCCCGCTGCAGCTGCCCGCGCTGCCGATCCACCCGAACCAGCCGGGCCAGGATCTCGATGGACGGATCGACGCGCAGTGCCTCGTTGAGAGCTAGGGCCGCTGGCTCCAGGTTCCCGTGGCGAGCCTCGAGTTGAGCCATGACCTGGTACAAGCGGGCCGCTCCAATCCGCAACCGCCCGCGGTCACGGTGACGGTCCAGCCTGGTGATCATGGGCTCCGACGCCCGAAGGACGCGACGTGCCGCCTCGATTCCTCCCACTGATTCACTGGCAATCAACGCCCGTTGAGTGAGTGAAGCCGACCAGATCAGCTCCTCGGGTCCGATCTCACCGTCCAACGTCGGCAGCACCACCGCGGGAATGACCTCCGCCATTCCCCGGTCCAGCAGCAACAGACACAGCGGACCCGCCGCCGCGAACTCCTGGGGCGCGCTCCGGTACAGCTCCAGGGCACTGCCCCAGGCGGCACCGTCTGCCACCTGGACGTCCACCGAAATGGTCGGTTCATCGCTCTGGGTGGCCGATTGGTAGAAACGGAACAGATCGAGCCACGCCGCTGGATCGTTCTGTTCCCCAGCCCGCTCCAGGCGCTCCAACAAGGTGGAGGGGACGATCCGCGCCAGGTCCGAGTTCTCGACCATTTCGATGGCGGCCAGAGGGGCACCGTGACGCAGGTAGACCCCGGCCAGCGTCGCTCCCCCTGAGCGAATGGCGCGAAAGGCTTCGATGGCCTCGTCACGGTCGAAGGCCCCGCTCCTCATCTGCTCACCGACGTTGGCCTGAAGCGCCACCTGCATCCAGCGGGCCGTCGCCTGTCCCGCCGCCTGCAGATTGGCTTCGCTGGGGTCGTAGCTGGACCGACGCGCGATGGCACGTTGCACGCTGCCCGCCGCCTCCACTGGGCTCGTGGAAACCGTCTGACTCAGGAAACGGTCGATGGCCTCTTGGTGCTGCCGAGTCTGTTGGGCCAATGCTGCAGATGGCTGGCTCGACAACAGCTGGGAGTACGCAGCCTGGGCCTGCCCCTCGTCCCCCACCCGCGCCGCCTCTTCCGCCAAGGCCAGAAGGGGTACCTGGTAACCCCGCCACATCTCGGGACGAGATTCCCCGGCACGCACCAACTGGATCGCCCCCTTGACCACGGCCAGTCCCAGGTCTCGCTGACCATCGGCCAACAGTCGAGCCGCTCGAGCAAACTGAAACCGCACGATCCCCGCCAGCAACTCTAGCCTCTTCTGGCTCGGATCGACCGAGGACAGGATGCTGTGTGCGGCCGCAGCGAACTCCGCGGCCCGAATCGGGGTGGGCGTGATGTGGAGGCTGGGGGCCTGGGTAGGGGTCGCGGCAACGGGGCCCTGCCGTTGGCACGCGGCGACCGAACAGGATCCCAAGACCAGCCACACGAACCAGTACGGCTTCATCGATCCGGAGTCTACACGCGTAACCCTGGGTTGGGCAGGGCCCGGGTGACGATTCCAGCCCGGGCAGCGCCCAGCCACACCAGCGCTCCTTGGTCCGGCAGCCCTGCGATTTCTGCCCCCGGTTGCGTCAAACTCCACGGCTGCTATGTGGCCGGCCGCTGGTCGTCGCTGCGTCGGACCGCCTCCCGATTCCCCAGGAGATGAGCATGTCTCGCGTTGTTTGCAAGTTCGGTGGCACAAGCCTGGCCCAAGCCGATGGGTTTCGTCGCGTGCGCGCCATCCTGAACGAGGACGAGAGGCGGACCATCGTGGTTCCGTCTGCTCCGGGCAAGCGGGTCCCAGGCGAGGCAAAGATCACGGATCTTTTGTACCTGTGTCACGACATGGCATCGGTGGGGACGGACTTCGGAACCGCGCTGCAACAGATTCGGGACCGCTATCTGGGAATCGCCAGGGAGCTGGGCCTGGGGCTGGGAATCGGCCAGGTCCTGGATCGCTTCGGCGAGCAGCTGCTGGCCGGGGTGACGCGGGATTTCGTGGCCTCGCGCGGGGAGTATTTCAACGGGTTGTTGATGGCCGAGTACCTGGAGGCGGATTTCGTCGACCCTGCCGACGTCGTGGTCATCTCGGCATCGGGGCGAATCGAGGCGCAGACCTACACGGATCTTGCCCAGCGTTTCGCCGATACGAAGCGGCGCTACGTCATGCCCGGTTTCTACGGGCGCGACGCCAAGGGCAACATCAAGACGTTCTCGCGAGGTGGCTCGGACATCAGTGGTGCGATTGCCGCTCGTGCGGCCGGTGCGTGCCTGTACGAGAACTGGACGGACGTTTCCGGACTGCTGATGGCCGATCCACGGATCGTCAAGGACCCCCGACCCATGGTGGAGGTCACCTACCGCGAAATCCGCGAGCTATCCTACATGGGCGCGGCAGTCTTTCACGATGAGGCCATCCTGCCGGTCTTGGAAGCGAAGATACCCATCTGCATCAAGAATACCTTCGAGCCGAGCCATCCGGGCACTCGGATCGTATCGGAACTGAGCCCTGCCGAGTACAAGGCCACCGAGATCGCCGGCATTGCCGGCAAGCGAGGCTTCTCCATGATTGGCGTGGAGAAGAGTCTGATGAACAAGGAGGTGGGCTTCGCCTATCACCTCTTGGGCATCATGGCCGACCGGAAGATCAGCGTCGAGCACTGTCCCTCGAGCATCGATGGGATCAACGTCATCGTCGATTCCAAGTCCCTGGGTGACAATGCCGAAACGGTGCTGGAGGAGATTCGGCGCATCCTGCGACCCGATCGGGTATCGCTGGAGGACCTGGCGCTGATCGCCGTGGTGGGAGAGGGAATGAGTCATTCCATCGGCATTGCCGCGAAGCTGTTCTGTGCCCTCCGTGATGCGCGGGTCAACGTGCAGGTCATCAACCAGGGAGCCTCGGAGCTCAACATCATTGTCGGGGTGTCACCGGCTGATTACGAGCCAGCGGTGCGCGCCATCTACGCGGCCTTCGTCACCCCGTGAGCAACCCAATGACAACCGGCGCGAAAATCCAGGATGCGGTGAAGCTGGCGCTCGATTTGTTGCCGCCCTCCGGGGTCATCGGCCTGGGAACGGGCAAAACGGCAGGCCGGTTCATCCGTGCTCTGGCGGAGGTCGTTCGTAATGGTGCAAAGTACGTGGGGGTACCAACCAGTGAACAGAGTCGGGTGCTGGCGGTCGAGCAGGGGATTAGGCTGCTGGACGATGCGGGACCCTGGGACATCGACGTGACAGTCGACGGAGCTGACGAGGCAACGCCTGAATTGGCACTCATCAAGGGTGGGGGCGCCTGTCAGCTCCGCGAAAAAATCGTCAACGCATCCTCCCGCACCAACATCATCCTGATCCAGGGCTCGAAGTTGAGTCGCCGGTTGGGGGAGAAGTGGCCCGTGCCGGTGGAGGTGGTCGCGTTTGGCCATGCAGCAACCGCCCGACACCTGGAGCGGATCGGACGGGCCGTACGTCGGGAACAGGACGGCGTCCCGCGACGAACCGACTCGGGGAACTTCACCTACGACGTCCACGTCGGGCCCGTCGAGGTTCCCGCCGACGTCGATCGGGCCCTGCGCGCCATCCCCGGGGTGGTGGAGACGGGGTTGTTCGTGGATCGAGCGGACATCCTGTTGGTCGCGACGCCGGAGGGCGTACAGCGCTACCAGCGCAGACTGTAAGTGCGCGGTCCGCGGTCGGTCCGAGGCGTGGTGAAGGCGCCTTCTGGCCCCTTGCCCGGACGTCTCTTGGTACCGTCTTGGCCCCCTACCAGGTCGGTTTGGCGGTATCCTGGGGTTACGCTCATGGGAAGTCTCAAGATTCGCTGGTCTCTGGTCTCGGTGCTCTGTGCGTCGGCTCCCCAAGCCGCACTGGCTGCACCGCCCACCCCGGTCGCGGCTCCAGCCCCGAGTAGGGCCGATTCGGCAAGGATCTCGACGGTCCCCGTGTCGAATCCTCGCGATGCGGTAAAGGGCACGGTCGAGGTCTTGCTGCGCGATCGGATGGTGGGGCTCGGAATCGTCCTGAACGGGGATGGACGCATCCTGACCTCCCTATCCCCCCTGGAGCGAGGGATCGGCTTGACGGTTCGCTACGCGGACGGCTCGACCGCCAAGGTCAGGGTTTCCCACACCGATCGCACATGGGAACTGGCGCTGCTCTCTCCCGAGCACGCTCGCTGGACGACAGGGCTTCTGGCATCCTCGGTCGGCCTGGCCGAGGCGGGCAGCACCTTGAGCGCACTGCGCCGGGTGGGAAATGCAATGCGATCAACCATCTCTCTGCCCGCCGGACACAGGGAAATCCTGGTCGGGACTGACGGGGTGATGATGGACGGGGTGTTCACCTTCCAGTTCGACTTCAAGCCGGTCGATTGGGGAGGACCGGTGCTCGACGCTGCAGGCAACGTGGCGGCCATCCTGGTTTCCGCTTGTGATCCGGCGACGGCAACGCACTGTCGGGCGGTGACCTGCGCCGTTCCCGCCAGCGAAATCAAACGCTTCCTGCGGGAGGTCCCCGCGACGAGCCCATCGCCCATGCCGTGGTTGGGGATCCGCGTGGAAACCCTCGGCCAGACCGACGTCCGCGGCGTGCGGGTGATGGAAATCGAACCGGGGAGTCCGGCATCCGCCCTGGGCCTTCGCGCGGGCAAGCGTGGACACATCCTTCTGGCCCTGGACGGGATGAGCCTGGGCTCGCCGGAGGACTTGGCCGAACTCCTGGGTCGACACCGCGCCCATGATCGGGTGACCCTGTTTCTGCTCGCCGATGGCCGGTACCAGGAAGTCGCGGTGACGCTGGGTGTTCCACCGCCCGCGCCCACTCAGTCCCGTCCCCCTCAGGGCAGCAGGAACGACCTAGGCTACTAGGATCGAGCGGTGACGCGACCGCCGCCGCGGGGTTTGCTACCCGAAAGGGGTGCGCTTTGGTCCTGGGCCGACGGGCCAAATCCTCGGGCGTTCCCGCACACAATTGACAAGCGTCATCAGCGGGAAGGAGACTGTGCGATGCCCATCGAGGGCACCTGCCCCACAACGGTAAAAGACGCTCCGTGGCTCGTCCCCTTCGCATCGAGGTCGCTGGTCAGACTGATGTCGGTCGCAAGCGCAATCACAACGAGGATAGTTTCGCCGTTTTTCCGGAATATGGTCTGTACATCGTAGCCGACGGGATGGGGGGACACGCCTCGGGTGAGGTGGCCTCCAAGATGGCCATCGATACCCTGCACGAGTTCTTCGTGGCGACCGCCGACGATCCCGAGCGGACCTGGCCATACAAGATGGACCGTTCCAAGGGGTACGAGGAGAACCGGTTGATAACCGGGATCAAGCTGTGCAACTTGAGGATTTTCGAGCAGGCCCAGCAGAACATGAAGCAGCGAGGCATGGGGACCACCGTGGCCTCGGTGTTCGCCATCGAGGATGGTTTCTTCGTTGCCCACGTGGGTGACAGCCGGTGTTATCGGATCCGTGAAGGTCATATCGAGCAGCTCACCGAGGACCATTCGTTGCTCAATGACTACCGGAAGATGAAGCGGTTGACGGACGAGGAGATCGCCAACTTCCCCCACAAGAACGTGATCGTGCGAGCTCTGGGGATGAAGGACACGGTGAAGGTCGACACGCGGTTCGAGCAGCCCTTCGCCGGGGATCTACTGCTTCTTTGCAGTGACGGGCTTTCGGGGCCGGTTACCGATGCCGAGATCCTCCAGATTGTTCACGAGGCGCCGGGGCTAGAACAGGCGGCTGCTCAGCTGATCGCCACGGCCAACGACCACGGGGGGCCTGACAACATCACCTGTATACTGGCGCGCTGGGTGGAGTAGGCAAAAGGTCCGTGACGAGTCGTGCCTAGGGAGGAGGCAGCACGTTGATGGGAGCGGGGGTGCTGCGCACCGGTTCGGGGCGACCCTCGAACGGGTACAGGACCACCAAGCTCAATAGGAGGATGGCCAGCATGATGAGACTGGTGATGAGATAGGTCGAGATCGGTGGGTGTCGAGCCGTGCTCCAGCGATCATCGTAAAACTTGCCCCCGCTTCGTTCGCGGAGTTTGCGCTGTACGCCCTGAAGGACGTCGGGCGCCCGGGTGGCGTTTTCATCCAGTGCCAGCCGCATCAGGTCCCGAAGCTGGGAATTCGCTGCCACCTCGGCGGGGTCCTCTCGGTCGTCTGGTTGGCTACGCCTCATGGGATTCGCTCTCCGAGTTCCTCTTCGACACGCTGCTTGAGCAGGACCCGAGCCCGATGGATACGGCTCTTGACGGTCCCCTCGGGAAGACCAGTAATCTCGCAGATCTCCTCGTAGGCAAGGTTCTCGATGTCCCTGAGGATGAGGGCCTCACGGAAGTCGGGTTCCAGCGCCCTGATGCACCGCCGAATGATCCGTTCGACCTGCAACCCTTCAACCATTTGATCGGGGCGCCCCGCGTCACCAGGAGTGCACCTCGGATCCTGGCGCAGTGCCTCGTGCTCAGCGACCGCATCGTAGGCATCCTGGGACTCGTCGTGGCGACGCGAAAGGTACTTGGAGCGGTTCTTGCAGAGGTTGATGGCAATCCGATAGATCCAGGTTCCCAGTTTGGACTCACCACGAAACTGATCGATCGCCTTGAAGACCTGGACGAAGACCTCTTGTGCCATGTCCTCGGCCTCAGCCCGTCGTCCCAGTATCCGGAAGACCAACCGATAGATGCGATCACCGTAGGCTTCGACCAACTCGTTGAAGGCACGCTCGTCGCGCTGCTGGAGGCGCTCCACGAAACGCAACTCGGAGGTGGTATCTTCCAAAGCCACGGGATGAGAGTACCGCGCTCCTCGGGCAGAAGTCCCTCACCACCCAATCGGCGGTAACCCGGGGCGCGGTCGGCTCGTCGTGTTGGATCGGACAACTCCGCAGAGCGCCAGTTCCCGACCCCCTCGGTTCCGGCGCATGGATTCGAACCATGATTCAGGGATCCAAAGTCCCTTGTCCTGCCTTTAGACGACGCCGGAGAAGAGGGCGGAGCTTAGCAAAGCGCGGGTCGCGGGTGGCAAATCCGCACTGACTGGCGCTGGGGGATCGCGGTCGGGGCCTCACGCTGGTCGGCCGGATTGGGACCGGCTCAGGTCAGACCCAGAGCCGCCCGCGCCGCTGCCCTTCCCTGCCTAATGCAATCGGAAATGCCCACCCCGTAGGCCGACCCGGCCAGGTGAAGCCTCGGCTGACCCCTCAGTTGCGCGGCGATCCGATCCATCCGGCCGAGATGCCCTACCACCGGCTGTGGGTTGGAGTCGATCCATCGAAAGACGCGCTCGAACCGGGGCTCCCCCAGGGGGCCCATGAGACGCGACAGCTCGCGGTGGGCCAGGGCGGCAAGCTCCTGCTCGCCAGCCTGTTTCACTCGCTCCGGATCGCGAGCCCCCCCCAGAAAGGCGCGGACCAGGATCTTGCCCTGGGGAGCGCGCCCCGCCCACTTGGAGGAAATCCACGTACAGGCCAAGAGCTGACCCTCTCGTCGAGGCACGAAAAATCCAGCTCCCACCAGGTCGCGTGACACACTCGGTGGATCGAAGGCGAAGAATACGGTCGCCGTCGAGACGTACGGGATCTCCGCGAGCGTCTCGGCAAGCACTCGATCCGGGACCAGGCGCGCCGCCACGTGGGCTGGGGTAGACAGGATGATCGAGTCGAACTCGGCGTTGGTTCCGTCCGACAGGAATGCGCGCCATGCGGAGTCTTGGGTCGGAACAAGTCGTTCCACGGCCGTGCCGAGACGAAGACAGCTGGGCGGAATCCTCTGCACCAAGGCCTCCACCAGGCTCCCCATGCCGCGCCCAAGCGAAAGGAAGGGACTGGCTCCAACCCCTGCCTCGCGCCGAATCCACCGCCAGAACCCCCAGAGCATGGCAAGATCACCAGCCGCACTGCTCTCGGTTTGCCGATGGTGCTCGGCGGAGCGCATCCGCGTCTGTTCCCGGAAGAACCATCCACGGATCAGGCTGCCGTGGCGCCGCTCGATCTCGACAAGCTGCGGGAAGGTGGCACCGATCGAGAGTTCGTCGATATCACCGGCAAAGATCCCCGCCAACAGCGGGCCCGCCAGGTCATCGGTTGCGGTTCGCCCGAAATGGCGAAGGAGGAAAGCCGCCACGGTCTCGTCGGCGTTGTGCTCGGTGTCGGGTGACACCAGCAGATCTCCCAGGATTCTCAGCTTGGCGAACCAGGGCAACAGCGGCGTGCGGAGCATGGGCCCGAGACGGGTCGGTACGGCCAGAACCATCCCTGCCGGCAGCGGCACCAGGTTCCCGCGCTTGGCCACGTAGACCAGCGAGGCGCCGGGCTCGGGCGTGATCAGCTGGTCCGCCAAGCCCAGTTCTCGGCACAGCTCAGCAGCTGCAGGCTTGGTGCTCAAGAACGAATCCGGGCCTCCGTCCAGCAAGAAGCCGTCCCTGTTCTCGGTCTGGATGTTGCCACCCAGTCGTTGGCGAGGTTCGGCAAGCAGCAACTGGGCGTCAGGGCGCAGGCAGTGAACCTGATAGGCCGCGGCCAGACCGGTGATCCCTCCCCCCGCCACCAAGATCCGCGGCAAAGGCCGACCCTTCATCGCTCTCCCAGTTCGTGGACGCGCTCCACCACCCAACGAACCGCGTCGGGATCCGTCTGGGGCAAGACTCCGTGACCCAGGTTGAAAACGTGACCCGATAGGCCCCTCCCCTCGCGCACGATCCCTTCCAAGCGCGGCTCCAGAAACTGGCGCGGGGCGAACAGCAGGACCGGATCGAGGTTCCCCTGCAACGGCACCGGGGCACCAAACAGCTGGGCTGCCTGCCCAAGGGGAGTGCGCCAGTCGACTCCCATGACCGTTCCACCAGCTCGCCGCTGCAACCCGAGCAAGGAATGATTGCCAGTCGCAAAATGGACGATCGGAACTCCACTGGCCTCGACGCCCCGCAAGATCGCCCTTGAGTACGGTTCCACGAACCGTTCGTAATCAGCGGGGCACAGGGCACCAACCCAGGAATCGAAGAGCTGAACGGCTTGGACACCAGCCTGCACTTGAGCCAACAAGAAACAGCGCACCACCTCCGCCAACTTGCTCGCCAAGGCGTGCCAGACCTCGGGAGCCGTGTACATGAGCTGCTTGGTGTGCTGATGGTTCGGACTCCTTTGCCCTTCGACCAGGTAGCTGGCCAGGGTGAATGGCGCCCCGGCGAATCCAATCAGGGGCGTCTTCCCATCGAGCTCCTGGCGCAAACAACGAATGGACTCAAGGGTGAAGCTCAGGCCTTCTTCGATGTCGAAGACGCGCAGTCGCTCTACGTCGGCTGCAGTCCGGACCGGTGAATGGACCACTGGGCCTTCCCCGACTTGGAATTCAAAGGGAGCGCCCATCGGTTCGAGCGGCAACAGCAGATCCGCGAACAGAATGGCAGCGTCGACTCCCAACCTCCGCACCGGTTGCAGCGTGACCTCCACGGCCAGCTCCGGGGTGCGACATAGCTCCAGCAACGAGTACCGCTCTCGCAAGCGGCGATACTCCGGTAGATAGCGTCCTGCCTGACGCATGAACCACACTGGAGTGGTGTCCACGGGCTCACCCCGGCAGGCCTGCAAGAAACGATCCCACATGATCTCCCTTTCGAGTCACGGGTTGCCGCTCGGACCGGCAGTCTCGGTCAGGTGAGGAGCACTCGTGCCCTCCGACTGCCTCTCCTTCATGTCGTACTTGGAGGGGCACTTGGCCATGATCTGGTAGGCGGCGAGGTAACCCTCCGGAGTCAGTCGACCTTCCACGGTTGCCTCCACCGTCACCCCGGGCACGTCCCTGAAGGTGTCGGGCAGGAGGCATTCTGGATAGTGCACGTCGAGAATCGCATCGCCCCGACGCAGACGAAAGCGATACTCGCAAGGATCGTCCCTTCGGCGCAGGGAACCCGGCACCAGGATTCCCAACACTCGGACCGGGCGTGAACCGATGCGCGCCCGCTCTCGGATCAGTTCATCGACGCCCTTGCTGTACACCGCGGCCTCTTTCATTCCGGTGAGAATTAGCGTCGAGATGGCCACCACCACCACCACCAAACCGACCAAGAGTCCAATGGGGCGCCTGGCGGCCGTCACGCGGGAGGGGGTCGCGTCCCTGACGGCCGGTTCCTGCACCGGTGGATGGTGCGAACCATCGGTACTGGGCAAACCAGTCGAGGGGGGCGAGGGAGTGGCCAGCGCCCGTGCCAATTCTTCGTCGATGCGACTCATCCGTTCGTCAGCGTAGTCTGCGCGACTGAAGAGATCCACCGCCCAGCCCTGGCGTCAATGTCCGACATTGCGGAATCCTCACCTCCGCGAGCGCGCCCGGTGGGGTGGATTGACCGCAACGATCCTTGACGACGGCCCGCGTACGGGGGCTCGTCCCTTCTCGTGGGTTCCTTTACCCGTCAACTGCGGTGCCGCCCGACCGATGAGGGAGCAACCGCACCATGGCCCATTCCCTTGTGCTCCCCCTGCTCCAAACTGGCCGCTTTTCCACCCTGCCTCTCGCCATCGCCATCTGCTTTTTCCTGTTGGCCGAACCCGAGGCGGCCATGGCCGGGGAAACGGCCGATTCGGTCCCCTATTCCAGTTGGGACGGGCGGAATCACCGACCGCCGGCCCCCGTGGCTGCGCAACCCACCCCGCTACCCCTCCCCCCCCGGCCTGCGCGCCCGCGCCGCACGGTCGAGATCGTCCCGGAACTTGCCGCAATTCTGCCTCGATGCGACGAGGCGATGGCCGCTGATGACCGCTGCGCCGCGCTGAGAGTGGGGGGCTCTCTCGGGGCAATCGGGCTGTGGCGTCCCTATCCTTTTGTGGCATTCGGCCTGTGGTTGGCGGCTGCCGCCTTGGATGGTGGTTCCAACCGGCACGCTTCATTCCGTCGGCTGCACGGCGAGGCTGCCTGGGCACTTTTCACGAGCCGGGTCTACTTTCTCGAGGAGGGATCGTCCGAGCCGTACATCGAACTGGGCGTCGGCGAGGCCCGATTCCAGACAACTGCCCGCGAACAGGATGGGCGTCAGGCAAAGGAAGCCGGTGTCGGATTTTCGCTGGCGATGGGAGCCGGCTATGACTTCTATGTTGGCAAGCAGTTGCGCTTGGGGCCCCATTTGTCCTACCTACATGGCTTCATGAAAACCGTCCAGAGATGCCCGTCTGCTTCGGGGGTTGATTGTGAAGGGGTGGCCCCGTCTGCGCATGGTAGCCTCCACGCGACGGTCTCGCTTGGCGCAAGACTGACCATCCTTTTGGGGGCAGAGCACTAGGGCATGGTCGAGTATCAGAGTCTGGATCAGACCAGTCAACGGCTCGCCGAGCTGGCCGGCGAAGGACGTCGCTACGTCGTGTCCCTTCGGACGGATCCCCCATCGGGCGACAGTCCTTTCCTCGACCGTCCGTGGCTAACCACCCGGGAAGGATTCGCCCATGTTCGTGGTCTGGCGGGTCACGAGGCGTACCGCGACGCGACCTTGCGTTGGATGTTCCGCACCACGGAGCTGTACGTCAACTCCCGGCTCCTTTCGGAACTGACTCGTCACTATCGGTTCACACATTTCGACGGGGCAGGGCTGGAGCCCGACCGCCTCAGCCTGGCCCAGGCATTCAACCGGGGTCTTGCGCCTTCCCCCCTGGGAGCGGCCATGCGTCGAGCATTCCTGGACCGCGTGGAGCCACTGGCCGAGTGCCTCTTCGAGCTCTGGGAACGTCGGCGCGAACTGGCACGACGCGCCGGCTTCGATCATCTCGAGAGCGTCGAGTTCCCCACCGATGATCTCGACGGGGCCGCGGCTGTCACCCTGCAAACCACCCAGGTGTTGGCCGACCATTTCGTTCCCTTCGATGAGTCTGAATGGTGGCTGGCAGCGCTGGCGACCTCCACCGAAGCGGTCTGGCCGGCCCATCTCAACACCCGCACCCTGTTCCCTCTACTGGGTAGCCCCGAATGGACCCAGGGGCTGCTCCTCGAACCGGGACCTTTGCCTAGTGCCCTGAATCCCGCCAGCTTCGTTCGCGCTCTGTGGTACCTGGGCGCGGCGTGGGACAGGAGCAACTCGGCCAGATCAGGCCCCTTCGTGCTGGCCTGTGATCCATATGGGCTTCGGCCCTGCATCCTGGGCAGCCTGTTCGCAGCCCTACCCACCCTTCCCAGCTGGCAGCGCAAAGTATGTGGCTTGGGCTGGGACGCTGCAAAAAGCTACGCTCGGGAGTTGCTGATCTCCCGGCTCATCGCGGTGCGGATGGCGGCACTCACCGCTGGTCTGCGTTGTCGATTGGCTCAGGGGCGAACGGCCCTGCTGTCGGACTACGAGGATCGGTCTCGGCAGGCGATCCACCAGTCTTGGGGCGCGGCGGCGGCCGGGTTCTTGCCCCGCATCCACCAGGACACCGGCCAGCGACTGCTCGGTTGGCTTCTCGCCGAATCATGGCTTGTGGATCTGACCTATCGATTCGACGAGGACTGGTTCCGCAATCCCAGGGGGATTCAGGCGCTGCGCGAAAAGACCAATCAGATCCCAAGTCCCCGTGTCGATAAGGCTGAGGTCCTCCGGGGCGCGACCGATCTGGAGCAGCGCTTCTGCGCCGCTCTCACCTGAAGCTCCTCGGCAAAGCCAGGGCTAGTAGAGATCTCCCGACTCGCTGAGACCGGCTGACTCCACGTGGTACGAGAAGCTCAGCACGATGGCGGTGGCGCCGGGCCCGACGACGGTCCTCCTGACGCCCAGCTCCAGGGAAACGCTGCGGTCGATGTAGCCGACTCCGCCACTGATGCCGTGGCTCTCCGCTCCCTGGTCGTAGCGATAGCCGGCACGAAGTGGGAAGGTGTCCGACACCAACAACTCGCCCCCCAACATGGCCAGCATGCTGGTCTCATCCCAGGTCGTGAAATCGGAGATGACGTTCCCTTCCACGGTGAACTGATCATTACCAAAACCGACCCCGCCCCCCACCCAGGTCGGCTGGAAGCCGTGTCCCGGTGAGTTCAGATTCAAACCAACCAGAGAGAGGGCCAGATTGCGGTTGGGCTGCAGCGTAACCCCCGCATCCACGCCGAACCCGCGAATGATGGAGTCGCCATCCAGTCCACCGGAGGCCAGGCTTGGTCCCAAGGGTCCTTCCCCTTGTTGGCGAAAGGCCAGATAGCGCATGGCCATTCCCATGCGAAACTGCTGGGAGAATGGGAATGCCAACCCCAGCCGCAGATCGGAGCCCCGTCGGCTGATGCCATCCGGATCCTGAATGGTCCAGGCAGCCGCCAATCCCCCAGCAAGGCTGGTGCTGCTGGTACTCGAATCGACGACCGCGGCCGCATAGGTCTGCCGCGAGGCCTCCGGCCAGATCGATGCCAGCGCGCCAACGTGATAGACACGACTGGCCGCCATGTTGGCAGGATTCGAAAACATCGCTCCCACCGAACTCGACTGCGCCAAGTCAGCACCCGACAGCGCTGCAGCGCGTCCCGTCTGGATCACGCCGTAGTCCCATCCCACCTCGGGCGGGAGGTCACTCGCAGCAGCCCATACCAGAGATGGTGACAACAACACCAGAGGGGCACATCGGCTCAACACACCGACAACCATGGCCGCATGGCGAGATGTGGAGGGGTTCGGCGAGAGCTCGGGGCGGGCACGCATTGGGTGTCGCGACCTATTAGCGCGTGGCCCCGAGGCCGGTCAACCTGCGCCCCGCTCGATTGCCAGATGATTGATTCCAACGTTGCCCCTTGACGTCTGGATCGGTGGCAATCGATGCGACAAAAGTCTGATTCTTCGATTCGGCCACCGAGGACGGCATCCTTAACCTTGCTTCGACCCAGCGTGGAGCTCTGCCCGCTCGACACTGGTCGGCGCTGCGAACTGGGCCCAACGCCCAAGCTTCTTTTTCGGGCTCGATGGAACAAGTGCATGTCAAGGATTGAACTTCCACTCGAGCCGGTGCTAGCCCCACCCCTGCTTGACGGGACCGGACCGTCGTGGTGACTCTGGGTTGAATTCGGAGAGTTCATTGATGGGCGCGACCAGTCGGTCGGGCAGATGGAGGCAGCGCTGGTCCATGCTGCAGGAGATTTTCTCCTCGCGCTCAGATAGAGGCAAGATGGCTTTCTGGTTCCCCAAATTCCATTCCCCAGAATCTCCACAGCGCTGTGGACATCATGGGGGAGCTTCGCTCCCCAGGGCCCATTTCTCATCCCTGAAGATGCTTGCTGATGCCTGACGATAGCCAAGTCATCGCGATTGAAGCGTGGAACCTCGCCTTGGGGGAATTGCACCGTCGAAGCCCCTTGACATTTGATCAGTGGTTCTCGGGCGTGAGATTCCAGCGATTGGAAGCGGATGTGCTGCACCTGTCCGCCAGCAATGAGTTCGTCCGCGATTGGGTCCAGACCCACTTCGTGCCAGAACTCGTGAGTTGCCTGGAGGGAACACTGCAGCAGCATCCTCTGCGTGTGGCATGGCGAATTTGCCGCGACGTCTCGGAGGCTCCAGCCACCCGGCCCGGTGATGGCAAAGATCGGGGCAGCATTCCGCCCCCTCCCGGCTCCAGTCGGCCCACCAGCGCTCGCACCAGTCCCCCGCCGCGCCGCGGCGACCAGCCCGCTCCCGTGGCGCGTCTGGCCATCGTTTCCGATTCCCCCGTACGCTTGCAGCTTAACCCCAAGTTCACCTTTGAGAATTTCATCGTAGGCACGTCCAATGAGCTGGCCTACGCGGCAGCGCGCGCGGCCGCCGGGTGTGGTGGGATTCGTTATAATCCGCTGTTCGTTGCGGGTGGGACCGGGCTTGGCAAGACACACCTGATCCACGCCATCGCGCATCAGGTGCTCCAGGATCGGCCAACCGCCCGTGTCATCTACGTCTCTGCCGAGCGATTCACCAACGACTTCATCGAGGCGCTGCAACACCACGCCATGGATGAATTCAGGAACCGGTATCGCACGGACTGTGACGTCTTGTTGGTGGACGACATCCAGTTTTTGGCGGGACGCGAGCAGACTCAGGAGGAGTTCTTCCACACCTTTAATGCTCTCCACGAGGCCAATCGGTCCATCGTGGTCACAGCCGACAAGTACCCACAGCAACTGCAGCGGATGCCGGAACGGCTGGTTTCCCGTTTCACGTCGGGCCTCGTCGCCGACGTCCAGGTGCCGCCTTTGGAGATGCGAGTCGCCATTGTGCGCAAGAAGGCCGAGTTGGAGGGCATCCGGGTGCCCGATTCGGTGGCGGTCCTGCTGGCCCAGTGCGTGCAAAGCAACGTTCGCGAGTTGGAGGGTGCCCTGGTTCGACTGGCAGCCAAATCGTCACTGACGGGTCAGCCCATCGACGACGACTTCGCTCAGAATGACTTGATGTCGGTTGGTGTCCGACGCACGGAGTTGACGACCGTCCAGGACATCCAGCGCGCCGTCTGCACGCATTTCCGGCTCACCAGCGCGGAACTCCTCAGCAAAGACCGCCACAAGACGGTCGCCTTTGCCCGCCAGGTGGCCATGTACCTGTGTCGGCAGCGATTGAAGTCAAGCTTCCCAGAGCTTGGCCGAGCCTTCGGAAACCGTGACCATACCACGGTGATGAGCGCGGTCCGGCGTGTCGAGTCGCTGCGAACAACCGATCCGCAGGTTGCTGCCTATCTGGACGCCATCGAAAAGCGGTTGTCGTCGGGTAACGACTGAGCAGGCCCTCCCAGCCGTGGCTCGGCGCCTATGTGGCGCCACCGTACATCGCTTCGGCGATCTCGAAGGTGTCGTGTTCCAGAGCCGAATAGGCGTTGCGCAACGTCTCAGTGTCTGGGTTACCGTCCAGCAGGGCCCGCAGCGCGGCCAGGTTCTGCCGCATGCCGCTCACCTTGTCCTGGGGGAGGAGATCCGCGAAGCTGTCCAGGGCCTGTTGGGTCGTGTAGATGAGCGTCTCGGCCTGATTGCGCAATTCCGCCAGCTCGCGACGGACCTGGTCGGCTTCCTTGAACCGGTCCCCTTCAGAGACCAGCCGATCCACCTCCGCCTGGGTGAGCCCGCTGGTCGGAGTGATCTCGATGGCCTGAGTGTGTTGGGTGCCCAGATCCTTCGCCTCCACTGACAGGATGCCGTTGGCATCGATCCGGAACTTGACCTGAATCTTGGGCACGCCGCGGGGTGCGGGTGGGAGCTTGGTCAGCTCGAATCGGGCCAGGCTCCGGTTGTCGGCAGCCATCTCGCGTTCCCCTTGCAGCACGTGGATGGGAACGAAGTTCTGATTGTCCACGCTGGTAGTGAAGATCTCCGACTTCTCGGTGGGGATGGTGGTGTTTCTGGGGATGAGCGCCGTGAACACCCCGCCGCCGGTCTCGACGCCGATGGACAGCGGGGTCACGTCCAACAGCAGCACTTCGTCGATACTGCCCGCCAGCGCTGCCCCTTGGATGGCGGCGCCGGTCGCAACGACTTCGTCCGGATTGACGCCCTTGTGGGGGTCCCGACCAAACAGCTCCTTGACCGCACGCTGCACCACCGGCATGCGGGTCATTCCGCCGACCAACACGACCTGATCGATCTGTTCCGGTTTCAGCTTGGCGTCAGCCAGCGTAGCCCGACACGCCTCCACGGTTCTGTCAACCAAATCGCGAGTCAGGATCTCCAGCTCGCTTCGTTTCATGGTCCGCTGCAGGTGCACGGGGCCGCTCGGTCCCACGGCAATGAAGGGGATGTTGACTTCGGTCTCCAGCGAGGAAGAAAGCTCGTGCTTGGCTCGTTCCGCTGCCTCGCGCAGCCGCTGCAGAGCGGTTCGGTCGCGACGCAAGTCGACGTTGTGTTGCTTGTGAAACTCGTCGGCCAAGCTGGCGACAATCCGGGCGTCGAAATCCTCACCCCCCAGGTGCGTATCACCTCCCGTGGCACGCACACTGAAGACCCCCGCGCTCATCTGGAGGATCGAGATGTCAAAGGTGCCTCCCCCCAGATCGTACACGGCTACCAGCTCAGACTTGGCGACATCGAGTCCATAGGCGAGCGCTGCCGCGGTTGGCTCGTTCAGGATTCGCTTGACGTCGATCCCCGCGATGCGACCGGCATCCTTGGTGGCCTGCCGTTGGGCGTCGTCGAAATAGGCCGGAACGGTCACAATGGCCTCGCTCACCGGTTCTCCCAGGAAGCGCTCGGCAGTGGTCTTGAGTGCCCCGAGAACGATACTGGACACCTCCGGCGGCGACAGGGCCCGGCCATTGACTTGCACCCAGGCGTCCCCGTTCTCGTGCTCGACGATCCGGTACCCGACGTTACGGGCGTCACGCGAAACGCTTTGGTCCGAGAATTTCCTGCCCATCAGGCGCTTCACGGCGAAGATGGTGTTCTCGGCGTTGGTGGTTGATTGCCGCTTGGCAACCTGGCCCACCAGACGCTCGCCGGTCGCCGTGAATGCAACCACCGAGGGAGTGGTGCGAGCCCCCTCGGCGTTGGGGACGACGCGGATCTCCGGTTGTCCACTGGCAGACATCCCCTCGAAGACCGCCACGCAGGAGTTGGTCGTTCCGAGGTCTATCCCGATAACCTTGCCCATGGGCGCCTCAGCATACAGTTAGCGGCCTGAAGCAGGAGTGATCACGCGCACGAACCGGTCAGGCGGTACCAGACGGGTCGACCAAGGGTGCCTTGGCCACCACGACCATGGCCGGCCGGACCAATCGATCCCCGTACCGGTAGCCGGCGAGCAGCTCAGCCGCAATGCATCCCGATGGGACGTCAAGGCTCTCGACCTGCTGGACGGCCTCATGAATGGCAGGATCGAAGGGTTCTCCCACAGAAGCGATGCGAGTTACACCGAGACGCTCCAGGATCTCGGTGAACTGGTTCAGGACCATCTGGATGCCCTCGGCGAGGGATTGGACGTTCGTGGCTTGACTCGCGTGTTGTTCCGCCCGGGCTAGGTTATCGAACACTGGAAGCAACCCGCGCAACACCTCCTCTCTCGCGGACCGCTCCGCGTCTGCCATCTCGCGACGCGACCGTTTCCGATAGTTGTCGAAATCCGCGGCAACGCGCAAAAGTTGGTCCTTGAGACGCGCGTTCTCGTCGCGAAGGGCAGGTTCATCACCTCCGTTCTCGCTAGCCGTGTCTGTCGGCTCGCTGACCCGGGGAGAATCGCCGTCACCCACGTCGCCTGCGTCGGCGGTCGCGTCGTTCTGGTTCGTTGGCACATCGGGTGGTTGGCTGGTGCAAGTCACGGTGGGGAAACTATATCCACGAAACCGACGCTGCCAATGGGCGTGGCGGGAAAGCTGAGCCTGGTGGTCAGCGACACTGGCCCTGGCGAAGGACCGTCACCAGACCCCCGGTCGAGCGGCTGTCCTTGCTCGAAGGGGGAGCCGCAAACCACAGATCCACATCGTTGGGGATCGACCAGAAACGTGCGTCCGAGGTGAGCGGGGCCGCGCCAGGTTCGGGGCCTTGCACCCGCCCGAATGAATAGCGCTGGATCGCAAAACACCCCGGCCGAGACCCCGGCGCGAAAAGGTGGCGATGGCCGGGGCGGACCCTGACCAAAGCGTGCAAGAGCGCGGTGCCGCCTGCGGCCGCGAATTCGAGCTCGCGGCGACCGAAGGGGATCCGGAACTGCTGGCCGGCGAAAGGGCTCTCCCCAGTCGAAGGAGCCACCACTCCGAGCCGATGGCCATCGACCCAGAGGACTCCCGGTTCGTCGCCGAAGTTCAGCACGGTGACCAGAGGGTTGAACAGATCGTGGAAGAACCAGCAAAGAAAGACAGAAAGGATGGGCCCGGCCACGCTGTAGGGTCCGTGCAGCGGTTCCCGAAGGCGTCTGCGCACCATCCCGGCACTCCCCTGCTCGGGCGCCAGATGGATTGCCCAGGAACGGCTGGCACAGGCCAGCCCATCTGCGACAAAGAAGGCAGCTCGCCCTGCCGCGCGATGCCCGGGCCGTCGCGATATGGACAGGACCGAAGCGATGGCCAGGGGCGTGAGCGCCAAGGCCATCGCGACCGTTCCAACCCACAAAACGTCGAGGAAGGCCACCAGGGACAGCAACGCCGCCGCGGACGAACCCAAGAGCACAGAGGCAAGAACGGCGGCGAGACCCAGCAGCCGAGGTCGCGCTGCATGCTCCATGCAGGCTCGGCAGTAGGGGACCATTACAGTAACACCACCATCGGCCCGGCTTTCGCGCCTCGAGAGATCGGCTCGCGCGCCGCAGCAGGCGCAGTCATTCACCGTGGGTATCGATTGCAGGGCGTCAGAGACGACCCAGAAAACGGCACGACGGGTGGTTCGATGCCGCGACACCGAACGCCAGAGCCGCCAGCCGGGGGGTCGCTTATGGCCGTTCACGAACCAGAGGAAGTTACGGTATGCTGAACTCGATTGCCACAGTTGCCTTTCCGCCATCCGACGGTCGGCAGCGTCTTGGCTGGTCGGTATCGACTCCTCGAGCGTATCGGCTCGGGGGGAATCGGTGAGGTGTATCGAGCCATCGACGAGGTGTCGCGGGGCGCCGTAGCGGTGAAGCTTCAGCGACACGAGGTGGCCAGGGATCTCGAACAGGCGTCGCGCCTATTCGAGGGTGCCTGGGCGGCGAGTCGGATCCACCATCCGAACATCATCGATGTCTTCGAGACCGGTTTGGGTGAGTTCGGTCCATTCATCGTGATGGAGGAACTCAAGGGGGAGAACGCGGCCCGCGTTCTGGCTCGACACGGCCGATTGGAGATCGTGCAAGCCCTGGCCCTACTGGAACCGGTGATCCTGGCCCTCGATGCGGCCCATCACGCCGGGCTGGTTCACGGGGATGTCAAACCCGAGAACGTCTTTCTGACCGTCTTGCCCGACAGCCGTCCCACGGTCAAGCTCCTCGACTTCGGGACGCTGGTACCGGGACGCCAAGCCGGAACCTCGGGCGTGCGTCAATATTTCTTCGGGACGGCCGAGTATCTCTCCCCCGAACAGGCCAGTGGGGAGACCATCGACCGACGCTCCGACGTATTCTCGCTGTGCGTGGTCCTGTTCGAACTGTTGACCAATTCGCGACCCTTCCACGGGCCCACCAGCGCCGCAACCGCCTACAAGATCGTGAACGCTCCGACGCCCTGCCTGCAAGAAAAGGGGACTCGGACCGGCTTGGCTGCCTTGTCCAGCATCGTGACTCGGGGATTGGCCAAGAACCCCAACGAGCGATACCCGGGCATGCGTCAGCTCTTGGACGAGTTGCGTCCGTTCCTGTTGGAGGGTGTGGCCTCACAGCAGGTCCTGTTCGATCTGTTGCCAGCGCGCATGTCGTTGCAGCTGGACTCGGGGACGGTCCGGGTCGGGATCCCAACCCTGCCCCCGGTCCCGCTGTTGTCCGAGGATGCCCGCTCGAATCAGTCCTCCCCCGCGCTGTCATCGGGCGTCAGCAGTGCCACCCGGCTTCGCGCGGGCAGTCTGAACGTCGAATACGAACCGGAGGTTCCCACCAGTGTCATCCCAACCCGATTTCGCGGCCGCCATCACGTGCGGGGGATGGTCTGGCAGAGCCTGGACGACTACCTGCGGCCTCGCACGGCACCGGCGCTTCGAGTCCTGCTCCTGGAACGGATCGCCAACCCCCAGGCTCTGGAGCTATTGCAGGGGACCATTCAGGGAATTGTCCACTATGATTTGGAGGTTGTCAGCCGATACGTGGAGCTTGCCACCGAGCAATTATTCGCTGGCGACCCCAACTGGTGTCGCTTGGCGGGGCGAGAGGCGATCCACGGAATCCTGGCCGGAGCCCTGGCTCGAAACCCGTCCAGCCCCTCCCACCCACTGGCCACCTTGCGTCGTTTGGGGACCCTTCTGGGTCAGCTCTTCGATTTCGGCGACTGGCGGGTGGACAAGGGTCGAAACAGCAATGCCGCCTTGTTGACCATCTCCCAACTGGAAGCGGCGGGTCTGGGGATCCGCCTGTGGATGGTGGGGATCGTCGAGCGGAGCCTGGCGGTTGCTCACCCCAACAGCTCAATCGTCGTGGCTCGGGGAGAGAACGCCTTCGCACCACGGATCGTCATCGAGGTGCGCTGCTAGCATCGCTCGGATGACCAAGGGCTTTGAGTGCCTCCGTGGAACGTTGGCCGGTGGCTCGCAGCAACCCCCGACGCGGATTGCTCTGGAGCTCCAACCAGAAGGCATCGCCGCCCAGGGCTCCGATCCATTGGACCCCCCACTCCACAACGACCAGGGCTCCGCCGTCTCGGTGCTCAAGTAGCCCCAGCTCATCCACCTCGCGGCGCGAGGTGACCCGGTAGAGATCGGAATGAACGATCGCCGGGTGGGTGGGGATCTCATGAACCAGCGTGAACGTTGGGCTGGTCACCCGCACCCGCGCAGGCAATCCCAGGGCGTGACACAGGGCCCGAACGAAAAACGTCTTGCCTGCCCCCAGTTCGCCGCCCAGGACCAGTAGGTCCCCTCCGCGGATGACTTCGGCCACCTTCCTGGCCAGGTGCCGGGTGGCACGCCGATTGGGCAGCTCGACACTGAGCGGGGCCATGGCCAAGGGTTCGGTCACGGCAGCCCCTGTCCCCGACGGGCCTTGGTCGAGGCGGGGGTCATGACGACCCATTGCCGTTGGATGCGATCGCCGCCCTCGAATCCATTCCGCTCGGTGGTCCACAGCTCACCACGAGCAGCGCGCAAGCGGGCAGCAACCTCGGTCCGCACTCGCCGCACCTGGATCTCACCGGTGACTGGTTCCTCGGGCAAGGGACCGAGTGCCTGAGCAACCAACACGGCCGCGTCATGTCCCAGGGCCTCGTACCAGGTGGGCTGACGACCCAAACGTCGTTGCCAGAGGGCCAGGGATTCGGGTGGGGGCTCTTGGCTCAAGGGGAGGCTGGTAATGAGACCCACCGGCACCCGGTTGGGAATGAGAGGAAGCATTGATGCCGCTTCGGGACCCAGCCACAATGCCGGTAGGTTGGTTCGCGTGGTTTGGTGCCAGGCCTTCGTTGCCGAACACTGTGGGTCATCGAGCACCAGCGTGGGGCGACGAGTCGCCGCTGCAGGCGGCGCGGAAACCGAGTCGGTCCCCGACGACGAGCAGAAAGGATGCTCCCCATCCAATATTCCGTCCGGGCGCGCGTCCGCCACACCCGACTGCCAGGCCCGCTGGATTGGATCGCGCTCGATCCCCATCCGGAAGGCATTCTCCAGCTTCACGGGTTCGACTGGATCCAGGGACAGAAGCGCGAGCTGTTGGGTAACGAACCAATCGACTGCGCCGCGCACCCACGCCGAGGACAGGCCGCTGACAACGACCACGGCGCCCTCCTGGATCAGCTCGTCCAGCACATGTCGGTATTCGCCGCTGTCGATGGGAGCAGCGGTGCGAGTAGCGATGCGGATGGTGGAGGCGGCACCCAGGGCATCCAGCGTCTGCACGACCCCAGCAACGAACTCGGTCGTGCGCCGACGGAGCAGCGGTGTGTCGATTTCCAACACGATCCCCAGGACCGGTGCGGCGAGGTGGGTGTTGAGCGGCTCGGAAAGGGCCAGCTGCGACAGCTGCGCCCCCGTTTCGGGGCGTGAGAATCGAGGGGGCGCAATGTCAAGCAGGCGACGCGCCAACTGCGGGTCTTGGCGATGCAGCGCGTCCTCGGCGAGTCGTTCCCTCACCAGTTCGACCATTCGCTCGCGGCCACGGGCACGGGCCGCCGAAAGGGTGGCCAACGAAGTGGCCTGGGTCAGCCGCGAGAGGGCACGTTCCAGAACCCCGTGGGGTACTGCGGCCAAGCGCCGAGCAATCTGCGATTCCACCAACGCCACGTGTTCGTCGCTGGCATCCACACGCCAGGCCGTCATCCAGTCGATGGCCTCGGCATAACGCCGCTCGGTCAGTGAGGCCTGCACGGACTCCAGCGCCCAGAGATCTCGTTCGTTCTCGTCGATCAGTCGACCTGCCAGCGGTCGCAACAACCCAAGAGCCTCCCGGGAGCGTCCCCGACGGTTGGCGATGGCTGCCCGAACCAGTGTGGCTCCGTCGGCAACGTTGCCGCTTTCGGTTGATGCCACCTCGTTTGCCAGTTGCTCCGCCTCGGGCCAGCGGTGCTGCTGGATTCGGAGCCACGCCAGACGAAGGCGGATCCGATGCGCCTGCGGGTCCTCGGGGTAGCGTGAGAGGAAGCCCACAATGAGGGGTTCGAGTGCCGCCCGATCCGGGTCGGACCCATTGGCAAAATTGGCCTCCAGGGCACGGGCTTCTCGCTGCGCACCGAGCGATTGGGCATGGATGGCAAGCGGTTCTTGATCGGCGCTGTTCCGACTGGCGCAGGCGATGCCGAGGAGCACAAGCAGCCATGGATGACGCCTGCCCAGCAGAAAACGCGGGCCGATCGCGGGCGTCGATTGCTCTGACCGGCCAGTCATGGTGTGTTACCCTGGGAGCGTTGGCGTGGTTCGTCAAGTATGTCCGAGCGTAGCGCAGCTGGCACCTCAGACCCGCGACCGGAGCGGTCGGCTGCCACGCGGTACTTGCGCTGGGCCGTCGCGTGGTGCGGCTTCGTCTGGTTGGAGGTGCTGGTCAGCGGCAGCGTCCTGGTCGATGCCCGTCTCTTTGCTACCCTAACCGAGCTCTGGGATGGCTCGGTCTGGATCGTCTGGATTCAAGTCCTGCTCGGCTCGGCTCTTCTCGGAATGACGTGGCTCGGATCGTTGGGGCTGGTCCGCCGCAGGACCAAAGCAGGCACGGAACGCTGGCCATCATGGGCGACCCCGCTCGCCGTCGGCGCCACCCTGGCCTGGCTCGGTTACGTGCTGGTCCTGCGCTCACCGTGGCTGGTTGGGCCGATTGACCCCAACGCTCGGGCGACGCTCTGGGCCAGTCGTCTCTCGCGAACCGATCTGGGGGGCCCCTGGGTCGCCTTCGCGGTGGCCTTGGGGCTTGGGATGCTGATCGCCCAGGCGGCGTTCGGTCTCTTTCGCGCCCTCGACATGGCAGGTTTTCTGGCACAACGGCGCCGCCGCGCGGTTTGGCACACTGGGCTGTGGCTCTTGTGCACCCTGCTCTACGCGGTAGCGGCCAGCACCGTTGTCGCCTTCGCAGTAGGAAAAGTGCCAGGCTAAAAGCAGAGGGACGTGCGCCGAAGGGCCTTGGGGAGTAAAGGGCCGACGTGCCTCGCTGTTATCTTCTGACGATCTGCTCGGGCTCTTCGCTCGACCAACAGTCCAACAACGTCACCCTGTTCAATCTCGTCGAGCAGGTCAATGTGCGCGCCGGCTCCCGTCCCCCGGAAGGGACGTTGATCCCGGTGGAGGTCCACGCCTATTTCTCGCTTGACGTTCAGGAGATTGGCGGCGAGTTCGAAGTGCGCTTTGCCTTGGTTGCTGCCACGAGCGGCCTGGAGAGCTACAGTGACGTCTTCGTTCATCGCTCCAACACCGCGCGGTATCGAACTCGAACCCTCGGATTGGCCTTGCCCCCCATGCTGGGGGCTCACGAGTTGCGAGTGGAATGGCGCGCGCGCCCCCATGGCTCCTGGCATCGAGAAAACCTGGCCTGGCCCATCAACATCGCTGAGCTCGAAGCAGCCCGTCCCCGCGTCACGCATTGATGCACGGAACGAGTCCCTCTGGCGTTCGAGCACGGAGCGAGTCCCTCTGGCGTTCGAGCACGGAGCGAGTCCCTCTGGCGTTCGAGCCCGGAACGAGTCCCTCTGGCGTTCGAGCACGGAGCGAGTCCCTCTGGCTTGCGTTGACGGATAGAGCGAGTCGGTCCTGGGACGTCGGCGCTCTGGATCCGTGATTGCGGGAGCCCGACCCAGAAGAGCTTGAAGGACTGGCTCAGGCGGTTCCACGCTCCGGATGGTTGACCGAACCGCCAACTCTGCCGGTGGAACCAGCCCCCTTCCAATTGGGTTGGATTTTGGCGGTTGCGTCGCAGCGAACGAACCTGGACCTGTCACGGCGGGTTCCGCTCGCTGGGAAGGATCGACTAGCCTTCGCCACAGGCTTCTTGGTTCGCGGGCTCGCCGTTGGCCAAGGGTCTCCTCTCGCTGCTGCGAGATGGCATCACTCCGGTCCGGTCAAGCGTTGGAGGTCAGAATGTCCAGCTTCGAGTCGAGGAAATGGCAGCGCACCCTGCTCAGTGCAGCCAGTGCACTTCTGGTTCTGTGGGTCGCGACCCTGGCGTTCGCGGCGGGTCGCATCGAGTGGGCGTCCAAGAACATCAAGCCTCGAAGCGACGGTAACTCGTGGAACATCGATCTCAAGATCTACATGCCCCGTCCTCCGGACGTTCCCACGCTTCCCATGCGCTTCTCCTTCGACCAAAAGGTCTATTACGAGCGGGCCATGGTCGACGGAGACAAGTTGATCACGCGCGATGTCCCCATGGTGGGCAAACAACCCCTGGTGGAGAGCGTGGACGTCGGCTTCTTGGATCCCGGCACGGGCAAAATCGAGAGCCGCACCCGTTACACCTTCAAGATCCACCGCGATCACGGCTTCGACTGCGGGGAATACGTGGTGACGGTCAAGGATAGCCGAACCAATGCCACCATCGGCCAACCCACCAGGATCATTCTGGGCGGTCAAAACGAGGTCATCGACCGGCGCAGCATCGTCTTCTCCGGCGAGAAGAAGAAGGAGAAGCCCAAGGAGGGAGCCTCGGGCTCGGAAGCCGGTTCGGAGTCGAAGAGCGCCGATGGCGCCGACAGCCAAGACAAGAAGGAAGAAGCCGACCCCAAGAAGGAAGATTCGTCGTCCGAGCTCGAGGAGCCTCCGGCTGACGAAACCGGCGCGGCCGATGACACGGCGGCCGCGGACGAACCACAGGGGGAGATCAAGACGAAGCCCGGTGGGTGCAGCTGCCGCGTGGTTGGCAGTCCGGAGACCGAGTCCCCCTGGCTGCTGGCATTCAGTGCGCTGGGGACGGGGCTGTACCTGGCCCGCAGACGGCGTCGACCCGTCTGACCAAGCGCCGGATCGCTTCGGCGAAGACCTCCGGTCTGGGCAACAGGCTCACGATCACGTAGGCTTCTTCGCAGAAGTCGTAGAAAAAACCGGGCTGGACCAGGACGTGATCCTGTTCCAATAGGTCCATGACGTAGGCTTGCTCGCTCTTGATGCGAGGCAACCGCAGGACGGCGGACCACCCGGCCTCTCCGGTGAGCAGGGTCGAGGTGGTTCCCTGGCAGCTGTTCTTGAGCGTGCCCAGGTTGGCTCGGAGCCGACCTAACACCGCCTCGCGACGGGCGGCTCCCTCCGCCAGGATCGGCGCCAGTCCATGCTGAACCGGCGTGGAGACCGACAGGAAGGTGTCGGCAATGAGACCCCAGCGCACCAGCGCCTCTTCCACGAAGGCGGGGCGACCCTTGACCGCCGTCCAGGCCAGCTTGAGCTGCGGCAAGGCCACTGACTTGGACAGCCCGCCCAGCACGAAGACCGGTGCATCGCCCAGCTCGAGCGCCGAGCAGGCCCGGGACGGACCCAACCCCCAGGGTTGATCGAAGAAGACCTCGTCGACGATCAGAGGCTTGCCCAAAGCAGCCAGCCCGTCCAATTCCTGGCGCGAGCAGCAGGACCCCGTGGGGTGATTGGGGCTCACCACCAGGATGGCCCGGGTCCGCGGACCCAAACGACAGCGAACGGATTCGAGATCGACGTGCCAGGCTCCGTCATATTCGAGATCGTAGAAGCGGGTTCGGATCCCCTCCAAACGGGCCAAATGTTCGAACAATGGATAGCTGGGCCGTGGGGCCAGCACCTCGTCGCCCGGATCGGCGAGCAGCTTGAACAGGAAGGCGTAGGCTTCGCTGGTGCTGGCCGTGAGACACAACTGTTGCCAAGGCACCGGGTGACCCTGCTGCTCCAGCATCCGAGCGACGGCCTGTCGAGCCACCGCGAGCCCCATTGGGTCGACCTCGTAGATGAGGCCCTCCCGACTGGTCAGGGCGAACAGGACATTCTGGTCGTCGAAGAGCCCCACGCGGGTCGGATTGGTCACGGTCAGATCCATCAGGCCCCCCGGCTCTGCCTCGAGCCGCTGCCGAAGCAGCGTCAGCTGATTGGGCTGATAATCGAGGTCGGTTCGTACCGAGAACACGGGGTAGCCTTAGTCGTTCTCGGAAGGAATGCAACGGCTCTCGGTCCTTCGAGTCGAGGCGACTCCTCCCCGGGCCAGTGGAACACGGTGGTTCCGATGGTGCCCGCCACTGGTTCGCGGCAAAACTGAGCGGAGATACCATGGATTCGGCCTCGCACGTGACGCACCTCCGGCACCAGGATCGCGATCTCTACCTGTTGGGAACTGCCCACGTCTCCCACCGGAGCGTGCAGGAGGTAAAAGAGGCCATTGAGGAGATTCGTCCCGACACGGTGTGCGTGGAGCTGGACGTCGCACGCCATCAGGCGCTGGTCGACGACAATCGCTGGCGGCAGCTGGATCTGTTCCAGGTAATCCGCGAAAAGAGGGTCCTGTACCTTCTGGCCAACCTCGCCCTCTCCGCCTACCAGCGGCGAATCGGCGATCGGCTGGGGATACGACCGGGAGCGGAGTTACTGGCTGCTGTCAGAACGGCCGAAAAGATCGGAGCCCGAGTGGTCCTGGCTGACCGAGACCTGCAGGTGACTCTGAAACGGACCTGGGCCAGCCTCTCCTGGCTGAGCAAGCTCAATCTAACCAGCGCCCTGCTGGCGGCTCCCTTCGTCATGGAGGAGCTGACCGAGGAGCGCGTCGAAGCGATGCGGGATCGAGATACCATCTCCGAGATGCTCGGGGAACTAGCAGAGGCCATGCCGGGATTGCGTGAGCCCTTGATCGACGAGCGGGATCGGTACCTGGTCGACTCGGTGCTGAAGGCACCGGGATCTCGAATCCTCGCGGTGGTGGGAGCGGGTCACGTCCAGGGCATGCTGGCCAACCTGGACACTCCCGTCGATCGGGCTGCAATCACCCAACTCCCTCCGCCCTCCCGTCTGGGTCGCATCCTGGGTTGGGGCCTGCCCCTGGTCGTCTTGGTGGCCTTCTTCTTCGGCTGGCGCGAGCACCAACAGGAGAGTCTGCTCGAGATGCTGAAGGCCTGGATCATCCCGACCTCCCTGGGCTGTGGGGTCGCCACCGCCCTGGCCTTGGCCCATCCCTTGACCATCCTCAGCGCGATCCTGGCAGCGCCACTGACCACGCTCAATCCCCTGATTGGTGCCGGGATGGTAACCGCTCTGGTGGAGGCTTGGGTGCGCCGTCCCACCGTCGCCGACTGCGAGGCGATCCCGGAGGCGGTCCTGTCGTTGCGCGGCTGGCTTCACAACCGAGCCACCCGGGTACTGCTGGTCTTCGTGCTTTCCTCGTTGGGGGCCAGCGTTGGCATGGCGGTGGGTGTCGCCTGGGTGCTAACTCTGCTGGGGTAGTCTTGTGATGTCGCCGGCACGAGGGGTTATTGGGACCGACTTCGAGCGGCTGTTCCTGCGCACGGCGCCCTTGCTTTTGTGGGTCACGCTGGCGCTGGTCTACCTCCCCTCCATCGGTGGCGGGTATCTGAACTACGACGACCCCTGGCTGGTGCAGCAGAATCCGTGGTACTCACACGGCACGCTCCGGGAGCTGGTCAGCATTTGGACTCGTTTCGACTTTGGGACCCGCCTGGAGTTGGGAGCGGAATACCTACCGCTTCGAGACACCAGTCATTGGCTGGAAGCGCGGCTATTCGGTGACTCACCCGCGGCGCGGCACCTGGTCAATTGGGCCCTCTACGGTCTGGCCATCTGCCAGGTCCGACACCTGCTCCGCGGCATGTTGTCGACTCGCCTTCCCGCCGAGCTCGCCACCTGGGTGTTCGCGCTGCATCCGGCCCACGTCGAGAATGTAGCCTGGATTGCCGGTAGGAAGGACGTCTTGGCCATGCTCTTCGTGGCCACCGCCCTGGTTGCTTACGACCGCCGTCGACCCCACTTCGTCTGGGTCACGGCCCTCGCGATGCTGGGGGCCATGCTGTCCAAGTCCATGAGCGTGGCCATGGTGCTACTCTTGCCAACGCTGGACTTCATGCGGCATCGACGGCCCCATCGACCGGCTCTGGTGGTGGCCGGGCTGGTGACGCTGCTGGTCTTGGGGGTGGACCTCTGGGTGGGGCGCACCGTCGGCATGATGAGCTCGCCGTTGGGGGGCTCCCGCAGCTCGGCGCTTTGCAGCATGGGTCCCGTCTGGCTGCGCTATTTGGGTATGCTGGTCTGGCCGGGAGCTCTCAGTCTGGTTCATGACGTCCCGGTGCGTCGAGCCCTCGACCTGACTTCCGGTCTGGGATACGGGGTCGTTCTGATGTGGGGGTTGGTCGGCTGGTACCGCTGGCACAGGACCAAGCGCCCGGGGCTCTGGGTCGGTTTTCTGTGGTTCATCGTGCCCTTGCTTCCGGTCAGTCAGGTCCTGGTCGCACTGCAAAATCCCATGGCAGACCGCTACCTGTGGTGGAGCGTAATGGCCGTGGCCCTGTTGGCGGGACACTGCGTCCATATCCGTCGTGGCCTGGGCATTGGTGCAGCTGGTCTGTTGTTGTTGATCTTCACGGGCGGCTCGATGCATCGCGCCGCCCTGTTCGGTGACAGCGTCCTGGTCTTCGCCGATGCCACCCGCAAGACTCGAATGTCGACCCTGGCGCCTTATCAACTCGGTCAGGCTTACGAAGCTCAGGGGTCCCAGGCCGAGGCACGCAAGGCCTATGAGTTGGTACTGGCGCGCGGCACTTCGGGAGAACCGGTCCGGCGCGCCATCAACAATCTCGCCAAGCTGGAGGGTCGTCGAGGCAACTGGGACAGGGCCGAAGCGGTATTGCGTCGAGGTCTGGGGAACTTCCCCGAGGATGCCAAGATGCGGGACAACCTGCGCCGCGTTCTGCTAAGACGCACGATTGGCGACGCCTCCCCGCGCGAAACGCGGCATTCCCTGGATTCATCCGAGCAGAGAACCTTCGCGGGTCATTGACCGTGGGGCCCACCGACCAGCAATGCGCGAAGTTTCGAGTGTGGTATCAATCCTCCCTGGGATCTTTCGCGCAATAGCGCATGTTTCCAGAACGAGCGGTGGATGCTGGGCGTCTGACATCCCCTGGGGTCCGGACCTTCTGTCGCGGCCGCCGAAATCATGTACTGTACGCTTTGGACACCTCGAATTGGTTCATTTGCTGGGGTGTCATGCCAAATCGCGTGTCAGGATGACACGCTACGTCCTCTGACCAGGGCGTGTGTCGAGGGTAGCCATGGCGGAGTGAGGTGGGTGTTGTGGTCGAGGAGTTGACTGATTCGAGGCTGTCGGATCTCTTGGTCTACTTGAGTGACGGCGACTCATCGCGTTGGGATGCCTTCGAGCAAGCTCATGGGACGCCCGACGACCTGGCCAAGCTGGCAACCACTGTGGAGTCCCTGCTGGGGGGGACCCCTGAGCTCCCCGAGGCCACGACCCATACGTTGCGGTGCAAGCTGGTGGCCTGGTACGTTGGGGCCCTCGGCATTCCCGAACGCGCCATCGACCATCTGAACGCCTTGCTGAGCCACGATCCCACCGACGAGTCGGTCATCGAGATCGCGGACTCGCTCATCGACAATCAAGCCATCGGTGGACGAGTCGCTGCCTTGTTGTCGGACACCCACCGTCGGCGGGGTCGGCACGCAGAGGAGATACGCGCCCTGACGCTGGAGCTGAAGCTGGCTGGGGCTCAGCGGCTTCGGCACGTCCAGCATCGTTTGGCCACGTTGCGGCATGAGGTATTGGACGACGCGGAGGGCGCCCTGCAGCTCTTGGAACCGCTGGTCACTCACGATCCGACTGACGATTCGATTCGGGCCCTGTTCCTGAAGCTGAGTGCTGAATGCGGTCGGACCCACGAGGCCGGGCGACTGCTGACCCGCCTCTGCAGGAAGCTGTCCGGACCCACGGAAATGGCAAAGGTGGGGTGGGATGCCGCACGGGCCTTTTTGGAACTCGGCGAGGCCGAGCAGGCTCGTCTGATCCTGGAACGGGTTGTCCTGGCCGACACCGATGATCCATCCCGATTGCAGGCAGCGCGAGCTGTGTTGGGGCTGGACAAGCTCTCCGCTCGGACTCGGTATTGCGCCTGGCACGTCCGGGCTCGCCAGGAACCCGAGCTGACAGCTCGGGTCCAGGCCGCTTCGAGCATGCTGGAGCTTGCTTCGGATGCCTCCGCCACGGCCGAAGAGCAGATCGATGCGTATCGGGTTTTGTGTTCGACGGATCGGGCCCAGGAAGCACAGGAGCAACTGACTGAGCTCTACGAAAAGGTCAACAACCGGGAAGCGCTACTGGAACTATTGATGGCGCGAGGCGAGGCCGCCAAGGATGAGCGAACCAGTATGGAGCTGCAGCGTCGCGCCGTGCAGTTGCGAGCGGAGCTCTCCGGCGGGACGCTCACCGAACCGGAGCTGTGGAAGGACCTCTTCGCGCGTTACCGTTCAGCCTTCGATCGGGTGGTGGACTCGGAGGCCGGCGACATTGGGGCAAGCCTCGATTTGCGGTGGTTGCTGCAGTCGCTGGACGAAGTGGCGGTCCGCCTGGCAGAGCCGCTGGAGGTCCGGCTGGCTCGCTATCGGTTCGCCCTGACTCGTCTGGCCGAGCCGGCTGATCGGGCCGAGATCCTGTGCCAAATGGGGGCGCTGCAATCGGGGACTGGCGGCGAACCGGCCCAGGCCCTGCAGGCGTGGGAACAGGCTCTGCGGCTGGTTCCTCACCACGCGGGCGCACGGGCCGCCTTGCTCCGGGCCTACGTCGCCCAGAGGAGCCCCGCGCAACTCGAGCAAGCTCTGGCTGAACTCCCCCGGCTTGACCCCCAGGATCCGACCCTCGAGGTGCTCTTGGACGCCCTGGAGGCTCAGGCAGAGCAAGGGGACGATGCGGAGCTCCGCCAACGGGTGCTGGAACGACGCACCGATCTATCGGTGCCTGGCGCCGCGCGCGCGCGCGCCTTCGAGCGACTGGGAGACTTCTTGCTCGACCAAGTCGCTGATTGTACGGCCGCCGCCAACGCCTACAAGATGGGGGCCAGGGAGCTGGAAGCGATCGATCCTCAGGGGATTGCCGCTCAGCGACTGTACGAACAGGCTCTGGCTGCGGCTGGTGATGATTCGGCCTCCGCCGAGGCGCTGGTCAGAGTCCATGCCGCATCCGGTGATTGGAGTCGGGTTCCCGCGGCGTTCGCAATCATGCTCAGGCGGGCCGAGGACGCAGTCGCTCTGCGGCACTGCGTCGAGGTTCTGCTGTCGCTTCAGGTCTCGGCGACGACTCACCGGTCCGGGGTTGCCTACGCGACCATGGTGGATGAGCTGCTCTGGTCGGTGACCGCTGATAGCTCCGATCTCGTCCATGATCTGAAACGCGCCAAGGCCCGGACCCTCGCCGATGACCCAGCTCAGGCCGATGCCGCCGCCGATGCCTACCATTCGCTCCTGGAGTCACGTGCCGACGACGCTGACGTCGCGGAGTTCCGCAGCTGGCTGGATGGCGCCCCGGACAAACAGTGGCGTCGGACCCACCTGGGGCGTCTGTTCGAGTGGCGCGCCGAACGCGCCACCGATCCAAGCTCGATTCTGTGTGAGTGGGCACGCCTGGAGGAGGAGCTGTTCGCGGACCTCAAGGCAGCGACCGCTCTGTACGAGCGAGTGGCAGCCCAGGATACCAACTGCATGGAGGCGCTTGCGTCCCTGGCCAGGATCCACGAACGGGACGAGGACTGGAACGAAGCCGAGCGTGCCCTGGAGCGCCTGGCTCTCTGCCTCGACCAGGCGCAGCGCGTCGAGGTGACTGTCCGGCGCGCCAACATCCTATTTTTGCACCTCGGCCAAACGCAGCTGGCCCTTTCCCTACTCGACGAGGCCGCTGTGACGGCGCCCGAGCACCCGGGGATCCGTGAACAGCTCCACCTCCTGATGAAGACCCCGGATCCGGCATTGCGCCTTGAGGCGACGGTGCTCTGGCTCGACCTTTTGCGGGCGTCCGCGGGCGACTCCTCGGTGCCGTTGGCCAGCATCCTTTCGTGCCTGGACGCAACCCAGGATCTGCGAGAAGGCGAGGGGCCGATCTCCGAGAAGGCCCTGAAGTTCCGTCGCGAATGGTTCGAGTCGGGGTTGGCCAATGCCGCAACGGAGCCGTCGGTGCGGCTCGTCCTCGCCCAGCGAGCGGTCGTCGAGCATCCCGAGGTCGACTCCTTCTGGGACCTATTGCGCTCTCTGTGTGAGGGTCACGGCCAAGAGTCGGTTCTGCTGACGACGATTGTCGACGCGCTGCACGCCCACGACGAGCCGGCCCTCGTCGTGGCACTGGGCCGACGCCTGGTCGAGCTGACGGATGACACGGATGTGACCACACCGGCGCTGATACGGGTCCTGGCAGTCGTGCCCGACGCACGGTGGGCTCTGGACAGGATCAAGCTCCACCTGAACGTGCAGGGCCGCTGGGACGAGCTATTGCGCCTGTACGACGCGGCCGTCGATGCCACGTCGGATCCGCAGGGACGAGAGGAGCTTCTCAATGAAGCCTCGGTAACAGCCAAGGATCTGGCGGGCGACGTGGTTCGCGCCCTGCCCTATTTCGAACAGCTATACGAGCTGCACCCCACGGACATGCGCCTCTTCACCATGCTGGAGCGCCTCTACGAGAAACAGGGCATGACGCGGCAGCTCGTCGACCATTTGCTGCAACGTGCGGCCCGGACCGGCGAGGGTGAGTCAACCGATCTGGTGTACCGCGTGGTGTCACTGTGGCTACAGGCCGGCGCCCTAACAGAGGCCCTGGAGGCGTTGGAGAGGGGTTGCACGGAGCACCCCGCCTGGCAGGAGGGAACCGAGCTCCTGGAGAGGATCTTCCTTTCCCCCTCAGGTCGCGCGGCAGCACTGGACACAGTGCCTGGACCATCCGAACGGGCAGCGGCGATGCTTCGGGCTCGCTACCGAGATGCGCATCGCTCTGGCGATTTGGCTCGGGTGCTAAAGGATGAGCTTTCCTTCGTCCGGCAACCCGAACGACGGGCAAGGCTGCTGTGCGAACTCGCGGAGACGGAACAATCCGAACTGTCGAACCCGACCAATGCTCTGCACGCCGTGGGAGAGCTGCTTTCGCTGTGTCCCGATGAGGCGAAGTTCCGGACCTGGCTCTCCCAGCTGGCCGAGCCGCTCGGGGAGCACCGCCTCCACGTCGACTATTTGGTCCGGGCCGCCCTGGCAACGGAACAGGTCGTTCCACGAGCCGCATTGCTTCGCGATGCGGCTCGGCTGAGCGCCGAGGTGCTTGGTGACACGGAGCGGGCCGTCGAACTGATCGGCGCGCTATTGAAGAGTGAGGACGCTCCCCCGCTGTTCGTCGTTGACGCGCACCGCACCTTGGAGTCCTGGTTGGGGCGACTCGGACGGCACACTGAACGGTGCGCGGTGCTGGAGCGACTGGCTGAATTGGTTGACACCTCCGAGGAGCGCGTCCGTGCCCACCGCGAGGCGGCCCGTCTCGCCACCAACGAGCTCGGCGATCCGCGTCGGGCGGCTCGGAACTGGGAAGCGGTCCGACGCGACGCGCCAGACGATCCGGAGGTCATCGACGGGCTGGTCACCGCCCTGCAAACCAGTGGACAATGGGGGGAGCTGGTCGAGCCGCTCCAGGCGCGCATCCGGCTCGGAACCAATGCCGAGGCGGTTCGTCGCGATCGCAAGCTCTTGGCACGCATTCACGCTGAGCACCTGGGCGACGTGGAAACGGCGATTCTCCTTCAGCGTTCCTTGCACGAAGCGGATCCAACGGATCCCGAGGTACTGGATGGGTTGTGCCGATTGCTGGAACGCACCGAGCGTTGGGATGACTTGGTGGCGAGCATCGAGAGGTCGGCACGAGTGTCGGACGATCCAGAACCGCTCTATCAGCGACTGGGACAGGTCCACCAACGCGCGACCGGCAACGTGCGAGCGGCATTGGAGGCGTTCCTGGCGGCCAATGATCTAGAGAGCGCCGCCGAGCTGGCGCTCAATTCGCCCGAGCTGGGGGTGGACGATCAGGCTCTGCGCCTGGAGCTCGCGTCGGCTCTGGTGAAGCAGCAGCGCCTCCCCGAAGCCACACGGCTGATTCACCTCCAGTTGTCCCAGTACGGTGAACGCAGACCCCGAGAGCGAGGCGTCGCGCACCGTGAGTTGGCCCGAGTCCTGTTACTCATGGGGCAGCCCGAGGCAGCACTGGGTGAACTGGAGGCCGCCATCACCATGGACCCAGGCAGTCCCGAGCTGCTAGCGATGCGCGGGGCCCTGGCCTACGAGCAGGGGCACGTCGGTGTCGCCGAGCAGAGTTACCGATCCTTGCTGTTGGTGGCACTGCACCCGGCTCCGGGCCAGTCTCCGCCGCCGAAGTCGGCGGTGTATTTCCACCTCGCTCGAATCGCGGAGCGACTGGGGGAGCCCGACCGGGCCAGTGAGCTCTTCACCTCCGCCTTCGAAACCACGCTCGGTGACCAGCACGAGGCCGACGGGCTGGAGCAGGTCGTGCTTGAGGAGTGTCGAGACGACTGGTTGGCGCGTTGCGTGGATGCACGAATCGAGGCTGCCGGCGATCCGAACACGGCGGCCCTGGCCCTCGCCGATCTGGTCGAGCGGCGGCTGGCACGCGGAGTCTTGTCCCCGGAACTTGTGGCACACATTCGCGGTCGCGCCGACCAACTGTGGAACGATCTGCAGAAGCCGACGCACCAGCATTCGGGCTGGGATGTGTGGCGCCCGTTGATCAGGGTGTACCGCCGGGTCGGTGACACGGACCTGGTGTTGTCGCTGTTGGCCTCACTGGAGGAGTGGTTCGGGCACACTCCGGTGGGCTTGGAGCTCCAGATCGAGTCATCCAAGCTCCTTCTCGAGCTGCCGGAACGTCGCGAGGAAGCGATCGAGAAATTGCGCGACGTATGGCGGCAGGATCCGACGCGAACCGACGTGGCCCAATGCCTGGGCCGCGCCCTGGAACAGGACGGTCGACTCACCGAGTTGGCTGTCCTGCTGCGGCAGCAACTGGCCCTGCAGACCGGGAGCACTGACTCGGAGTACACCGCACGCCTCAGCTTCGATCTCGCCGAACTCCTGGAGCGAGCCGGCGATCTGGAGCAGGCCCTGTTGACCTATCAGTCGGCGTCGGAGCTACGCGGCGGCCATCGCCAGCGTGCGCTGGAAGGCATGGTGCGCGTGTTGGAGGAGTCGTCAGGGCCGTTGGATCGTCTAGCCGAAGCTTTGGAGGCACTGCTGCCCTATCAACAGGGACCACGGGTCGCGGCCCTGGCGGAGCGCATCTTCGACCTTCGGAGCCAGCTTGGGGATGATGATGGCGCCGAAACGGCGTTGCGTGCCGGGTTCGCCGCCAGCCCCGGTCATCCAGGGCTCCGCAACGCCTTGGTCCGGCTGTACTGGCGACGTGGGGATGTGGCCGCCGGACTCGAAGTGTTGGAGCGAGCCCTGCAGCAGTCACCCGGGGATCGGGAGTTGCGGATGAGCCTGATCGAGGCGTGCCACGAGGCCGGACGCCACGAACAGGCGCTATCGCTTCTGACCTCGGTGCTGGACAAGGATCCGAGCAATCCGGAGTTGCAGCGCCTCCGCTATCGTTCCTTTCGAGCGGTTGGCAACGACGAGGAAGCCCTTTGCGCACTGGAGGTCGCCTATCAGGGTGGAGCCATTCCTCGGAGCGAACTGCTCTTTGCCATCGCCGAGAGCCGCTTGAGCAACGTCTCTCGCCACTGGCTGGATCGCGAGGTCCAGTTGCTGCGGGAGGATGGCGCTGCGGACCAAGCACTGGCGCGTCTGTCGGGCTGGGTCGCCCAGCATCCCGACGACGTGGACGCACTCCGAGCAGTCGGTCAGTTGCATACAAGGGACGGGAACTGGTTGCAGGCCGCCGAGATTCTGGCTCGCCTGGTTCCTCTGGAACCGGAACAGACACGGGTCTCGGTTGCGCTCCAGCTCGCCCAAGTCGCCGGGCGACTGGAACAGCCCGCTCCCTGGTTCGAGGTCATACGCTCGGTCTGTCGGCAATTCCCCACGGACATCTCACTGCGCGAAGCCCTGGGTCGATTGTACGAGTCGTGTGGACAACACGCAGCCCACGCCCGGGTCCTGGTTGAGCTGGCAGAACAGGCCGCGGATATCGAGGCAACGACCCGCTGGTTGGTTCAGGCGGGGAGAGCCTGGATCAAGGCTGGTGAGATGCCTCGTGCTCTGGAGGTGCTGGAGCGCGCCCAAGCCCTCTCCCCGGACTCGCTCTCGGTGACCCTTCTCCGGGTCCAGCTCCTGCGCGATGTGGGGCGTTCCGAGGAGGCGCGCGAACACCTGGAGCGACTCGCCCAGACACACAAGGGAGCGCGTGATCGAAACATGGCCCAGGTCCATGCTCTGATCGCAGAGTATTACTTGGACAGCGATGATTTGGTGGAGGCCTACGAGGCCTTGACTGCTTCTCACCGCCTCGACAAGAGCAATGCCCACGTGGCGTTGCTGCTGGGGCTGGTCGCGGTTGATCTTGATGATCTGGACACCGCAGCAAACGCCCTACGCATCGCCACGGCGGCGCCCGCGGCGGCGGACTCGGAATCGGGGCTCGACGCCACCGGCCGAGCTCGGGCCTACGCCCAGTTGGCGTGGATCCAACACAGCAAGAGCCGAAACGCCACGGCTCGACAAATGCTGAACAAGGCCTTGGCGGAAGACCCGTACAATCCGATGGCTCGACGACTCCTCGAACACTTGAGCACCCTTTGACCGGAGTCCCCTAGGAGCGGCAAGATGGTAGACAGCGATTCAACTAAGATCCCTGGTCCGGTTTCCGCGGACACCGACGAGGTCGAGCTCGCGCTGGAAACCGCGTCGGCCCTTTGGGCCAAGGGCGACCAACGGGAGGCCTTGCGCTGGCTTCGTCGCGCCGCGGACGCCGCCGAGCAGGCCGGAGACGATCGGCGACAGCTGGAGTTGGCCCGCTGTGCAGCGGATTTGGCTGGCCAAGTGGGTGCTAGCCAGCCTCCCGCCGCCACAGCGAGCGCAGCTGTGCCCAAAGCAGCTCCGTGTGCGGGCAGGTCGGCGCCACCGCCACCCAAGCCCCCCCACCAACGCGGGTCGTCACCGCACCAACCCGCCGCGGACACCGCCACGTCCACGACCCCGGCGGGCGCCGAGGACGCCGAGATGGTCGAGGCAGACCCGCTGGGCCCCTCTGTAGCGTCCATGCCACCGCCTCCTCCTTCGGCCCGAGCAGCGGTGGCTGCGCCGCCTGCACCATCAGCGTCCGCTGCGCCGCCTGCACCACCGGAGACCGCTCCCGCCCCGGCACTGGATCATCCAGCAGGCGAAGATGCCGCAACAGTCCCGACGCCGACCGGGAGCCAATCCGCAGCCACTCCCCGGTTGACGACGCCTCCTCCCAAGCCCCTCAAGATGGCGCCCTCGGAGCCAGCCCCCGCAGCGGTGGCGCCGGCGGCTCGATTTTCGTCGCCGCCGGCTAAGCCCCTCGGGTCCGTTTCCCCGCAGAGTCCCAACCCATCCATGCAACCAACCGCAACCGCCGGTTCTGCGCGGCCCACGGATGGCAGCCGGGAAACGCCCCGTCCTTGGCCGACCGCGGAGACCTCCCTGCGCGTCTCCGTGAAGCCGTCGGCCCGAGACGACACCCTGTACGTGGTTCGGCCTCTGAAGCCGGGGCAGCGACTGCCCTTCGGAACTCGGGAGGCAATGCTCGTGTTCAGTGACGAACCGACCAACGCGGGGCCTGTCACCGTCAACGCCGAGTAGCTCAATTGGCTATCGCACCATCTTGGCGGTCGTCAACTGGCGCTCGGAGGCTCGTCCCGGAGCCAGTAAAGCACGGACGCTACGGACCCACATCAGGGCGTCCATCCAGGCTGGGCTGAGCACCGAAAGATCCAGGCCGGCTCGCTCGACTCCATTCCAGTCGCCCCGCTCGTGCGCCTCGATCCCCAGCAACACCCGTCCATAGGGCCCTTCACGGTGGGCAATGGCGATGGCGACTTCTTGCGCCAGGGGCAGGTTCACCAACACCTCCTGCATGGGCATACCGACCAGTGCATCCAGAACCGAGAACAGACCCACGGTGAACATCGATTCCGAAACCAAACCGATGTTGCGGGCCACCTGCTCGCCAATCCGGGCTCGCATCAATGCCGTTTCGATCAAGGCGCTGGGCTTGTCCTCGATGCGCGCCAACACGACCAGACTCACCAGATCCCGCACCCTTTGGAGCCCCAACAGAACCAGCGCATGGTGAATCGACTCAACCGGGCGAGGCAAGGCGAACAGCGAGGAATTCAACCACTTGAGCAATCGGTAGCTCAAGGCGATGTCCTGCTGAACCAGCTGCTGAATGCGGTCAATGACCGGATCCTCTGCGTACAACTCACTGAGCAGTCGCATCAGCGCAACACGATTGGCAGGAGCTCGTCGGTGTTGCAGGTACTCCGGCTCACACAAGAAGGATCCCTGGAACAGGGTGAAGCCCTCATTCCGTAGCAGCTCGTAATCCTTGTGGGTCGCAACATCCGTCGCTAACAGTTGCACTGACCGGCGCAAACAGCTTTTGGCCAACTCCGCGCGTTGCTCCTCGTTCCACGCCGCCGCATCCAGTTTGACCACGTTGGCCAAACCCAACAAAGGTCCCACGGCGCCCGGAGCCTGCCTGCAGTCGACGACAATGCGGTAGCCCTGGTATTTGAGGTTTTGGATGCGGGCCAACACCCTCTCCGGTGTCCGCTCGGAGCGAGGGATCTGCAGGATCAGGGCCTTCGGTCCCAGCGGTATGGGTAGCTCGGCCAGCAGATAGTGAAAAGAGAACTCTATCCACGCAGGGACGGCACCCACCACCGTGTCGATGCCGATTTCGCTGATCACGTTGGCGAGAATGGTCGCCGTGGACTGGGTCACGTCGTCTTGCTCGCCGTTGCGGGGTAGCGATGAGCGCGACAACAGCTCGTAGCCAATCGTCTTCAACTTGAGGTCCAACACCGGCTGCCTCGCCAGAAGGGCGATCGACGAGTTCGTTGGCTTGGGGGAACCCAACGGGATGACAGAAGACATGGCCATCTTGCGGATGAGACGGCTCAGTCGGTTGGCTACTTGAGAGAGGCAACCCAGGATTTCTGTACCGGCCGCTGGTTCGCATCAGGTTTCCTTTCGAATTCCTCGGGCCGGCCATTGGGTCGCAGGGTCCGGAATACCCCTCTGGGGCGAGGAATGGGTCCGGGTGCGCGGCCGTCGTGCCGACTGTCCCCCCCGAGGCAGGGCTGCCCCCGGGCCGCGGCTGGCCACCCATCGACGTAGCTGCGATGCTGGTCACGTTCTTTCCGGGAGCCCTCGCACCATGCCCTCGCTCGAAATGGAATGGCCCAATTTCAATGGCGTCCCCGAAGATGACGCATTGACGACCCTCAGTCGCCCGTCGTCCCAGGAACTTGCTCGCTGGGTTTGGCTCGACGGGGAGGTTCGCGAGGCAGATCAGACTCGCATCCACTATTACGCCAATGCCCTGCACTACGGCTCCGCGGTTTTCGAAGGAATCCGATGCTACCCTTCAGTCAAGGGGACGATCCTGTTGCGGGTGCAGGACCATGTTGAGCGACTGATGCATTCTGCAAGGCTGTACGGGATGAAGCTCGAGTTCTCGACCGAACAGCTGATCCAGGGCGCCTTGGAGATCACCGAACGCAACGCGATCGTGAACGGCTATCTGAGACCCTTGGCCTTTTTCGGCTATGGCCCCATCGATCTCAAACCCAAGGCGGAGTGTCCGGTTCATGTGCTGATTGCAGTGCGGGGCCTGGGGGCTTTTTTGGGCGAGAGCGCGCTGCGCAACGGGATTCGACTGACCATCTCCAGCTGGCGCAAGTTCCACCACTCCATGTTGCCGACCATGGCCAAGGCGAGCGGTCACTACGCCAACAGTGTCTTGGCAGCTCACGAGGCGCTGGATCGTGGTTTCGATGATGCCCTACTGCTCAACCAGGATGGAACGGTGGCAAGCGCCACCGGAATGAACGTTTTCTTCGTCCGCGGTGGGCAGCTACACACGAACGACGTGGGTTCCTCCATCATTCCGGGGATCACGCGGGATTGCATCCTGGCTTTGGCGCACGAAAACGGCATTCCGGTATCCATCGGGCCGTTTACTCGTGAAGAGCTGCAGCGTGCCCAAGAGGTCTTTCTGACCGGCACCGCCGCGGAGGTAACGCCGGTCCGGGAAATTGAGGGAACCCCGTACCTCACGGGGCGCCAGACAATGGGCGCCTTTCTGCAACGGGCCTATCTGCGAGCAGTGACGGGGGCGGATGAGCGCCATCTGGATTGGTTGATGCCGGTGCGGCGGTCCGAGGCGCGCCCATAGCGGCCGTCTCAGTGCCGTCCGTCAGTCACACGGGGAACAGGGAGGGACGGCGAACACTGGACGGTGGCGGGGGCACCACACTGCCACGGGGCGCCTCCCGAAGCACGGTGTCGATGGGGCGGAGTCGCACCGCCAGCGCCGAGGTCAGCTGCGGGAAGGCGATCGCCACCCCGGTGGCAATGGCCGTCGAGCTGACGGCAACCGACCAGCCCAACGGGGTGAGGGGCTGACACCCAAAGAACTGGCTGAGAACTGGGGTCTGGACCACGGCTGCCAACAGCGCGGTTGACGCCAGACTGGTCACGATGACCGGGCGGCTCGTACCCCCTGCAACGATGGTCTGTCCAAGCTGAGTTCCCACCAACGCCAACAGTCCCACGGTACCGGCGCGCTCCCCTCCACCCAACACGCGCGCCGTCGACCAGGCCAGACCCGCTCCCAGGGCAGTTATCATGGCTCGCGAGGCGATGTCCCGGTTGAGTGGACGCCCCAGGGACACGTCGGGCCCCTCACTGGCCAGGGTCTTCAGCTCCGCAACGGAGGGGGGCCTGAGGGCAATGGCCATGGCTGGGGCCACGTCGGTCAGTAGATTCACCAAAAGCAGCTGCCTGGGATTCAGCGGAGGACTGCCGGCCGCCAGCCCTCCCAATAGGGTGAACCCGATCTCTCCCAGGTTGCCACCGATCAGAATCGCCACGGCGTCACGGACCGAGGACCACATGGCCCTTCCCTCGATGATGGCTTCGACGAGCGTCTGGATGCGCTCATCGGTGAGTACGACATCAGCCGCACCACGTGCCGCTGCCGTGCTTTGTTCTCCAACCGCGATACCCACCTGCGCGACGCGAAGCGCGGGGGCATCGTTGGTCCCATCCCCGACCATGGCCACGACATGCCCCACCCGTTGCAGCGAACGGATGATGCGAGCCTTCTGGGAGGGCGTGACACGGGCAAACACGGCCGCCGAGTCAACCACCTCGTCCAGCTCGCCATCGCTCATCTCAAGAAGCTCGGCACCTGTCAGCACTCGACGATCAGAAAGCAGCCCAATGGCCGCCGCGACCGCCTCCGCGGTCTTGGGATGATCCCCCGTGATCATCCGGGAATCGACCCCAACCGTTCGCAGTCGTGCCAATGCCGCCTCGGCCGTGCTCCGCACTGGGTCACTGAATGCGATATAGCCCAACAGGGTTAGCCCTCCGGGCACCGGGAGGGTATCCGCTTCGTCCATGCGCAGGGTTCGCCGGGCGACGCCCAACAGGCGGAACCCCTGCCCCGCCAGGGTCTCGACGAAAGCACGCAGAGCGCCTCGTCTGGCTGGATCCAAGGGCTCGCAACGGATCCCGGTGTCCCAGGAATCGGCCTGTTCGAGCACGACCTCGGGGGCTCCCTTGATGACCACCCAGCGGTCCGCGCCTTGTTGCCATAGAACGGACTGGTAGCCACGGCCCGGTTCGAAGGGCAGCTCGGCCAACCGCTCACCGGTCAAACGCACGACACCGGGTGCACTTCGTTCCACGGCTTCTAGCAGGGCCCGGTCGGTCGGATCGTCATGGGCCGTCACGTATCTGGGATCCGGAGCAGCGTGTAGAGCCGTCATCAGGAGACCTCGCTCACGCTCATCCAGGTCGTCCTCGCCGACAAGGGACAGCCCCCGGGTCACACCAGCCAGGTCGAGGTGCCCTTCAGTCAGGGTCCCGGTCTTGTCGAAACACACCAGATCGATGCGTCCCAACGCCTCGATGCACTTGGTGTCTCTGACCAGGGCACCTCGCTTGGACAGTCGACTGGCCGCCGCCAGCTGGGCGGCGGTTGCCAAGAGGGGCAGCCCCTCCGGCACTGCCGCAACCGCCAGGCTAACGCCTGCGGGAACCAGGTGTTCCACTCGCCGACCGCGCAGCAGCCCCGCCCCGACCAGACCGAGGCCGGCACCCAAAGCCACCGGAGCGGTCAGGTTGATGAGGGAACGCAAGCGCTGTTCGACCCCGCTGGGGGGTTGGGCGCGCCGCAGAGCAATCCCGCCACGCGCCGCCTCCGTTTGGTCACCCACGGCCACGACAATGGCGCTGGTGCGGCCCGCAGCCACCGTGGTACCCGAATACAACATGCTGGCCCGGTCCGCGATAGCCAGGTCGAAGCTGGGCAACTCCGACCGGCGCACGGGCATTGACTCTCCGGTCAGACTCGAGGTATCCACTTCCACGGCTTCGGCGTGAAGGATGCGGCAGTCCGCCGGAACGACGTCGCCGCTGGTCAAGACGACGATATCACCGGGCACCAGCTCTTCTGCGTCCACACTGCGAATCTTGCCGTCGCGGTGCACCGTCGCCTGCTTGCGCGCCGTCGCGGCCAAGTCGCGAATGCGCTGTTCGGTTCGGAAGCGTTGAACACCGCCCACCACCGCGTTGAACAGCACCACCGCCCCCACCATCGCAGCGTCCCCCATCGATCCTGCAACTGCCGAAAGGCCCGCGCCAGCGGCCAGCAGGGGAGCCAAGGGGTTGAACAGCTCGTCGGCGATTGCCTCCACAAGCTCCGCGCTGGGGCGTTTGCGGGGTGGAGGGGCACCGCGACGACGCATCACCTCCAGCTCGGACAGACCGATCTCGGAGGTTCCGAGTCGGTGCATCACGCCCCGCGCATCCAGTGCGTGCCAACAGGTTCGGTCCCGCACCACGAGGTCGGGCTGTTTGGCGAGTGACCGGGCGGCGCGATGACCGTTGAGGATGGCGATCAAAGTGGCCGCGTTGACGACCGTCATCACGCGACGGGAGGTCAAACGGGCCAGTCCTGTAGCCGACACCAAGGCACCCATGGTGGCAGCTGCCATCGCGATGTTCACGCTCTGTCGGGACACTTGCCGGGCCACAACCGAGGACTCGACCAGGAATCGAACGTCCGTCAGATCATCCCGGCACAAAAGGTGAGCCCCCCAAGGCGGCGAACTCCCGGTTTGTACAAGGCCCACTCCACAGTCTGATACCGCGAGCGCTGCCGATTGCCCGGTTGCGACGGCGCAAACAACGTGTCCTTCGCGCTGGAGCCGTTCAATGCCCTGGGACAGACCCTCGGCGGGCAGGATCACCTCATCGGGCAGGATGCTGTCCAGCAACTCGGCCCGGTCGGAAGCCACCACGACGTGCAGGTTCGCCTTCTGCGCCGCATCAACCAGCTCCTCCAGGCCCATGCGTGGCTCGATTTCCACCGTCGCCACGGCAATCCGACGCTCACCGTCGTATAGTTGCAGAGTCAGGCGCCCGGATTGGGCTAGCTCATCGGCCGCCGCAGACAGGCTGTCGTCCTCGACCGCTCCCTTGCCCAGGGGCAACAAGCGAACCGAACCGTCACCTTGGGTCTCCAGGGGTCGATCCGCGTCGAACAGGCTGAGCAGTTGGCGCCTGGCCCATGGTTCCTCGATGCCATCGGTCACGACTAGGTGGACGATCTCGAAGCGGTCCCGAGCCACGATATCGTCCGCCAGGACCAGGCAATCGATCCGGTCCAGTCGTCGCAACGAATCCGACTCCAAGACGATCACCTGCCGCTGTGCCAGCTGGCGGCCCAGATCGGCGCAGAAGACCTCGCGTCCCAGGCGGGCCGGCTTGGGCATGCCCGCAACCAGGGCAGCCACGGCACGCTGCAGGCTGCGTGTGGTCACGAGGCTGAAGCCGAATCCGGACAGAGCAATCACCCAAGCCCGGTCCGCATACCGCTCGACCGGACCCCGGGGCAGTTCACAGCATCGCGACTGGGGCAGACTGGCCTGGCTCAGCTCTGGGGATGGTCGCGCGGTGAGGGCCGCTTCCCGATGGAACCAGACCGCGCGCCGGGCACGCGCCTCTCTCCACAGCGCCAGGTGATGGAAGACCTCCACCAGAGAGACGATGGGCCGCTGGGCGGCAGCATTCCCGGTCGCCACGGCAAAATCGATCCCGAGATCGGCTCGCTCCTCACCGAAGCGCTCGTCCAGGCGCCCGCGCAGTGTCGACACCGACTGAACGAACATCAGCACCGAGGCAGCCGCCCCAGCCACCCGCGACGCAGGAACGGGTGAGGCCTGAAGCACCGTGCCGACCACGGTACTGGCCAAGTTGACGGCGAGTTCCAGACTGAGTTTCAAGAGCGGCTCTGCGTCGGCCGGATGCGACCGGGTGTGCGGCTGGAACTCGGCTGCCGCACAGAACGCCTCGTGCTCGGCCCGGTCCAACCGTTCCAGCAGCGCCCGCGGTGCACAGGAACCCTCAGTGAACGCGACCACCACGCGTCGCGTGTAGGGGTTGACCTCGACCCACTCAACCCCCCCAAGCGTGCTCATCTGTCGTTGGATGCACTGCCGCAACAGCACCAGCTCCGCGGCTTCCAAGTCGCGGAGCTCCAGGTAGGCTCGACGCGCTCCGAACCAGGCGCGTCGACGCCGCCTCCCCAGGAGAGCAGCGGCCTGCTGGATGCGTTCTCCGACGGCCATGGTTCGTGGCGAGGTTGACACGACTTTTGCCCCGCGTGCAGGGTCAGGCCGCCTGGAGCGAGGCTTTCCTGGCCGGCCGCGGCTTGATTTTCACCCGGTCAGTTTGAAGACCCGGCAGGAGATGGGCCTTGGGCGCGCCCTCGGTGGGCTGCCCACGACCACGGCCTCGGGACCGACTGCCCAGCGATGAGGCGGCGTCATCGGCCAAGGCAGCCGTCCGAACCTCGCGGAAGGGCACTCGGATGGCACCGTCCCGACGTCCAGGCGGGATCCGTCTTAAGAACGGTCCCCCGTGACCGTTTTTTGGGTTCGTGGACCGAACCGAGTTCTTTGCACGTCCTGGACTGCTTGGGCCGGACCCAGAATTCGCCATGGTCCCTTGCACCGGCACCAAGGTTACCGCCGGTGGTCGCAGACGCCTCTCGATGGTCGCCGAGCCGCCAGCGGCTTCGCTCTACCCAATTTCATTCCTCGGCCCGGTCGTTACGTTCCGAGCCAACCGCTCGGCGCCGGGGCCCGGGGTCAGTCGCCGACCCGCAAGAATCTGGCCGTAACATCCTAGACCGAGAATCGACACCATGATGCCCAGCAAGAACGCGATGACCGCGACGCTTCGAGCCGAGGAGTGCACGGAGGCGCAATTCAGCCCGCTTCCCGAACCAGCCTCGTCACCGTCCGAACCGCGATGGCCACACAACCAGAGTCGCAAACACTCTCGCTACCGGGTGGAGCTGGATGTCAGCCTGGGCAGTGATCACAACTTCTACATGGGGTTCGTGGAGAACATGTCCTTGGGGGGCGTGTTCATTGCGACACACATGTTGAAGACGGTGGGTGAGATCGTCGAGCTTAACATTCGCCTGCCCGACAGCCCGGTTGCGGTCAAGGGCGTGGGCCGCGTCCGTTGGATTCGTGAGTTCTCGGAGCGAAGCAACGTACCACCGGGAATGGGTGTGCAGTTCCTGCAGCTCGAACCCGGTTCGCTGGAGTTGATTGAGGCGTTCCTCGCCCAGCGCGAGCCGATATTCTACGACGACTAACCACTTGCCGGTCGGTCCGCACGGTATCTGGTCATCTGGATTGCGTTGGCGTGTGAGCTGGGCCGGCTCGGCTAGTGGCGCAGGGTGTCCTCATCATCACCTGACGGCCACGCTCCAACGGATGCAGCGAACAGTGGGCGTTCCCTAGATCCAGGGGCTCGGCCCCAGCTCAACCCGGGGAGCCCGCATGTGTGCGATGACGCGGGCCATGACCCAGGCGATCGCGCAGGTGAACCAACCCAGCAGGGTCCACTCAGTCACGTCGTCGATCCAGTCCAACGCCCAGCCCTCGACGCCTCGGTTCCAGAACTCGGACACCAGTACCCCGACCAGCGCGCAAGGGATGCCGATGCGGAGGGAAACGTGGGTCGCTTGACTCAGGGCTAGACCTCCCACCAACCAGCGCATGACCAATACCACCCCAACCAATGCCCAAGCCTTGGCCTGCAGCAGCAACACCCCAAGGATCTGTAGGCTGAGGTGGTCAGCTGGTTCGCCGTCCTCCCAACCCGGCACGTTCCAGCCTCCGAAAGCCAGGATGGCCAGAATCACGGCCTGATACCAGAGGTGGGCCGTGCTGCCGAGCCATGCCAGCCCCTGTTGCAGTGTCGACGTGCCCTGCGACCCACAACTCCCGCCGCGTCCCAGTGCGAAGGACGGCCCCCGGTGCGTCGGCTCTATTTGGGGGACCAGGGCCAGCAGCGCCAGTCCGGTCAATGCCATCAACCCTGGATTGTCGAAGACGTGCCAACCGTTGGGGGCCGCGGTCTGACTGCGCACCAGATCGTCGATTCCGACACTGTGAGCCCTCAGAACCGCCGCCACCAGTAGGGCCAACGATGGGAGTTGGAGTAGGGCTGCCCGTCCAGCCTGTCGCAGTCCTTTCAGGGCGGAGGGGGGTTGCGCCAACCACCCGTGCCAGAGCGCGGCCAGGACGATCAGGGATGTCGCCGCGATCCAACCAACGGCCAGGTCGAGCTCTCTGGACACGATCTCCACGTGTAGGCCCAAAAGAACGTTCAGGGCGGTGATGACCCCAAACCCAAGCAGGGAGAGCACACGCAGAGCCGCGTCGTGCGGCATGGTCTCATCGCTCAGGTAGGCCAACGCGCGCGCCAGATAGTCTTGTGGCCGCCCCAGTCTCACGGTCGAACCGCCAAGGCTGGGTAAACGGCCTTGCAGCGTTCGTTCAAACCAACTGGCCGCTCGACGAACCGGTGCCGTCAGGAAGCTGAGGCAGGCCAGCACCGCAGTCACGATGGCAATGGCGGGTGCCAGAACGCTGGGGGCGGCGCTCTGAAACCCCTGAACGTCGATCTCGCGCACCAAGGGCACATCCAGACCGGGCCGGTGCACGACCAGCCTCGCCGTCCGGTCACGTCCACTGGGCGTCAGGTCCTCAGGACTGCGGATATTTAGGCCATTGTATTGGCGCAGCAAGTCGCCCGATTGGATGCCGGACGCCGCAAATCGTCCATTGGCTGCGCGCACCACACAGCATTCACCGCGTGCGACGTTGGCCAATTCGACACCCAGGAAGCTGAGCGCCGCTGCTGTCTGTGCTTCGCGGTGACGTTGCAGCGCAGGAGACGGTAGCGGCGATTCCAAGTCCAGCTCCACCTCCGGCAGGCCCCCGGTCACGAGCGGAGCTCCGGGGTCCCGGGGCTCGAACTCAACCCGCACGCTGCCGCGGAACGTGGTGTGGGTCGCTGCCGTCCCCTTGCCACAGAACGACTCTTGGAGCTGTTGGTCCAACAACACTGTCAACGCGCGGGGAGACTGGGTGACCGTTGCCGTCGCGATGCGGGCCGAACGCACCGGGGCCATTCCGGGGCGATACAGCGTCCCTTCGAACAGAATCCGCGCCGGTTTGCCCTCGGGAAACCCACTGCCGGCGATCTCGAGTTGGTCGCCGAGGTCGAGCTGTTGAGGGCTGACGCCGGTCAGGGTTAACAGGCTGGGCGGCGGGCCGCCCGACCGGCAGCCCAGCGCGAGGCAGAGCGAAATGCCTAGCCATGCCTCGGGAGCGCGCATGGGTTGTCTGTATCCGGTCTGCCGGGGTTAGGGCGAGTTCTTGGTGCTCTTTGAGGGCCTCGATGGCACACCCGGCGCCCCTCTGACACGCTACCGGCGCGGACGCGCGGTTTCGCAGGCGGAAGAAGGCTTCCGTCGCCGCGCGCACCGGAGGCCAGCATGAATCAATCGGAAAGTACCGCCAGCGGACGGCGCGTGATCAAGCGGTATTCCAATCGCAAGCTGTATGACACCAAGGACAGCCGGTACGTGACCCTGCTCGAGATCGCCGAGCTCATCCGGAACGGGGAAGATGTTCAGGTCATCGACAATGCGACCAAAGCAGACAAGACGGACATCACCTTGGCGCTCATCATTTCCGAGGAGTTGAAGAACCGCCACAAGGGGATCCCGCTCTCAACCCTCCGTTCGCTGGTTCGCCAGCGTGGCGAGAGACTCTTGAGCCAGCTTCGCGATGGACCGATTGGAAGGCTGGTACCACGGGACTCGGAGCCGGCCGAGTGCATCCCGTCCCCCGGCTCCGAGGTAGGTTCCAGTCCGCCCGAGGGGGACCCAGGCCCGTCAGCCGGGGCAACCAGGGGCATCCGCGCCACATTCGAGCAGTGGCAGCAGGTGCTCGACGAACGAATCGGCTCGGTCGTGGCAGGTTTCTCGGATCTCAGTGAACTTCGCCGAGAGGTCCGGGAATTGGCCGAACGGGTCAGCCGCATCGAGGCCAGCAACCGACCCAAGTCATAAGGCATCCTGCGGGAATAGGTGCCCGGGGCGGGTGGTTGCTTGAACGACGGCCCGCCGTGGTTAGCTTGTTGGCTGGTAGCCGTAACAAATCCTGCCGAGGTCTCCCTTTGACTGTCCTGAACGAGTTCGAGCGCGACGCCCTGGCGCAGTTGCCCAGTCTGACATCCGTCGCCCTTCGGCTGACCCGCAGCTCGGCCGAAGGCGAAGACTTGGTTCAAGACACCTACGTCAAAGCCATGCGTTCCCGAGACCAGTTCGAACCGGGAACCAACATGCGGGCTTGGCTGCTGAAGATCCTGACCAACACCTTCATCAACCGATACCGTCGGGGGGCGCTGGAGCGAAGTATTGCCGACAACGCCCTGAGTGAGCCCGTCTCCGAGGGTTGGATGAGTGCGGCATCGATGGGTGCGATGCGCGATCCGGAGTCAGCCGCCCTGCGCCCCATGATCGAGGCGGAAATCCAGAGCGCCATTGACCAGCTCCCCGAGGAGTTTCGGCTGGCAGTGCTATTGGCCGACGTTGAGGAATTGGCCTACAAGGAAATCTCCGAGATCATGGGCTGTCCGATCGGCACCGTCATGTCCCGGCTGCATCGGGGCCGGCGCTTGCTCAAGGACCGTCTGTTCGAGCACGCTCGGGACATGGGCATCCTGCCATCCAACGCGACCCTCACTGCCGAAACCCTCGACACGGCACCGAGCCAGCCCGTCGATCTGGGGCAGTATCGAGCCCGGAGGGCGCGGTCCGCATGACCCAGCCCTGTCGAGTTTCCCGTTGGATCGAGACCTACGTCGACGGTGAGTTGTCTGCCGAAAGGGTTGTGGAGGTCGAGGCCCATCTGTTGGAGTGCGGTGCCTGCCGAGAACGTCGGGATTTTGAGCAGGCTCTGCGTCGCAGTTTGCGCCGGCAGGTCCGCCAGGCGGCTTTGGTTTCCACTGATTTCGAGAAGCGTATTCGTCAACGCTTGGTGGCGCATCGCAATGCTCCACCGGAACCCCTTCCCGCTCATCGACGTAACGTCCCCAGCGGTGCACTGACCTGGCGTTCCGTGGTCCCGCTGTCGATTGCAGCCGGTGTGGCATTGGTCGGCGGAGCACTGAAGGATCGGGATGCCGCGGCGGATGCCTCCGGACATCGGTTCGCTTCCACCAAACCGGCGGCTATCGAGAAGAGTGATACGATGGCCTCGGTTCGCGAGTTCTTGGACGAGCTGGCAGTCCATTACAGCCAACCCTCCACGTCGGTTATCCACGCGTCCAGTCAGCTCCCGGTGATCGGTCCAGAGCCGGGTTGGGCCATTCAACCACCGGAGTTCCGGTCTCTGGGAGGCGTGTGGGAAGGTTGGGAGCAGCGTCGAACGGGGCCGGGGCGCGTCGCGAGTCTGCACTATCGCTTCGGCGGTCACCGAGTCGTCGTTTGGGTCTACGATTCTCAGCGCTTGCCGCTACGCGCCGTCCTTGAGCCGCACGTTGCCCGGAACCGGCCGGTTTTCGTGGGAATGCATCGCGGGTTTTCGGTCGCTGCCGTTGAGGACCACGGTCTGGGTTACGCGGCCACCACGGATCTGCCCACCGCGGAGGCTGCCGAGCTGGTCGCGGCGGCCGTTCACTGAGGCCCCCCTCCCGGTCTTTTTTTCCGGCTCCTTCCCCGCCCGGCGGTGCCGCCGGTGGTCATCCGACGTCCAGTAACCTATGCTGCAGTCGGTCACCGTTCAACCGAGGGCAGCGATGCGCTTCTTGTTCGTGATGGATCCTCCGGAGTCCATGTTGGCAGACAGGGACACGAGCTTCGCGCTGATGCGTGGGGCCCAGGCTCGAGGCCATGCCTGCTGGCATTGCCTCCTGGGAGATCTGGCCTGGGATGGCCGGCTCGTTTCGGCTCAGGCACGCTCGATCCGGGTCAGCGATCCTGCTCCCCACGTCGTGCTCTCGGAGCCCGAATGGCTCGTGGTCGATGACTTCGATGCGGTGTTCATTCGCAAAGATCCGCCCTTCGACACGGACTATGCCCACGGCACGCAGATCCTTGATGCGTTACCGGAGCGGGTGCTGGTGGTCAACTCCCCGCGCGGCCTGCGTGATGCCAACGAGAAACTGTTCGCCCTGCGATTCCCCGAGTACACGCCGCGCACTCTGGTCTCTGCCCGACCCCCGCGGCTATTGGAGTTCCTGCAGCACATCGGGGGCGCGGGCGTCTTGAAACCGCTTGACGGAGCTGGCGGGATCGGGGTCGTCCGGATATCTTCGATGGATGGCAACGCGCGAGCCGTGGTCGATCTGCTGACTGCAGAAGGGCGACGTCCCGCCGTGCTGCAGCAGTATCTGCCCGATGTCCACCAAGGGGACAAACGGGTCCTGCTGCTCGATGGCGCATCGTTGGGCTGCATCCGGCGAATCCCTCGCAGCGACGATTTCCGCTCCAATATACACGTTGGGGGACACGTCGAGCCTGCAACGCTGACCGCTCGTGAAGAGCGCTTGGTGCAGGACGTGGGGGGGCGACTTCGCGAACAGGGACTCTATTTCGTTGGCCTGGATCTGATAGCGGAACATCTGATCGAGGTCAACGTAACCAGTCCCACCGGGCTGCAACAGCTTTCCCGCCATTGCCAACGCCCTGTGGAGCAAGAGGTCATCGCCTGGGTGGAGAACCAACGACTGAGCCGGTCCTAGCGGGTACTGACCGAGGATCGCACCAGTCGCCGAAGCATTTTGAGATTGAAGGGTTTCTCGAGCCGCTGATTGGGGACGTGAGAAAGGAAGCGCTTGGCCGGAGCCGTGAAGGCGCCACCGGTCATGAATACGATGCGCGATTCGTATCCGGGCCGATTGAACCGAAGCACCTGATAGATGTCCATTCCGCTCAGTTCCGGCATCATGACGTCACAGAATACCAGGTCGTAGCCGGCATCCTGCAGAAGGGCGCGCAGAGCCTCCCGGGGTTTCTCGAAGCAGACCACGTCGTGCTCATCCTCGAGCATCAACCGCAGAGCTCGACCCACGCCCGGATCGTCATCCACGACCAGAACGCGGGCTCGTCCCGTGGCGCTCGGTGGACTCGATGATACGTGGTTGGACGGCGGGACGCTCTCCACGACGGGCTGCGATCGAATGCAGGGCAGAGCGGCTCGCAGGGCCAAGCCCGTGCCAGGGAGCGATTCGGCGCTGATATGGCCTCCCAGTTGGTCCACCAGGCTTTTGCATACGCTGAGGCCGAACCCGGCCGAGCGAGCCTCGTCGTGAGCCGCGAACGGATCGAATAGGCGATCAATCTCCTCCGGAGAGAGCTGACATCCGTCGCAGATCACCTCGATCACGGCCTGATGCTTCTCGTCCAAGTGGAGCGAAAGGCGCACCTCGCGCGTAGCTCGACCATCGTCAGGCAGCATGCGCGCGGCGAAGATCAGAAGCCCAAGACAGATCTGCTCGACTCGCGATTCGTTGGCCTGGATGGGGGGAACGTCCTCGAACCGAGTGGCCAGACGGCCGCGGTGGTGCACTTCATGACCAACCAATTCGATCACGGACTCCAGCACCGAGCGAAGGTCCACCGAGCGGGTCTCGGTCTCGTCCGCTCGAGAGAACGTGCGCATGCGTTTGACGACTGCCGCCATCCGCTCGGCGCCTTCCCGGGCATCCGTCAGCCGCTCCGTCACATCCGCCATCAGCGCCGCATCGCCGGGAATAGCCGGCAGGAAACGGGTCAGGTGGTCTAGGTTGAGCATCACGTACGTCAAAGGGTTGTTCAGTGCGTGTGCCATGCCACCCGCCAGAAGACCCAGTGCTGCCAGGCGGTCCGCTTGAAGCAGACCGACTTCGGCTCGCTTACGCTCTGAAACGTCGCGACCAAAGCTGAGTACGGCGAGCTCTCCATCGTGTTCCACGGTGACGGAGCTGAGTTCGATCACGATGCGGCGCCCATCTCGGGTCAAGGCCCGATACTCGTGGGGCTGATCGCGCTCACCGCGGGCCGTGCGATCCAGTCGATCGTGCAGGCCGGCCATATCCTCGGGGATGCAGAGGTCTCCCACATCCATTCCCACCAACTCACGACGGTCGATACCGATCAATCGTGCAGCTGCAGGATTCGCGTACACGACGACGTGGCCTTTGACGATCCAAACGCTCTCGTCAAGGGACTCGAGCAGATGCTCAAACCGCTTCTCCGAGCGTTGCACGGCCGCTTCGGCATCTCGACTGGGGCGCAGATCGTCGAAGAGGGCGAAGTACGTGCGTTGCCCCGTCTGCAACGGGTCGACCTCGAACTCCACTGGAATCGGGGTCCCGTCGGCGGCGAGCAGACTGTCTTCAGGGTTGAACCCATCGATTGCCGAGTCCTCGCGCCGATTCCGAGCTTGCTCCTCGATCCGAGACGCCAGCCGATCGATGGCACGTTGGGCTTGCTGGTTGGGTGGTGCCTGATCCGTGTCCCCGAGACCAAACAGCGCGCGACAGCCGGAGCTGCACCAGAGGAGCTCGAATCCCTGGCTACTTGGACCGACGACAGCACAGGGAAGCTGGGATCGCTCCAGGGCGTCCCAGAGCGCCCGAGCCAACGGCCCCTCTATCTGGTCGGGTACGACTTCGCTCAAGGTTCCGACTCCAGACCCCGAAACGGCCACGTGGCCTGTTGGGAGGTCTGAGTTTGCCATGTTCAGACCTCCAGTAGAAAGCTGTACACCGAATCGACTGGTCTTGACCTCGGACGCGGAGCCAAGAACGGCATCGGGGGCCTGAACGGGTCATCAGCCCTGGCAAGGCCCCTTGCGCTGGCTGCAGCATGGGCTAGCCTTCGCGACCCTTCCCCATGGCAACGGCAGTCATCAGAACCGGTTCCCATCAGTTCCGCGTCAAGGCGGGTGACGTGATTTCCATTCAGCAGCGCGCGGGAGAGCCCGGCACCGAAGTGGTCTTCGACGAGGTCTTGTCCATCGAGGACGGCACGGTGAAGGTCGGGACTCCTCAGCTCAAGGGCGCTCAGGTCCAGGGCAGGATCATCGAACAGGGGAGAGGCCCCAAGCTCATTGTCTTCAAGTTCAAGCGGCGCAAGAAGTGTCGCCGCAAGGCGGGTCACCGCCAGCAGCACACGACCGTAGAGATCACCAGCATCAAGGGCTAGAACATGGCACACAAGAAGGGTGGCGGTTCAACACGCAACGGTCGCGGCTCCAACGCTCAGTACCGTGGAGTGAAGGTATACGGCGGCGAGTTCGTCACAGCCGGGAGCATTCTGGTTCGTCAGGTGGGTGAGACCATCACGGCTGGGCGCGGGGTGGCGGTTGCCAAGGACTACTCCCTCTTCGCTCTGGTGGACGGGATCGTCGAGTACGGTCACGCCAGCAGAACCAAGAAGAAGGTTTCGGTCGTAGCCAGTGCCGGGTCGACACCCTGACCCGCCGCCTGCTAGTAACCGATCTGGATGGTACACTGCTCGACCGGACGGGTCGGGTTCATGCGCGTGATGCGGCGGCCATCGAGGCTCTGCAGCGTCGAGGGGTGATTGTCAGCATCTGTACGGGTCGGCTGTACTCGGGGACCCAGGCGGTGGCCCACGCGTTGTCCATTCACGGACCCATCGCCTGCGTGGATGGTGGTCAGATCGTGGATGCCGAATCCGACCGACCTGTCCAGTGCTCCGCATTGGATCCAGATGAGCTGCAGCGGTTGGCGCTGGCACTCCAGGGCCTGCCCCTCGCGCTGTTCGCGTTCTCGGCTGACCGAATCGTGCACGACGTCCACGGTCTTCGCTATCGCGACGCCATTCGCACCTGGTCCGAGCAATTGACCCTGCTGGACGACGAGTTCAAGAACGGCTCTTGGCTCGGTTTGCCGGAGCTGGCGGCAATCGTTGCAGTCGGGTCCCGCCAAGCGGTCAACGGGATCCAGGAGATGCTGAAAAAAGAGAAGCTGGAGTCCGTCCAGGTCTTTGGCTTCCCGTTGCCCGAATCGGGTTCCGAGTCGGCCTGGGCCGCACTGCTGCGCCGGTCCGACGTTAACAAGGGGACCGCTACCCAATGGCTGGCCCACCACCACGGCGTCGCGCTCAGTGACGTGGTGGCAGTGGGCGATTGGATAAACGACCTGCCCATGTTCGAAACCGCTGGCCTCAGCTTCGCCATGGGGCACGCGCCGCCCGAGGTTCAGGCCGCCGCCAGCTGCCGACTGGAGGCCACCATCCGGACGGGGGGAGGCATCGAGGAAGCTGCCATGCGCTCCGGTCTGCTCTGAACGGTTGCACATCGGATGGGTCTGGGTTGTCCTACGGGGGTGAATCGGATCCGTGTTCTTCCCGACGCGCTGGCCAGTCAGATCGCGGCAGGCGAGGTCGTCGAGCGGCCAGCCAGTGCCGCCAAGGAACTGATCGAGAACGCGCTGGATGCGCGGGCAACACGCTGCGACGTCACTTGTCGCGGGGGTGGTACCACGCTTCTGTCGGTCGCGGACAACGGGATCGGGATGGCGGAGGCGGATGCACGACTGGCGTTGGTCCGTCACGCCACCAGCAAGCTGGCGGAGCTCTCCGAGCTCACCAACCTGCAGTCGTTTGGATTCCGCGGCGAGGCCCTGCCCAGTATCGCCTCGGTCAGCCGTCTTTCCCTCCGCACTCGCGTCGCCGAATCCGAACTCGGCGTCCTTCTGGAAACCGAGGGTGGAGGGACCATTCGGGTGCAGGCCATGAGCCTCCCGGTCGGAACCACGGTAGAGGTGTCCGACCTGTTCTTCAACGTCCCGGCACGACGCAAATTCCTTCGCTCCACAGGCACCGAATCTGCCCACGTCACCAGTGTCGTCGAGGGAGCAGCTCTATGTCGACCCGAGGTTACCTTCACCCTGACCCGGGATGGCCGACTGGTGAAGGAACTCCTGCGCGTCGAGACCCGCGCCGATCGGGTCAATCAGCTACTGCCCGATGAGGATTTGGCCAAAATCGCGGCTGAGCAGGGACCGCTCCGCGTCGAGGCGCATCTTTCCAGACCGGAACGAGCTCGTCCCGGTGCTGCTGGGCTGTGGTTGGTCGTCAACGGACGCACCGTCAAAGATCGGATGCTGGCGACGACCGTCGCCCAGAGCTACGCGAGCGTACTGGAGGCTGGCAACTACCCCCGTGGGGTCGTGTACCTGGACCTTCCCTTGCCCCTGGTGGACGTCAATGTGCATCCGCAGAAAACCGAGGTCCGCTTCGCCGAGCCCCGTGCGCTCGCAGATGCCCTGTACTCAACCCTATCTCGCGGCCTCGCCAAGGCATTCTCGCTTCCAACCAACCGTGGCTCCCGTGCCGCCTACAGAGCCCCGGGCCCTGGGTTCGTCAGGCGACCCGATGGAGCTCCGGGAGAGGTCACGACCTCTCACTGGTCGTCTCCCTTGCCTGTCCGCGAGCCCGGCCCGCCACGCGATGGATGGCAACGTCGAACCGAGTCCGCGTTGGACCGTCCCATCCTCGAATCTGGCCCGGAGACTGGCTCTGTGGCTATCGCGGCACCCCTTTTACCCCACTGTGCCAATCAATCGGCGGTGATTGAGGGCCCCACACAGCGAGTCCTGGACGGCACAGACGCCTTGCCCGAAAGCGTCCCTGCGGGGACCACGCGGCCCGAATTGGGCACGGATCGCGGACTTTTCGTGTCATCCTCGGACCGGGGAGCTCCCGCCCAACCCTCCAGCACGGCACGCTGGCGGGATCTGCGTTTCTTGGCGCAAGCCCGACACGTCTTCTTGCTCTGCGAAGGCCCCGATGGACTCTACATCATCGACCAGCATGCGGCGGCGGAGCGGGTCACCTTCCATCGGCTCCTCATCGAGTATCGAGCCCGAGCCATCGCCTCCCAGACACTCCTTTTCCCGGTAACCGTCCAGCTGTCGGCTGAAGAAATCGAGATCATAGAGGAGCGGGTCGAAAATCTGGAGGCCGTTGGCCTGGAGATTCGAGTGCGCGGAGTCGGGAGCGTTACCGTTCACTCGGTACCACGCTTGATACACAAGGCCGATCCCGAGCGTCTGCTCCGGGATCTGCTGGGCGAACTGTCCCGTGCGCGGGGCCGTGCCTTCTCTTCGGCAGTCGAGCGTGCCCTGGCCGTAATGGCCTGTCACGGCTCGATTAGAGCCGGTGATTCGGTGAAGGAGCAACAGGCCCAGGCGCTGCTGGCTGCCCTGGACGAAACGGATTTCCCCGGACACTGCCCCCACGGGCGTCCGGTGGTGGCGGTGGTGAGTTTTTCGGAGCTCGAGCGTAAGGTCGGGCGGCATTAGTCACATGGGCTCTGCCATGCCATCGACTCCGCTTCCCGATCTGGTGGTCGTCGTGGGACCAACGGCGTCCGGAAAGACCGCCCTGGCGATGGAGCTGGCCCAACGGCTCGACGCGGAGATCGTGGGGGCCGACAGTGTCCAGATCTACCGGCATTTCGACATCGGCTCGGCCAAACCGAGCCCAGAAGAGCGGTGTCGGGTCCGCCACCATCTCGTCGACTGCATCGATCCGATGGATGGAATGGATGCAGCCCAGTGGGCGACCTGCGCCGCAGGCGCCATTGAGGAGCTTCGTGGACAGAAGAAGCACGCCGTGGTTTGCGGAGGGACTTTCTTGTGGGTTCGAGCCCTCCTGTACGGCCTGGCGCAGGCGCCGGCGGCACAGCCGGACCTGCGCGAACGACTCCGCGAATGGGCTGAACGGTGGGGGCGCCCCGCGCTGCACGATTGGCTGAAGAAGGTTGATCCAGAGGCGGCATCTCGGATCGCCCCCAATGATTTCGTCCGCGTCAGTCGAGCACTCGAGGTGGTGGAGACGACCGGTGTACCCCTTAGCACTTGGCAGGAACGTCACCGATTCTCCAGCCCCCGCTATCGCCACCACCTGGTGGGTCGTGCGCACACGCGGGAGGAATTGGATCGCAATATCGAAACCCGCATCCACGACATGTTGGAGCGGGGCTGGATTGATGAGGTGCGCGGTCTGCTGTCGAGTGGCTTCCAGGGCGCACGGGCCATGGGCTCGGTGGGTTACCGACAGGTCCGCGCCGCCATTGAAGCGGGGTCCGAACCGGATCGCGCCGCACTCTTCCAGTCCGTTCGGCGTGCCACGCGAACGTTCGCTCGGCGACAACGGACGTGGCTACGCGACGTCGACGTACAATGGCTCACGCTGGAGGGGGTCTCCGACTGGCTGAGAGCCAACCCCCAGCGTCTATAGACGAGAACGCGGGCACAACAGCGAAAGGGAGCCATCCAGAAGCTCGAGGAAGGTGGCCGGTCGAGTTCCCTCACTGCGTGGACGACTGACCAGAACCGGACCGGACGGAGCAACTGGAGAACGTTCCAGTCGCTCGGAGGCCAGGGCCTCCGCTTGGACGGGTTCGGGGGGAGGGCCAAATCCGGCGGCCGTGACCGACTCGCCCTCGGCGAATCCGGCCTCCGATGCGTCGCCCACCAGCGTGGGCAGCTCGTGGCGCGACCGTTCGGGCGCCTCCTCCGCCTTGGGGGGAACGAATTCCAGCTCCTCGACCGGAACGGCGGGGGGCGCTGGAGCTGGCTCCTGCAGTTCCAGGTCGAGCCCTGCGCCTTCTTCCAGATCGACGGTTTCTCCCAACTGCTCGGGAGTGGGGACCGTGGACTCTCGTGGAGTGACACGGCGTTCCGACATCGCGGCTCCGGGTATGCTCACCGAAACCTGGTGTCCCGATTCGGGAGGCGGCGTCTTGAGAGGAGGCTCTTCTTCCGTGTCCTGCGCCCCCAGCGCGGCTTGCATTCCTTCTTCGGGCAGCTGGGGCATCAGGCGGGGTCGCTGGGAGGAAACCGGCTCTGGCTCGTCGAGAGCTTCGTCGAACCCGGGGCCCTCGGTGATGATGGTCGGCTCCTCGTCTGTGGTCTCCTGGTCGGCAACCGGCGGGGCATCCACCTCAATGATCGCAGTCGCAGGGGTGAGGGGGGCCTCGCTTTCCGGCTGGGCAACGGCAGGCGTCGCCAGAGTGACCAGCGGCACGGCCTCCTCGGCCGCAACCTCCACCATGTCCTCGTCCGCGAGATCCAGCTCTTCGACCACCTCGTCCAGATCAGCTGGTTGAGGCGGCTCGACGGGCAGAACCGCGGCGGGTGCCGGCACGGAATCCCAGGCCGCTTCCAAGAGATCAGCGCTGGCCGCTGGTATCGAGGTTGAGGTTAAAAGTGAGCTGGCAGCCGAGAGATTCAAGCTCCTAGTGCGCGGCGTTCGCGCGTTGCTACGAACACGCTCCAGCAGTTTCTCGAGTTGGTCGACACGATGAAGGTTCACGGTGCACCCGGGGTGCTGTCGGGGTTGTGCAGACGCACCAGCACATCGGCGAAGGGGACCGACTGCTCAACCCACGCACAGACTGTTTCGCGCACGTCAGGGGCGACGACGACCATGCGCAGCTCACCCTGCGTCCGTCCCAGGTTCACGACCGCCGTATCCCGTGAGAAAGCCCGCTGAAGCGTAGCTTCCAACAGGGAGCTGGATAGTTGCTCCAGAGAAGCGTGAGCTCCAGCTCCCCTCAGGGTAAGGACCAAGGCTCGCCCCCATCGCTCCAGGACCAGAGAACCGAAGCCAAGCAGCGCCAGTTCACCGCCGAGGTGATCGACTAGCGTCTCCACGGTCACGCTCTGCAACGAGTCACCCAGCCGGTCCTGCAGTCTTCTGCCCAGCTCGGTTCCCAGACGAGCACCGAAGGAGCGCACGGTATCCGTCGACGAGGCCCCGACCCATTCTGCCAGCCAACTGGACGGGACGAGGAACTGGTCGCCAGAACCCGCCAGGGTCAGCTGTCCGCGGTCGAGGTCGACTCGCAAGGCGTGTGCTGGATCAAAGAGGGGCGGCGTCATGGTCGAGGTCACGAGCTCCGGCCTTCACCGGGTTGTGTCAGTATACGGTGGCCGTGGTGGAGACTGTCAAATCCGCGTATGTCCGGGGTGCCCGAATCCCTCCGGCTGGGGGGCACCGGGTGGTCCTGGGGGCCACGCGGTGGGTCCTCGCCTCGGGAATCGTCCTGGCGGGGGCCCACTGCCCTGCCCAGTCCGTGTTGCTCGGCCCGGCACCCCAGCCAACCAGACCGACGGCGGAACTGGACCCCAGGCTGCCGTCCGGCGCGGAGCGCCTCGCGATGCTGGAGATCCGGCGGGAAAGCTCTCTGGCCTGCAGCTCTCTGGTACCGGTATGCGTCGGCGGCGAGCGGCTGTCCGAACGGATGTACAGGGACAGTCTGAGAGGGCTGGAGCGCGCCTACCACCGGCTGGTGCTGGGGATGGCTCTGCCCGAGCCGCGCCGCAGCGATGATGGGCAACCCTTGACCTGGATTATCGACCCGAGGGCCGCCGGACCAACACGGGTCACGCTTCGGCCGAACCTCGGATTGCCCACTGACTCGGCAGCCGCTGTATGCCGGTCCGGTTCCGCCCCGAACCATCCCTTCGACGTGGATCGGGAGGCTCACCTCTGCGTCGGCGAAGCCATCGCGGCACGACTGGATCCGGCCGAGGCGCCCCAGCTGCGACGGGCCTTCGCTCTTGCCCTGTGGTGGGCGGTCGGAACGCCTCGGGACGAGGACGTTGATGGGATCGCCAGGATGGCCACCAACACCGCCAAGAGCCCGCTGGGCGGGGAACGGGAATGGCAATCCTCTGGTGCGGCCCTCTGGCTCGAATACCTGGACCGCACCCTGAGTCGAACGGGGCCGTTCGCGCTTCCCTGCAGCCTGTTCGCCCTGTCCGCACAGCGCACGCCCAACGCGCAACCCAGGTTCAACAACGAACCCGATATCCTGGACGTGTTCAGCGGCTCCCTCGAGCAGGATCGGCGACAGATCGCACAATCCTGGTTGGCCTTCGCCGTGGCGCGACTGCTGCTGGCCGAGGGGCGGAGCGGCCTCGAGCGACTGGCGTGGGCGGGACAGCTCGCCCGGATCGAGCCAAGTTGGGATCTACCCCTGTCCTCCCTTCCACGCCGCGTGGCCACCCCAGTCCCCATCGAACCGCTCGGGCTGTTTGTGGTCCGGGTTGGCATCGACCGTCCCACCGAGCATCTGTCTTTGGGCGCGAGAATGGTGTGGGAGCCCCCGGCTCCGTTCGTCTGGACGATCATCAAACTCGATGCCAAGGGCGAGGTCTTGGGGCGCGTCACCGTCGCCTATCAGGAGCGGACGTTCGAAGCCGAGCGGCAGATCCTCGAGTTGAACGGGGTCGGCTCGCTGCTCATCGTGGGAACCAACTTGGGTGGAGTCGATCTGTCCCATTCACTCGACCCGGATCGGACTCCGTACGAGGCCCACGGATGCACGGTCTACGTCACGCAACTATAGAACCCGGACAGAGCACGGATTGCGCGCCCCCCGTGACCAGGTGCCGTGGCGCGCGGTGAGGCGCGGTCGTCGCAAACACAGACCCAGGCTCAACAATCCCCAACCAAGAAAGGAGATTGGGCCCCCGTGGAGTGATGGGCACGTCGCAACGGCGCAGCCGTTTCCCGCGACCGGCCTGTTTCTGACGAAGCTCGCGTCGACGGCGATGGGGATGCTCTCCCTAACCAGCAATTGACCATCCACCTCGACGCGGATCCGGAGGGTTTCACCGCCGCTGCCGTGATTGGCCGCAACCGACATCAGGTAATACCCTGGCCCCTCGCGGCGGAGCTCGCGAACGATATGCCCGCTGTCCACCACGGCCCGCAACCGACGAACCGGGAGATCGACGATGTGCTGGTCCTGGTCGCGCAGGTGAAGGACGGCGTCGATTCGGTAGTCGTGCCCGGGATGAGCATAACCCTTGGACAGCGAGAGCCAGCTCTGTTCCGAATCGGGCACCGAACCCGCGTCGATGCCCCCATCCAGGACCTGCAGAGTGGCATGAAGGTCGAGTACGCCGGGGCCCACTTGAGCCGGTGTCGAGACGAAACCTCGCACACGCTGGGCCCCCACCTGAAGGAGTCGACGGACCTGTAGCTGCGTCAGTTCGGGATCCATCTCCAGCATCTGAGCCACCGCCCCTGCCACGATGGGCGAAGCCATGGAAGTCCCGACCGCCAGAGCGTGAAAACCATCCATGACCAAACAGGCCGCCGATGCCCGGTAGCAGCCCATGGCGCCATCGAACATTCCCAAGTTCGCTTCGTCCGATCGCGGATCAGCCAAGCCGGAGAGCGCGCCGGCGACATACGCCCCCGGGGCCAAAATATCCGGCTTCATATGGTCCAGGGCGTTCGGCCCGGCGGAGCTGAAGGGCATGACGCTGCCGATGCGACCATTCACGTCGGTGGCGAGAGCTCCGACCTGGTGGACTTCCTCGACGTCGGTCCATTGAGCACGATTGAGCGTGGCACCCACGGCAATCAGGGCCGGAGCGGAGGCGGGAACCGTGATCGTTCCCTCACGCTGGGCTCCGGACATCCAGGCGCCCTTTCCTCCTGCTTCCGAAGCGATGCTCCCGTCCGCTTGAATCCAGATCGATGCCGTCCCCTGGCCCTGCAGACGGATGGGGACGGTGGTGTCCTTGTCGAAGGGGCCCACCAAGAGGACGGCCGCCCCGATGTAGGCAATGCCTTCGGGGTGATCACTCTCGGTGATGCCATTGTAGATGGTCGCGGATAGACCATCCCGCTCACCATCCGCTACATCTCCAGGTCGGATGGGAGCAATCCATTCCCGGCTCCCCCAATCCAGCCCCACATCAATGCGGTCACCGGGTCGGGTCGCGATCCATGCGAAGACGCGGTTCTCGGTTAGGGGCACGGGACTGGCCCCCACCCAGATGGGGACCCGTGTCGCTGCGCCGGGCAGCACCTGAACCACGGTGTGGATTCCGACCGGTTCCGGGATGGGCAGTCCCCCGTACACCCCCGCACTGTTGCCCGCTGCCACGACGATGGCTCGCCCCGGGTATTCGTCGCCAACGGAGCCGGTCAACGCGCGCTCCAAGTCGGAGGTGCCGTCGTGGGCCCCAAAATCACCTCCCAGGCTCAGATTGACGACCGCTGGTGCACCCAGACGTTCCGCCATCTCGAACACGAATCGGACCGCCAGCAGCATGTCGGCATCGTACACCGCTCCACCATCATCCCGAGTGGCGCGAACCACGACCAGGGTCGCCTCGGGTGCCATTCCCCGGTAGCGCACCGGGTTCGTGGAGAGTCCGTTGCCCGCGGCCAACGATGCGACGTGCGTGCCGTGCCCCAGGCCATCACGAGGTTCGTCGTCGGCCGTGTCATTCGAGATGAGTTCGTCGATGTCCGGGCCGGAGTACACGGCGCAGCTGGCATCGGCCTGGAAGCACCCAAAATCTTCCTCGATCTGCCGGTGCACCTCGCGGGGGGGGCGTGAGAGGTCCAAAAGCCACGCAACCCGAGACGTACCGTCGGCGCGGCGAAGATCGGGATGAGTGACGTCCAGGCCGGTGTCGACGATGCCCACCACGACTCCCTGTCCGGAGTTCCCGAATTGCTGGAGAGCATCGTCGGCCCGCGTTTCTGGAATCACCTGGTCGAGCAGCGTGTGTTTGGGTGGTGACCAGCTCACGTTCCAGTCGGGGTGCTCTGCCAGGAGTCCTGGCAGCCGCCGGGAGTCCGTGGTCAGCGCGGCAACCCCTCTGGCCAGGGGCACCAGACCCGCTCCCGACACCTCGCCGCCATCGCGACCAGTGACGACCAGCCGCAGGGTGTTGCCCGTGGATCCTTGGAGGCGACTCATCAAGGCCAGCAGTCGGGGACTCTGAACCAACCGCGCCACGGCGACGTCCGCCTGGGCCGACGGAGCCAGAAGGCTCGTCGCCAGTATCAGAAGAAGATCGAACCGCAGGCGCCTCATCTTACATGGGGGGGATCGGGTGCTTGCGGGCCGGGGTGATCCGCACCCGTTCTGCGGCCCGAACCAGTCGTTCGGAAATCTCCTTGCGCAATTCTCCGGGCGGGACGACGGCATCAACGACCAGCTCGCTCGCCAACTTGAGCAGGTCGATGTCCCGTTCGTACTCACCGCGCAGCTGTTGCACCAGGGCCTCTCGTTGCGAACCCTCGGGAACCTGTTGGATTCGGTTGAAGAACACGGCGTTGACGGCGGCTTGGGGCCCCATCACGGCGATACTGGCGGTGGGGAGTGCGAGACAGGCTTCGGGCTCGAACGCCGGTCCGCACATCGCGTACAGCCCCGCCCCATAGGCCTTGCGCAGGATGACACTCAGCTTGGGTACCGTGGCCTCGCTCACGCAGGATATCATCTTGGCACCCGCTCGAATGATGCCTTGTCGTTCGACCTTCGAACCTATCATGAATCCGGGAACGTCGGCCAGGAACAACAAGGGAACATGAAAGGCGTCGGCAAGAGAGATGAAGCGAGCAGCCTTGTTGGCGCTGTCAACGAACAACACACCCCCCAGCACCTTGGGCTGATTGGCGATAACCGCCACAGGTCGCCCCTCGATCCGGGCCCAGCCGGTGATGATTTCCCGCGCATACCGCGCCTTGATCTCGAAGAAACTCCCCTCATCGACCAGGCTCTCGATGGCCTCGTACATATCGAACGGTTTGGTCTCGTCGGGCAGCACGATTTCTTCCAGGGAGCGGGAGCCAGGGCGAGGAGACTGGGGCGGCAGAAGGGTTGGAGCCGTGTGACCGTTGGCGGGCAAGTAGGACAGGTAACGACGGGCCCAATCGATGGCGGCCGATTCGGATTCCACCAAAACGTCAGCACATCCCGAGACTGCCGTGTGCATGGCGGCCCCCCCCATTTCCTCCAGGGAGACCTCTTCACCGATCACCATCTGGGCCATGCGTGGCGAGCCCAGATACATGCTGGCGTTCTTGTCCACCATGACCACTACGTCGCAGAAGGCGGGGATATAGGCTCCACCTGCTGCAGACGGACCGAACAGAAGGCAAATCTGGGGGACCAACCCGCTCAGTTTGACCTGATTGAAGAAGATGCGACCGGCGCCGCGCCGCCCGGGGAACATCTCAACCTGGTCGGTAATTCGGGCACCGGCAGAATCGACCAGATAGAGAAGCGGGACGCGCAGTTGCTCTGCCGTCTCCTGAATCCGAAGGATTTTCTCGACGGTGCGGCGTCCCCACGAACCAGCCTTGGTCGTCGAATCGTTGGCCATGACTGCGACCAGACGTCCCGAGATACGACCCGTTCCAGTGACCACGCCGTCCGCCGGAAGGTCCTCGGCCAGCGCGTTTGCCAACAACCCGTCCTCGACGAAGGACCCCGCGTCGAGGAGCGCGAGCAAGCGTTCGCGCGCGAAGAGCTTGCCCTGTTCGGCGTTCTTGGCGTGATACCGGGGCGCTCCGCCGGATTGGGCACGGGTAATCGCCTGGCTGATTTCTTCGGTTTTCATCGACGACGTAAGCTCGGTGTTCGGGGTGGGTTGGGAGCCACGCAATTCGCGACACCCGACCGGCACCTTTAGTATCCTACGGCCCAGGCGTGACCCATGTCGCCCCCGTATTGCCTGTCCTGGGCGCTGTTGCTGGTGACCCAATGCACGACTGGATCAAGGCTGGCCGTCCCAGAGGGGCGCTCGCAGCGCCCCTCTGCCCTCGACGGGACGCGGACAGACCGCGGTGGGCCGGCTGCCCCGGCCGTCGCCGTCGAACGCCTCGACGGAGCGATTCTGCGTGGCCTGGTGGCCGCGTCGGAGGCTCTCTACGAGAGCCGAGGGCATGACCCACCCCGGTTTCTCATCCGAGTCCTGGTCAGCCCCGGAGCGCGAGAGGCCTACCGGAATTTGGTCCCGGGAACCTCCGTTCCTGCGGGAACCTGGCTGGCTGCAGAACACCTCAATCGGGCCAAGAATCCGGTCGGGCTCTGGTACTGGATGCACCGGGGCACCGGTGGATGGGAGTTTCGCGTTACCGACCAAGAGGGGAGCTGTCGGGCATTCCCTGAAGCGACCTGTCGAGGCTGCCATGCCCAGTCTGCTACGGACTGGATGTTCGGCCTCCCCCATTCCCTTTTGTCCGCGACTCCGAGCCCTGCTGCGGCGACTTCCGCGGAATGAGCGGCGGCCGTCCGTCGTTGCTTTCGACACCAAACCAATCCGCCTCGGTCACATCTACTAGCCGCCTGGCGTGGGCCTTTCCGGTCCCTGGAAAGCGGAACGACCCGGCGGCTACCGGCCGTCGGGTCGTCAAGTCAGCTACGCGAGACTCAGAAAGCAATCCAGATCGAGCACAGAGAGTAAGAAAGTCTCAAGCCCAAGGAAGAAGCTCAAGCGAAGCGGTTAAGCTCAAGCGAAGCGGTTAAGCTCAAGCGAAGCAGTAAGGAAGGGTCCCTTGGGGAACCGAAAGCTCTCAAGCTGAAGTCATCAGGACCCTTTGCGAACAACGTGCCAATGCCCGCCGGGAAAGGGTGGGGGCCTGACCCGATCGGCGGGGACTCCGTTCTCGGCCGCGCCGAATCGGCGAAACCGTGAATATCTGGCTGCACCGACTGGCCTGGAACCAGCTGTGTAGGGCCTAACGCACCCCAGCAACGACTCGACCCCCTGGTGTTCGTGTCACAGCTGGGTGCCGGGTCCGCAATCATTACGGTGCCGGACTGCGAATTGGCTTGCGGGTCGGGCGATTGGCAGGCTTCCTCGATCCTGGATGGCCTCACCAGGTTCGAGCCAGGCGACGGGTCTGGTCGGTTTGATGGTCGACTCGGGAAGATTTGGTTTGGTCGGCGCAGCGAACGTGGTAGCCATGGCCCGGTTGCGCCCGTAGCTCAGCTGGATAGAGCGTCGGTCTACGGAACCGAAAGTCGCAAGTTCGAATCTTGCCGGGCGCGCCAGGGCTTCGCGGTCACACCGCGGAGCCCATCGACCGTAGTCAGAGCGCGGAGCCCCACACCGCGAGCGGTGGTGTATTGAACCAGGAGGGCCATGACGCCGCACAGACGAGGTTTGCTTCGGGAAGCCCAAGGGGCACTCGCCGGTCGTTTGCTGCGGCTCGGTCCACGCATCCTGAGCCTCTTTGGATTGGGAGTCGTGGGGCTGGCGTCGGCTGCGGGGTGTGATTCCGATCCGGCGGATCCCGCGTTGGGTCCCTGCGAGCGGGAGCTATCACATCTGCGGGAGTGCGAATTGCTCGACGCCGATGATCCGGGGGACTGCCAGGACTCACTGCCCCTGCGTTGCCAACGAGAATGCTTCATCCGCGCCAGCTGCGGTGATCTGCAGGCCGCCCAGTGTCAGCATGCGGGCAATCCCCCGCCCGGCAGCCTGCTGGAAGCCTGCGCTCGGGATTGTGGTTTCTCGACGGCCTTTTACTGTGGTGACGGCTCCAGCGTGGCCGAGTTACTGGTGTGTGATGGCACCGCGAACTGCGAGGACGGTTCGGATGAGAGAGCGGACCTGTGCACCGTGTTCGCCTGTGGCTCCGGCGAGTCGCTGTCGAGGATCTATCAGTGTGACGGTATCGAGCAGTGCGGCGATGGTTCCGATGAGCTCAGCTGTCCGACCTTCGCTTGTGGGAGCGGGGAGGCTATCGAGGAGGCCCGTCGCTGCGACACCTTCGTGGATTGCGCAGATTCCAGCGACGAGGCGAATTGCCCGCCATCCATATACGAGCAACTCAAGGATCACTGCGGGTAGACCGTGTCCTCAGAAGGCCCTTGCGACTCGGACCTGATGTTGATGCGCGAGGCCTTGGCGGAGGCCGAGGCGGCCTCGCGGGTTGGGGAGGTCCCGGTCGGTTGTGTCATCGTCGATGCAACGGGGTGTCTGCTGGCCAGGGGGCAAAATCGCCGGGAGCGGGATGGGGATCCCACCGCCCACGCGGAGATCGTGGCGCTCCGTGCGGCGGCGCAGAAACTCGGACAATGGCGGCTGGAGGGGACGTCGCTGTACGTGACGTTGGAGCCCTGCCCGATGTGCGCCGGAGCCCTGCTCAATGCCCGAGTCTCCCGATTGTGCTTCGGGGCTTGGGATCCCAAGGCGGGGGCAGTCAAGTCGCTGTTGGAGCTGGGTAGCGATCCTCGCTTCAACCATCGTTTCGCAGTGACGCCGGGCTGCTTGGCCGAGGAATCCGTCGCGTTGCTTCAGAGCTTCTTCGCCCGACTGCGGGCGGCCGGTGAGAAGTGACGGTCCTCAGGGGATGGGAGCAACGCGACGGGGCCCAACCAAGGAATCACCGGGCACGTCGCGCACTGGGGCCGGCATATCGTATTCGGTCGAGTTGGTCCATCCCGGGGGTTCGGCTTCGCCCTCGGTGAGTCTGCCCGCCGGGAGTTCGGGCGGGGCATTGGGATCCGGTTTTCCGAACACGACCGGTTGACTCTCGGCTTCGGCCAACTCCTGCGAGGTCAGGTGACCGCGGCTCTTGGCAACTTGCATCAGACGATCCAAGAGTCTACGCCAACCGGGTCGGATGCTGCCATCGGCGCCAAAGTGGTGGATCTTGGGGTTGGGCAGGATCGAGATGAGGTAAAAGGACTGGGCCGTGCTGAGGTTTCTGGGACTGGTGGCAAAGTAATATTTGGCGGCGGGTCCAATTCCGTAAACACCAGGACCGAACTCGATGACATTGAGATAGAGCTCCAGTATCTCGTGTTTGGACATACTCTGCTCCAAGAGCTGCGTGAGCGCTGCTTCCTGGATCTTGCGGGCGATGGTCTTTTCCTTGCGCAGGTAGAGGTTCTTGGCAAGCTGCATGGTGATGGTGCTGCCTCCTCGGAAAAACCGTCCCTTCTGCAGGTTGTCCACCAGTGAATTGCGGATAGCGCCTGGATCGATCCCGCTGTGGCCGAAGAACCTGCCGTCTTCGCAGACCAAGAGAGCCGCCGTAAGACTGGAAGGCATGTCAGTCAGCGGAACCCAAGTCCAAGTGCCTGGCCCGAACGCCTGCTGGATCGAGCGACCGTCCTCGTCCTCAACCTCCAAAAGGAAGGTCTCGCGCCAGCGCTCGGGTGCAGTACGCGGACTGGTTGCCGCGACCTTGCAGTGGTTGGAAAGACTCCACCTCACGTCAGTGCGGTCCAGGTGTTCGGCGTCGTAGCGAAGCGCTGCCTCCAGCGAGAGGGTGCCGTCCAGCTGGAGCTCGGACAAAAGGGGAGCCAAGCCGTCGGGAAGGGCTGCCGTCAGGTCACGACAGGCCGCCAGGGGAACGTTCAAGCTCAGATCGAATTGCGGGTTTTCCCCGTGGTAGCGAACCGAGCCAGACAGTTTGGCGTTGACGGCCCCCAGGGCGAGGCGGAGTTCGTCGAGCTGCAAGGAACCTGCACCAAAATCCAGACTGCCCCGTCCGTCCCATTGAAAACCGATGTTGCTGACCGTGCTCGAGGACAGCCAAGTCTGTTGAATCGCACCGTTCGCCACGTCGCCCGTCGACTTCCAGGCCAGGTTGCCTGACTGCGAGTCGAGCTCGAGGTCGCTTCTCACCGTGATGCGAGCCTGCGTGACGTCGGTGAGCCCCAGATCGCCCTTTTTGATCCCCAGCTCGGCCAGGGAGAGTGGACCCACGACCGTGCGGGCTCGGGCCGGGGATTGGGTTCGTGGGATCTCGATTGCAAGGTGGACCGCGGCGACCTGGGTCTTGCCGTCCGAACGGATGGTGAGCGAAGCACCATGCAAGTCGCGCTCGGCGTGTCCCTGCCATGGCCCCAGATTGAGCTGTTGGTCCCCGTGAATCAGTCGAAGCGAGACCTGATTGGCGTTCACGCGCAGGCTCGATGCCTGGGGCTCCAGGAGTTCTTCCCGGAGGCGAGGCAATCGGTCGCGCAGTCCCACCAGGCCCAGCCGCAGTGAATCCAGGACCCTTCCATCCAGCAGGGACGCTGCCGTCGAGGCTCGCTCCGGCTCATCGAGCTTGCGACCGGCCTGAGACGGCTCGCCCGACGGAGCTGCGCCCAAGGGGGCAGCTCCACCGACCAGGCGTCTGAGGTCCAGCGCCAACTCGACCCGGCCGAGCTGCACGTCGGCGGAAGCGCCCGAGTCACCCCGTGTGCGCTGGTGGGTTCCCATCAGGGCAGTGAGATCGATCAACAAGGCGTCGCGCTGGATCCTGATCCGGTCGATCCCGACTTCGAGCGGGCCCTCTGCTCGGCGCAGTGAGACGCCCCACGCCCATAGCTCGGAGGCGGCGCCTCGGCGCGGGCTCCACTGCAGGGAGAGACCCCCGACCCCCAGGTCCCACGGCTCCCCACCAGTCTTGTCTTTCGTGCGACCGTCCGAGCCAAGTCCCAGGAGTCGCCTCACGTCTGCCACTGAGCCGAACACGGTGACGTTGCCACCGATTGCCTGCACCTCCCGAATCCCGAAGGCCAGCTTCCAGGGCAGCCGGAGCGCCTGAAGCTGGACATCGATTCGGGCGCCGTTGTCGCGCGTCAGCCTCACGCCCTTCAGCCAGAGGCCCCCCAACCCTAGTTCGGCGCGCCCAAGGCTCGCCTCCCATCCGCGCCGCTGCGCTTCGCTCTTTACGATACGAACCGCCACCAGTGGGGTTAGCAGCACGAACAGGAGGGCGACGATGACCGGCAGCCCCAGCCACAGCAGGGCGCGGCGAAGCCTGCGACTTGGCCTTCGCACGCCCATTTTGGGGACGCGAAGCCTCGGGGAGCGCGCCGCGAGGGTGTCGCGGTCCGGTAACGCGGGTCCGTTCCCGCCCTCAGCAGACCGTTCCACGCCTCCGGCAGCCCTTTGCTGCATTCCGGGCCCGCCCTCGACCCCGGCCCCGCGATGCTCCGCACCACCGCGCTCGCGCCCCGGTAGTGTCTCTGCGCGGTCCGGCCACCGCCAGTGTTTCGCGGGCATGAGCCTCGATACCACCGGGGGCGGGACGTCGGTGACCGAACCAAAAAAAAAGCCCCGACCGTATTGGTCGGGGCTTTTGGGGATTAACCCGGCGGCGTCCTACTCTCCCACACAGGATTCCATGCAGTACCATCGGCTCCGAGAAGCTTGACTTCCGAGTTCGGGATGGGATCGGGTATGGCCTTCTCGATATCGCCACCGGAAAACGTTGGGCGTCGTCGTAACTAGCGATCCTGAGTTCCGTACCAGTCCGGACTCATGGCAGAATCCCGAGGGATCCACCAACACCCGAACTCCAGGCACGAGCTACAATGTTTGCCTTAGCGGATAGGTCAAGCCTCACGGCCTATTAGTACCGGTTAGCTCCGCGCATTACTACGCTTCCACACCCGGCCTATCACCTTGTGGTCTACAAGGGGCCTTTAGTGCCTTACGGCAGGGACACCTAGTCTTGAGGCCGGCTTCCCGCTTATATGCTTTCAGCGGTT